>NZ_JARVXM010000001.1:0-745770 GCF_048957655.1 Stenotrophomonas sp. AS1 | reverse complement strand
TGGTGCGCCCGGAGAGATTCGAACTCCCGACCGCCTGGTTCGTAGCCAGGTACTCTATCCAACTGAGCTACGGGCGCATTTACATCGAATTTTCATTACTGATACCGACGGCGAAATCGATACCCTGTTGATGGTGCGCCCGGAGAGATTCGAACTCCCGACCGCCTGGTTCGTAGCCAGGTACTCTATCCAACTGAGCTACGGGCGCGTCAACAGGAGCGGAATTATGCGGATCGGCGTCGCATTCGTCAACGGTTTTTGTGAAGGTCTTCATTCAAATGAATGAAAAAGGCGCTCCACCACGGCTTCCGGCGTTTTCATCCAGGCGAAGTGATCGGCACGCATGCCCAGCGCCTGCGCACTCAACACGCTGAGCTGCGCACGCATGCCGGGCATCTTGGCCAGCAGGGCCTGCATCGAGGAAGGCGGGGCCAGCCAGTCGTGATCCATCACCACGGCAGTGGCCTGGCCCTGCAGGGTGCGCATGCCGGCCTCCAGATCGGTCGCCATGCCCACCGCCGCATAGTGGTTGTTGAGGCCCACGCGTGACCAGTCGCGGATCAGGCCGCGCGCTTCCGTGCCGCCGAAGCCGAGCTTCTTGCCGTGCAGGACCCCTTGGCGCTGGGCCAGCCAGGGCAGGAAGCGGTACACCAGCGGCAGCGCCCAGCCACGCGGGGCGGGGAAGGTGCGCCAGTACGGCGTGCCGCTGGCGACCAGCCACACCCGTGCGAAGCGCTGCGGGTGCAACCCGGCGAAGCAGCAGGCCAGCTGACCGCCGAGGCTGTGGCCGCCGATGATCAGGGGCGTTACCGCGTCTTCGGGCATCTGGGCCAGGCTGGCCGGCAGGTCGTGTTCGAGGATCTCGCGATACCCCCAATCCTGCGTGCGCGACGGCCGCAGGCTGCTGCTGCCGTTGCCGCGCCACTCATGCAGGTACACCGCGATGCCACGCGCCGCGAGCGCATCGGCGTAGGGCAGGTAGTGGCGCGCGGCCACGCCCAGCGCCGGCAACCACAGCAGGCGTGCGCGTGGCTGCGTCGGCACGCGTGCCAGCAGTTCGAAGCGATGGCCATCGCCGGTCTGCACGGGCAGGGGGGAGGCGTCGATCATGCCGGGCGTGCCGCGCCGAAGTGGTCGATCACCAGCACCTCGCTGCGGCCCGGGTAGTAACCGCTCTGCAGCCCCCGCGCGACGTAGTCGATGGCCGCTTCGCAGGCGTTCGGCAACGACAACCCCTGGCACAGCTGCGCGGCGATCGCCGAGGCCAACGTGCAGCCGGTGCCGTGCGCATCCACCGGCAACCGGGCGTGGATGAACTCGTCGCGGGTGACGCCGTCGAAGTAGCGATCGATCACGCGGCTGCCTTCATCCAGATGGCCGCCCTTGAGCAGTACCGCGCCGGCACCCAGCTCGAGCAGCGCGTCGGCGGCATCTTCGGCGTCTTCGGCGGTGACGATGCGGCGGCCGAGCAGCAGCTCGGCTTCCGGCGTGTTGGGCGTGAGCAGCGTGGCCAGTGGAACCAGGCGCGTGCGCATCGCCTCCAGGGCGGCGTCTTCAAGCAGTTTGGCACCGCTGGTGGCGACCATCACTGGATCCAGCACGACGTGCGGCGGGCGGTGCTTTTCCAGCGCATCGGCCACCAGGCCGATCACCTCGGCATTGGCGAGCATGCCCAGCTTCACTGCATGGATATCGAAATCGGCGAAGCAGGCGTCGATCTGCGCCTGCAGGAACTCCAGTGGCGGCACGTGCACGGCGGTGACGCCGCGGGTGTTCTGTGCGGTCAGCGCGGCAATCGCCGAAAGGCCATGTACGCGATGGGCGGCGAAGGCCTTCAGGTCGGCCTGGATGCCTGCGCCACCGCCGGAATCGGAGCCGGCGATGGTCAGGGCGGAAACGGGGCTGGAAGGCGTCATGCCTCGATTGTGCAATGTTTGCCGCCGTATTGCTGCCGCGCCGTCAGCGCGCCCGCAGCAGCGCCCACTGCCGGTACAGCACGTAGCCCAGCCCGGTGCCGCCGGTCAGCAGGGCAGGCGCCAGCAGCGCGTCGTAACCGAAGCGCAGGAACAACCCGGCGCCGATCACGCCGCCGGCCAGGAAACCGCTGACGATCAGGCCGCTCAGGGTCAGCCGCCGGATCGGCAGTGGCAGGCCGCGCAGCAGGTGACCCAGGCCGATGCCCAGGTCGGTGAACATGCCGCTGAGATGGGTGGTGCGCACCACCGCCCCGCTGAACGTGGTCGCCATCGCGTTCTGCAGGCCGCAGGCCATCGCCGCCGCGAGCGCGCCCCAGATCTGCTGCTGTTTGAACAAGGGGATCGCGATCAGCAGCAACAGCGATTCCAGCGCCAGCACCACGCCATAGCGGCGGCCCAGCTGCAGGCCGCTGTCCTGGATGATCACGCCGCTGAGCGTGGCACCCACGCAGAAGGCGATCAGCAGTCCCCACAGATGCCCGACCACGCGCCAGTCGCGCTGGGCCAGCGCCATGCCGAGCTGGCTGGTGGTGCCGGTCATGTGGCTGACCGCCTGGTGCTCGAAGCCGAGGAAGCCGACCACGTTGACCATTCCGGCCACGCAGGACAGCGCGATCGCGCCGATCCAGACCCAGGTGGGCAGCCGGATGCTCATCCGGCGCGTGTGGTGGGGGTCACGGCACGATCAACGGCCCGCAGGCGGGCCGTTGAACTGCACATCGGAGAAACTGCCGCTGGCCGGATCGAATACCGCGCCCCAGAACTGCGCGCCGCCATCGCAGACCCGGATCGCATCGCGCGCCGGGTCGATATCGGCATCGTCGGGCAGATGGAAGGCGTTGAGATAGATCAGCTGGCGGCCGTCCATTTCGATGCCCACGTATTGGCGATCGAAATCGGCCGCCTTGGGCACCTGCGCCTCCAGCGACGGCAACTGGGCTTCCAGCTGTTCGACCTGTTGGCGGCTGGGGGCCCAGTAGCCGGTGACGCGCCCCGGCTCGCGGCCGGGGCTGGAGCGTGAGCAGGTATCCAGGACCTGGGCGGCGACGACCGGTCGCGTCACCACCCAGGACTGGCCGGTCTTGACTGCGGTCGGGACGCTGGCGCCCGGCCGTGTATTGGCAGGCGTGCAGGCGGCCGCCAGCGCAGCAAGCGCCAGCGGCAGGACCGCACGGGACAGGAAACGGCTCACAACACCTCCGAAGCGTAATCGGCCAGGCGCGAACGCTCGCCACGGCGCAGCGTGATGTGCGCGCTGTGCGGCCAGTTCTTGAAGCGGTCCACCGCGTAGGTCAGGCCCGAGGTGGTCTCGGTCAGGTACGGGGTATCGATCTGTTCCACGTTGCCCAGGCAGACGATCTTGGTGCCGGGGCCGGCACGGGTGATCAGGGTCTTCATCTGCTTGGGAGTGAGGTTCTGCGCTTCATCCAGGATCAGATAACGCGACAGGAACGTGCGGCCACGCATGAAGTTCAGCGAGCGGATCTTGATCCGGCTGGCGATCAGGTCGTTGGTCGCCGCACGGCCCCACGCGCCGCCTTCCTGGGTATGCGTGAGCACTTCCAGGTTGTCGGTCAGCGCGCCCATCCACGGCGTCATCTTTTCTTCCTCGGTACCGGGCAGGAAGCCGATGTCCTCGCCGACGCTGACCGTGGCGCGGGTCATGATGATCTCGCGGTAGCGCTGCTGGTCCATGGTCTGGGCCAGGCCGGCGGCCAGCGCGAGCAGCGTCTTGCCGGTACCGGCGGTGCCGAGCAGGGTGACGAAATCGATCTCCGGGTCCATCAGCGCGTTGAGGGCGAAGTTCTGCTCGCGGTTGCGCGCGCTGATGCCCCACACCGCGTGGCTGCCGTGGCGGAAATCGTTGACCAGCGACAGCGTGATCTTCTCACCGTCTACCTTGGCCACGCGCAGTTCGACTTCATCGTCGCCCGGCAGGTAGGCGTACTGGTTGGGATGCCAGTTCTCGTCTTCGCTGGCGATGATTTCGTAACTGGTGCGTCCCTTGTCGCTCCAGCTGCGCAGGTTGTCGGTGTGCTTCTTCCAGAAGTCTTCCGGCAGCTCGGTGGCACCGGTGTAGAGCAGGCTGAAATCGTCGAGCGCGCGGTCGTTTTCGTAGTCTTCGGAGACGATGCCGGCAATGGCCGCCTTGATCCGCAGGTTGATGTCCTTGGAAACGAACACCACCGGAATCTCCGGGACCTGCTCCTTCAGGGCCAGGATCGCGCCGAGGATGGCGTTGTCCGGGATGACCGCGCCGAAGCTCTTGCCGGCGTCGAAGTGGCTGGTCTGGAAGCGCAGCAGGCCCACGCTCTGCTTGCCGCGCAGCTGCAGCCCGTTCGGGCGCTGCAGTGGAATGCCGTCGGCCAGGTTCTCCAGGCCCGAAGCCTGCACCAGTTCATTGAGGAAACGGCTGACCTGGCGCGCGTTGCGGCTGGCCTCGGTGGTGCCCTTCTTGCCGTTGTCCAGCTCTTCGATCACCTGCATCGGCAGGTAGACATCATGCTCCTCGAACTTGAACAGCGCGGTCGGATCGTGCATGAGCACGTTGGTATCCAGTACGTAGATGCGCTTGCCTCGGGTCATCGTCAATTCCTGGTGGCAGAACAGGGACAAGCCATCACGACCTGCGGGGCAGGGTGATGGCCATTGGGGGTGCCGGGGTGGTCACTGGGTTTTCGCGGCCTTCAGGGCTTCAAGGACGGTGTCTGCGTGGCCGGCCACTTTGACCTTGCGCCACGCCTGCACGATACGACTGTCCGGCGAAATGAGGAAGGTGCTGCGCTCGATGCCGCGCACCTGCTTACCGTACATGTTCTTCAGCTTGATCACGTCGAACGCGGTGCACAGCGCTTCATCGCCATCGCTGATGAGCGGGAAGGCGAAGCCCTGCTTGGCGCAGAAGTTGTCGTGGGATTTGACCGAATCGCGGGAAACGCCGAACACGCGGGCGCCGGCCTGGGTGAACTGCGGGAGCAGTGCGTTGAAATCGATGCCCTCGGTGGTGCAGCCCGGGGTGCTGTCCTTGGGGTAGAAGTACAGTACCAGCCACTGGCCGGCCAGATCGCCGAGGGTGGTGGTCTCGCCGCCGGACAAGGCCAGCGGCAGTGCGAGGGTGGTGCTGTCCAGGGTGTCGCCGTCGTTCATGGGTTCCTTTCCGGATCCTGGGGTAGATCTACTACAACTGCATGAAACCCCGCGCGCCCGTGACGAGCGCGCGAAACATCAGAACTTCATCGGGTCCATGATCGCATCGAGGTTGAGGTGATCGCAGAACTCGAGGAAATCATCGCGCAGCGCGGCGATGTGCATGTTGGCCGGCACACCGATCGTGACCTGCGCGGAGAACATTTCCGCACCGGTCTGCATCGCGCGGTAACGCGTGCTCTGCAGGTTTTCGATGGTGATGCCCTGGCGGTCGAAGAAATCGGCCAGCTGGAACAGGATCCCCGGCTTGTCGGCGGCGATCACTTCCACGATGTAGGGCAGCAGGTTGGACTGGGCCTGCTTGGCACCGGTGCGGTACCAGACCAGCTTCAGGCCTTCCTCACGCTCCAGCCGGGTCAGCATTGCCTCCAGCTTGGCCACCGAGTCCCACGAGCCGGTGGCCAGGGCGGTGACGGAGACGTCGCGGCCGACCGTGGCCAGGCGGGCGTCGACCAGATTGCAGCCACTGTCGGCGATACGCCGGGTCACAGGCAGCAGGGGGGACTCCGGATGCGTCGTATAGGCGTTGATCAGGAGGTGGTTTTCGGTCGGCGCAGGCCGCGGCGTGGTGTCGGTCAAGATGGTTCCGGGTGATGCAAGGTGAGTCTGAACGGCCGGACGACGGCACGTTCGCCGGAGTCCAGCATACTTGCCCGCGCTTTCGACCCGCAAGTAACATGCAACGTACATCTGGCCGGCGTTTACGCAGGCACGGTGCCCCCTTTCTTCCGAGCACGATGTCCTTGTCCCTTTCCGGTCTCATCACCGCGCTGGCGACGCCCTTCCAGGCGAACGGCGCATTGGATCCCGACGGTTGGCAGCGCTTGCTGCATCTGCAACTGGAGGGTGGTGTTCACGGGGTGGTGGTGGCCGGTTCGACCGGTGAAGCCGCGGCCCTGTCCGACGACGAATACGACCAGTTGCTGCGCAGTGCGGTCAAAACCGTCGCCGGGCGCATCCCGGTATTGGCCGGCACCGGCCTGTCCGGGACGGCCAAAACGATCGAGCAGACCCGCCGGGCGGCCGCCAATGGCGCCACGCACGCGCTGGTGGTGACCCCGCCGTACGTGCGCCCCACCCAGGAAGGCCTGATAGCGCATTACCGCGCGGTGGCCGACCAGGGCGGCCTGCCGGTCATCCTGTACAACGTGCCCGGCCGCACCGGCTGCGACATGCTGCCCGCGACCGTGGCCGAGCTGGCCAGCCACCCGAACATCGTCGGCATCAAGGAAGCGGTGGGCGATATCGGCCGCGTGCATGGCCTGCTGGCCCTGCGTTCGCCGGATTTCGCCATCCTCAGTGGTGACGACGGCACGGCCGCGCGCTCGATCCTGTCCGGCGTGGACGGCCTGATCTCGGTCGGTTCCAACGCCTTGCCGGGTGCCTACCGGCGGATGTGCGACCTGGCAGCGGCCGGTGAGCGCGAGGCGACCGAGTCGTGGGATGCCCGTCTGGAGCCCTTCCATGAATTCTGCGGCGTGGAGTCCAACCCGATCCCGGTGAAGGACCTGCTGCGCCGGATCGGCATTGGTGACGGCCTGCGCCTGCCGCTGCTGCCCCTGTCCGCGGCCCACCACGCCGCTGCCGAACACCTGGCCACCGATATCGGTGCGCTGGAAGCACTATCCAACCACTGATCACAGTGGTCACCCAGGAGATTCCCATGCGTCAATCCGTTTCCGCCATCCGCGTGCTGTCCTTCGCGATCCTGGCTACCGCCACCCTCGTCGGCACCACCGGTTGCTTCAAGCGCGGTGCCAAGGGCGACTACGCCCTGGCCCCGGAAGTGCGTCCGCTGGAAGTGCCGCCGGATCTGAACGTCCCGGCCGGCCAGGCCGCTGCCACCGCCGCCACCAGCTCCACGCTGGCCTCGCAGTCTGCGCGTCCGGCGCCGTCCTCGACCCAGGCACCGGCCAACAATGCCGGGTTCACCGTGCCGGGCACCAAGGAAGAGGTGTTCGCCAAGGTCGGCACCGCGCTGGAGTCCGTTGAAGGCGTGAAGATCGCCAGCAAGGCACAGCTGCTGGGTTCCTATGACGTGGCCTTCGAAGGCAGCGACTTCCTGGTCCGCGTGGTGGCCGTCGATGCCGGCGCCTATGTGTCGGCCGTGGATCCGCGTGGCCTGCCGGCGACCGCCGCCGCACCGACCAAGCTGCTGGGTGAGCTGAAGGCGAAGCTGGCTCCGTAAAAGCGCCAGCGGCCGGCACTACCGAAGCTGCGGGTCGGAGAAACGAAAAGGGCGCCCTCGGCGCCCTTTTTGTTGCCGCCAGCGCCGGAAGGCTCAGCGTTCCAGCAGCTTCAGCTTGTCCGGCTTGCCGTCCCATTCGCCGGCGTCGGCGGGCGGGTCCTTGCGCACGGTGAGCACCGGCCAGGCCTGGGCCAGTTCGGCGTTCAGGGCGACGAACACTTCCTGCCCGGCGGGCACGTCGTCTTCGGGGAAGATCGCGTTGACCGGGCACTCCGGTTCGCACAGGGTGCAGTCGATGCACTCATCCGGGTCGATCACCAGGAAGTTGGGGCCTTCGTGGAAGCAATCCACGGGGCACACTTCCACGCAATCGGTGTGTTTGCACTTGATGCAGTTTTCAGTGACGACGAAAGGCATGGGGAAATCCGGCGTTAAGCCGACCAATTCTAGAACAGGTTGTGCCTGAATGCTGGGGCCGCGCGCTCAGCCGAGCAGGCCGCGCTGCCGCGCAAGACGGTACAGGCCCCGCGCCGCAAGGCTTTCAGGCGCATCGACGGGGGGCCTGCCGAGCACCTTCAGCGCGTGGGCATAGCGCGTGGTCAGCGTGGTACTGCCCACCAGGTGCACCTCGGCCCCGGGCGCGGCCAGGTCGCGGATTTCATGGCCGAGCAACAGGCCGGAGAGATAGGAGGGGGCGGCCGAAGGCGCGAGACGCTCGAACAGGCCCAACGCACGCACGCCGAACAGGTGGTGCAGCAGGCCACCGGCATCGCCGCTGCGCTGCACGCCTTGGGCGAAGGCGATGGCGTCGAAACCATCGCCGTCGTCCATCAGGCGGCCGAGCAGGCTGTGCTGGCGCAGCAGCGCGAACACCTCGCCGGTCATGGCGGTCGCAAAACCGGTGACCGCCCCATCGTGCAGCGTTGCCCACTTGCTGTGCGTACCAGGCAGGCAGACATGGGCGTGGCCTGCGCGGCTGTCCAGGCCGAATAATTGGGTTTCTTCGCCGCGCATCACATCCGGCGTCCCGCCCGCGCCCTGGACGGCCACGCCAGGCACGAACCAGAGATCACGGCCAGGCAGCCGTGCATCGTGGTGCAACTGCAGTGCTGCGGCGAGATCGGCCAGTCCGGCCGGGCAGGGCAGATAGGCCTGCTCGATCCAGCCATTGCGGCTGCCGATCATCCCGCTGAGCAGGATCGTGCTGTCCGGCCAGCCATCGACCAGCCCGGCCAGCACGTCGGCGTAGTTGCCATCGCAGTGCAGTATTCCGCGCGCACTGGCGCGCTGCTCAAGGGTGGCGCCGTGCTGGTCCAGCCGGTAGCCGCGCAGGCTGCTGCTGCCCCAGTCAACGGCGATCATCTGCGGATCCGGCTCTCGGGCAGGCCAGGCTGCGCCTGGCGCGCGGCGAACAGGCTGCCGGCGTGCGTGCTTGCGGCCAATTCCTCCGGCGTGTGGTCCAGCCGCGAGCTGATCACGTACAAGGTACGCAGGTCATTGCCGCCGAAAGCCACGCAGGTGGGGTGTTTGACCGGCACCGGCTGGACCTGCAGCAGAGTGCCATCGGGTGCATAGCAGCTGACCTGGCGCGCGCGCCATTGCGCGTTCCAGACCCGTCCGGCCGCATCGACGGCCGAGCCATCCGGTTCGGCCGCCGTATCGGCCAGGGCGGTGAATTCGCGCACGTTGCGGGTGCTGGCCTGCTCGGGGTCGTAATCGCAGGCCATGATCCGCGGCGATACCGAGTCGCACCAGTACATCGTGCGGCCATCCAGGCTGAAGCTGATCGCGTTGGAAATCACGATGCCCGGCAGCGGCAGCTCGCGCAGGCCGTGGCGGGTGGAGTACTGGTAGAAGCGGCCATCGGCAGCGCGCTCGGGGTGCTCGTTCATGGTGCCGAACACGAAATTGCCGTGACGATCGGCGCGGCCATCATTGCTGCGGGTATAGGGCTTGTAGGGCTCCACATCGGCAAGCCACTGCAGGGGCAGGGTGTCGTCGGTGGCGCTGGCAAGATCTGCGCGGTGCAGCGAGCTGACCAACGCCACCAGCAAGGTGCCGTCGTCGAACAGGCCGATGCAGCCGGGGCGGTCAGGCAGCACCCAGTAGCGGCGGGTGCCGCGCGCGGGGTGGTGCTCCCACAGCCGGCGCTCGGCGATGTCGATCCACAACACGCTCTGCCGCTGTTCGCACCAGAGCACGCCTTCGCCATGGGTGCAGCGGCTGTCCACCACCAGCGTGGCCGGGGCCAGCTCAACGCTCATCGCCACTCACCATTCGGCAACGGAGCCGTCGCTGTGGCGCCAGATCGGGTTGCGCCAGTCAGGCGGGTTTTCATGGGCATGGCGCAGGCGCTCCTCATCGATTTCCACGCCCAGCCCGGGTTTGGGCAGGGCGGCGATGCTGCCATGGTCGCAGTGGAAGTCGTCCTTGTTCAACACGTAATCGAGCAGATCGGCGCCCTGGTTGTAGTGGATGCCGATGCTCTGTTCCTGCAGCACCGCGTTGTGCGAGACGAAATCCAACTGCAGGCAGGCCGCGAGCGCGACCGGGCCCAGCGGGCAGTGCGGCGCGAGCGCGACATCGTAGGCTTCGGCCATCGCCGCGATCTTCAGACACTCGGTGAGGCCACCGGCATGCGAGAGATCCGGTTGCAGCAACGACAGACCGCCGTTGGCGAGGACCTGCTTGAATTCGAAGCGCGAGTACATGCGCTCACCGGCCGCCAGTGGAATCGAGGTGGCTGCGGCCAGGCGCGGGTAGTACTCGGCCTGCTCCGGAAGGACCGGCTCTTCAACGAACAGTGGCCGGTATGGCTCCAGTTCCTTGAGCAGGACCCGGGCCATCGGTGCGCCCACCCGGCCATGGAAATCCACGCCGAAGTCGATGCTGTCGCCGAATGCATCGCGCAGCGCGGCGACCTTGGCGATGGCGGCATCCACGCGGCGGGGGCTGTCCAGCAGCTGCATCTCTTCAGTGCCGTTGAACTTGAACGTATCAAAGCCGAGCGCGCGGTACCGATGTACCTGCTCGACCAGATCGGCCGGCCGGTCGCCGCCCACCCAGCGGTAGGTCTTCATGCGATCGCGCACCAGGCCCCCCAGCAACTGGTAGACCGGCACGCCGAGCGCCTTGCCCTTGATGTCCCACAGCGCCTGGTCGATGCCGGCGATGGCGCTCATCAGGATCGCGCCGCCGCGGTAGAAGCCGCCGCGGTACATCGTCTGCCACAGGTCGTTGATCCGGGCCGGGTCCTTGCCGATCAGATACGCCGACAGCTCATGCACGGCGGCGTCCACCGTGCGTGCGCGGCCTTCGATCACCGGTTCGCCCCAGCCGACGATGCCCTCGTCGGTCTCGATCTTCAGGAACAGCCAACGCGGTGCGGCGTGATAGGTAACCAGTCGGGTGATCTTCATCCGTGCGTAGTCCGGTAGGCCTGGAGGAACGCCTGGGCCTGCTCGCGGGTACGCTGCAGCGGCTGGGCGGGTTGATAGAGATCGCCCCCGATCCCGGCACCGACCGCACCGGCGGCGAGGTAGCTGGCGAGGGAGTCCGGGGTCACGCCGCCGACCACGTACAACGGCAGCTCGCGCGGCAATACCGAGCGCAGGGCGCGCACGTGGCCGGGGCCATAGGTGGCCGCAGGGAACAGCTTGAGCATCTGCGCACCGGCATCGATCGCATCGAATGCCTCGCTGGCGGTGGCGAACCCGGCCATCACCTGCAGGCCGCGATCCACCGCGTGGCGGATCAGCGCCGGCCGCGTGTTGGGGGTGACGATGAAGCGTGCTCCGATCTCCACCAATGCGTCCACCTGCTGTTCGCGCAGCACGGTGCCGCCCCCGATCCAGGCCTGTGCACCGAACGCGCGCTGCGCGCCGGCGATGCTGTCTTCCCAGCGTGGCGAGTTCAGCGGGACTTCGATCGCATCGAAGCCGGCATCCACCAGTGCGCCGACGTGAGCGAGGGTGTCTTCGGGGGTGATGCCGCGCAGGATCGCGACAAGCGGCAGATGGAAGGTCGGTGCGGTCATGATTACTCGTGGTAAAGCTGGGAACGGCCACCGTCGATCAGGATGTCGGTGGCATTGATGAAGCGGGCTTCGTCACTGGCCAGGAACAGCGCGGTATGCGCCACCTCGCCGGGCTCGCCGATGCGCTTGCAGGGCAGCAGCTGCTCCTGTGCGTGGCGCGTGGCCGCCGGGTCGGCGCTGTTGGCGAACCAGGCTTCGATCCGCGGCACCAGGATCAGCCCCGGCGAAATCGAGTTCACCCGGATGCCCTGCGCCGCATACTCGATGCCCAGCGCTTTGCTCAGCCCGATCAGCCCATGCTTGGCGACCGGGTAGGGGAAGGCGTGCGGGATGATGCGGTGGCCATGCACCGAGGCGATGTTGACGATGGAACCGGCCTGCTGCGCCAGCATCGCCGGCAGCACTGCGCGGCACACGTTCCAGGCGCCTTTGAGGTTGAGGTCCAGGCAGCGTTCCCACTGTGCGTCTTCCAGCTGCAGTGGGTCGGCGAAGACATCGGCCCCGGCATTGTTGACCAGCACGTCCACGCGGCCATGCTCGGCGCGGATGGCCTCTACCAGGGCAAGCACGGCGGCGGCATCGGTGATGTCGGCCAGGCGATGGTCGATCCGGGCATCCACGGCATGCGGTGGATTGAGATCCAGTCCGATCACCCGGGCGCCGTGCTCGGCGAACAGCGCGGCGGTGGCCGCACCGATGCCGCTGGCCGCGCCGGTCACCAGCGCGATCTTGTCCTGCAGTCGTTTACTCATCGAACAGTGTGTCCAGGGGAGCCAACGGCAGACGGTACGACAAAGCGGGGACGGACAAAGCAGGCTCCAGGAATCGGCGGGCGCGGGGGGCGCTGGCGGGCTGGCAGCCGGGGGCGGCGCAACCATACGATCAGGGTTGCGTGCGAAGGTATTCTTATCAAATGAAATTTTTCGGGATATCTATTCCACCGTCGAATACCGTGATTCAATGCGGCGATCAACGCAGAACGGATGTGTGATGACGACCGCGCCTGGCCCCTGGACAAATGCCTCCCGGCTCAAGACCCGGCATTTGATGTTGTTGCTGCACCTGCATGAACATGGTTCGGTCCTGCGCGCGGCCGAGGCCGCCGCCATGACCCAGCCGGCCGCGTCCAAGCTGCTGGCGGAGATGGAAGACATGCTCGGGGTGAAACTGTTCGAGCGCCATGCCCGCGGCGTGGAGCCGACCTGGTACGGCCACGTGCTGATCCGGCGCGCACGCTCGGCAATGTCCGAGATCGGGCGGGCCACGGAGGAGATCGCCGCGCTGCGCAGCGGGCATCGGGGCCAGGTGTCGATCGGCACCGTGGTCAACCCGGGCACCAACCTGGTGCCACAGGCGATCGCCGAGGTGAAGCGCGAGTTCCCGGACATCCTGATCCGGGTCGAGATGGACTACAGCCGGCCCCTGGTGGCCCGTCTGCTGGACGGCCAGCTGGACCTGGTGATCGGCCGGATCCTCGGGCCGGAGGGTGCGGCGGACCTGGCCTTCGAAGCGCTGGCCGATGAACCGCATTCGGTGATCGCCCGTGCCGGCCATCCGCTGGCCAACCGCGATGATCTGCACCATGCCGATCTGGCCCGGCATGGCTGGATCCTGCCCCCGGCCGACAGCGTGCTGCGCGCGCGGCTGGACGCGCTGTTCCTGGAACAGGGCCTGCCGATCCCGCAGAACATCATCGAGACCAGTTCATTGCCGGTGATGACCAGCCTGCTGCGCGGCAGCGATCTGCTCGCCGCGCTGCCGGTGGAATCGGTGGCGCCCTACATCCAGGCCAAGCTGCTGACCGTGCTGCCGATCGATGTGGGCGTCCGCATGGAATCGTTCGGGATCATCTACCGGCGCGGCCACGTGCTGCCGCCCGCCGCCGAACGCATGCTGTTGGCCCTGCGTACCACCGCGCGCTGGCTGTATCCGGGGCTCCGCGGGAGCGGCTGACACGGGCCGGGCCCCTGCTGGTATAGGCACCGTGAATGGTATTCTCCGAAGGAATACATCCGGCCCAATATTTTATTGGCATGGAATGGCTCCCGCTGCCTAAGCTGCCCGCCAGCTACCACCCCTCACGAGGGTGGCCGCGATGATCCCCGGGTCGGTTCCACCGGTGTCGGGGTCACCTTAAAACCTGATTGTTACAGGCAGCGCCGCCTTCGCAGCGCTGTCCACCGTCAGCACATGTGTCCTGGGAGGGAAACATCATGTCAGTACGTTGTTGCCGTGGGGCGACAGGCGCGTCCGTGCCTGCACGCACCCCCACCGCTGTGCGCCGCCGCGCGCTGGCGGTCTGCGTTTCGATGCTGGTTGCCGGCCAGGCCATGGCGCAACAGAGTGATATCCAGGACACCACCGCGGCGACCCAGCTGGACACCGTCCAGGTGACCGGCACCCGCAGCAGCGTGACCCGTGCCCAGCAGATCAAACAGAATGCCGAGCAGATCGTGGATTCGATCGTGGCCGAGGACATCGGCAAGCTGCCCGACAACAATGTCGCCGAGGCACTGCAGCGCATCTCCGGTATCCAGATCACCCGCAACTACGGCGAGGGCAGCACGATCGCCATCCGTGGCCTGACCCAGGTGCGCACCGAGCTCAACGGGCGTGACATCTTCACCGCCAATGACGGTCGCGGCCTGAGCTTCGAGGATGTGTCGGCCGAGCTGCTCGGTGGCGTCAATGTCTACAAGAATCCGTCGGCGGAAATGATCGAAGGTGGCCTTGGTGGCACCGTCGACCTGCGTACGCGGCTGCCCTTCGATTACGAGGGCCGCAAAATCGCCGGCAGCCTGCAGTACAACCATTACGATCTGGCCGATGACAGCAAGCCCGCGTTCTCGGGCATGTTCAGCGACCGCTGGCAGACCGGTATCGGCGAAGTCGGCCTGCTGGTGAACTACTCGCAGCAGACCAGCCCGTTCCGCCAGGACACGATCTCGCTGGAGCCCTGGTATTCGCAGACGGACCTGCCCGGCTTCGAAGGGACCGAGGTATTCGTCCCGCATGGTGCCGGCGTCAATACCACCGTGGGTGAGCGCAAGCGCCGCACCGGCGCGGTGGCGCTGCAGTGGCGCCCGCGCGATGACATCGAGGTGCAGGCGCAGGTGCTGCGCTCGGACTACGATTTCCGCTGGCAGGACTATTCCTTCTTCGCCTACAGCGGCGGCGATGCCATGCAGGGCGCGCGCGATATCGTGGTCAACGACCGCAACGAACTGGTCAGTGGCGTATTCCAGAATACCCCGGCCGATTCCAACACCAGCCTGACCCAGCGCAAGTCGATCACCACCGACTACTCGCTGGGCGCGAAGTGGACGGTGAGCCCGAGCCTGACCCTGAGCACCGATGTCCAGTACGTCGATGCCACCACCAAGGGGACGCGCTACATCGTGGGCACCGGCATGAACGCCACGCCGTTCTACACGATCGACCTCAGTGGCGACCTGCCGTACCTGGCGGTGACCGATGCAGTCGGCAACCAGGGATACCTCACCGATCCGGCCAACTACGTCGGCTGGAAGTTCCACCTGGACAACAAGGACGACAACAAGGGCACCGAGTTCGCGTGGCGCTCGGACATGGACCTGGCGTTCGAGGATGGCTTCGCCCGCAGCTTCAAGGCCGGCGTGCGCTACACCGACCGCAAGGCCGAGAACCAGGGCAATGTCTGGCGCTTCATGTGGCTGGGCGCGCCGTTCGCCGATTTCCCGAACGTGGGCCTGGTGCCGAACCCGATCACCGACTTCTTCCGCGGCAAAAGCTACACCTTCGGGCCGACCCTGAGTGCCTCCGATGCCGCGGTGGAGAATTACGAGCAGACCCTGGCCGCGTTCGGTGCAGATCCGCTGGAATTCTCGCCGAACAACATCAACAACCAGCGCGAAAAGACCTACGCCGCGTACGGCGTCCTTCGCTTCGGTGCGGATGACTGGGGCGTCCCGTTCGATGGCAACATCGGGGTGCGCGTGGTGCGGACCGAGGTGACCTCCGACGGCGTGCGTACCGGGACCGACATCGAAGGCGGTGGCCTGCTGCCGGTCAATGTCGAGCAGTCCTACACCGATGTGCTCCCCAGCCTCAACCTGCGCTGGATGTTCACCGATCAGCTGCAGCTGCGCTTTGCCGCCTCCAAGGGCATTTCGCGCCCGGGCTTCGACAAGCTCAACCCGAACCTGAGCCTGAGCGCGGCCGATGCCGGGGGTGGCGTGACCCGGCGCACCGGTTCGGCCGGCAATCCCAACCTCAAGCCGATGGAGGCCACCCAGTTCGATACCTCGCTGGAGTGGTACTTCGGGCAAGGCTCGATGATGTACGGCACCGCCTTCTACAAGAAGGTCGATGGGTTCATCGCCAATGCGGTGTTCAATGAGGTCTACGCCGGCGAGAACTGGGAGATCACCCGCCCGGTGAATGGCGATGACGGCAAGATCAAGGGCGTGGAGGTGGGCTACACCCAGTTCTTCGATTTCCTGCCGGGCTGGATGAGCCATTTCGGCCTGCAGACCAACTACACCTATGTCGACTCCAAGGCGCCCAGCCCGAATGCCACCGATACCAATGGCAGCCAGTTGGTGGTGCCGCTGGAGGGGCTCTCCAAGAACAGCTACAACGTCATCCTCAGCTATGAAGTCCCGCGCTTCCAGGCGCGCGCGGCCTACAACTGGCGCAGCGACTGGCTGATCACCACGGCCGGCAACGGCACCGGCAACCTGCCTGTCTACAACAAGGGCTTTGGCCAGCTGGACGCTTCGCTGCGGTTCAACATCAACGAGGTGTGGTCGGTGTCGCTGGACGGCATGAACCTGCTCGATACCCGCAACGAAAGCTACCTGGGCTACACCACGCGCTACCGCGACTTCGTGATCAACGATCGTCGCTACGGCATCACCCTGCGCGCCAGCCTGTAACGCGTGACCGTCTGCGGGCCTTCCTGCTTCGTGGCACCTCCCCAGCACGAAGCAGGGAGGACCGCAGCTTCTGTTCCAGGCGTGTGGCCATTGGGCCGCATGCCGCTCCACCGGGAGGCCCGTGCATGACCCCCGCCGATTGGCTGATCTGGACCGTGCGCGCATCGGTCCGCCCGCGTCACTGCCGGGCAGGGTGGCTGGTGCTGCTGCTGGCCGCGTTTCCGGTTCTCGCCACCGCGGCGCCCTACCAGTGGCGCAACGTGGCCATCGGTGGCGGTGGCTTCGTGACCGGGCTGGTCTTCCATCCGGCCGAACCGGACCTGCTGTACGCGCGCACCGATGTCGGCGGTGCCTACCGTTGGGATCAGGCCAGCGGCCGCTGGAGCGCGTTGACCGACTGGCTCGGTCGTGACGATGCCAATCTCACCGGTATCGAAAGCCTGGCCGTGGACCCGCGCGACCCGCAGCGTGTCTATCTGGCCGCAGGCACCTATACCAACCCCCGCGTGGGCAATGGCGCGATCCTGCGTTCGTCCGATCGGGGGGCCACGTTCGCGCGCACCGATCTTCCCTTCAAACTCGGTGGCAACGAGCTTTCGCGCGGCAATGGCGAGCGACTGGCCGTAGACCCCCATCAAGGCGGCATTCTCCTGCTCGGCTCACGCAGCAATGGCCTGTGGCGCAGTGACGACCATGGTGCGCACTGGCAGGAAGTGACGACCTTCCCGGCGATCGCGCGCAGCGCGCAGGCCAGCGCGCCGGCCTGGAACGGCACGCAGCAGATCGGCATCGTGTTCGTGCAGTTCGATGCGCGCAGTGGCCGCGCTGGCAGCCCTACACCGGTGATCTACGCTGGCGTATCGACGACGACGGGCCCGGCGATTTTCCGCTCCACGGATGGTGGGCGCGCCTGGCAGCCACTGCCCGGGCAACCGACCGGTCTGCGTCCCACCCGCATGGCGCAGGGCAGCGACGGTCGCCTCTACATCGCCTATGCGGATCTGCCCGGCCCGGACCGCATGGGCAACGGGGCACTGTGGCGTTTCGACATCAAGCAGGCTCGGTGGCAGGACATCAGCCCGGTGCCGCAATCCAGCGACACCCAGGGCGATGGCTTCGGCTGGGGCGCGGTCGCTGTGGAGGCCGGCAACCCGGACGTGGTGATGGCCAGCACCTTCAACCGTTTCGGGCCGCACGACGATATCTTCCGCAGTACCGATGGCGGTCGCAGCTGGACCCCGGTCATCGCGGGCGCGAGGTTCGACCACGGCAATGCGCCATGGACCGCGCACGCCTCCCCGCACTGGATCGCCGATGTGCAGATCGATCCGTTCGATTCGCGCCGGGTGCTGTTCGTCACCGGCTACGGCCTATGGGCGAGCCGCGATGTCCGCGCGGCCGATCACGGCCAGCCCGTGCAGTGGTGGTTCCAGAATGATGGGTTGGAAGAAACGGTCCCGCTGGACCTGGTCAGCCCGGGGCAGGGCGCGCACCTGCTGAGCGCGCTGGGCGACATCGATGGCTTCCGCCACGATGACCTGACCGTGTCGCCATTGCAGTACGCCGGTCCGCGCCTGACCAACAGCGAGAGCATCGACGCTGCCGCGCAGTCACCTTCCCACGTGGTGCGCAGCGGCACCGTGCGCCATCGCCTGCATGACGAGGTCCGTGCGGCCTGGTCGAACGATGGTGGGCGTACGTGGCAGGCGTTCGTCAGCGAACCGCCGGACGGCGAGGGCGCGGGCCGCATCCGCATCGGCAGCGATGGCGGCCGGGTGCTGTGGCACACGTTGCGCGGCAGCCATTGGTACACCGATGACCACGGCCGGCATTGGCAGGCCGTGCGCGGCCTGCCCAACACTGCCGTGGTGGTCGCGGACACCCGCTCGCCTGCGCACTGGTATGGGTACGACGCCGCCAGCGGCGCGTTGCTGCGCAGCGACGATGGTGGCGCCTCGTTCGTCGCCGACCGCGTACGCCTGGCGCCGGCCCCGGTGCTGACGGCCGAGCTGCGCGCCGATCCACAGCAAGGTGGGCTGGTGTATGTCGGTGCCGGTCCGCAGGGGCTGCTGCGCTGGCGCGCTGGTGATCTGCAGCGCGTGGCGGGGGTGGATGCGGTTCACAGCCTCGGCGTCGGCAAGGGTGCCCCGGGTCGTGACGTTGCCAGCGTGTTCGTTGCGGGCACCGTCGAGGGCGTCCATGGGCTCTTCCGTTCCGATGACGGCGGTGCCCGGTGGCTGCGCATCGATGACGCCGCGCACCAGTTCGGGCAGATTCAACGCGTCACCGGGGATCCGCGCCTGCATGGGCGCGTCTACTTCGCCACCGGTGGGCGCGGCATCGTCTATGGAGATCCACAATGAAACGAGCGTGTGCGCTGGCGGTATCGCTGTGGATGGTCACCGCCGCCGTGCAGGCCGAGCCGGTCCTGCCGCGGATGTTCGCCGACGGCATGGTGCTGCAGCGTGACCAGCCGCTGCCGGTGTGGGGTACGGCCACGCCCGGCGCACGCCTGCAGGTCGGCATCGACGGCGAACGTGCCAGTACCACGGTCGGTACGGACGGTAGCTGGAAGGTCGTGCTGCCGCCGCACGCGGCCGGTGGCCCATTCCAGCTGGAGATCACGGGCGACGGGCGCGCGCTGCAGGTGCGCGATGTCCTGTTCGGCGATGTCTGGCTGGCCAGCGGTCAGTCCAACATGGAATGGCCGCTGCACGATACGCAGGACGCGGCGGCGGCCGTCGCCGCTGCGAGCGACGCGCAGCTGCGTCATTTCAAGATTCCCAAATCCTGGTCCGGGCAGCCGGAAACCACACTGGCCGGTGGCCGCTGGCTGCCGGCGTCCCCCGCCAACGCGGGGAGCTTCTCCGCGGTCGCGTACTACTTCGCGCGCGAGCTGCGGCAGCACGCCGGGGTGCCGATCGGCATCATCGACAGCAGCTGGGGCGGCAGCACCATCGAAGCCTGGATGCCCGCCGCGCTGCAGGACATTGATGCAGGCGCGCTGGCCACGCGCATGCAGGCGCAACGCGAGACGGATGCACGCACCCTGGCCAAGGTGCGCCAACGCCTTGCGCAGTGGCACACCTTTGACGAGCAGCCGCAGTGGGCCGCAGCCCGGTTCGACGACCGCGACTGGGAAGCCGCCACGCTCCCGGGGCTATGGGAAACCGGCGGCTATGCCGGCATGGACGGGATCGGCTGGTACCGTGCCGAGTTCACCTTGAGCGCGGCACAGGCTGCGCAGGCCGGCACCCTTGGAGTCGGACGGATCGATGACGCGGACCGCACCTTCGTCAATGGCGTGCAGGTCGGCGCGACGACGATGGCCTGGAACACACCGCGTGTGTATCCGCTGCCCGCCGGCCAACTGCAGGCCGGCCGCAACGTGGTTGCGGTGCGGGTCGAGGACCTGGGCGGTGGCGGTGGTATCCACGGTGAGCCGTCCGAACTGTTCGTGCGCCTGGCCGATGGCAGCCAGGTGCCGCTGCAAGGCTGGCGTTTCCGTCCCGGCAAGGTGACGGTCGCCCTGGACGATGACAAGAACCAGACCCCGACGCTGCTGTACAACCGCATGATCCACCCGTTGCCGCCATTCCCGATCAAGGGGGTGATCTGGTACCAGGGCGAGAGCAATGCCACCGATGCCGGAGCGCTGGCCTATCGGGATCAGTTCAAGGCCTTGATCCAGCAGTGGCGGCAGGACTGGAACGCACCGGCGCTGCCGTTTGTCTGGGTGCAGCTGGCCAGCTTCGGCGCGGGCGCCGATCACGGTGAGCAGAGCCCGTGGGCGTTGCTGCGCGAGTCGCAGTCGGCGGCGCTGTCGCTGCCGCATACCGCGCAGGTGGTGAGCATCGACCTGGGCAATGCGACGGATATCCATCCGCGCAACAAGCGCGATGTCGGCGCACGCCTGGCGCTGGCCGCCCGGCACGCGGCGTATGGCGAAACGCTGACGTACAGCGGTCCGGTGCAGCGCGACGTCCGCTTCGATCGCGGCCAGGCCGTCATCACCTTCGATCCGATGGGCAGTGTGCTGGCGGTGCGCGGCGGTGGGATGCAGGTACAGGGTTTCACCGTGGCCGGTGCCGACCGCCGGTTCCACCCTGCACAGGCGCGAATCGATGGTGATCGCGTGATTGTCCACAGCGAGGCGGTCGCCACGCCGGTGGCAGTGCGCTATGCCTGGCGGGAGAACCCCGCCGACGCCAACCTGATCAATTCGCAACAGCTGCCGGCGTCGCCGTTCCGCAGCGATACCTGGTGACCACAAGGACCCCGTGCATGTCTCCGACCACATACCCGCTTCCGCTGTTCCCGCGCCGCCTGCTGCTGCCGGCCGCCTTGTTTTGTCTGCTGGCCGCCTGTGAGCAGGCACCGACGCCGACACCGGCCGATGGCGCCACGGCTGCACAGCCTTCCGCGACAGGCAAACCGGCGACGAACGATGACGCCAGGCAGGCGCCGATCCCGCAGTTCACCAGCAAGGATGGCAGGCATGCGCTGCTGGTCGATGGTGAGCCCTTCCTGGTGCTGGGCGCGCAGGTCAACAACTCCAGCAACTACGCCGCAGCGCTGGAGGCAGTGTGGCCGGCGGTGAAGATCATCGGTGCAAATACGGTGCAGGTGCCGATCGCCTGGGAACAGATCGAGCCGGAGGAAGGCAAGTTCGATTTCACCTTCGTCGATACGCTGCTGGAGCAGGCGCGTGAACATGACGTGCGCTTGGTACTGCTGTGGTTTGCCACCTGGAAGAACAACGGCCCGGCCTACGCACCGCGCTGGGTGAAGACCGATAACACCCGCTTCCCCCGCGTGATCACCCGCGACGGGCGCAGCATCGGTTCGCTGTCGCCGCACGCCCCGGCCACGCTGGAGGCGGATCGCAGGGCCTTCGTTGCCTTCATGCAGCATCTCAAGGCGGCCGATCCACAGCGCACGGTGATCATGGTGCAGCCGGAGAACGAGCCGGGCACCTATGGCAGCGTCCGCGATTTCTCGCCGATGGCGCAGCAACTGTTCGACGGCCCGGTGCCGGCCGAGCTGCTGCGCAAGCTCGGCAAACCGGCCGGTACCTGGGCCCAGGTATTCGGCGCGGACGCCGACGAATTCTTCCATGCCTGGTCGATCGGGCGCTTCATCGACCAGGTCACCGAAGCGGGCAAGGCGGTGTATCCGTTGCCGATGTACGTCAACGGCGCGCTGCGCGGGCCGTTCAACCCCGGGCAGCCGGGCCAGTACGCCAGTGGTGGCCCGACCGACAACGTGCTCGATGTGTGGAAGGCCGCCGGGCCCCATATCGATTTCCTGGCCCCGGACATCTACATGCCCGAGTACCGCATGTACACCACGGTGCTGGAGCGCTATGCGCGGCCGGACAACGCGCTGTTCGTCGCCGAGACCGGCAACGCGCCACCGTATGCACGCTACCTGTTCCCGACGCTGGGCCATGACGGCATCGGCTGGTCCACGTTCGGCATCGATTTCAGCCACTACAGCAACTATCCGCTGGGCGCGAAGACGGTGGACGAGGCAACACTGGCGCCGTTCGCCACGGGCTTCCAGCTGGTCAGCCTGGGCATGCGCCAGTTCGCCAAGGCCTCGGCCGAAGGCAAGCTGCATGGCGTGGCCGAAGAAGCCGGCCAGGCGGTGCAGGACGTACCGCTCAATGCGCGCTGGCGCGCCACCGTCACCTATGGCGTGCCGCAGTTCTGGTTCCAGGGCCAGCCGCCGGGCAATCCCGAGCCGATCGGCAGTGCGCTGATCGCCGAACTCGGCCCGGACGAATTCCTGATCACCGCCCAGCACGCGCGGGTCACCCTGCACCCGGCCGGAGAGGCCACCGCGAACATGGTGCTCGATCGTGTCGAGGAGGGGTTCTACAAGGATGGCCAGTGGCAGTTCCAGCGCAACTGGAACGGCGACCAGACCGATTACGGCTTGAACTTCACCACTGCGCCGCAGCTGCTCAAGGTCACGCTGGCGACGTATTGAACCGGGGGTGCCCGCACCCGCGCAACGAATGAGAAGGGAGCACTGAATGCGTTACATGAGCGTACTGAGCGTGCCGCTGCTGGCATTGCTGGCGTCACCGGCGATGGCCCAGAGCCATCGCGTGCTGGACAACGGTGTGGTGGTGGTGCCGGCCCAGGCCGGCGCGGCCCAGGTCCGGCTGGAACTGGTGGACGACAACATCGTGCGGGTCAGCGCCGATCCGGACGGCGACTTCAAGCGCACCCCCAGCCTGATGCGTGTCCCCGTGAAGGGGAAGCCGCGCTTCACGGTGGAGCAGGGCGGCGGCAACGTGCGCCTGGTTGCCGCCGGCATCAGCGCGGAGATCTCCGAAGCCGATGGCCATGTCAGCTTCCGCGATGCCGAAGGCAAGCCGCTGCTGGCCGAGCGCGCCGGTGGCCGCAGCTTCAGCCCGCTCAGCGTGGAAGGCAAGGCGTACTACAGCGTGCGCCAGCGCTTCGAGTCACCCAGCGATGAGGCGATCTACGGGTTCGGCCAGCACCAGCAGGGCTGGATGAACCAGAAGGGGCGCGACGTCGAGCTGCTCCAAGGCAACATCGACATGGCGGTGCCGTTCATCGTCTCCAGCCGCAATTACGGTCTGCTCTGGGACAACAATGCGATCACCCGGCTGGGTGACCCGCGTGGGCTGCAGCCGCTGCAGTCGTCCCTTCAGGTGTTCGATGCCAAGGGCAAGGCCGGCGCCTTGACCGCCCGATACATCGTTGATGGCAAGACCCGCGTCGAGCGCCGCGAGCCGGAAGTGAACTACCAGTACATCAAGGACCTCACCGCGTTCCCGGCCAAGGGCAGAAACACGGCTGAGGGTGGGCGCTCGCAGGTGGTCTGGGACGGCGCGATCGAGGCGAAGACCGCCGGTCACCATACCTTCTCCCTGTACGGCAGCGAATACATCAAGCTGTATGTGGACGGCAAGCTGGTGATCGATCGCTGGCGCCAGAACTGGAACCCGTGGCATCACGAGTTCGCGCTCGAACTCACGCCCGGCACCCGCCACCAGATCAAGGTCGAGTGGGACCTGATCGACCCCAGCTACATCGCGCTGCTGCACCGTGATCCGCTGCCGCAGGCCGAAGCGGCCGATCTCTCGCTGTGGTCCGAAGCCGGGCAGATGGTCGACTACTACGTGGTCGCCGGCGGCAACGCCGATCAGGTGATCGCCGGCTATCGCGAACTCACCGGCAAGGCCGTGATGCTGCCCAAGTGGGCGTACGGCTTCTGGCAGAGCCGCGAGCGTTACAAGAGCCAGGATGAACTCCTCGGCGTGCTGGACGAGTACCGCCGCCGCAAGCTGCCGATCGACAACATCGTACTGGACTGGTCGTACTGGCCGGAGGATGCCTGGGGCTCGCACGACTTCGATTCCACCCACTTCCCCGATCCGGATGGCATGGTCAAGCACATCCATGACCAGCACGCGCAGGTCATGATTTCGGTGTGGCCGAAGTTCTACCCGACCACGGCCAACTACAAGGAACTGGACGCGGCCGGCTTCATGTACCAGCGCAACGTCGAGGTGGGCGAGCTGGACTGGATCGGCAAGGGCTACAAGAACTCGTTCTATGATCCGTATGCGGCCAAGGCGCAGCAGATCTACTGGCGCCAGATCAACGAGAAGTTGAACAGCAAGGGCTTCGATGCCTGGTGGATGGACGCCGACGAACCGGACGTGCACTCCAATCTGGATATCGGTGAGCGCAAGGCACGTACCACGCCGACCGCGCTCGGCCCGTCCACCGAGTTCTTCAACTCGTATCCGCTGCCCCACACCCAGGGCGTGTATGAAGGGGACCGCGCCGCCGATGGCCAGCGTGTCTTCATCCTCTCGCGCAAGGGCTATGCCGGCACCCAGCGCAACGCCGTGGCGGTCTGGAGCGGGGACATCGTGTCGCGCTGGGATGACATGCTCGAGCAGGTCTCGGCCGGCGTGAATACCGCCATGTCCGGCCTGCCCAACTGGACCTTCGACATCGGCGGCTTCTCCACCGAGAAGCGGTATTCCGAAGAGGATCCGGCGCACCTGCCCGAGTGGCGCGAACTGAACACCCGCTGGTTCCAGTTCGGTGCGTTCGTGCCGCTGTTCCGCTCGCATGGGCAGTACCCGTTCCGTGAAATCTGGAACATCGCGCCGGAAGGCACGCCGTACTACGACAGCATGGTGTACTACAGCCGCCTGCGTTACACGCTGCTGCCCTACATCTACACCCTGGCCGCGGACACGTGGCACCGCGACGGCAGCATCATGCGCGGCCTGCCGATGGACTTCCCGTCGGATGCGGCGGTCCGGGACATCAACGACCAGTACCTGTTCGGGCCATCGCTTCTGGTCGCCCCGGTCACCACATTCGGCGCGACCTCGCGCAAGGTGTACCTGCCGGCCGGCACCACCTGGCTGGATTACTACACCGGCCAGCGCCTGCAGGGTGGCCAGACCATCGATGCCGCCGCGCCACTGGAACGCATCCCGCTGTACGTGCGCGCGGGCGCGATCATTCCAACCGGCCCGGTGCAACAGTACGTGGATGAGCAGCCGGATGCGCCGCTGACGGTGGTGGTCTACACCGGTGCGGACGGTGCCTTCTCGCTGTACGAGGACGACGGCCGCAGCTATGGCTATGAGAAGGGGCAGTTCAGTCGTATCCCGCTGCAGTGGAACCAGGCCACGCGCGAACTGCGCATCGGCAAGCGCGAAGGCCAGTGGAAGGGCATGCAGGCGCAGCGCACGATCCAGGTCCGCTTTGTGGATGGACCACGTGCCGATGCCGGTGCGCTGGCCCCGGCCATCGACCAGACCGTGCGCTACGACGGCAAGGCGGTGGTCGTGCCGCAGCGCAAGATGGCAGCCGCGCGCTGATCGCCTACGATGCGGATGACTACCGGTGGACATTTTGCCTTGGAGGGCGTTGAAGTGGCAGCAGGCAGCGCGGGCAAGCCAATGCAGAGCAGGGTGATGCTGTGGAACTGAGCCGTCGCGGTCTGTTCAAAGCGCTCGGGGCCGGGCTGACCCTGTCCGCGACCGGGTGGTCGGCGCAGGCCGGTGCGGTGCCAGTGGCTGCAGCGCGGGGCGACGCCGCTGGGGCGACAGGCGACGCCCTGCAGCTCTGGTACCGCGCGCCCGCCACCGAGTGGGTGCAGGCGCTGCCGACCGGGAACGGTCGATTGGGCGCGATGGTCTGGGGCGGAGTCGCGCACGAACGGATCGGCCTCAACGAGGACACCCTGTATGCCGGGGGGCCCTACGATGCGACCAGTCCGGAGGCCCTGGCAGCCCTGCCGGAGGTGCGCGCGCTGGTCTTCGCCGGGCGTTACGCCGAGGCCGAAGCATTGGCCGACGCCAAGCTGCTGTCGCGGCCTGCCAAGCAGATGCCGTATCAGCCGCTGGCCGATCTGCTGCTGGATTTCGACCGTGCCGACCATATCGACGGGTATCGCCGGTCGCTGGATCTGGACACGGCCGTGGCGACCACCGAATTCCGCAGCGGCGGCGCCTGGCACCGGCGCGAGGTGTTCGTGTCCGAACCGGACCAGTGCATCGTGGTGCGGCTCAGCGCCGACCTGCCGGGCCGGGTCTCGCTGCGGCTGGGCGTGGACAGCCCGCAGGCAGGCGAGGTAGCCGCCGACGAGGGCGGTCTGCTGTTCCACGGGCACAATGCGGGCTTCGCCGGTATTGAAGGCAAGCTGCGTTTTGCGCTGCGGGTGCAGCCGCGACTGCGCGGTGGCACGCTGCGGGTCGCACGCGATCGCCTGCAGGTGGAAGGTGCCGACGAACTGGTGCTGGTGCTGACGGCCGCCACCAGCTTCCGCCGTTTCGACGACGTCAGTGGGGATCCGCAGGCGCTCACCGCGGCGCACCAGTCGCAGGCTGATGCCCATGATTATCCGGCGCTGCTGGCGCGCCATCTGGCCGCGCACCAGGCGCTGTTCCGGCGCGTGTCGATCGATCTGGGCAGCACGCCGGCCGCGCAGCTGCCGACCGATCAGCGCGTGCAGGCCTTCGCCAGCGGCAACGATCCGGCGCTGGCCGCCCTGTATCACCAATATGGGCGCTACCTGTTGATCTGCAGTTCGCGGCCCGGCTCGCAGCCGGCCAACCTGCAGGGCGTGTGGAACGACCTCATGGCACCGCCGTGGGAGAGCAAGTACACGATCAACATCAATACCGAAATGAACTACTGGCCCAGCGAGGCCAATGCGCTGCACGAATGCGTGCAGCCGCTGGAGGAGATGCTGTTCGACCTGGCCCGCACCGGCGCGGTCACGGCGCGGCGCATCTACGATGCCCCGGGCTGGGTGGTGCACAACAACACCGACCTGTGGCGCCAGGCGGGCCCGATCGACGGCGCGCAGTGGAGTTTGTGGCCGATGGGCGGTGTCTGGCTGCTGCAGCAGCTGTGGGACCGTTGGGATTACGGCCGCGATCCAGCCTATCTGCGCCGGATCCATCCGCTGTTCAAGGGGGCCGCCGAGTTTTTCGTGGCCACCCTGCAGCGCGACCCGAACACCGGCGCGATGGTCACCAATCCCTCGATCTCGCCTGAGAACCAGCATCCGTTCGGGGCGGCGATATGCGCCGGCCCGGCGATGGACGCGCAGCTGCTGCGCGATCTGTTCGCGCAGTGCATCCAGATCAGTGCAGCCCTCGGTGTCGATACGGCCTTCGCTGCGCAGTTGAAGACGCTGCGCGCGCAGTTGCCTGCCGATCGGATCGGCAAGGCCGGGCAGCTGCAGGAGTGGCAGCAGGACTGGGACACGGAGGCGCCGGAAATGCACCACCGGCATGTCTCGCATCTGTATGCGCTGCACCCTTCCAGCCAGATCAACATCCGCGACACCCCCGCACTGGCGGCTGCGGCCAAGCGTTCGCTGCAGATCCGCGGCGACGAGGCGACGGGCTGGGGCATCGGCTGGCGGCTCAACCTGTGGGCGCGGCTGGGCGACGGCGAGCACGCGCTGCAGATCCTGAAGATGCTGCTCTCGCCCGAGCGCACCTACCCGAACCTGTTCGACGCGCATCCGCCGTTCCAGATTGACGGCAATTTCGGCGGCACGGCCGGCATCACCGAAATGCTGCTGCAGAGCTGGGGCGGGTCGATCTTCCTGCTGCCTGCCTTGCCGCAGGCCTGGCCCGACGGCCAGGTGCGTGGCCTGCGCGTGCGCAACGCGGCCGGCGTGGACCTGCACTGGCGCGATGGCCGGCTGCACTCGGCCCTGCTGCGCAGTGAGCGCGGGGGCACCTATCAACTCGTGCATGGCGACAGCACGCTGACCGTGGCGCTGCGCGCCGGCGGCCAGCAGCGCATCGGCCTGCGCGGCAATCAACTGGTGAAGCAATGAGTCTGTATGCAGGGCTGGATGTCGGCACCCAGAGCGTCAAGCTGCTGGCCTATGACCCGGCGCTGAGCGAGGTGGTGGCCACGGTCGCCCGGCCGATGCAGCTGGTCAGCCACGACGATGGCACCCGCGAGCAGCAGGCGCAGTGGTGGATCGATGGCATCATCGCCTGCTTCGCCGAGCTCACGGCCGCGCAGCGTGGCCGCATCCGGGCGATCGGCGTTTCCGGCCAGCAGCACGGCTTCGTCCCGATCAACGCACGTGGCGAGGTGATCGCCCCGGTGAAGCTGTGGTGCGATACCAGTACCGCGGCGGACTGCGAGCCGATCATGGCGGCCGTGGGCGGCACCGCCGCCTGCATCGCGCTGGCCGGCAATCCCATCCTCGCCGGTTACACCGCCTCCAAGCTGCCCTGGACGCGCCGCCATCGTGCGCAGGCCTATGCGGAACTGGACGGCATCCTGCTGCCGCACGACTACATCAACTTCTGGCTGACCGGGCAGCGTTACGCCGAGTACGGTGATGCATCCGGCACCGGCTGGCTGGACGTGCGCCAGCGGCGCTGGTCACCCGAACTGCTGCAGGCGATCGACCCGCAGCGCGACCTGGCCGCGCTGCTGCCGCCGCTGGTTCCCCTGGAAACGACCTTCCCCCTGGCGCCGCGGATCGCCGCACTGCTGGGCCTGCCGGCCGACGTGCAGGTCTCCACCGGGGGCGGCGACAACATGATGGCGGCGCTGGGCACCGGCAATGTTGCAGCAGGGCGGCTGACCATGAGCCTGGGCACGTCCGGCACGCTGTTCGCGTATGCCGACCACCCGGTGGTCGACGACGCCGGACGCTGGGCTGCGTTCTGCTCCTCCAGTGGCGGTTGGTTGCCGCTGATCTGCACCATGAACTGCACTGTCGCCACCGAGCGCATGGCGGCGCTGTTCAACCTTCCGCGTGGCGGTGGCGAGGCGCTGATGGCGCAGACCGAACCCGGCGCCGGCGGGCTGGTGATGCTGCCGTACTTCAACGGCGAGCGCACGCCCGACCTGCCCAACGCGCGCGCCTGCCTGCACGGCATGGACCTGCACAACACCACGCCGGCGCATTTCTATCGCGCCGCGATGGAAGGCGCCACCTACAGCCTGCGCAACGGCTATGACGCCTTCACCAGCGCGGGCCTGTCCTTCGACACCGTGCTGCTCACCGGCGGCGGCAGCAACAGTGCGGCATGGCGGCAATTGATCGCCGATGTGTTCGATCTGCCGGTGAAGGTGCCCACCCAAGCTGAAGGCGCGGCCTTCGGCGCGGCGCTGCAGGCGCTGTGGGCCTCGCAGCGCGGGCAGGGGGGAAGCGACAGCCTGGCCGCAACCGTCGATGCGCATGTGCGTTTCGATGCGGCGCTGTCGGCCACCCCGGATCCGCACACTGTGCCGCGTTACGCAGAACACTACCGGCGTTTCCTCCACCATCTTTCCGAGGTTGGTCCGCTGCTGCGCACCGACCCGTCACCACCGCAAGGATCCGAGCAATGAGCACCTCCGTTTACATCGGCGCAAAGGAATACTTCCCCGGCATCGGCCGCATCCCGTTCGAGGGACGCGACTCGGACAATCCGCTGGCCTACAAGGTGTACGACGCGGACAAGCGCGTGGGCGGCAAGACCATGGCCGAGCACCTGCGCTTCGCGGTGGCGTACTGGCACAGCTTCTGCGCGACCGGGCATGACCCGTTCGGCCCGGGCACCCGGGTGTATCCGTGGGACGCGGGCAATACCCCGCTGGCGCGCGCCGAGGCCAAGGCCGATGCCGCGTTCGAATTCATCACCAAGCTCGGCGTGCCGTATTACTGCTTCCATGACATCGATCTGGCGCCGGACGCCGACGATATCGCCGAGTACGAGGCCAACCTGCAGCACATGGTCGGCATTGCCGGCGAACGCCAGAAGGCGACCGGGGTCAAGCTGCTGTGGGGTACCGCCAACCTGTTCTCGCACCCGCGCTACATGAATGGTGCCTCGACCAATCCGGACTTCGCCGTGGTTGCCCGCGCTGCGGTGCAGGTCAAGGCCGCACTGGAGGCCACCGTGGCCCTGGGCGGTGAGAATTACGTGTTCTGGGGCGGCCGCGAAGGCTATGCCTGCCTGTACAACACGGACATGAAGCGCGAGAAGGACAACATGGCGCGCTTCCTTACGCTGGCCCGTGACCATGGGCGCAGCATCGGCTTCACCGGCAATTTCCTGATCGAGCCCAAGCCGATGGAGCCGATGAACCACCAGTACGATTTCGACAGTGCCACGGTGGTCGGCTTCCTGCGCGAGCACGGCCTGGACAAGGATTTCAAGCTCAACATCGAGGCCAACCATGCCACGTTGTCCGGGCATACCTTCGCCCATGACCTGCAGGTCGCCTCCGATGCCGGCCTGCTCGGCAGCATCGACGCCAACCGTGGCAACCCACAGAACGGCTGGGACACCGATCAGTTCCCGACCGACCTGTACGACACCGTCGGGGCGATGCTGGTCGTGCTGCGCCAGGGTGGCCTGGCCCCGGGCGGGTTCAACTTCGATGCCAAGGTGCGGCGCGAGTCGTCCGCGCCGGAAGATCTGTTCGAGGCCCACATCGGCGGCATGGATGCGTTCGCACGCGGCCTGGAGGTGGCGCATGCCCTGATCGAGACCTCGCCGCTGGAAGGCTGGCGCCAGGATCGCTACGCCAGCTTCAGCAGCGGCGCCGGTGCCGAGTTCGCTGCCGGTCGCAGCAGTCTGGATGCGCTGCGCAGCCTGGCGCTGGCCCAGGGGGAACCGCAGCAGCGCAGCGGCCGCCAGGAAAGGTATGAGAACCTGATCAACCAGTACCTGCTGCGCTGACCCGCCGTCCCCTTCCGACCCAGGTATCACCATGTCCAGTGCTTCGCTCAGCAGTACCCGCGCCGGCAGCGGCGAGAACACCGGCTTCATCGTCCTGATCAGCTGCGTGGCCACCATCGGTGGCTTCCTGTTCGGGTTCGACAGCGGCGTGATCAATGGCACCGTCGATGGCCTCAAGGACACCTTCCAGTCCAGTTCGGCCGGGATCGGTTTCGAGGTCGCCTCGATGCTGCTCGGTTGCGCCATCGGTGCGTTTTTCGCCGGGCGCCTCGGCGACCGGCTCGGCCGCCGGGGGGTACTGATCATCGCCGCAGTGATGTTCCTGTTCTCCGCGCTTGGCGCGGGCGCGGCGCACAGCTCCACGGTGTTCATCATCGCCCGGGTGATCGGCGGCTTCGCGGTCGGCGCGGCCAGCGTGATGTCGCCGGCCTACATCGCCGAGGTGGCATCGGCCCGTTACCGCGGGCGGCTGGCCACGGTGCAGCAGATCGCGATCATCAGCGGCCTGTTCTGTGCCTTCCTGAGCAACTACCTGCTGGCCAAGGCGGCCGGGGCCTCCACCCAGGAACTCTGGCTGGGCCAGGCGGCATGGCGCTGGATGTTCTGGATGCAGGCCATTCCCTCGCTGCTGTTCCTGGGCCTGCTGCTGGTGATCCCGGAGAGCCCGCGCTTTCTGGTGGTCAAAGGGCGCCGTGACCAGGCGCTGGCGGTGCTGACCCGCCTGTACGGACCGGCCGAGGCGCAGGCCAAGATCACCGAGATCGAAGGCTCGCTGTCCCAGGACCAGCACCGGCCAACCTTCTCTGACCTGATCAGCAGGACCACCGGCAAGCTGCGCCCGATCGTCTGGATCGGTATCGGCCTGGCCGTGTTCCAGCAGCTGGTCGGCATCAATGTCGTCTTCTACTACGGCGCGGTGCTGTGGCAGGCGGTGGGCTTCTCGGAGAATGACGCGCTGCTGATCAATGTGCTGTCCGGCGCGCTCAGCATCGGCGCCTGCCTGATCACCGTGGTCCTGATCGATCGCATCGGCCGCAAGCCTTTGTTGTGGGTGGGCTCGGTCGGCATGGCGATCTCCCTGGCGCTGGTTACCATCGCCTTTGCCAGCGGCTCGCTGGATACCGCCGGCAAGCTGCAGCTGACCGACAACATGGGCGTGCTGGCGCTGGTGGCGGCCAATGTCTACGTGATCTTCTTCAACATGTCCTGGGGCCCGGTCATGTGGGTGATGCTGGGCGAGATGTTCCCCAACCAGATCCGTGGTTCGGGGCTGGCGGTGGCCGGTGCCGCGCAGTGGACCTCCAATTTCGCGATCACCGTGTCCTTCCCGATCCTGCTGGGCAGCATCGGCCTGGCCGGGGCCTACGGCATCTATACGGTCGCGGCGGTGATCTCGGTGTTCTTCGTGCTGCGCTTTGTGAAGGAGACCAAGGGCAAGGAACTGGAGCAGATGGAAGGCTGAACCCCTTCGGAGGTGGCCGGAAGCGTCAGGAAGCCTGGCCGGGGAGGGTGCTCCCCGGCCGATGTCTGCCACGGTGCACGCCGCCAGCCGGGACCCTGAACGCAAAAAACCCCGCCGTGGCGGGGTTTTTGGCTATCTGCACCGCGACTGGTGCTCCCTAGGGGACTCGAACCCCTGTTTTAGCCTTGAGAGGGCCACGTCCTAACCTCTAGACGAAGGGAGCAGGCTTTGTCGCGAACTGCGCAGCGCGCTAGTATATGGACCTAGATGCCATTGGGCAATCCCGAAAACTCAACCGGAAGCGCCAACATCAATTCCTCTGCTACATCACCGTTCAGCCTGCGCGTGATCCCGCGCGATCAGCACAACATCTCCCGCAAGGACATCAGCCCCAACGCCCTGCGCGTTCTGTACCGGCTGCGTGATTCCGGGTTTGCCGGTTACCTGGTCGGCGGCGCCGTCCGCGATCTGCTGGTGAACGGCCACCCCAAGGATTTCGACGTTGCCACCGACGCGACGCCCGAGCAGGTCAAGCAGTTGTTCCGCAACTGCCGGCTGATCGGCCGCCGCTTCCGCCTGGCGCACGTGGTGTTCGGCCGCGAGATCATCGAGGTCGCCACCTTCCGCGCCAACATCGACGATGGCAGCGGCGACCGTGAGATGGAAAACGGCATGCTCGTGCGCGACAACGTGTACGGCAGCATCGAAGACGACGCGATCCGCCGCGACTTCACCTGCAACGCCCTGTACTACGCGATCGAGGATTTCTCGGTGCGCGATTACACCGGCGGCTTTGAAGACGTGCAGGCCCGCCTGATGAAGCTGATCGGCGACCCCGAGCAGCGCTACCGCGAAGACCCGGTGCGCATGCTGCGCGCGGTCCGCCTGGCGGCCAAACTGGGCTTCCAGATCGAAGAGGCGACCGCCGAGCCGCTGCCGCGCCTGGCCAACCTCCTGGCAGAGGCCGCCCCGGCGCGCCTGTTCGAAGAAGTGCTCAAGCTGTTCCTGTCCGGGCACGGCGTGGCCAGCTTCGAAGGCCTGGAGCGCTATGGCCTGCTCGACGTCATGTTCCCGGAGAGCGCCGCAGCGCTGCGCAGCAACCGCAGTGGCGCGTTGCGCCGGATGGTCATCGAAGGCCTGCACAACACCGACCTGCGCGTGGCCAATGACGAGCCGGTGTCGCCGTCGTTCCTGTTCGCGCTGCTGCTGTGGCCGGCCTTCTGCCGCGCCCTGGCCAGCCTGCAGAAGCAGGGTGTCGCGCTGGAAGAAGCCCAGCGCCGCGCCGCCGACCGCGTGACCCTTCACCAGCTGACCACGATCGCGCTGCCGCGCCGCTTCTCGCTGCCGATGCAGGAGATCTGGCTGCTGCAGGGGCGCTTCAGTTCGCGCCAGCGCAAGCGGGTGATCCGCACGCTGACCCATCCGCGCTTCCGTGCCGCCTACGACTTCCTGGTCCTGCGCCAGGTCGCCTCCAGCGAGCACGAAGCCGATGTTGCGTTCTGGCGCGAAGCGCAGCTGCAGTCCGGCACGGAGCTGGATTCGGCGCTGGATGCCGCCCAGGCCGACGGCGAGGGCGAAGACGGTGCGCCGCGCAAGCGCCGCCGCCGTCGTCGTCGTCCCGGTGGAGCGGCGGGCGAGTAAGCCGTGACCCTGGCCTGTATCGGACTGGGCGCCAACCTCGGCGACGCTGCGCAGACCCTGCGCGAGGCGTTCCAGGCGCTGGCGGCGCTGCCGCAGACCACGCTGCAGGCGCGCTCGCAGCTGTACAGCACGCCGGCGTGGGGCAACGAAGACCAGCCGGCGTTCGTCAACGCCGCCGCCGTGCTGGACACCACCCTGCCTGCGCCGGCGCTGCTGGAGGCCTTGCTGGAGATCGAGCGCCGCTTCGGGCGTGTCCGTGACCCGGCGGTGCACTGGGGCCCTCGCGCGTTGGACCTGGACGTGCTGCTGTATGGCGAAGACGTCATCGATCTGCCGCAGCTGCAGGTGCCGCACCCGTATCTGCACACGCGCGCGTTCGCACTGCTGCCGCTGGCAGAGATCGCGCCGGAGGCCGTCATTCCCGGTCACGGCCGCGTGCGGGATGCTGTGGTGCGGGTCGAGGCCTGCGGGATCGCTTCAATAGGAGGATAATGCGGGGCTTATCGCCACCGGTTATCAGCTCATGAGTACCCACGCAGACAGCAAGCCCTGGACCGTCCCCGCATTGGCGGAGGCCAAGCGCACGGGGCAGAAGCTGGTGATGTTGACCGCCTACGATGCCGGCTTCGCGCGCAGCTTCGACGCCAATGGCGTGGACCTGATCCTGATCGGCGACTCCCTGGGCATGGTGGTGCAGGGGCATGACTCGACCTTGCCGGTGACCACCGACGACATGGTCTACCACACCCGCGCCGTGGCCCGCGTGCTGGAGCGCGCGCTGCTGGTGGCCGATCTGCCGTTCGGCGCCGATGCCACCCCCGAGCGCGCGCTGGACGCCTCGCTGCGCCTGCTGCAGGCCGGTGCGGAAATGGTCAAGATCGAAGGTGCCGGCTTCAAGCTGGACATCATCCGTTACCTGGTCGAGCGCGAGATTCCGGTGTGCTCGCACCTGGGCCTGACCCCGCAGTCGGTGCTGCGCCTGGGCGGTTATCGCGTGCAGGGCCGTGGCGACGCCGCCCAGCAGCTGCGCGATGATGCCAAGGCCGTGGTCGCCGCCGGTGCCAGCCTGATCGTCCTGGAATGCGTGCCCACGCCGGTCGCCGGCCTGGTCACTGCCGAGGTCAGCGTGCCCACCATCGGCATCGGCGCCGGCCCGCAGTGCGATGGCCAGGTACTGGTATTGCATGATTTCCTCGGTCTGGACAGCGGCCATCGCCGTCCCAAGTTCGTCAAGGATTTCCTTGCCGAAGGCGGGTCGGTTGCCGGTGCGGTCCGTGCCTACGCCGACGCCGTGCGCGACGGCTCCTTCCCCGACGCAGAACACGCCTACGCCTCATGATCGAAACCGTCACCGAACTGTCCCGTCTGCGCGCCGTCGTCAACGGCTGGAAGCGCGAGGGCCTGCGCGTCGCGCTGGTCCCGACCATGGGCAACCTGCATGCAGGGCATTATTCGCTGGTCACGCTGGCGCGGCAGTACGCCGACCGCGTGGTCTCCAGCGTCTTCGTCAACCCGACCCAGTTCGGCCCGAACGAGGACTTCACCCGCTACCCGCGTACGCCCGAAGCCGATACCACCGGCCTGGAGCAGGCCGGCTGCGATGTGCTGTGGTTGCCCACCGTTGAATCGATGTACCCGTTCGGCGTCGAGCTGGCGGCCAGCGTCAACGTGCCGGGCATCAGCGGCCTGCTCGAAGGGGCGCACCGCCCGGGCCATTTCGATGGCGTCTGCACCGTGGTCTCGCGCCTGTTCAACCAGGTCCAGCCGGACGTGGCCGCCTTCGGCAAGAAGGACTACCAGCAGCTGGCGGTGATCCGCCAGATGGTGGAAGACCTGGCCTTCCCGATCCAGATCGTCGGCGGCGACATCGTGCGCGAAGACGACGGCCTTGCGATGAGCTCGCGCAACCAGTACCTCAACGCCGAGCAGCGCCCGGTCTCCACCACCATCCACCAGGTGCTGCTGGGGATGCGCGAGGGCTTCATCGCCGGCAAGAGCCGCAGCCTGATCGAAGCCGAGGCGGCGGCTGCCCTGCAGGCGGCCGGTTTCCAGGTCGACTACGCGGTGGTCCGCCTGCCGGACCTGTCCGAGCCGGCCGATGCCAACGACGGCACCCGCGTGGCCTTGATCGCCGCCCGGATCGGCAACACCCGGTTGATCGACAACCTGGAGTTTTGAGGGCTGCGCCCCGCCGGGTAGGGCCACCCCATGGGTGGCTGCTGGGCGATGCCGGACGTGCAGCCACCCATGGGGTGGCTTTACCGGGGCGGCGGGGCGGCCTGAAGATGCTGAACGGTGGGCAGCCCCCTCCCGCGACCGGCGCCGCGCGCCCTGCCGCCCGCCCCCCGGGTGCTAGAATTTCCCTTTCCTTTACCGTTGTCCCGTTGCCATGCACCTGTCCCTGCTGAAGACCAAGATCCACCGCGCCACCGTCACTCACTCCGAGCTGAACTACGAAGGGTCCATCGCCATCGATGACAACCTGCTGGCCGCGACCGGCATCCGTGAGTTCGAGCAGGTGCACATCTGGGACGTGACCAACGGTGCGCGTTTCTCCACCTATGCCATCCGCGCCGAAGCCGGCAGCGGCGTGGTGTCGCTCAACGGCGGCGCCGCGCGCCACGTGCAGGTGGGCGACATCATCATCATCGCCGCCTTCGCCAGCATGAGCGAAGAAGAAGCTGACAGCTTCAAGCCGAAGTTGGTATATGTGGACGGCAAGAACCAGATCTCCCACACCAACGACACGATCCCGACACAGGCCGCATGACACAACACAACGGATTCGACCCGCTTCATTCCCATGCCCAGCGCCTGCGCGGCGCGAGCATCCCTTCGTTGATCGCCGCCGAACCGGGCCGCGCACAATCGCTGGGCGTGCGGGTCGGTCCGTTGTATGTCAATTTCGCGCGGCAGAAGTACGACCGCGCGGCCTTGGACGCACTGCTGCAGCTGGCTGCCGAGCGCGATGTCGCCGGCGGGTTCCAGCGTCTGTTCCGCGGTGAAACGGTCAACGTGACCGAGGGCCGTGCCGCGCTGCACACCGCGTTGCGCGGCGATGCCAGCGGTGCGCCCGTGGCCGGTGAGGCGTTTGCCACCGCCGCCCAGGTGCGCCAGCAGATGGGCGAGCTGATCGCCGCACTGGAAGCGACCGACATCACCGATATCGTCAGCGTCGGCATCGGCGGCTCGGACCTCGGCCCGCGGCTGGTGGCCGATGCACTGCGCCCGGTCACCGGCGCGCGTTTCCGTGTGCATTTCGTTTCCAACGTCGATGGCGCCGCGATGCAGCGCACGCTCGCCACGCTGGACCCGGCCACCACGGCCGGCATCCTGATCTCCAAGACCTTCGGCACCCAGGAAACCCTGCTCAACGGGCAGATCCTGCACGACTGGCTGGGCGGCAGCGAGCGCCTGTATGCGGTAAGTGCCAACCCCGAGCGTGCGGCCAAGGCCTTCTCGATCGCCGCTGGCCGCGTCCTGCCGATGTGGGACTGGGTCGGCGGGCGCTATTCGCTGTGGTCGGCGGTCGGCTTCCCGATCGCGCTGGCGATCGGCTTCAGCCGCTTCGAGCAGCTGCTCGACGGCGCTGCGCAGATGGACGAACACGCGCTGACCGCGCCGCTGCCGCAGAACCTGCCGGTGCTGCATGCGCTGACCGATATCTGGAACCGCAACCTGCTTGGCCACGCCACGCATGCGGTGATGACCTACGACCAGCGCCTGGCGCTGCTGCCGGCCTACCTGCAGCAGTTGGTGATGGAGAGCCTGGGCAAGCGCGTGCAGCTCGATGGCAGCCCGGTCGCCAGCGACACCGTGCCGGTGTGGTGGGGTGGGGCGGGTACCGATGTGCAGCACAGCTTCTTCCAGGCGCTGCACCAGGGCACGAGCGTGATCCCGGCCGATTTCATCGGCTGCGTGCGCAACGATGATCCCTACGTGGTCAACCACCAGGCGCTGATGGCCAACCTGCTGGCGCAGACCGAGGCGCTGGCCAATGGCCAGGGAAGCGAAGATCCGCACCGCGAGTATCCCGGCGGCCGCCCGAGCACCCTGATCCTGCTCGATGCACTGACCCCGCAGTCGCTCGGTGCGCTGATCGCCATGTACGAACACGCCGTGTACGTGCAGTCGCTGATCTGGAACATCAACGCGTTCGACCAGTTCGGCGTGGAGCTGGGCAAGCAGCTGGCCAGCCAGTTGCTGCCGGCGTTGCAGGGGGAAGCGCATGCGATCACCGACCCGGTGACGCTGGAACTGCTGGGCCGGCTCAAGGGCTGAGCATCGGCCCCACCGCATGACCACGAACCGCCGGCCTGCCCGGCGGTTCTGCGTTCTGGGGCCTGCTGCTTCGCGTCCGGATCTGCGCAGTGCGCACCGACCGGGATACTGCAGCGCAACACGGAAAACGCTGACAGGGCGGAGAGGTATGCCGTGAGCCGCCGGAATTGCAGGGTGGGGCGTCGGTTTGGCTATAGCACAATCCCATATCAGCGCCGGTCGATGGCATAGCCACGCGCCGGATTGACAGCATCGCGCGCAACACCAAAGGTACGTCGTCATGGCGCGGGGAGTCGCGCCATCCGTCTGCTGCTTGTGCGATACCTGGGAGGGTACATGCCGTTGCTTTCGCTTCGCTCCAACCGGCGGTCGATCCGCCACGCTCTCGCGCTGGCCACGTCGGCCACGATGTTGCTGCTGGCCGCTTGCGGCGGTGACCGGCCTGCCGCGACCACGCCATCGCCCGCGGCCGCCACCGCGGCCGACGCCATCCACCCGCAGAACTGGCCCGAGCTGGCGTGGCCGCTGGCCGAAGACCCGGCGCTGGAGAAGCGCATCGATGCGTTGATGGCCGGCATGAGCGTGGAGCAGAAGGTCGGGCAGACCGTGCAGGGCGATATCGCCAGCATGACCCCCGACGACGTACGCCGGTACCACATCGGCTCGGTGCTGGCCGGCGGCAACTCCGATCCCGGCGGCAAGTACGACGCGCCGCCGTCGGCATGGCTGGCGCTTGCCGATGCCTACTACGAGGCCTCGCTGGATCCGGCCAGCGGCGGTCCCGGCATCCCGATCATCTTCGGCATCGACGCGGTGCACGGGCAGAGCAATATCGTCGGCGCCACGCTGTTTCCGCACAACATCGGCCTGGGCGCGACCCGCAACCCGGACCTGATGCGCCAGATCGGCCAGGTCACCGCCGTGGAAACACGCACCACCGGCATGGAGTGGACCTTCGCCCCCACCGTGGCGGTGCCGCAGGACGACCGCTGGGGCCGCACCTACGAAGGCTATTCCGAGTCGCCGGCGCTGGTGGCCAGCTTCTCTGGCAAGGTGGTCGAAGGTCTGCAGGGCGTCCCCGGCCAGCCGGGCTTCCTGGACGGGCACCACGTGATCGCCTCGGTCAAGCACTACGCCGGCGATGGTGGCACCACGAACGGCAAGGACCAGGGCGATACCCAGGTCAGCGAAGCGGTGATGCGCGACGTGCATGCGGCCGGTTACCCGCCCGCCATCCAGGCCGGCGCGCAGACGGTGATGGCCTCGTTCAACAGCTTCAACGGCGTCGCCATGCACGGCCACAAGCCGATGCTGACGGACGTGCTGAAGGGCCGCATGCACTTTGGCGGCTTCGTGGTCGGTGACTGGAACGGCCATGGCAAGGTCGCCGGGTGCACCAATGACAACTGCCCGGCCTCGTTCAATGCCGGCGTGGACATGCTCATGGCGCCCGACAGCTGGAAGGGGATCTATGAGAGCAATGTCGCGGCGGTGAAAGCCGGCGTGATCAGCATGGAACGGCTGGACGAGGCCGTGCGTCGCATCCTGCGGGTCAAGCTGCGGCTGGGCCTGTTCGAGGCCGGCAAGCCCTCCACGCGTCCACTCGGCGGCAAGTTCGAGCTGCTCGGCGCGCCGGAACACCGCGCGATCGCGCGCCAGGCGGTACGCGAATCACTGGTGCTGCTGAAGAACCAGGACGGCGTCCTGCCGCTGGCGCCGAAACAGCGCGTGCTGGTCGCCGGGGATGGCGCAGACGACCTGGGCAAGCAGTCCGGTGGCTGGACACTCAATTGGCAGGGCACCGGGACCAAGCGTGCGGACTACCCGAACGCGGACAGCATCTGGGATGGGGTGAAGCAGCAGGTCACCGCCGCCGGTGGCAGCGCCGAGCTGGCGATCGACGGCAGGTACCGCACCAAACCGGATGTCGCGGTGGTGGTGGTGGGCGAGAACCCGTATGCCGAGTTCCAGGGCGATATCGCCACACTGGCCTACAAGCCGGGCGATGACAGCGACCTGCAGCTGATCAAGCGGCTCAGGAGCGAGGGCATCAAGGTGGTCACGGTGTTCCTCAGTGGCCGTCCGCTGTGGGTGAACCGCGAAATCAACGCATCCGACGCCTTCGTTGCCGCCTGGCTGCCGGGCTCGGAAGGGGCCGGCATCGCCGACGTGCTGCTGCGCAAGCCCGACGGCAGCGTGCAGCACGACTTCAAGGGCACGCTCAGCTTCTCCTGGCCGCGTACCGCCGTGCAGTACCAGAACAATGTCGGCCAGAAGGACTACGACCCGCAGTTCGCGTTCGGCTTCGGCCTGCGCTATGCCGACAACGGCAACCTCGCCGCACTGCCGGAAGCCTCGGGCATCACCGGTGAGCAGGGCGATGCCGGCGTGTATTTCAACAAGGGCAAGCCGGCCGCGGGCCTGGCGATGCGCTTGAGCGGGGTCAAACAGTCCGAGCTGCCGGCCGTGACCTTCCCGGCCGTGCTCAGCGATGCCAGCCTGAAAGTGACGGCCGTCGATCACAAGGCGCAGGAAGACGCGCGCCGCCTGCAGTGGTCGGGGAGTGGCAAGGCCGACATGGCGCTGCTGTCGACGCGACCGCTGGATCTCACCCGCGAGAGCAATGGCGATGTGCAGTTGCTGCTGACCGTGCGCCGCAGCGGCGCGATCAGCGGGCCGGTGGGGCTGGCGATCGGTTGCGGCCAGGGGTGCGAGGGTCGGCTGGATCTGGCGGCGACGTTGGGCGCGATCGGCGAGGACGAATGGCAGACGATCGGCGTGCCGTTGAAGTGTTTCGCCGCGGCCGGTGCTGACCTGTCGAAGATCGAGCGCCTGCCGGTGCTGGAGTCTTCAAACGCGCTGGACCTGTCGGTATCGCGCATCGCGCTGGGCACCGGCAATGATGCCCAGACCGTGGTCGCCTGTCCGACCCGGTGAGCCACAGGGCCCCTGCCGCTCGGCAGGGGCTGATCGCCGCCGCGCGCCGCACTTGCCGGCACGCGGGCCGGTGCAACGCTGCACAAGGAGCATGACGTGGGATTGGCAACACTCGATGTGGCAATCGTACTGGTCTACCTGGCCGGCATCTTCGTGCTGGCGCAATGGGTCTCGCGCGAGAAGGCGGGGCACAGCAAGAGTGCCGAAGACTACTTCCTGGCCGGGCGCTCGCTGCCGTGGTGGGCGATCGGCGCGTCGCTGATTGCCGCCAACATTTCGGCTGAACAGATCATCGGCATGTCCGGCTCCGGCTATGCGATCGGCCTGGCCATCGCCTCCTACGAATGGATGGCTGCGCTTACCCTGCTGATCGTGGGCAAGTACTTCCTGCCGATCTTCCTGCGCAACGGCATCTACACGATGCCGCAGTTCCTGCAGCAGCGGTACGGCAACCGGATCCGCACGCTGATGGCGGTGTTCTGGCTGGGCCTGTACGTTTTCGTCAACCTGACCTCGATCCTGTGGCTGGGCTCGATCGCGGTGACCGAGGTCACCGGCATGGACCAGATGCTGGCGCTGGTGCTGATCGGCGTGTTCGCGCTGCTCTACCAGTTGTACGGCGGCCTCAAGGCGGTGGCGCTGACCGATATCGTGCAGGTTTCGCTGCTGATCCTCGGTGGCCTGCTGGTGACCGCGCTGACGCTCAACGCGGTGGGCGGCGACGCTGGCATTCTCGGGGGCTTCCAGAAGCTGTGGGACCAGCATCCGGAACACTTCCAGATGATCCTGGACCCGGACAACCCGTTCTACAAAGACCTGCCGGGGTTGAGCGTGCTGATCGGCGGGCTGTGGATCATGAACCTCAGTTACTGGGGCTTCAACCAGTACATCATCCAGCGCGCGCTGGCGGCCAAGGACATCGGCGAGGCGCAGAAGGGCGTGCTGTTCGCGGCCTTCCTGAAACTGCTCGTGCCGTTGGTGGTCGTGGTGCCGGGCATCGCGGCGGTGGTGCTGGCACCGGATCTGGGCAAGCCGGACCGGGCCTACCCGGCGATGATGAGCCTGCTGCCCAGTGGCATCCTCGGCCTGGTCTTCGCGGCGCTGGTGGCGGCGATCGTGGCGTCGCTGGCGTCCAAGATCAACTCGGTCGCAACCATCTTCACCCTGGATTTCTACGCCAAGGCACGCCCGCAGAGCAGCCAGGCCACGCTGGTGCGCGTGGGTCGCATCGCAGCAACGGTGTCGGTGCTGGTGGCGATCGCCACGGCACGGCCGTTGCTGGGCAGCTTCGACCAGGGCTTCCAGTACATCCAGGAATTCACCGGCTTCTTCACCCCGGGCATCACCGTGATCTTCCTGCTCGGCCTGTTCTGGAAGAAGGCCAGCGAAGCCGGCGCACTTGCCGCGGCCATCGGCTCGTTCGCCTTGTCGATCGTGCTGAAACTGGTGTGGCCGGCGCTGCCGTTCATCGACCGCGTCGGCCTGGTGTTTCTGCTGGCGCTGGTGCTGGCCGTGGTGACGTCGCTGTGGAAGCCGGCGCGCACCGGGCAGGACCTGATCCGTACCGATGACGTGCGCTATGCCACGCCGATGAGTTTCAACATCGGTGGCGCGGCGGTGATCGCGATCCTGATCGCGCTGTACACGGTGTTCTGGTAACCGCGCTGCCCGCATGCGGCCAACGAAAACGGCGGCCTCGCGGTCGCCGTTTTCGTCTTCATGCGCGGTGCTGCAACGGGCCGGTCACCTGCTCGGATCGCGCTCCGGGCTGGGCCGCTTGGCCAGCTTGCGCTGCAGCGAGCGCCGGTGCATGCCGAGCAGGCGCGCGGCGGCGGAGACGTTGCCGCCGGTCTCATGCATCGCCTGCTGGATGTGCTCCCACTGCAGCCGGCTGATCGGCGTCATCGCATCGGGCGGTTCCATGTCGCCATCATCGGCCGGGCCGTCGTCTTCCTCGCCGAGGGCGCGCAGGATCATCGGCACCGTGGCCGGTTTGGGCAGGTAATCGTCGGCGCCGAGTTTGATCGCTTCCACCGCGGTCGCGATGCTGGCGTAGCCGGTCACCAGCAGGATCCGCATGTCTTCGCGCAGGGCGCGCAGCGGCTGGATCAAGGCAAGGCCCGACTCGGTGCCCAGCTTGAGATCGATCAACGCGTAGGCGGGCGGCTGCTGGCGGGCCAGCAGCAGCGCCGAGGCGGTGTCGCTGGCGGTGACGGTTTCCAGCCCCTTGCGGGCCAGGCTGCGCTGCAGCGTGCGCAGATACAGTTCGTCGTCGTCGACCAGCAGGCCGTGGCTGGCCTGACCGGGCGCGGGGGTGAAGGCGGTCATGCGGAAGTCTCCCGTGGGGACAAGGGCAGGCGGAAGCCGACGCGGGTGCCGGCGCCATTGGCCGGGCGCATCCACAGCTCGCCGTCCAGGCGTTCGATGGTGGCGTGGGACAGCGCCAGGCCGACACCCATGCCGTCGGTCTTGCCGCTGTTGAACAAGGTGCCGGGCAGCACGGCCTGGCGGGCATCGAACCCGTGGCCGTAGTCGCGCACTTCGCCGATCAGGTCATCGCCTTCGATGCGCAGCGACAGGTCCACCTGCGGGCGGTCGGCTTTCTCGCCGGCGTCGGCGGCATTGTTGAGCAGCACCATCAGCAGATGGCCGATACCCGGGTCCAGCGGCAGGGTCAGCGGGGCATCTTCATTGCGATGCAGTGCGATGGTCGGCCGCACCAGCCGCCATTGCTCCAGCACCTGCGGCAAGGTCACCGCATCGCGGCCGGGGGCATCGCCTGCGGCGGGGCGGGCCAGTGCCAGCACGCGCTCGCGGCACTGCACCAGCAGCTCGCGCAGGGTTTCCACGTCATCACGGACCTCGCTGCTTTCGGTCTGGTCGGCGATGTCGTCGGCCAGCAGGGTCATGGTCGCCAGCGGGGTATTGAGTTCATGCGCCACCGAGGCGGCGTGGGTGGCCAGGGCGACGATGCCTTCGTTGCGGACGAAGCGCTCGCGCAGCAGGGCCAGTTCGTGCTCGCGCTGGCGCAGGGCGATCGCCAGACGGGTGGCGAACACCAGCACCACCGTTGCCGACAGCAGGAAGTTGCAGACCACGCCCCACTGCTGCATCTGCGCACCGGTGAAGTAGCCGCTGGGCAGTGGCAGGCCGAACACGCCGCTGACCGCGTAGCCGATCAGGCAGGCCGCCGCCACGGCCAGGGTCCAGCGCAGGGGCAGGGCGAGCGCAGCCAGGGCGATCAGGATCAGGAACAGCGAGCCGAAGGGGTTGGCGATGCCGCCACTCCAGCCGACCATCCAGGTCAGCACGGTGACATCCACCAGGATGTGGCCGAAGGCGGTGACCGGCGCGGTATCGGGGCCTTGCACACGCAGCTGCGCGTACAGGTTGAACAGGGTCAGCGCGGCGACGCCGGCCCACAGCGGCAGCTGCGGCAGTTCCAGGCCCAGCACCCAGGTGGCGACCAGAATCGTGGCGGCCTGGCCGGCCACGGCCAGCCAGCGCAGGCTGCACAGGGTGCGGAGAAAGGGGGCGTCGGTACCGGTCATCACCGCACATCCTATGCGCTCCCGACAGCGCCTGCCTGCGACAATCGGCCGCATCGGGGCGGGGCGCCGTGCGGCGGGCGCTGAACATGAGCGCCGAGCAACGACAGGCACCTACGTGCGCGCTGGGCGCGCTAAAATACGCCGATGCATGACGCCGTGACCCGACCGACCCAACCCGCCGACTCCGCCGTGTGGGCCCGCCGCCAGACCCAGCCCGTCCGTATCGGCGGCGTGGTCGTGGGTGGCGGCCATCCCGTGGTGGTGCAGTCGATGACCAACACCGACACCGCCGATGTCGCCGCCAGCGTGAAGCAGGTGGCCGAACTGTGGCGCGCAGGCTCGGAGATGGTGCGGCTGACCGTCAACAATCCCGAGTCGGCTGCGGCCATCCCGCGGATCGTGGAAAAGCTGCAGATGATGGGGATCGATGTCCCCCTGATCGGCGACTTCCATTACAACGGCCACCAGTTGCTGACCCAGGAGCCGGCCTGCGCCGAAGCCCTGGCCAAGTACCGGATCAATCCGGGCAACGTCGGCTTCGGCAAGAAGAAAGACACCCAGTTCGCGCAGCTGATCGAATTTGCGATCCGCTACAACAAGCCGGTCCGCATCGGCGCCAACTGGGGCTCGCTGGACCAGTCGCTGGCGGCGCGCCTGATGGACGAGAACAGCCAGCGCGCGCAGCCCTGGGATGCCGGGCGCGTGCTGCGTGAGGCGCTGATCCGCTCGGCGCTGGATTCGGCCGAGACCGCCGTGGAACTGGGCCTGCCGCGCGACCGCATTGTGCTGTCGGCCAAGGTCAGTGGGGTGCAGGAGCTGATCGCGGTGTACCGCGACCTGGCCCAGCGCTCGGATTTCGCGCTGCACCTGGGCCTGACCGAAGCCGGCATCGGCAGCAAGGGCATCGTCGCCTCCTCGGCGGCGCTGGCGGTGCTGCTGCAGGAAGGCATCGGCGACACCATCCGCATTTCGCTGACCCCCGAACCGGGCCAGTCGCGCACCGCCGAGGTGATCGTCGCCCAGGAACTGCTGCAGACCACCGGGCAGCGGGCCTTCACGCCGCTGGTCACGGCCTGCCCCGGCTGCGGCCGGACCACCTCGGAGTTCTTCCAGGAGCTGGCCAAGGTCGTGCAGAACCATGTGCGCGAGAAAATGCCGCTCTGGAAGGTGAACCACCCCGGCGCCGAAAGCATGACCCTGGCGGTCATGGGCTGCATCGTCAACGGGCCGGGCGAGTCGCGCCACGCCAACATCGGCATCTCCCTGCCGGGGACCGGCGAGACGCCGGCGGCGCCGGTCTTCGTGGACGGTGAAAAGACGGTCACCTTGCGCGGCGAGAACATCGCCCAGGACTTCGTGGCGCTGATCGACGATTACGTCGAACGCACCTATGTCCGAACGCTCGGATAAGCCGGCGGTGCTGGCTGCCCCGGAGGCGGCGGCCGGTTTCCGCCACTGGATGGGCCGCAACGCCTGGCGCTTCGTGCTGCTGTTCGTGGGCGTGCTGCTGCCCCTGGCCGGGTTCGTCGCCCTGGCCGATGAAGTCCATGAGCTGGAATCGATCTATTTCGATGCGCCGCTGCTGTGGAAGATGCATGGCCTGCATTCGCCGGGGCTGGACCAGTTCTTCGTGCTGCTCTCCAAACTGGGCTACGAGTGGTTCCTGATACCGGCCGATGTGCTGATCGTGGTCCTGCTGGCCTGGCGCAAACGCTGGCGTGAGGCCAGTTTCGTGGCGATCTGCTTTGCCGGCTCGGCGCTGCTCAACCTGGGCAGCAAGCGCTTCTTCCAGCGCGACCGGCCCAGCCTGTGGGAATCCATCGCCCCGGAAAGCACCTTCAGCTTCCCCAGCGGCCATGCCATGGGCTCGATGACCCTGGCCGTCACCCTGGTGCTGCTGGCCTGGAACACCCGCTGGCGCTGGCCGGTCGCCTTCTCCGCGGTGACCTTTGCGGTGCTGGTCAGCCTGTCCCGGGTCTACCTCGGGGTCCATTACCCCTCCGACATCCTGGCCGGCTGGTGTGCCGCCCTGGTCTGGGTGGTAGGGTGCTTCCTGGTCATGTTCCGCCGTCGCCATCCGTGGCGGCATGCCGCTGAGACGAATACGGCGGTAAACTAGCCGAAAGCGGCATGAAAACGGGCGGCATCCATAGGCTGTTCCACTGGAACGGAAGAGGATGAGAGGCACAGGGGGGAGGGGCAGACAGCACGTCTGTGATGCGTGGAGCAGAACGCGATGATGGGGAACCTGGTTCCTTGTGATCGACACATCCCGCAGCTAGGCTTGCCCCCGTTCACAGTGTTTGACGAGGTTGGCGGATGACGATTCGAGTGTATCTGGTGGACGATCATGCTCTGGTGCGCACGGGCATGAAGATGATCCTCTCCAACGAAACCGACATCGAGGTGGTCGGTGAGGCGGAGAGTGGCGAAGATGCATTGCCGGATATCCGCCGCCTGCGGCCCGACGTCGTGCTGTGCGATCTGCACCTGCCTGGCGTCAGCGGCATGGAAGTGACCGAGCGCGTGGTCCGTGGCGACCACGGTACCCGCGTGGTGATCGTCTCCGTCCTTGAAGATGGGCCGATGCCCAAGCGCCTGCTCGAAGCCGGTGCCTCCGGCTACATCGGCAAGGCCTGCGATGCCCAGGAACTGCTGCGTGCCGTGCGCGATGCAGCGCTCGGCCGTCGTTATCTCGGCAACAGCATCGCGCAGAACCTCGCGTTGTCCAACGTGGAAGGCAACCACTCGCCGTTCGACACCCTGTCCCCGCGCGAGCTGGAAGTGGCCCTGCTGTTGACCCAGGGCCTGCGCCAGGAAGACATCGCCAAACGCCTGAGCCTGAGCGCGAAGACCGTCAACACGCACAAGGCGCGCCTGTTCGAGAAAATGGGCATCAACGACAACATCGCGCTCGCGCGCATGGCCAGCCAGTACGGCCTGGTGGATCCGGCGCGCCCGATGTAATACACGCGTGGGATGGCACGTAAAAAAACGCCCGGGCATGCCCGGGCGTTTTCGTTCAGTGCGCGCGGACCCGCGCCACGATCTTCGCGGCCTGGGCCGCGCTTTCGCGCACCTTGTCCCACTCGCCACGCTCGATCCAACCCCCCGGCACCATCCACGAACCACCGATGCAGACCACGTTTTTCTGCTCCAGGTATTCGGCGGCGGTGTCTTCGGTGATGCCGCCGGTCGGGCACAGCTTCAGATCCGGAATCGGACCGGCCAGGCCCTTGATCATTGCCAGCCCGCCCACGGCCGAGGCCGGGAACAGTTTGCACACCCGGAAGCCGCGCGCATACAGCGCCAGCATCTCCGTCGGCGACGCCGCACCCGGCACCACCGGCAGCGGCGCCTGCGCCAGCGCATCGGCCATGTGCGCCGGCGTACCCGGCGTGACCAGGAAATCGGCGCCCGCATCGATGGACTGCTGCATCTGCTCCACGGTCAACACCGTGCCGGCACCCACCACCACATCCGGCAGCTCGCGCTTGAGCATGGCGAGCGCTTCCATCGCCACCGGCGTACGCAGCGTCAGCTCGATCGCCGGCAGCCCGCCCTCCAGCAACGCCGCGCTGACCGCACGGGCCTGATCCAGCGTATGCACGGTCACCACCGGCAGAATGCCGGCAGCCTTCAACAGGGTTTCAGCGCGTTTCTGATGTTCGGCGATGCTCATGCGTTTCCAATCCTTCTTTTCATCAATGTCTGCAGCGCGAACGACGCGCCGGTATGTGTCGGGAGGCAGCGGATGGCCCCAACCAGGACCGTTAAGCGGCATGGACGCCGCTTTACGAGCCCCCATGGATGGGTTCACGGCGCGTCCTGGTTGGGGCCGTCCGCTGCCTCAACCAGGACACCTTACCGCTGCGTCAGCTCAGGCGTCCTTCGCCTCATGCGGCGCATCCGCCGCCGCCGCATCATGCCCAAGCTCGTATTCCGCATCGTAGTTCCAGATGCTGCCGTCATCGGCGGCCGGCCCACACGAAATCGACATCGCGCCCTGGTCGGCCGGGCCCACCAGGCGGCGGCTCATCGCGAACAGATTGCGGCCCAGATCGTGCCCGGCCGGCGCCGTGTTCGGCGCCGGCTCGCGTGCGGCGAACTCCGCCGCATCCACCAGCAGCTCCAGCGTGCCGGCCTCACCATCCAGACGGATGATGTCGCCCTCGCGCACCCGCGCCAGCGGACCGCCGCGCGAGGCTTCCGGCGTCATGTGGATCGCGGCCGGGAACTTGCCCGAGGCACCGGACAGGCGACCATCGGTGACCAGCGCCACGCGGCGGCCCTGGTTCTGCAGCAGGCCCAGCAGCGGCGCCAGCGAATGCAGCTCCGGCATGCCGTTGGCGCGCGGGCCCTGGTAACGCACCACCGCCACGAAATCGTGCGGCAGCACACCGGCGGCGTGCAGCTTGTTCAGCACCTGCGGTGCATCGACCACCACGGCCGGCGCTTCGATCGTGCGGAACTGCGGCTTCACCGCTGACAGCTTGATCAGCGAACGGCCAAGGTTGCCGCGCAGCAGGCGCAGGCCGCCCTGGGCTTCGAACGGATCGGCCACGCCACGCACCACGTCCGGATCGGCGCTCTCGCGCACGCCATCGATGTAGGTCAGCTTGCCGTCGCGCAGCGCCGGTTCCTGGCCGTACTGGTGCATGCCGCCTTCGGCCACGGTCTGCAGGTCGGCGTGCATCAGCCCGGCCTCCATCAACTCGCGGAACACGAACGCGGTGCCACCGGCGGCGGCGAAGCGGTTCACGTCGGCTTCGCCGTTCGGATAGACGCGGGCCAGCAGCGGGATCAGCTGCGAGAGCTGGTCCATGTCGTCCCAGGTCAGCACGATGCCGGCCGCACGCGCCACCGCGATCCAGTGGATGGTGTGGTTGGTCGAGCCGCCGGTGGCCATCAGCGTGACCACCGCATTGACGATCGCGCGCTCGTCGATCAGCCGGCCGAGCGGACGGAAGTCATCGCCCAGTGCGCTGATTTCCAGCGCACGCACCGCTGCCTGGCGGGTCAGCGCATCGCGCAGCGGCGTATCGGGGTTGACGAACGAGGCGCCCGGCAACTGCACGCCCATCGCTTCGAGCAGGGTCTGGTTGGAGTTGGCGGTGCCGTAGAAGGTGCAGGTACCGGCGCCATGGTACGAAGCGGCCTCGGCCTCCAGCAGTTCCTCGCGGGTTGCCTGGCCGGCCGCATAGCGCTCGCGCACTTCGGCCTTCTGCTTGTTCGGGATGCCCGGGGTCATCGGGCCGGCCGGCAGGAAGATCGCCGGCAGGTGGCCGAAGGCCAGCGCACCGATCAGCAGGCCGGGCACGATCTTGTCGCAGACGCCGAGGTAGACGCTGGCGTCGAACATGTCATGGCTAAGACCGATCGCGGTGGACTGGGCGATCACATCGCGCGAGAACAGCGACAGCTCCATGCCGCCGCGGCCCTGGGTGACGCCGTCGCACATCGCCGGCACGCCACCGGCCACCTGTGCGGTCGCGCCGAGTTCGCGCGCGGTTTCGCGCAGGATCTCCGGGTAGTGCTCGAACGGCTGGTGCGCCGAGAGCATGTCGTTGTACGCGGTGATGATGCCCAGGTTGGGCGTCACGCCGCCGCGCAGGCGCGACTTGTCGGTCGGGCCGCACGCGGCGAACCCGTGGGCGAGGTTGCCGCAGCTCAGGCGCGAACGGAACGGGCCGTCGCGCAGCGCCGCGTCGACACCGGCCAGGTAGGCGGCGCGCGAGGCGACGCTGCGCTGGACGATGCGCTCGGTGATGGCATGGAGTTTGGGATGCAGGCTCATTGGCTACCGGCTATGAGAAGGCGAACGGAACAACACCGGGGCAACTCAGTCACACCAGTGGACGCGCAGTTTCGCGCCGTCGAGATCGATCGCGTTGAGGATGGGATACAGCTGCGGATTGTTGCTTTCCAGCGCGTGCTTGAGCACTTCCAGCTTCTGCTTGCCGCGCAGCAGCAGCAGGCGCTGGCGGCTCTGCTTCAAGCCGTGCGGGGTGAGAGTGATGCGCAGCGGCCACTGGTTGGCACCGGGGCAGCCGGTGGCATCGAGCGCCGCGTAGGGCAGGGTGCTTTCCAGTGCGCGGGTCAGGTCCTTCGACCCCGGGAACAGCGACGCAGTGTGGCCGTCGTTGCCCATGCCGAGCACGCTCAGGCACGGCCGCTGGCTGTGCTGGGCCTGCAGGTTGGCGCTGTAGACGCACTCGGGCAGCGGTTTGCCGACCCGCACCAGCGGATCGAAATGCGCGCCTTCGGCACGGGTCAGGAAGCTCTCCTTCACCAGCCAGGCATTGCTGTCGCGATCCTGCGGCGACAGCCAGCGCTCATCGACCAGGCTCACTTCCACCCGGTCCCATTGCACGTCCAGCTCGGCCAGCGCCTGGTAGACCGGTGCCGGCGTGGTGCCGCCGGAGAGCAGCATGCGCGCGCGGCCGAATTCGGCGATGTCGCGGTTCAGCTCGGCCGCCATTTCCGCGGCGACGGCCTCGATCCAGCCATCGGCATCGCCGTGGCGGATCAAGGTGAAACGTTCGGACGTATCCAGGGTATTCATGCAGTGCCTCCCGGCAGATCGCGTTCCACATCCGCCGCATACGCGGCCGCGCCGAGCAGGCCGGGGCTGGGGTGCATCACGGCCAGTGACGGCACCTTGGACATGATCGAAGAGAAGCGGCCCTTGTGTTCAAAGCGCTGGCGGAAGCCGGAGTGCTGCAGCGAATCGAGCATCTTCGGCACCAGCCCGCCGGTCAGGAACACGCCATCCCAGGCGCCCTGCATCAGCACCAGATCGCCAGCGATCGCGCCGAACACCGCGCAGAACACATCCACGGTGCGCATGGCCTGCGGGTCGCCATGCAGCGCCCGCGCGGTGACGTCCACCGGCTGCAGCTGGCCCGGGTCGATATCGGCCATCTCGCACACGGCGCGATGGATGTTGACCAGGCCGGGGCCGCAGATCAGGCGTTCGTTGGAGACACGGCCGAACTGTTCGGACAGGATCTCCAGGATGCGGATTTCTTCCGGCGTACCCGGCGGGAAGCTGACGTGGCCGCCTTCGGTTTCCAGCGGATAGCAGCGGCCATGGCGCAGGATCAGCCCGCCCACGCCCAGCCCGGTGCCCGGGCCGATCACCGCGTAGTTGCGCGGCTGGCCCGGCTTGCCCGGCACCCACGCCGCGCCGCCGACCTGGATCACGTCCTGCGGCTGCAGCAGCGAAATCGCCATCGCCTGGGCGGCGAAGTCATTGATCAGGTGCAGGTCGTCGAAGCCGAGCATGTGCGCGGTGCGGATGCGCGAGATCACCCACGGGTGATTGGTGATGCGCGCCTCGTCACCGTCGACACGGCCGGCCACGGCGAACACACCGCGCTTGGCTTCAGCGCCGATCTGCTCGAGGTAGTGCCGTGCGGCTTCACCGAGCGAGGGGAAGTCAGCGACCGCGAATTCGCGGATGCTGTCCTGCTGCAGCGGCGCGGCCAGCGAGGTATCGGCCAGGGCGAAGCGTGCATTGGTACCGCCGATATCCGCGACAAGGACCGGCTGGGACAACACCGTCATGCCTGGCCACCGCGGGTTGCGTCGGCATCGGCGTCGGCAGGCAGGAAGCCTGCGGCTTCTTCTGGACCCCACTGACCGGCCGGGTAGGGCTGCAACGGCAGCTTGGCTTCCTTCCACGCATCGCTGACGCTGTCGATCCACGCCCAGGCCGCGCGCACTTCGTCATCGCGCACGAACAGCGCATGGTTGCCGTTGAAGGCATCCAGGAACAGGCGCTCATAAGCGATGCGGCGGTGCAGGCCGGTCGGCACGGACAGCTCCAGCTCCAGCGGATGCAGTTCCAGCGCGCCCCATTCCGGGCCGGCCAGCGAGCTCATCAGGCCCAGCTCGATGTTTTCCTGCGGCTGCAGTTGGAAGGTGATGCGGTTGGGGGTGGCATTGCCGCGGTGCGGGCGCTCGAACAGCCAATGCGTGACCGGCTTGAGCGTGACCACCACGCGGGTGGTGCGCTCGGCCAGGCGCTTGCCGGTGACCAGGTGGAACGGCACGCCGGACCAGCGCCAGTTGTCGATATGCGCGGTGACGCCGGCGAACGTTTCCACATCGCTGCCTTCCGGCGGCTGGTAGGCCTGCGCAGGCTGGCCGTTGATGGTGCCGGCGGTGTAGCGGCCCCGCACGCTGTCACGCGCGGCATGCTTGGCATCGAGCGGGCGCAGGGCGCGCAGCACTTTGACTTTTTCGTCGCGGATGCGGTCGGCTTCCAGCGACGCCGGCGGTTCCATCGCGACCAGGCACAGCAGCTGCAGGATGTGGCTCTGGACCATGTCGCGCAGCGCGCCGGAGCGGGCGTAGTACGCATCGCGGCCATCCACGCCTTCGCTCTCGGCCACCAGGATGTGCACCGATTCGATGTAGTTGCGGTTCCAGACCGCCTCGAGCAGCGTATTGCCGAAGCGCAGCGCGATCAGGTTCTGCACCGCGGCCTTGCCCAGGTAGTGGTCCAGGCGGAACACGCGGTCTTCGTCGATCCACTGGCCGATGGTGGAGATGATCTCCTCGGCGCTGGCACTGTCGCTGCCGATGGGCTTTTCCAGCATCAGGCGGTGCGGGGCGGCCAGCGCGCCGCCCTTGGCCAGGCCTTCGCAGGTGGAGATGTACAGGCCCGGCGGGATCGCCAGGTAGCTCACGCAGTTGCGGTCGACCAGGTCGTGGACCGATTCGGCCACGGACTCGGGATTGCGCAGGTCCACCGAGCGGTAATCGATGCGCTGCAGCAGCGAGTGGATATCGTCCTGGCTGGCCATCGGCATGGCCTGCTGCAGGCGCGGGCGCAGGATCTCGCGGAAGGCGTCGGTGTCGTGCGGCGACAACGCCAGCGCACGAACCTTGAAGTCTTCGGGGAGCAGGCCGTCGCCCAGCAATCGCAGCAGCGAGGGGAACAGGTAGCGCTGGGCCAGGTCACCTGTGGCGCCAAACAGGAAAAGGGTGTCGTGCATCGCTCGAGTTTCAGATCCGGGTGACATCGTTGTCAATCGCTTCTCGTCTATGTTCTCGGGGGTCGGGCGGGGTCCGTTGTCTGCTTGTTGCAGGTGCAGCACGCCCCATGGATTCCGCCCGGCATGATGGCCTGCCAACCCGGTGTCGTGGGGGATATCGCATCCTCCCCGGCATCCAGGTCACGGCCGACTATCGGATAGTGCCACGTGAAAACGTTTACATGGCAGAATGCGCAGACTGTATTCGATTGCAGTGGTCGCCGTCATGCGGCACCACGCCATCGACCTGCCATCGGGAGGGCCGAAGGCAGTTCCGCATAACAGCCCGGAGACCGGGCGGACTGGAATGGTGATATGGCAAAAGTGCAGTTGCAGGGCGTTCGCAAGGTCTACGACAACGGTCAGGTGGCCGTGCAGGGCGCGACCTTCGAAGTGGCCGATGGTGAATTGATGGTGCTGGTGGGGCCGTCCGGGTGTGGCAAGTCCACACTGCTGCGCATGGTCGCCGGCCTGGAAGAAATCAGTGGCGGCACGCTGACGATCGGCGACCGCGTGGTCAACGACGTGGCACCCAAGGATCGTGACATCGCCATGGTGTTCCAGAGCTATGCGCTGTATCCGCACATGACCGTGGCCGAGAACCTGGCCTTCGGTCTGAAGCTGCGCGGCCACGACAAGGCCACGATCAGCAAGCGGGTCAGTGAGGCGGCCCAAACGCTGGGCCTGACCGAGATGCTCGACAAGCTGCCCAAGGCGATGTCCGGCGGCCAGCGCCAGCGCGTTGCGCTGGGCCGCGCGCTGGTGCGCGAGCCGGCGGTGTTCCTGCTCGATGAACCGCTGTCCAACCTGGACGCCAAGCTGCGCCACAGCGTGCGGACCGAAATCGCGCAGCTGCACCGCAAGCTGGGCACCACCATGATCTACGTGACCCACGATCAGGTGGAAGCGATGACCCTGGGCCAGCGCATCGTGGTGCTCAAGGATGGCGTGATCCAGCAGATCGATACCCCGATGGCGCTGTACGACCGCCCGGCCAACCTGTTCGTGGCCGGCTTCCTCGGCAGCCCGGCGATGAACGTGCTGCGCGGCACCCTGCAGCGCACCGACAGCGGCTATGCCGTGCAGGACACCGGGCTGACCGCGCCGCTGGGCCAGGCCCGGATCGATCAGGCGTGGGTCGGCAAGGCGATCGCCGTGGGCGTGCGCCCGGAGCATCTGCAGCCGGCTGCGGCCGGGGATGCGACGGCGTTCGAGGCGATGATCGATGGCATCGAGCCGGTCGGCAACGAGATTTTCGTCAACATGACCAGTGGCGGCCAGCCGTTGGTGATGCGCGTGGCACCGCAGGGGTTGCCGTCGGTCGGCGAGCCGATCCGCGTGGCGATCCATCCGCAGGGCCTGCATTTCTTCGATGCAGAGACCGGCGAGCGCTTGAACGACGCGTAAGGCGCGGACGGGTACGGGGTTGCCGGCCAGCGGCCGGCACTACCCGTGCCCGAATCCGGCAGTGCCACCAGATCCGGTAGTGCCACCAGATCGGGCAGTTCCACCAGATCCGGTAGTGCCGGCCGCTGGCCGGCTCCACGCACACCCATCAACGTTCATGGCGTACCGCATCGATCAACGGTCGATGCCTACCGGGTCTACCGCGCCAGACCATCCAGCAACGGCAGGTGGGCGGCCTGGACTCCGCCGACGCTCAACGGCTCCGGCGCGATCTCCAGCGGCAGCACCGCCAGGGCCAGATCACCGGCCACCGAGGCCACCGTGCCGATCGCTGCGTCCTTCTGATGTACCTGCGTGCCGCTGGTCGTGCCCTCCACGACCCGCAGCAGCTGCAGGGCGCGCTTGGCCTTGCCCAGGAAGTGGGTGCGGGCCACGATTTCCTGGCCCGGGTAGCAGCCTTTCTTGACGCTGTACCCGTTCAGGCGGTCCAGGCCCAGCTGCTGCGGCGTCCACTGTTCGCGCTGATCGGCATCCAGGCGGGGCAGGCCGTAGCGCAGATCGGCCTGGCGCCAGGCTAGCGCGATATCCGCGCTGTCGGCGTGGGTCGCCACGGCGTCGGCGGAACCGATGCGCAGGCTGCGCGGAAGTGCGTCGCTGCCCAGGTCCAATTCGATGTTTTCGCCGCCAAGTTGCGCAATCGCGCGGCCGGAGGCCGATTCCGGCGCGGTGAAGCTTGCCGCCACGGCAAGATCATTGCGGACCTCGATCCGCACCTTGCGGCGGAAGACAAAACGCTGCAACTGCGACGCAATCGCATCGGCGTCGCCATCGGCGAGCACCACCACGATGCGCTCCTGGTCCAGCCGCAACAGCTGGAACACAGCAATGGCGCGGCCCTTGGCCGTCAGCCAGGCACTCCACTGCCAATGCCGCAGGGGCAGGGCGGTGACATCGCTGGAGAATTGGGCATGGGCGAACGCGGCCGCATCGGCACCGCTGAGACTGAGCAGCTGGTGACCGGGGAGGCGCGAAAAGCCGGCGAAATCGGAGGGCAGGTTGTCAGGCACGTGAACGGGGTCTAAAATTTGTGCGTTGCGAGACCACCCATGATAGGCCAAACAACCCCCTCTCCAGATTCTGAAGCTGAAGGCACGCTGGTACCCGAGGAGCAACCGCTTCCCGAGACCCCGGCATTGCCTTTGGAAATCGGCGGCCGCGGCGGACTTGATCCGGTGCGGTACGGAGATTGGGAGAAAAACGGACGCTGCATCGATTTCTGATCAGCATTGAGCCAACGCGGCATTGCGCCGCCCAGCCGAGACAACGAGCCCAGCGAATGGCCGCCAGAGAACGTCCCCTTTCCCCGCACCTTCAGGTGTATCGCTGGCAGATTCAGATGGCCACCTCGATCCTGCATCGAGCCACCGGCATCTTTCTGTCTGTTGGAGCCCTGATCATTGCCGGCGGCCTGCTCGCCCTGATGATGGGTCCTGAATCCTGGAACTGCTTCACCGGCCATGCCGGCAGCTGGTACGGCAAGCTGTTCCTGTTCGCATGGACCTGGTCCTTCGCCTACCACCTGTGCAATGGCATCCGCCATATCGTGCAGGACTTCGCGATCGGCTTCTCCATTCCCGCCTTCGTGCGCAGCAGCTGGGTCTCGGTCTTCGCCAGCCTGGTGATCACCGCCCTGGTCTGGGCCTACGTCTTCATGGGAGCGGCCGCATGAACAAGTACCGTACCCCGCTGAAGAACGTGCGTGGCCTTGGCGCTGCCAAGACCGGTACCGAGCACTTCGTGATGCAGCGCCTGACCGCCACCGCGCTGGTCGGCCTGACCATCTGGTTCCTGGTGTTCGTGCTGAGCCTGATCGGCGCCGATTACGTGACCGCGACCGACGCGGTGTCCAAGCCGTGGAACGCGGTGCTGCTGGTCGGCTTCCTGGTCGCGATGTTCTGGCATGCCCAGCTCGGCCTGCAGGTCGTGCTGGAAGACTACATCCACAATTCGCTGCTGGCCCTGGCGCTGCAGACCACGGTGAAGTTCATCGCCGTGCTCGGCGGGATCGTCAGTGTTTTTGCGGTCGCCCGCATCGCGCTCGGCGTCGCCTGAGTCCAGGCACCAAGACAGGAATCCAGATTAGATGTCCGCTTACAAGATTACGGAACACAAGTACGACATGGTCGTGGTCGGCGCCGGCGGTGCTGGCCTGCGCGCCACGTTCGGCCTTGCCGCCAAGGGCCTGCAGACGGTCTGTCTGACCAAGGTCTTCCCGACCCGTTCGCACACCGTGGCCGCGCAGGGCGGTATTTCCGCCGCGCTGGGCAACATGGGCGAAGACGACTGGCGCTACCACTTCTTCGACACCATCAAGGGCTCGGATTGGCTGGGTGACCAGGACGCCATCGAGTACATGTGCCGCGAAGCGATCCCGGCCATCATCGAACTGGAACACTACGGCGTGCCGTTCAGCCGTACCGAAGAGGGCAAGATCTACCAGCGCCCGTTCGGTGGCATGACCACCAAGTACGGCGAAGGCCCGTCCGCGCAGCGCACCTGCGCCGCCGCCGACCGTACCGGCCACGCCATGCTGCACACGCTGTACCAGCAGTCGCTGGCGCACAACGCGCGCTTCATGATCGAGTACTTCGCGCTCGACCTGATCTTCGATGACGAAGGCGTCTGCCGCGGCGTGCTCGCGCTGGACATGGCCGACGGCTCGCTGCACCTGTTCCGCGCCCACGGCGTGGTGCTGGCCACCGGCGGCTACGGCCGCGCCTACTTCAGCGCCACCTCGGCCCACACCTGCACCGGCGACGGCGGCGGTCTGGTCATGCGTGCCGGCCTGCCGATGCAGGACATGGAGTTCGTGCAGTTCCACCCGACCGGTATCTACGGCGCGGGCTGCCTGATCACCGAAGGTGTGCGTGGCGAAGGCGGCATCCTGCGCAACAGCAACGGCGAGCGCTTCATGGAGCGCTACGCACCGCACTACAAGGATCTGGCCTCGCGCGACGTGGTGTCGCGTTCGATGACCATCGAGATCCGCGAAGGCCGCGGCGTCGGCGAGCACAAGGATCACATCCTGCTCGACCTGACCCACCTCGGCCCGGGCGTCATCGACGACAAGCTGCCGGGCATCGCCGAAAGCGCCCGCATCTTCGCCGGCGTGGACGTGCACAAGCAGCCGATCCCGGTCATCCCGACCGTGCACTACAACATGGGTGGCATCCCGACCAACTACCACGGCGAAGTCGTGCGCAAGGTCGGCGACAACCCCGATGCCGTCGTGCCGGGCCTGTACGCCATCGGCGAAGCGGCCTGCGTGTCGGTCCACGGCGCCAACCGCCTGGGCTCCAACTCGCTGCTCGACCTGGTGGTGTTCGGCCGTGCGGTGGCCAACCGCTGTGCCGAGACCATCAAGTCCGGCGCGCCGCACAAGACCCTGCCGTCCGATGCGTGCGACAAGGCGCTGGGCCTGCTGGACAAGCTGCGCTACGCCAACGGCGACACCCCGACCTCGGTCATCCGCGATCGCATGCAGCGCACCATGCAGAACGACGCGGCGGTGTTCCGGACCAGCAAGACCCTGGAAGAGGGCTGCGCCAAGATGGCCGAGATCTTCGACTCCTTCCAGGACGTCAAGGTCTCCGACCGTTCGCTGGTGTGGAACTCGGACCTGATCGAAACCTACGAGCTGAACAACCTGCTGCTCAACGCGGTGGCGACGATCAACTCGGCCGAACAGCGCAAGGAAAGCCGCGGCGCGCATGCGCATGAGGACTTCCCGGACCGCGACGACGTCAACTGGCAGAAGCACACGCTGGTCAACGTCGACGAGAACGGCAAGTGCGAGTTCGACTACCGCCCGGTCCACATGTACACGCTGAGCAAGGACGTGGACGTCGTCCCGCCCAAGCCGCGCGTTTACTAAGAGACCTGCGGCATGACCTCCGTCCACGCAGCGCCCGCGACCGCCGTCCCCCGCAAGGGTGGGGTGGCGCGTGCGCCGCTGGCCGGTGGTGTCGACTTCCTCATCTTCCGTGCTACCCGCGCCTGCACCGCAGCGCGAGCCGCCTGAGCCAACGAGAACAGCCATGGCCGAGTTTTCCCTCCCCAAGAATTCCAAGATCGGAAAGGGCAAGCACTTCCCCGCCAAGAGCGGTGCGAAGAACACCCGCACCTTCAAGATCTACCGCTGGAGTCCCGACGACGACAGCAACCCGCGCACCGATACGTACGAGATCGATCTGGACGCCTGCGGCCCGATGGTTCTGGACGCGCTGATCAAGATCAAGAATGAGATCGATCCGACCCTGACCTTCCGTCGTTCGTGCCGTGAGGGCATCTGCGGTTCGTGCGCGATGAACATCGACGGCACCAACACGCTGGCCTGCACCCGCGCCATCGCCGACTGCGGCAAGGCCGAAGTGCCGATCTACCCGCTGCCGCACATGAGCGTGGTCAAGGACCTGGTGCCGGACCTGACCCACTTCTACGCGCAGTACGCCTCGATCAAGCCGTGGATCCGCACCCAGACCCCGCCGCCGCCGGATCGCGAGCGCCTGCAGTCGCCCGAAGACCGCAAGAAGCTGGACGGCCTGTACGAGTGCATCCTGTGCGCGTGCTGCTCGACCAGCTGCCCGAGCTACTGGTGGAACGGCGAGCGTTACCTGGGCCCGGCCATCCTGCTGCAGGCCTACCGCTGGATCGTCGACTCGCGCGATGAAGACACCGGTGCGCGCCTGGACGAGCTGGAAGACCCGTTCAAGCTGTACCGCTGCCACACCATCATGAACTGCTCGCGGACCTGTCCGAAGGGCCTGAACCCGGCGCTGGCCATTGCCGAGATCAAGAAGCTGATGATGGCGCGTCGCGCCTGATCCAGACGTGCCCGGTAGAGCCACGCCATGCGTGGCTTCTCAGAAAATGATCGAAACGGTAGCGCCACGCCATGCGTGGCGTCTCAGAAAATGATCGAAACGGTTGAGCCACGCCATGCGTGGCGTCTCAGAAAATGATCGAAACGGTAGAGCCACGCCATGCGTGGCTTTGCCTTATCTGGAAACGCAGAAAATGGATGAAGCAACCGAACTGAAAAAACTGCGCTGGCGCTGCCGCCGCGGCATGCGCGAGCTGGACCAGCTGTTCGGCCGTTACCTGGACCGCTGCTGGCTGCAGGCACCGACAGACGAGCGCGAGGTTTTCCTGTTCCTGCTCGAAAGCGAGGACGATAAGTTGTGGCGCTGGTTCATGGGCTACGAGGAGTGCCCGCATGCCGCGCCCGCTGCCCTCATCGCCAGGATCCGCGCCCTGCCAGCTTGAGTGGCACCCCTCGCGCTGGCAGTGCCGCGCGCTGATCGCCATGGGCGCGCTGATGCCCTGGGCCCTGTGGGGCACCGAGCTTCCGGCGCCGTGGGGCCTGGCCTTGGGCCTGGTGGCGATGGTGGGCACGTGGCTGGAGGCGTGGCGGTATGCGCGCGGCCCGGGCTGCGCCTTCCTGATCCCCCTGGATGATGAGCCGGCCCAGGTGGATGGGGAGGCGGTCGAGGACCTGCAGATGCGTCGCCGCGGCCCGCTGCTGCAGCTCCGCTGGCGGTATGAAGGGCGTCGCCACTGGCGTCTGTTCTGGCCCGATACCCTTCCGGCGGCGCAGGCACGTGAACTGCGACTAGCCGTCCGGGCACACTGCATTTCCCGTTCACCCCCTGCAGTGGCACCATAGCCTGAATTGTCCGGCGTACCTGCATGTTCAAACCCATACCTGTCTCGATTGGCCTGCGCTACCTGCGCGCCAAACGCCGCAACGGCTTCATCTCCTTCATCTCCATGGCCTCGATCCTCGGCATCGCGCTGGGCGTGACCGTGCTGATCACCACGCTGGCGGTCATGAGCGGTTTCCAGAAGGAAATCCGCGACCGGCTGCTGCAGATGACCGCGCATACCACCATCACCACCGACGGCGCCCCGATGGCCGATTGGGCGCATGCGGTGGATGTGGCGAAAAAGGACCCGCGTGTCGCCGGCGCGGCGCCGTACATCGAAATCCAGGCCATGCTCAGCGGCCCCCGCGTGCAGGGCGCCATCGTGCAGGGCATCGACCCGGCGCTGGAGCCGAACGTCTCGGTCATCAACCAGAAGGTCAAGAAGGGCAGCTTCGACAGCCTGACCGCAGGCAGCTACAACCTGCTGGTGGGCCAGGAACTGGCGATCTACCTCGGCGTCGGCGTGGGCGATACGGTGCTGGTGACCCTGGCGGAAGTGCAGGGCACGCCGATCGGCGCGATCCCGCGCATGAAGCGCTTCACCGTGAGCGGCATCTTCGAGGCCGGTTACAACGAGGTCGACCGCGGCGTGGCCTACGCCAACATGGCCGATCTGGAAAAGGTGCTGCGCATCGATGGCGTCACCGGTGTGCGCCTGAAGCTGCACGACATGGACAAGGCGCTGGACGTCGGCGTCGATCTGGCCCACAACCTGACCGGTGCCTACCGCGTCAGTGACTGGACCCAGCAGAACGCCAACCTCTACCACTCGCTGCGCATGGAGAAGGTGGTGATGGGCATCCTGCTCTCGCTGATCATCGCCATGGGCGCGTTCAACCTGGTTTCCTCGCAGGTGATGCTGGTCACCGACAAGCAGGCCGACATCGCGATCCTGCGCACGCTGGGCCTGACCCCGGGCGGGGTGATGCAGGTGTTCATGGTGCAGGGCTCGCTGATCGGCATCTTCGGCACCGTGCTGGGCGTGATCGGTGGCATTACCCTGACCTTGAACCTGGAGCGCATCCTCGGCGCGATCGAGACGCTGTTCAACGTCAAGCTGCTGCCGGAGGACGTGTACTACATCACCGGCCTGCCGACCGACATGCAGACCCCGGACATCATCATGATCACCGCCGTGGCGCTGGTCATGAGCTTCCTTGCCACCCTGTATCCCGCCTGGCGCGCGGCACGTACCCAGCCGGCGGAGGCCCTGCGTTATGAATGAAGCACTCACCCTGGGCCAGGAAGTCATCCGCGCCGAAGCGCTGGCCAAGACCTATGCCGAAGGCCGCATGCAGACCCCGGTGTTCAACGGGCTGGACCTGCGCGTGGCCGCCGGCGAGACCGTGGCCATCATCGGTGCCTCCGGCGCCGGCAAGAGCACCCTGCTGCACCTGCTGGGTGGCCTGGATACGCCGACGGCGGGCGAGGTCTATGTGGCCGGCCAGCGCATGTCCGGCCTGTCCGACAGCCAGCGTGGCCGCCTGCGCAACCGCGCTCTCGGCTTCGTCTACCAGTTCCATCACCTGCTGCCCGAATTCACCGCGCTGGAAAACGTGATGATGCCGGTGCTGCTGGGGGGCGAAGAAGTGGCTGACGCGCGCAACCGCGCGCAGGTGTTGCTGGAATCGGTCGGCCTGGGGCACCGGGTGGACCACAAGCCGGGCGAGCTCTCCGGCGGTGAGCGCCAGCGTGCCGCCGTGGCCCGCGCCCTGGTCAACCGCCCGGCCTGCGTGCTCGGCGACGAACCCACCGGCAACCTGGACGACAAGACCGCCGCGACCGTGTTCGAGCTGATGCTCGAGCTCAACCGCGCGCACCACACCAGCCTGGTGCTGGTGACCCACGACCGCTCGCTGGCACGCAAGCTGGACCGCGTGCTGGAACTGCGCGAAGGGCGGCTGCACAGCCTGGCCCACAGCGAGGTCTGAGCAGGCAGCGCTGCCTGCCTGAGCGCTGAACACCCGGCGGGTTCCTCTCGCCGGGACCACGCCGGGCGGCGCATGATCGGCGCACATTCCCCAGCAGGAGGCGTCATGAAGCAGACCCTTGCCATCGCGGCCCTGTGCCTTGGGCTGGCCGCGTGCGCCAGTACCGGCCGCCTGTCCACCGCGCAGAAGCTTGATCTCTACCGCGCGCACGCCGGTCCGCCGCAGCAGGACATGCCGTTGTACGGGTCGTTGTCCGGCTGGACCGAACTGGGCGAGAGCGCGCTGGCGGTGTGGACGCGCCCAAGCGAAGGCTATCTGCTGGAACTGGCCGGGCCGTGCCAGGGGCTGGACTACGCCCCGGCGATCGGCCTGACCAGCCGGGTCGGCCGTGTGTCGGCCCGCTTCGACAAGGTGCTGGTGCACGACCCCACGCCGGGACCGATGAACATGCCGTGCTTCATCAGCAGCATCCGCAAGCTCGATACCAAGGCGCTGCGCGCCTCCGAGCAGGAGCTGCGGCAGGCGCAGCTGCAGGAGCGCGAAGAAGGCCAGCAGGCGCCGACCCGGTAGTGCCGGCCGCTGGCCGGCCAAGGCCTATCGAGGATGCACCGCGATCTCGCGGTCGGCATAACCTCGCGGTCGCCACAACCTGGCGATCGCCAACAACCTCGCTATCGCCAACAACTTCGCGGTCCCCCATCCTCGCGGTAGATACCGACCGTTGGTCGGTATCAGACCCGGTCACGCCTCCGGAACGAACCCGGCCGGCTTCTCCGCGCCACCGCTGAAGAGATACTTCACCAGTTCCTCTTCCAGGAACGCACGGTGCTTGGGATCCCGCGGCGACAGCCGGTTTTCGTTGATCAGCATGGTCTGGTGCGCCAGCCACGCGGCCCAGGCCGGCTTGCCGATGTGGTTGAAGATGCGCTGGCCCAGCTCGCCGGGGTAGGGCACGAAGTCCAGGCCTTCGGCGTCGCCTTGTTCGTACTGGCAGAAAACGGTGCGGGGCATAGCGTTACTCGTTGTCTTGGAATGTTGCTGCGCGCCGCATTGTACGGCGCTTGGGCTGAGCGGGCGGTGCACCGGTCTGGAGCAGCTTGCGGATCGGTGCGGGCAGGCCCAGCTTTTCCAGCCCTTCGGCAGCGACCCAGCGTACGCCGGCATCCTCGCCGCGCGAGCCCTGAACCGTCGCCACCAGTACCTGCAGATGCAGCCGGTAGTGGCTGAAGGTGTGCTCCAGCACCGGCAGCGGCTCGGCATCGTCCAGCGAGCCCTCGATATGCGCATCGAACCAGTCCTGCAGGGCGATGCCGCTGTCAGCCTGGGGCAGGGTCCACAGCTGCGCCCAGATGCCGGTGTCCGGCCGCTTCTGCAGCAGCACGCGGCCGCGCGCATCGCGCAGCAGCAGCGCCACCGCCTCGCGTTCGGGCAGGGTCTTGCCCGGCTTCGGTGTCGGCAGCTGATCGGTACGGCCTTCGCGCCGTGCGACGCAGGTCGCCTGCAGCGGACAGATCACGCAGGCAGGCCTGCTGCGGCTGCAGACGCTGGCGCCCAGGTCCATCTGCGCCTGGGTGTAATCGACCATGCGGGTCGCGGGCACCTGCGCGGCATGCGCCTCGGCGACTGCCCACAGTTGCTTCTCGATCGCCGGCAGGCCGGGGAAGCCCTCGATGCCGTGATAGCGGGTCAACACGCGTTTGACGTTGCCATCCAGGATCGCGAACCGATCATTCCAGGCCTGGCTGAGAATTGCGCCGGCGGTGCTGCGGCCGATGCCCGGCAGCGCATGCAGGGCATCGAAATCACGCGGCAGCTCGCCGCCATGCAGTTCGACGCAGCGCTGCGCGGCGGCATGCAGGTTGCGTGCACGCGCGTAGTAGCCCAGCCCCGCCCACTGCGCCATCACCGCATCATTGCTGGCTGCGGCCAGGTCGGGCAGGGTCGGGAATACGTCCAGGAACTTCAGGAAGTACGGGATGACCGTGCTGACCTGGGTCTGCTGCAGCATGATCTCCGACAGCCACACCCGGTACGGCGAGCGCGGGTGCTGCCAGGGCAGGTCGTGCCGGCCATGGTCATCGAACCAGTGCAGCAGACGGGAAACGAACACATCGTCGGCAGGCAATACGGCGCTGGCGGGAGGCTGGCGGGTCATGCAGATTCCGGAGAAGGACGGGAGCCACGCCATGCGTGGCTGCATCGGCAGCCGGGGAGACCGGTCACGCAGGTGAAGCAGCCACCCATGGGGTGGCTCTACCAGTGAAGCCGCTGCCTGGCCCGGCGGTGATCAGGCGCCGAGTGCTTCGGGCAGCAAGGCGTCGACAAAGGCCTCCGGATCGAACACGCGCAGGTCTTCCGGACGCTCGCCGATGCCGCAGAAGCGGATCGGAATGCCGAACTCGCGGGCCAGCGCGAACACCACGCCGCCCTTGGCGGTGCCGTCCAGCTTGGTCACCACCAGCCCGGTCACGTTGACCGCGGCATGGAACTGACGCAGCTGCGAGAGCGCGTTCTGCCCGGTGGTGCCATCGATGACCATCAGCACTTCATGCGGCGCATCGGCATCGATCTTGCCGAGCACGCGGCGGATCTTGCCGAGCTCGTTCATCAGGCCAGCCTGGGTATGCAGGCGGCCGGCGGTATCGGCGATCAGCACTTCGGTGCCGCGCGCCTTGCCGGCCTGCAGCGCATCGAAGGCGACCGAGGCCGCGTCGGCATTCTGGCCCTGCGCGACCACGGCCACGCCGTTGCGCTCGCCCCAGGCCTGCAGCTGCGCGACCGCAGCGGCACGGAAGGTATCGCCGGCGGCCAGCATCAGGCTGTGCCCGTCGTCCTTGAAGCGCTTGGCCAGCTTGCCGATGGTGGTGGTCTTGCCGACGCCGTTGACGCCGACGGTGAGCACCACGAACGGCTTGGCGGTGCGGTCGATCACCAGCGGCTTGGCGACCGGCTGCAGGATGGCGATCAGCTCGGCGCGCAGCGCGGTGAGCAGCGCATTGGCATCGGCGAACTCGCGCGCCTTCATGCGCTTGCGCAGGCCTTCCACCAGCGCGGTGGTCGCACCGACGCCGACATCGGCGGTGATCAGCGCAGTTTCCAGCTCATCGAGCAGGTCATCATCGAGCTTGGGATTGCGCGAGAACAGGCCGCCGAAGCTGCGGGCGATCACGCTGTTGCGCAGGCGCTCGCGCCAGCCGCTCTTGCCGGCCGCGGCGGGGGCGATGTCCTGGGAGGACGGGCGCTCGGTCACGATGATCGGGGCAGCCGGAGGAGCCGGAGCAGCCGGGGGTGCCGGAGCTGCCGGGACGGCCGGAGCGAGCGCGGCGGGCACGGCCGGAGCAGCCACCGGCGGCGCGACGACGGGCGGCGCAGGCGCGCTCACCGGTGCGGCCGGTGCCGGGCTCGATGCGGCCGGTGCCGCGCGGTCCTCCACGGGAGCTGCTGGAGCCGGCGCCGCGACGACAGGTGCAGGAGCAGCCGGAGCCGGGACAACCGGTGCGGTCACTACAGGTGCCGGCGCGACCGGCGGCGGGGCGGCAGGCGGTGCGACCACGGGCGCAGGTACAACGGGGGCCGGCACGACCGGGGTCGAAACTACAGGCGTCGGAACTGCCGGAGCGGGAACCTCCGGGGTCGGCGCGATCACGCGCTCTGCGGGGGCAGTCGGCGCGACGGCAGGCACCGGGGCTTCCGCTGCCGGCGGCAGCGGCGCAGGCGCCGGCGGTTCTGCAGGCTGGGGATTGGCCTGTGGGAACGCGGCTGCCAGCTCCTCGGTGGAGTAATGCTGGGTTTTGGCCGCCTCTTGCGGGGCGTCCTGGGGCTTTTTGCGGCGGAAGAAGCTGAGCATTGGCAAAAGACGCTGAAATCAGAGGGGTATGCTACCACTGCACCCCGAAGGCCCATGGGCGTGCAGGTGCGGTGGGGCGGGACTCAAGTAATGGCCGATGCGGCCGTTACCGGTTGTGAAGGGCTGCACCATGCCGGCGCGGCCGGAACAGCAGAAAACGGTGACCGATGAGCGTGATGTCCATTGCCAGTGCCGGCATGCGTGCCGCCTCGCTCGGGGTACAGACCGCCGCGTCCAACGTGGCACGGTTGCCGGTCACGGATGCGACCCGCCTGGGCGTCGCGCAGACTGCAGCGGCAGGTGGCGGCGTCACTGCCAGCGTGATCACCGCGCCCGACGATGCCAATGCGCCGATCGCGGACCTGCTCACGGCCAGAGAAGCCGCGCTGGCGTTCGCCGCCAACGCGAGCGTGCTCCGCCGCCAGGACCAGATGCTGGGCACCTTGCTCGACCGCTGGGCCTGACTCGATCGCGCACGCCGGCCACCGTCCGGCGCCACGCATCATCAACGCCGGCAGGTGCCGACCCTTGGCCGGCACCCACCCGCAGAGCGACTTACGCCGACAGCTCGAGCAACAGCTTGTTGAGCCGGCGCACATACGCCGCCGGGTCCTTCAGCGTGTCGCCCGCGGCCAGCGCGGCCTGGTCGAACAGCACGCGGCTGAGGTCATCGAAGCGCGCGGCATCGCCTTCCTGGTCCAGCTTGCCGATCAGCGGATGGCCGGGGTTGAACTCGAACACCGGCTTGCTGTCGGGCACCTTCTGGCCGCTGGCTTCCAGGATCTGGCGCATCTGCAGGCCCAGGTCCTGTTCGCCGATCGCCAGGATTGCCGGGGAGTCGGTCAGGCGGTGCGAGACGCGCACGTCGGCCACGTCATCGCCCAGTGCGGCCTTGATACGGTCCACCAGCGCCTGCTTGTCCTTGGCCACGGCTTCCTGGGCCTGCTTGTCTTCGGCGGTTTCCAGCGCGCCCAGGTCCAGATCGCCACGCGCGACATCGACGAACGACTTGCCGTCGAACTCGGTCAGGTAGCCCATCAACCATTCGTCGATGCGGTCGGTGAGCAGCAACACTTCCACGCCCTTCTTGCGGAACACTTCCAGGTGCGGGCTGTCCTTGACCTGGGTGTAGCTGTCGCCGGTCAGGAAGTAGATTTTGTCCTGGCCTTCGATCATGCGGCCCACGTAATCGGCCAGCGAGACGCTCGGCTCGCCGCTGTCGTCATGGGTGGAGGCGAAGCGCAGCAGGCCGGCGATCTTCTCGCGGTTGCCGTAGTCCTCGGCCGGGCCTTCCTTGAGCACCTGGCCGAACTGCTTCCAGAAGCCGGCATAGACCTCCGGCTTGTCCTTGGCCAGTTTCTCCAGCATGTCCAGCGAACGCTTGGTCAGCGCCGACTTCATCGAATCGATGACCGGGCCGGACTGCAGGATTTCGCGCGAAACGTTCAGCGAGAGATCGTTGGAATCCACCACGCCCTTGATGAAGCGCAGGTACAGCGGCAGGAACTGCTCGGCCTGGTCCATCACGAACACGCGCTGCACGTACAGCTTCAGGCCCTTGGGCGCGTCACGGTGGTACAGATCGAACGGCGCATGGCCGGGCACGTACAGCAGAGAGGTGTACTCCAGCTTGCCTTCAACCTTGTTGTGGCTCCACGCCAGCGGATCCTGGTGGTCATGCGCGGCGTGCTTGTAGAACTCCTGGTACTCGGCGTCGGTGATCTCGGTGCGCGGGCGGGTCCACAGCGCGCTGGCACGGTTGACGGTTTCCCATTCGACCTCGGCCGGGGCATCTTCGCCGTGGTGTTCCTTGGCCATCTGGATCGGCAGGCCGATGTGGTCGGAGTACTTCTTGATGATGCCGCGCAGGCGCCAGCCATCGGCGAAGTCGCGCTGGTCATCCTTGAGGTGCAGCACGATGCGGGTGCCGCGCTCGGGCTTGTCGATGCTTTCCACGTCGAACTCGCCTTCGCCGCGCGAGGACCAGTGCACGCCCTCGCTGGCGGGCAGGCCGGCGCGGCGGGAGTAGACGTCCACCTGGTCGGCGACGATGAAGGCGCTGTAGAAGCCGACGCCGAACTGGCCGATCAGCTGGGAGTCCTTCTTCTGGTCGCCGGAGAGCTGGCGCAGGAAGTCGCCGGTGCCGGACTTGGCGATGGTGCCCAGGTGGGCAATCGCTTCGTCACGGCTCATGCCGATGCCGTTGTCGTCGATGGTCAGGGTGTTGGCGGTGGCATCGAAGCTGACGCGGATGCGCAGGTCGCCGTCGTTCTCGAGCAGGGCCGGCTGGGTCAGCGCTTCGAAGCGCAGTTTGTCCGAGGCATCGGCCGCGTTGGAGATGAGCTCGCGAAGGAAGATTTCCTTGTTGGAGTACAGCGAGTGGATCATCAACTGCAGCAGCTGTTTGACTTCGGTCTGGAAGCCCAGGGTTTCTTTTTGGGTCTGCACGGTCATGGGTCGTGTTGCTCCTTGGGACATTGCCGCGCCCGGCGCGGCGGCTGGCTCAAGGGGTAGGGGTGGATTGTCCCGAATTCAAGAGCGGCGGCAGCCTTCGGGGCCGAATCGCAAGCAGGAGCGCGGCGCCTGCCTCTACAAGGTGGGTCGGACGTGCGACAGGTAGAGCCACGCCATGCGTGGCTGCATTTCATTCCAGCATCGGGGTGCCTGGCAAAGACAGCGACTGGACCGCCTAGAATGTCGTCCTGAACTACCTGCCTGCCTGCCCATGACGCTTTCCCGCCCGCTCGCCCATCCGATCGCCATCCATCTCCGGAGCCCCGCATGAAACCGCGTCAGCCGGCCGCTGCCGTGGGCCAGGTGCGGATCATCGGGGGCAAATGGCGCAATACGAAGCTGCCGGTGCCGCTGTCGCCGGGGCTGCGGCCCAGCAGTGACCGGGTGCGCGAGACGCTGTTCAACTGGCTGATGCCGCGCCTGGGCGGGGCGCGGGTGCTGGATCTGTTCGCCGGCAGCGGGGCGCTGGGGCTGGAAGCGGTCTCGCGCGGGGCGGCGCAGGCTACGCTGGTGGAGCGCGATCCCGCATTGTCCCGGCAGCTGCGCGAGTCGGTCGCCAGGCTGGGGGCGCAGGACCAGATCGCCGTGGTGCAGGCCGATGCGCTGCAGTGGCTGCGGCAGCCGGCCGGACCGCTGGCGGATATCGCGTTCGTCGATCCGCCGTTTGCCGATGGGCTGTGGGAGGCCGTGATGGCGGGGCTGCCCCCGCATCTGGCGCCTGATGCCTGGGTGTACGTGGAGTCCCCGGCCGATCAGGCGCCGAAGATGCCCGCGCCGTGGCTGCTGCACCGCGAGGGGGGCACCCGGGAGGTCCGTTTTGCCCTGTATCGCCGCGCCACTGCTACACTTTCACCAGACCAACACGCGTAGCTGACGTATGACCGTGGCCAACCGCCGCATTGCTGTCTACCCGGGCACCTTCGATCCGATCACCAACGGTCACATCGATCTGGTGAACCGCGCTGCACCCCTGTTCGAGAAGGTGGTGGTGGGCGTGGCGCAGAGCCCGTCCAAGGGGCCGACGCTGCCGCTGGAGCTGCGCGTCCAGCTCGCCCGTGATGCGCTGGGCCACAACCGCAACGTGGAAGTGCGTGGTTTCGATACCCTGCTGGCGCATTTCGTGCGCTCGGTGCAGGGCGGGGTGCTGCTGCGCGGGCTGCGCGCGGTCTCCGATTTCGAGTACGAATTCCAGATGGCGAGCATGAACCGCCATCTGATCCCGGAGGTCGAGACCCTGTTCCTGACCCCGGCCGAGCAACACAGCTTCATTTCGTCTTCGCTGGTCCGCGAGATCGCCCGCCTGGGCGGCGACGTGTCCGGCTTCGTGCCGTCCGCCGTGCTTGAGGCACTGCGCAAGGTCCGTGAAGCGAAGTCGGGCCAAGCGTAGTACCTGTCAGACCCATACATACCAAGAATCACCAAGGGAGGAATTCCATGAACAACACCATGCGTGCCATGTTGATCGCGTCGTTCGCGCTGGCCTTCACCGCCTGCAAGAAGGAAGAGGCCGCGCCGGTCGTCGAAGCCCAGCAGGCGCTGGTCGCCCCGGCTGCCGATGACGATGCCGGTTGGAAGAAGTACCTGCAGGCCGTGGCCGTGCAGAACATGGGCAACATCAGCAACAGCCCGTACCTGTACTACCTCGCCCCGGAATCGGACCCGGAATTCGCGGCCAAGTATGAGCGCCAGGTCGAAAGCGCCACCCAGGCTGTGGGCCGTGGCGTGCAGCCGGGCAACATGCTGGCCTTCGGTTCCTCGGCCTCGGCCAAGATGGCCGACATGATCCAGGCCGTGTTCAAGGACGTCTCGCCGGACTCGATGAAGGGTGTGCGCGTGGTGTTCATCGGCAAGGCCGCCGACAACGCCCGCGTCCAGTCGATCATCCAGCCGACCGGCGCCGAGTACATCTTCGTCGAAGCCAAGTAACCCGTGCAGTGGCGGCCGTGCCTTGTGCGCGGCCCGGGTGGCGCCCGCAGGGGCGTCACCGATGACCGGCCCGCGCGCCCGCGTGGGCCGGTTCTCATCCGCCGGCGCGGGCGTGGAGTAACGCCATGTCGCTGAAAATCAATGAGCTCTGCGTCAATTGCGACGTCTGTGAGCCGGCCTGTCCCAATCAGGCCATTTCGATGGGTGAAACCATCTACGTGATCGATCCGGCCCGCTGCACCGAGTGCGTGGGGCATTTCGACGAACCCCAGTGCGTGGTCGTCTGCCCGGTCGAATGCATCGATCCCGATCCGGACATTCCGGAAACCCAGGACGCCCTGCTGGCCAAGCTGCACGGGCTGCAGCGCGATCATCCCGAATTGTATGTCACGGAGTTTCTGCCGAAATGAGAACGCTGTCGCGTCGTTGGTTGCTGCTCGTCCTGCTGGTGGCCCCGAGTGCCTGGGCCGCGGAATCCGCACCGGCGGTTCTGGCCAAACACCCTGACGGCGCCGCCGTCGCCAGTGGCCATCACCTGGCCACGGAAGCGGGCATGGAGATCCTGGCCAAGGGCGGCAACGCGTTCGACGCCGCCGTGGCCGTGTCTGCCACGCTGGCGGTGGTCGAGCCGATCAGCTCGGGCCTCGGCGGCGGCGGGTTCTTCCTGCTGCACGATGCGGCCACTGGCAAGGACGTGATGCTGGACGCGCGCGAAACCGCGCCGCAGTCCGCCACGCCCGAGGCGTTTCTCGACAAGAAGGGTGACCTGGACCGCGACCGTTCGGTCAACGGCGCCTGGTCGGCCGGTATCCCGGGCCTGCCGGCCGCGCTGGTGGAACTGTCCTCCAAGCACGGCAAGCTGCCGCTGAAGACCTCGCTGGAGCCGGCGATGCGCATCGCGCGCGATGGCTTCCCGGTGTACGCGCGCATGTCCAAGGGCTATCAGTCCCGGCGTGAGGTGATGCAGCGCTACCCCGGCACGCGCGAGGTCTACGAGCGCAACGGCAAGCCGATCGCCGAGGGCGACCTGTTCCGCCAGCCGGAACTGGCCAAGACCATGGAGCGCCTGGCCGACCAGGGCTTCGATGGCTTCTATCGGGGCGAGACCGGCAAGCTGCTGCTCAAGGGCGTGAAGCAGGCCGGCGGACACTGGACCGCCGAGGAACTGGCCGGCTACCGGGTCAAGCTGCGCGAGCCGATCGCCTTCAAGTACCGCGACTGGACCATCACCACCGCCTCGCCGCCGTCGTCCGGTGGCATCGCGTTGGCCGCCATGCTGCAGATCCTGGAAGGCTGGGACCTGAAACCGATGGATCCGGCGCACCGCACCCATCTGGTGGTGGAAGCCATGCGCCGCGCCTACCGCGACCGTACCTTCTTCCTGGGCGATCCGGATTTCGTGGACATCCCGCAGAAGGTGCTGACCAGCAAGGATTACGCGCAGGGCCTGCGTGCCACCATCCACCCGGACAAGGCCACCCCCAGTGATCTGCTGTCGGGCAACCCGACCCCGCTGGAAGATGACGAGACCACCCATTTCTCGATCATCGACCGCGAAGGCAACCGCGTCGGCGCGACCCAGACCGTGAACCTGCTATACGGCTCGGGCCTGATTCCGTCCGGCACCGGCGTGCTGCTCAACAACGAAATGGACGATTTCGCGCTGAAGCCGGGCACGCCGAACGCCTTCGGCGTGATGGGCTATGCGGCCAATGCGCCCAAGCCGGGCAAGCGCATGCTCAGCTCGATGACCCCGACCTTCATGGAGTCCGCCGACAAGGTCGTGGTGCTCGGCACGCCCGGTGGCAGCCGCATCATCACCATGGTGCTGCTGGGCATCCTGGGGTACGACGACGGCCTGACCGCCCAGCAGGTCGCCGCGCTGCCGCGCTACCACCACCAGTGGCTGCCGGACCTGATCGAGGCCGAGGACGGTACCTTCGATGTGGGCACCATCAAGCAGCTGCAGGCGATGGGCCACAAGATCGACCTGCCCGGCGATACCGCAGCTGGCGGCCGCGGTTCCAGCCACGTCTGGGGCAACCTGCAGACCGTGGAATGGGACCGTCGCAGCAACGTGCTCAGCGGCGGCAGCGACCCACGCAATCCGGTCGGCAGCGCCGCGGTCAGCCAAGCGCACTGACTGACCGCAGAAACGAGAAACCCCGTCCCAGTGGCGGGGTTTTTTCATGGGCGATGGCTAGCGAATATTTAACGGGCACGCGACGATAATTTGCGAATGAAACTATGGTCCATCCGCGGTAACACCCAGAAACTCGACGGCGGTGCGATGTTCGGCAACGCCCCGCGCGCGGTGTGGGAAAAGTGGGCGGCACCGGACGATCTCAACCGGATCGAACTGGCCTGCCGTGCACTGCTTGCCAGCCCGCTGGCGGGCAAGACCGTGCTGTTCGAAACCGGTATCGGGGCCTTCTTCGAACCGAAGCTGCGTGACCGCTACGGCGTGCAGGAACCCGGCCATGTGCTGATCGAATCCCTGCGCGAGGCCGGTTTCGAGCACGAGGACATCGACGTGGTGGTGCTGAGCCATCTGCATTTCGATCATGCCGGCGGACTGCTGGCGCCGTGGAGCGAAGGGCGCACGCCCGAACTGCTGTTCCCGAACGCGACCTTCCTGGTCGGCGCCGAGCACTGGGCGCGCGCACTGCATCCGCACCCGCGCGACCGTGCCAGCTTCATCCCCGAACTGCCTGGCCTGCTGCAGGCTAGCGGTCGGCTTGAAATCGTCGACGGCCCGCACTCCAGGACGCTGGGCGACAGCGTGCGTTTCAGTTTCAGCGACGGGCACACGCCGGGCCTGATGCTGGCCGAGATCATCGGCCCCGAAAGCGTGGATGGGCAGGCGCGGGGTGGGGTGGTGTTCTGTGCGGACCTGATTCCCGGCCGCTCGTGGGTGCACGTACCGATCACCATGGGCTACGACCGTAACGCCGAACTGCTGATCGACGAGAAACGCAGCTTCCTGGAAGACAAACTGGCCCGCAACGTCCATCTGTTTTTCACCCACGACCCGCAGTGCGCGCTGGCGCAGGTGTCACGCGATGAGAAGGGCCGCTTCGGCACCGTGCACGAACAGGGCGAACTGAAGGCCCGCGCGCTCGCGTAACGCCTGCGGTACATCCGGCCGCGCATGGGCCGGTGTCACCGCGCGGCCCCCTGCAGTAACGTCTGCGCAAGCACACCGGTAGGTGCCGACCGTTGGTCGGCACGGCGCCCACGGCCGCGGGCATTACCCGCTCAACGCGTCAATGCGCCTTCAAACACCCGCTCATGAACGTCTTGCGCGCATCGCCGGCCAGCTTCTTCGCGGCCGCATCGGCGTTGCAGGTCTTCATGCGCTCCTGCGGCGTGCTGGCCGCCGGCGCCGGAGCGCTCAGGCAGGCCTTCTGCGCAGTCTTGTAGTCCTCGCCGGTCTTGCCTTTGTTCTTGGCCGAGCAATCGGCCATCCGCTGTTGCTGCGGGGTCGCCGCGCTGGCGATCACAGGGCCACCCAGAAACAGCAGACAGGCCAGCAGGGACAGGGTCTTCATGACGCAGCTCCACGCACGGGTTGATGGTGCGCGCAGCTTCTGCCCGGCCATGGCCAGGCCGTGTGAAGCGCCGGCGGCCGGAGCTGGCCGCCGGTCAGAACGAGCGGATCAACCGACCACGCGGGTCCCGAAGATGCGGTCGCCGGCATCGCCCAGGCCCGGCAGGATGTAGCCTTTCTCGTTGAGCTGGGCATCGATGGCGGCGGTGAAGATCTCCACGTCCGGGTGCACGGCCTGCACGGCGGCGATGCCTTCCGGCGCGGCGACCAGGAAGATGCCCTTGATGCGGCGGGCGCCAGCGCGTTTGAGCATGTCGATGGTGGCGATCAGGGTGCCGCCGGTGGCCAGCATCGGGTCCAGGATCAGCGCATCGCGCTCTTCCAGGCGGCCGGTCAGGCGCTCGAAGTAGGGCACCGGCTGCAGGGTCTCCTCATCGCGCTGCAGGCCGACCACGCTCACCCGCGCGGCGGGGATCAGCGAGAGCACGCCACTGAGCATGCCCAGGCCGGCGCGCAGGATCGGCACCACGGTGATCTTGGCCCCGGCAATGCGCTGCACCGTGACCGGGCCAGCCCAGCCGGCCATGGTGTGGGCTTCGGTATCCAGGTCGGCGGTGGCCTCATAGGCCAGCAGCCCACCGAGTTCATTGGCCAGCTCGCGGAAGTCCTTGGTGCTCAGGGACGCATCGCGCATCAGGCCGATCTTGTGCTGCACCAGCGGATGGCGCACTTCGACGATTTTCATGGGGGAATCAGGGGAGAGGAGAGGTCACTAGTGTGCCGCAACGCCCAACCGAAGCCAAAAGCCGAAGCCGCCCTGCCCGGTAGTGCCGAGCCATGCTCGGCAGGCCAGCCAATGACGAAGCCGACGCTCGGCAGGCCCGCCAATGCCGAAACCGACGCTCGGCAGGCCCGCCAATGCCGAAGCCGATCACCGGCGCACCCGTCAACCCGAGGCAGCCGAGCATGGCTTGGCGCCACCCAGACCCCGATCTCCGCCCTCGATGTCCCCGGTGTCATCCCCATGCAACCTCCCGGACATACCGTGCTGACCCATTCTTTACACAGATTGGGGAATGCAGTGCAGAAGAAGCGTCCGTTGGGCCTGGCGATCAGCCTTTCATTGCTGGCGGTGATCACCCCGTCCGCCCATGCCGCCGATACGCCCGATGGCAGCACGGTGGCCGGCAGTGCCGCCGCCGGTGCCGCCGCCATCGATCTGGACCGGGTGGAAGTACGCCCGCAGCTGGAGTCGCAGACGCGCGCGGTCGACCTCAAGCGCAGCAGCGATGCGATCGAAGATGCAGTGTCCTCCGATGCCATGGGCGTCTACCCGGACAAGAACGTGGCCGAATCGCTGCAGCGCCTGCCCGGCGTCAGTGTCACCCGTGACCAGGGCGAGGGGCGCTTCGTGGTCATCCGTGGCCTGGATGCCAATCTCAACAGCGTCAGTGTCGACGGCATCGCCATCGGCACCCCGGAAGACTCCAGCCGCGCTGCACCGCTGGACGTGATCCCCTCCGACTCGACCGAGCGCCTGCGCGTGGTCAAGTCGCCCACCCCGGACATGCCGGGCGACGCCATCGGTGGCGCAATCCTGGTCGAGTCGGCCTCGGCGTTCGACCGCGAAGGCCGCAACCTGCGCGGCAAGATCGAAGCCAGCCACCAGCAGCTCTCCGGCAATACCAGCCCGAAGGCCGCGATCAACTACAGCGAAGTGTTCGCCGATACCTTCGGCGTGGCGCTGGGTGTGAACTACCAGAACCGCAAGTTCGAGTCCGACAACACCGAAGTGGAGTACGGCGAGTTCGACGGCGGTGCCGAGGACGACCTGTTCGCCAACAGCCTGCAGCAGCGCAAGTACGAGATCGAGCGCAAGCGCATCGGCGCCAACCTCAACCTGGACTGGCACCCGGACGAGGACAACCGGTATTACCTGCGCACGCTGTACAGCCAGTTCGATGATGCCGAAACCCGCCAGCGCACCCTCTTCAACTTCGGCGATGGCGAGGTCACCGCGCTGGGCAACAACCAGTACCGCGTCGATGACCTGCCGGCCGATGCGATCCAGAAGCGCATGCGCTACCGCACCAAGAAGGAAAACACGTTCACCACCAGCGCCGGCGGCGAGAACCGGTTGACCAATGCGGTGGTCGATTACAAGGTCGGCTACACGCGTACCGAAGAGCGCGTCAACGACGAGATGGAGGCGCGCTTCGAGTACAACGGCGATGACCTGGGTGCCAGCGTCGATCAGAACAGCGGCATCCCGCGCTACACCCTGACCAGCGCGCAGTGGATGGACAACGGCAACTACGATTTCGATCGTTTCGTGGTGTCGCCCAAGCAGGTCAACGACAGCGAGCGCAGCGCGCAGATCAACGTGCGCTTCGATGGCGATTCGTCCAGCTACAAGATCGGCCTGCTGGGCCGCTGGCGCGACCGCGACGTCAACGTGGATGAGCGCGAACTGCGGGTCGGCCCGGACGTGGCGTTGTCGGACTGGACCACCTCCACGCCCGATCACCGGGGCGGCAGCCTCGGCCAGGGGATGAGCTCGGACGCCATGCGGCGCTACTGGGCCCAGCAGGGCGGCCAGTACAGCGCCCGCCCGCAGGATGCCGGCGGCAACGCCCTGGCCTCGCTGGAAGAGGACTACACCGCCAGCGAGGACATCTTCGCCAGCTACGCGATGGGCACCTGGGATGTTGGCGCGCTGCGCATCATCGGCGGCGTACGCGTGGAGAACACCCAGTTCAGTGCCACCGGCAACAGCGTGGAGGTGGCGCCCAACGGCCGCAGCTTCACGGTCACCCCGCTGAGCGTGAGCCGCAGCTACACCAATGTGCTGCCTGGCCTGCACCTGCGCTACGACGCAGGCGATGACTGGGTGCTGCGCGCGGCCGCCAACAAGACCGTCTCGCGCCCCTCGTTCGGCGATGTGGCGCCGCGTGTCGGCCTGAGCCGGGGCGATGAGGAAGTGCGGATCGGCAACCCGCAGCTGGACCCGTACGAATCGAAGAACATCGACCTGTCGCTCGAGAAGTACCTCGGCAGCACCGGCATCGTCTCGCTGGGGGTGTTCCACAAGTCGATCGATGGCTACATCGTCAACACGGTGAGCAACACGGATCCGGCGTATCCCGGCTTCGAAGTTACCCGGGTGATCAACGGCAACAAGGCCACGGTCAAGGGTGCCGAGTTCAACTGGCAGCAGCAGCTCGCCTTCCTGCCGGCCGGCTGGGATGGCCTGCTGGTCGGCGCCAGCGGCACCTGGCTGGACACCGATTTCGACCCGGGCGTGGCCGGTCGCGAGCGCGACGACTTCATGTTGCCGCGTGCCTCCAAGCATGTGTACAGCGCGCACATCGGCTATGAAAAGGCTGGTTTCAGCACCCGCGTGGCAGTGGTCTACCGCAGCGAGTATCTGGACTCGCTGGGCGACAGCCGCGCGTATGACATCTACGTCGCACCCAACACCCAGCTCGACTTCAGCATGGACTACAAGATCACCTCGAACGTGAGCGTCTACTTCGAAGCGCAGAACCTGCTCGACAAGCCGCTGGAGTTGTACCAGGGCGTGCGCTCGCGCACCCTGCAGAACGAGGAGTATGGCCGTACCTACGCCCTCGGCCTGAAGGTGGCCCTGTGATGCGCGCCTCCCATTGCCTGAGCCTTCTCGCGCTGGCGCTATTGACCGCCTGCAAGCCTGTCGCCGCCCCCGGAGCAGCGACGCCAGACCCTGCCGCACCCGGGGCGCCGACAGCTGCTGCCGACGCCTCCGCCGTGCGCCAGGTCGCCACGGTCGCCGAGGCATTCCTGACCCCGATGACCCCGGACGATAACATCGACTCGCCGGCCAGCTGGACCACGCCCGACGGCCAGGTCTGGCTGATCGCCACCGCCAAGGCCACCGACAAGCTGGTGGTCTATGACGGGCAGACCGGCGCGAAGCTGCGCGATGTCGGCAGCCTCGGCACGGCGCCGGGCCAGTTCGACCGCCCCAACGGCATCGCCGTGGTCGATGACCTGGTGATGATCGTGGAGCGTGACAATCACCGTGTACAGGTGCTGCAGCTGCCGGACTTCACCCCGCTGGGCGTGTTCGGCGCCGGTGAGCTGCGCAAGCCGTACGGGGTGTGGGTGAACAAGCTCGGCAGCGGCTACGACGTGTACGTCACCGATTCCTACGACGCTGGCGAAGACGCGCAGGGCAACGACGTGCTGCCGCCGCTGGCCGAGCTGGACAAGCGCGTGCGCCGGTATGCGCTCACTGTGCAGGGCGGCAAGGCGCAGGCCTCGCTCACCGCCAGCATCGGTGACACCACCGAAGCGGGCGCGCTGCGCGTGGTCGAATCGATCTGGGGCGACCCCGCCAACGATCGCCTGCTGATCGCCGAAGAGGACGAAACCTACGCCAGCGAGTTCAAGGTCTACACGCTGGAAGGTCGCTTCAGCGGCACCACGTTTGGCCGCGATGCCTTCCAGGCCCAGGCCGAAGGCGTGATGCTGCGGACCTGCGGCAAAGATGGCTGGTGGATCACCACCGAGCAGGGCAAGCAGCGCAGCGTGTTCCACCTGTTCGACCGCCACACCTTGAAGCACGTCGGCGCCTTCCAGGGCAACACGGTGGCCAACACCGACGGCATCTGGTCGATGCAGGCGCCGTCCGCGCGTTTCCCGAACGGCGCGCTGTACGCCGTGCACGATGACCAGGGCGTAGTAGCCTTCGATTGGGCCAGCATCGCCAAGCAGTTGTCGCTGCCGCTGGAGTGTGGCGCGTGAGCCGCGTTCCTGCCGCCCTGACCGCGCTCGCACTGGGGCTGCTGCTGTGCAGTGGCAGCGCCCTGGCAAAGAAGGAGGCCGAGACCGGTGCCGAACCCAACACCCAGGTCCCGGCCGGCAACCGCCATTACGCCGCGAGCGGATTCCCGGACCGGCTGGTCGCCTCCCCGGCGCAGGACGCTGCCCGCGGCTTCTCGGTCGCCTGGCGCACCGATACCTCGGTCAAGGCACCGGTGCTGGAATGGGTGCTGGCCGGCGACTCTCCGGATGTCGGCACGCCGATCCGCATCACCGCCACCACCCAGGCGCTGAGCACCGAACTCGGCACGTCCCACCATCACCGTGCGGACGTGACTGGCCTGCAGCCGGACACGCTGTATCTGTGGCGCGTGCAGGGGCAGAACACCTGGAGTGCCTGGAACCAGCTGCGTACCGCCGGCCGTGCCGAGCAGCCGCTGACCCTGTTGTATTTCGGTGATACCCAGAACAAGAACCTCAGCCACGTCTCCCGGGTGATGCGGGCCGGCATCAAGGCCGCCCCGGACGCGCGCCTGAGCCTGTTCGCCGGTGACCTGGTCAGTGGGGGCGATGGGCAGGACGACAGCGAGTGGGGCGAGTGGTTCGCCGCCGCCGGCTGGCTGCCGCAGGAAACCGCGGTCGCCCCGGCGATCGGCAACCATGAGTACTTCGAGGAGTTCGAAGACACCCCGCAGGAGCGTCGCGTGCTTGGTCGCCACTGGCCGGTGACGTTCGCGCTGCCGCGCAACGGCGTGGACGCCGCGGACACCAGCACCTACTGGTTCGACTACCAGGGCGTGCGCATCGCCGTACTCGATGGCACTTCCGCGCTCGATCTGGGCACGGCCAAGGCGCAGGCGGCGTGGCTGGACACGGTGCTGGCCGACAACCCGCACCCGTGGAGCATCGTCCTGCTGCACCAGCCGTTCTATTCCCCGCGCGAAGGCCGCGAGAACACCGAGCTGCGCGATGTGCTGCTGCCGGTGGTGCGCCGTCACCAAGTCGATCTGGTGCTGCAGGGCCATGACCATACCTATGGCCGCCGCGGTGAAGGCCAGGGCGCGACGCCGCAGTTCGTGGTCACCGTGGCCGGGCCGAAGCAGTACCGGCTGTCCGATGAGGCCCGCGCCACCATGGCGCCGGTCGGCGAGGACACGCAGCTGTTCCAGGTGCTGAAGATCGACCCGACCCATCTGCGTTACGAGGCGCGCACGGTCACCGGACGCCTGTACGACGGTTTCGAGTTGACACGTGGCACCGATGGTCGCAAACAGAAGACCGAACTGACGCAGGGACGCATCGCCCCCCGTGACTGCACGCGCGCGCATACCCTCAAGGGGCGCGCCGACCGTTGCTGGGAATGACCGACCGGCCGGGCCGCTGCGGCGTGCCCGGCCCTTCGTGGAGACCGAGATGATCCATCGCCGTTCCATCGGGCGGGCTGTGTTGGCCGCGTCCCTGCTGCTGCTCACCGGCGCCGGCGTGGCTGGCAACGCAGTGCTGCACCCGTTCCTTGCCGCGCAGCCGAACAATGCCCCGGAAGAGGTGAATCTGGCCGTGGAGATCCCGGCTGGCAGCGTCACCAAATACGAGATCAAGGAGGACGGCCTGGTCCACGTGGACCGCTTCCAGTCGATGCCGGTGGCCTACCCGGCCAACTACGGCTCGATGCCGCGCACGTTGGCGGGCGACAACGACCCGCTCGACGCGCTGGTGCTGACCCGGGAGCCGCTGCATCCTGGCGTGATCGTGCGGTTCCGTCCGATCGGCTTCCTGAAGATGGTCGATGACGGCGAGCAGGATGAAAAGGTGATCGGCGTGCCGACTGACAAGATCGACCCCACCTACGCCACCATCCGCGATCTGGACGACCTGCCGCTGATCGAACGGCAGCGCATCGAAGCCTTCTTCCGCGTCTACAAGGACCTGCCGGCCGGCCGCAACCCGGTCCAGCTCAACGGTTGGGGCAATGCCGCCGAGGCCAAGGCGCTGATCCGTGCTTCGATGCAGCGTTTCGATGCGCAGCAGCGGCACGCGAAAGGCGACTGAGGGCCCAGGTCACGGGAGCGGCTGCTGATCCGCCGCTCACGCACCACCTTCCGTGACGCCGAGCTCGTCCGCTATGCTCGATGCCCTGCGGCGGGGCACTGCCGATGGCAGGCCATTCAAGGGACGGGGCGACGGCACATGGAAGAGGAGATCAAGCGCGGCGTACTGACCGTGATCCACAACGGTCTGCTCTGGTAGCCCTCCCGGCCGATCACGCAGGGCCGGCGCTCGCCTTCTGCAGCCGCCGCAGGAACACGGCCATTTCCTTGACCGCCTGCTTGTCGCCGTTGGTCCCGGCCACAGCACTGCCTTGCTGCCATGCCTGTGCCGCCGCCTCCGAATCCCCGGCCGCCAGATGGGCTTTGCCCAGCCATTTCCAGCCCGCCGAGTACCGTGGATCCTGTGCGACACAGCGCTGCAGATGGATGACCGCTTCCGCGGTGTGACCCGCGTCGAGCAGGGCCTTGCCCAGGCCGAAGCGGAGCAGGGCGCTGTCGCGGCCCTGCTCGAGCAGACGTTGCAGTGCGGAGATATCCATTCGATGCAGACTCAGGCAGCGGTGAGGCGGGCAAGCGGCGGGTCCAGCACTGCAGCCTCGGACGGCGTGGCGGAGGGCTGCGTGCCGAGGCCGAGTGCGGGACCCGTGTCCATCAACGGCCGCCGGCGGCCTGGTAACGGCGCGCGACTTCGGTCCAGTCGATCAGCTCGAAGAACGCAGCGATGTAATCCGGGCGGCGGTTCTGGTAGTTCAGGTAGTAAGCGTGTTCCCACACATCCAGCCCCAGGATCGGCGTGCCACCGGAGAGGCCCGCAACGTCGCCCATCAAGGGGTTGTCCTGGTTCGGGCTGCTCTCCACCAGAAGCTTGCCATCGCGGCTCAACGTCAACCACGCCCAGCCACTGCCGAAGCGGGTCTGCGCGGCCTTGGTGAAGGCCTCCTTGAACGCGGCGTAGCCGCCGAGGTCGCGATCGATCGCCTGCGCCACAGCGCCTTCCGGCGTGCCGCCGCTGGCGGTCAGCACCGTCCAGAACAGGCTGTGGTTGGCATGCCCGCCACCGTTGTTGCGGACGGCGTTGCGCACCCCTTCGGGCAGGGACCCGATATCGGCGATCAGCGCGTCGATATCCGCGCTCTCGATCCCGGCATCGGTGAGGGCGGCATTGAGATTGGTGACGTAGGTCTGGTGGTGCCTGGCATGATGGATTTCCATCGTGCGTGCATCGAAGTGCGGTTCGAGTGCGTCGTAGGCGTAGGGCAGGGCGGGGAGGGTGTAAGCCATGGGTATCTCCAGCAAAACGAAAGGGCGGGTCGGTACAGGTACGAAGCACAGGGGCTTCGGCAGGCCCGCGTTGGTTCGGTGGACGCCACGATAGAACCTCAAGCGTGATTGAGGTCAAGCACGGCGATGTGGAACAGTGCGGGCCATCCGCGCGTGATCGCTGCCTGTCCTTCACCTGCACTGGCTATGATTGCCTCTCGAATCTTCCGGGGTAGTCTCGTGTCGGTAGCGTTGGTGTGGTTTCGCCGTGACCTGCGGTTGCAGGACAACCCGGCCCTGCAGGCGGCCCTGGATGCCGGCCATGTGCCGGTGCCGGTCTACATCCAGGCGCCCCGGGAAGAAGGCGAGTGGGCGCCGGGCGGCGCGTCGAACAGCTGGTTGCACCGCTCGCTGGCGGCGCTGGACGCTGACCTCCGTGCGCGCGGTTCTTCGCTGGTGCTGCGCCAGGGCGACAGCCAGGCGCAGCTGCAGCAGCTGATCGAGCAGACCGGGGCGGTGGCGGTCTACTGGAACCGCAAGTACGAGCCGGCCACGCAGCCGCGCGATGCGAAGATCAAGCGCGAACTGCGCGAGCAGGGCATTGAGGCCGAGAGCCACAACGGCAGCCTGATGTTCGAGCCGTGGGACGTGGCGACCCAGCAGGGTGGGCCGTACAAAGTGTTCACGCCATTCTGGCGCAATGCGTTGACGCGCCTGCAGCTGCCGGCGCCCACCCGCGTGGCTGACCGGCTGCCCGCGCACACGGCGGGCGGCGAAACGCTCGATGCCTTCGGCCTGGCACCCTCGATACCGTGGGACCGGCAGTTCTGGGACCACTGGCAACCAGGCGAGGCCGGTGCGCACGAAGCGCTGACGGTGTTCATCGATGGTGCCCTCAACGGCTATCGCGAGCAGCGTGATCTGCCGGACCGGGTGGGCACGTCGCTGCTGTCGCCGCACCTGCATTTCGGCGAGATTGCCCCGTGGCAGATCGTCCGCCGGCTGCAGGGCGAGCGCAGTGCCAGCCGCGATGCCGACATCGACGGCTACATCCGCGAGCTGGGCTGGCGCGAGTTTTCGTATCACCTGCTGCATCACTTCCCGCAGACGCCGGACCACAACCTCAACCCGCGCTTCGATCAGTTCCAATGGGCCAAGCCCGATGCGGACGCGCTGCGTGCATGGCAGCAGGGCCGCACCGGCATTCCGATCGTGGATGCGGGCCTGCGTGAGCTGTGGGCCACCGGCTACATGCACAACCGCGTGCGCATGATCGTCGCCAGCTACCTGTGCAAGCACATGCGCCAGCATTGGCGCGAAGGTGCGCGCTGGTTCTGGGACACGCTGGTCGATGCAGACCTGGCCAACAACACCATGGGCTGGCAGTGGGTGGCCGGCACGGGGGCCGACGCTGCGCCGTACTTCCGGATCTTCAACCCGGTGACGCAGTCGCAGAAGTTCGATCCGCAGGCGCGTTACATCACGCGCTGGGTGCCGGAACTGGCCGCGCTGCCGCTGAAGGCACGCTTCGCGCCCTGGCAATCGCCGCAGCTGCTGGCCGAGCACGCCCCAGCCTATCCCGCCTTGCCGCTGGTGGATCTGGGCGAAGGCCGCGACGCCGCCTTGGCCGCGTATCGGCACTCAGGCGGGGCGTGATGGCCATCTCGGGTCATCCGGTTCTGGAGTAAGCGTTTACCTGAACAGGGAGCTGCCGAGCGTGCCATTCATCATGCCGGCATCGCGTTGGGCTGTTTATGCTCTTCACGGCCCCGCAAGCCGGCGCCGTCCGGTAACCAAGGAGAACCCTCATGATTCGACCCGCAACCCGCAACGTGGCCCTGGCCCTGATGACTGCTGCCGCCCTGACGGCCTGCGCCACCGGTGGCTCCTACGTGCAGAGTGACCAGTACGGCAACCCCGTCGAACAGCAGAACCGCACCGGCCGCAACGCCCTGATCGGCACTGCCGTCGGCGTCGCCGCCGGCCTGCTCAGCGGCAACAGCGCCACCGAGCGCCGCCAGCACGCCATGATCGGCGCCGGTATCGGTGCACTGAGCGGCGCGGCCGTCGGCCAGTACCAGGACCGCCAGGAACGCGCCCTGCGCGAACGTACCGCCAATACCGGTATCGACGTCTCCCGTGATGGTGACAACCTGACCCTGAACCTGCCGGACGGCATCACCTTCGATTTCGGCAAGTCCACCCTGAAGCCGCAGTTCTACAGCTCGCTCAATGGCGTGGCCAGCACGTTGGCCGAGTACAACCAGACGATGATCGAAGTGGTCGGCCATACCGACAGCATCGGCAGCGACGCGGTCAACAACCGCCTGTCCAAGGAACGTGCCGATTCGGTCGCCGCCTACCTGGCCGGCCAGGGCGTGCAGCGCGCCCGCATCGAAACCCTGGGTGCCGGCAAGGCCTACCCGATTGCCGACAACAACACCGATGCCGGCCGCGCGCAGAACCGCCGTGTCGAGATCCGTGTGATTCCGTTGCAACAATAACGCGACGCGTTTTGTTGCAACGTTCGCGCCGTAGGCGGGAACAGAATGCCGCCCTTGCAGGCGGCATTCTTGTGGGGACCGGCCGTGGGCCGGGACGCCCTGAACAATCCCGTCCACTCGCACACCCGCAACACCAAAACGACAACGCCGCCCGAGGGCGGCGTTGTCGTTCAAACGGCACTGCGCCGATCAAGCATCGTCAGAATCATCCCGCGGTCACCGTCTCCAGAATGCGCTTCCCGGTCGCCTGCAGTTCGGTTTCCACCTGGGTCTGCTGCTGCTTGGCCAGCTTGGCCGCCGGGCACTGCGCGAGCATGTAGTTGGCATCGAAGTTCATCTTCTCCACCAGGAAATCGACGAACGCGCGGACCTTCGGCGACACCAGTCGCCCGCCGGCGAACACCGCGTTGAAGTCCACTTCCGGCCCGGTCCAGCCGGCCAGTACGCGGCGCACCATGCCCGATTCGACGAACGGCTTGGCCATCACGTCACCGGTCAGCAGCAGGCCTTCGCCGCACACCAAGGCACCGTTCAAGGCGGACGGGTCGTTGGCCACCAGCAACGGGTTGACCGGGAAATCCAGCAGTTCGCCGCCGTTCTCGCCCAGCTGCCAGAAGAACCGGTTGTTGTTGAGATTGCGCGCCTTGCGCATCGCCAGGATGCGGTGGAACTGCAGCTCATCCGGATGCAGCGGCTCGCCGTAGCGTTCGATGTATGCCGGGCTGGCAAACACCTGCGTACGCAGACTGCCAAGCTTGCGCGCCACCAGGTTGGAGTCGGGCAGGGTGCCCACGCGCAGCGCCAGATCCGCCTCACCGGCGATCAGATCCAGCTTTTCATTGCCCAGGTGCATGTCCAGCTGGATTTCCGGGTACTGCGCATGGAACTGACCCAGCAGCGGCGCGATCCAAGTGATGCCGATCGAATAGGGCACGGTGAAGCGCAGCCAGCCGCGCGGCCCGGACTGCAGCTGGTTGACCGCGCCTTCGGCTTCCTCCAGCTCGCGTGCGATGCGCTGGCAATGCTCGTGATAGACCGAGCCGGCTTCGGTGAGGCCGAGGCGGCGGGTGGTCCGGTGCAGCAGCCGTGCGCCCAGGCGCGTTTCAAGTTCCTGCACTTTGCGGCTGACCGTGGTCTTGGGTAGCCCCAGTGCCGTGGCGGCGGCGATGAAACTGCCTTGCTCGACCACTTTGACGAAGATCAGCGTGTCGTTGAGATCGTGGGCCATGACGGGATCCAAAGTCGGGGGAGGGGAAGAGTGCCGCAAATGATTGTGCCGGGCACGGGATGATTATTCCCCTAAATCCGGACTAATCAAGGGGGAGTTTGAAGACTAATCTGGCGCCATTCCAGATATGAAGGACGTCAACCATGTGGTTGCGGAACATTCTTGGCCGCCTGCGTAGCGGCCCCAGCGCCCCGCTGGACCTCGCGATGACCGTTGAAGCTCGCCCGGGATCCCTCTCCCGCAAGGCTTTCCGCGAATTCACTCCGCCTGCCAACATGCAGCGTGGCGGCAGCATCCGCCTGGGCGGCCGCGGTGGCGATCGACTGGGCCGAATTGGGATTATCCCGGCGACGGGAGTGAAAGTCCCATGAATGGGACATTGGCCCCCGAGGTGCTGGTGCTCGGTGGCACCGGCAGCGTGGGCCAGGGCATCGTGGCGGCCTTGCTGGAGGCCGGCAGCCCCGTGCTGGTGGTCGGCCGCGATCCCGGCCGGCTGGCGGCGCTGCAGGAGCAGTTCGCCGACGAGCCGGGCCTGGAAGTCCTGCTCGGTTCGCTGGGCGATGATGGCTCGGCGCGCACCGTGGCCGACCGCATCGGCGGGCGCCCGCGCGCGCTGGCTGCGGTGGTGGATGCGATGGGCGGCCCGTACAACCGCGGGCGGGTGACCGACCGCAGCGGCGACGCGTTGCTGCAGGCGCTGCAGGCCGACGTGATGCCGCACGTGCACGCCGGCCGGCATCTGCTGCCGCTGCTGCGCGGCGGCGCGCAGGCGCGGCGCTACGTGCTGGTGGGCGGCCCGGCCGGCTTCAAGCCGTGGGCCGGGCATGGCGAGTCCTCCATCACCATGTCGGCCACGCGCATGTACGCGCAGGTGCTGCACCAGGAAGCCCAGGCCCTGGGCGTGCGTGCGCAGATGCTGGAAGTGTGCGATCCGGTGTGTACCCCGGCCAATGCGGCCAAGGCCTGCATCGAGTGGCCGAGCGCGCTGCTGGTCGGCCGCCGTGTTGTCTCGCTGCTCGACAACTGCACCGACAACCGCGCCATCGTCCGCTGCGATGCGCGCGATGCCGAACTGCCGCGCGGACTGCTGCACCTCGACCGCCCTCCACCGATGTCGCGCAACACGGCCGGCACGGCTTGACCTCTACCAAGGTTCAGGTCCCAGGCTACGCCCCCACGTCGCCCCACGTTTTCGATTCTGTATCACCACCCCTACGTACGGATGCATGTCATGACTTCCAACTCCTCCCCGCAACGTTTCACCCGACGGCTGGCCATGGCCGGCGTTTCGATCCTTGCCGCCGCGGTGCTGACCGCCTGCAGTGGCAGCCATGCTGAAGAAGCCGGCATGCCGCCGCCGCCGTCGGTCAGTGCCGCGCCGGTGCTGGTCAAGCAGGTCAGCCAGTGGGACGACTTCAGTGGCCGCGTCGAAGCGGTCGAAAGCGTTGAGCTGCGTCCGCGCGTCTCCGGCTACATCGACAAGGTCAACTATGTCGAAGGCCAGGAGGTCAAGAAGGGCGATGTGCTGTTCACCATCGACGCACGCAGCTACCGCGCCGAGCTGGACCGCGCCACCGCCGAGCTCAACCGCGCGCGCACCCAGGCCCAGGTGAGCCGCAGCGAAGCCGACCGTGCCCGTCGTCTGTCCGACCAGCAGGCAATCTCCACCGAGACCTGGGAACAGCGTCGTGCCGTTTCCGAGCAGGCGCTGGCGCAGGTGCAGGCCGCGCAGGCGGCGGTGGATGCGGCGCGCTTGAACATGGAGTTCACCCAGGTGCGCGCCCCCATCAACGGTCGCGCCGGGCGCGCGATGGTGACCGCCGGCAACCTGGTCACCGCCGGCGACAGTGCCAGCGTGCTGACCACGCTGGTCTCGCTGGACAAGGTCCACGTCTACTTCGATGCCGATGAAGGCACCTTCCTGCGTTACGCACAGATGGCCCGCAAGGGCGAACGCCCGAGCGAGCGCGACAGCGAACTGCCGGTGAAGGTGGGCCTGTCCGGTGAGAATGGTTTCCCGCATGAAGGCAAGGTCGACTTCCTGGACAACCAGGTGACCCGCAGCACCGGCACCATCCGGGTCCGCGCGCTGCTGGACAACGCCGACCGCGCGTTCACTCCGGGCCTGTTCGCCCGCGTGCAGCTGCTGGGCAGTGGCCAGTTCCAGGCCATGCTGATCGATGAAAAGGCCGTGCTGACCGATCAGGACCGCAAGTTCGTCTATGTGGTCGACAAGGACAACAAGGCACAGCGCCGCGATATCGAACTCGGCCGCAATGCCGACGGCCTGCGTATCGTCGAGCAGGGCCTGAAGGCCGGTGACCGCGTGATCATCGATGGCGTGCAGAAAGTCTTCATGCCCGGCATGCCGGTCCAGGCCAAGGCCGTTGCGATGCAGCCGGTTGCCGCACCGGTAGCCGCGCCGGCTGTTGCAAAGAATTGAAGGGCAGCCGACTGACCGTCGGTTCTACATAGCAGCCGACCAACGGTCGGCTCTACCGTGACTGCCATCGCCCCGTGCAGGGGAACCCGCCACCGCTGTCGCCTGCGACAGCGGCCGGGGTCGTGCACGCCGGCGCTGGTGAAACCCCAGGAATCCACCCATGGACTTTTCCCGTTTTTTCATTGACAGGCCGATCTTCGCGGCGGTGCTGTCGATCGTGATCTTCGCCGCTGGCCTGATCGCGATCCCGATGCTGCCGATCAGCGAGTACCCCGAAGTGGTACCGCCTTCGGTGGTGGTGCGTACGGTGTACCCGGGCGCCAACCCGAAGGTGATCGCTGAAACCGTGGCCACGCCACTGGAAGAAGCGATCAACGGCGTGGAGGACATGATGTACATCAAGTCCGTGGCCGGCTCCGACGGCGTGCTGCAGATGACCGTGACCTTCCGCCCGGGCACCGATCCGGACGAGGCCGCGGTCAAGGTGCAGAACCGCGTCGCCCAGGCGCAGGCGCGCCTGCCCGAAGACGTGCGCCGCCAGGGTGTTTCCACCCAGAAGCAGTCGCCGACCTTCCTGATGGTGGTGCACCTGACCTCGCCGGACGGCAAGTACGATTCGCTGTACCTGCGCAACTACGCCCGCCTGCACGTCAAGGATGCCCTGGCACGCCTGCAGGGCGTGGGCGATGCGCAGATGTTCGGCGGCGGCGACTACGCCATGCGTGCGTGGCTGGACCCGGACAAGATCGCCGCGCGCGGCCTGACCGCCAGCGATGTGGTGCGGGCGATGCGCGAGCAGAACGTGCAGGTCTCGGCCGGCCAGCTCGGCGCCGAGCCGATGCCCAGCAGCGACTTCCTGACCCTGATCAATGCGCAGGGCCGCCTGCGTACCGAACAGGAATTCCGCGATATCGTGCTCAAGGCCGGTGACGACGGTGAAGTGGTGCGCCTGTCCGATGTCGCCCGCCTGGAACTGGGCGCCGGTGACTACACGCTGCGCTCGCAGCTGGACGGCAAGAACGCGGTCGGTATCGGTATCTTCCAGGCCCCCGGCGCGAACGCGCTGGAGATCCGCGACTCGGTCATCCACACCATGGATGAACTGACCAAGCAGTTCCCGCCGGGCGTGAAGTACGAAGCGGTGTATGACACCACCATCTTCGTGCGCGATTCGGTCAAGGCCGTGGTCTCCACGCTGCTCGAGGCGATCGCGCTGGTGGTGCTGGTGGTGATCCTGTTCCTGCAGACCTGGCGTGCCTCGATCATTCCGCTGATCGCCGTGCCGGTGTCGATCGTGGGTACCTTCGCGGCGCTGTACGTACTCGGCTTCTCGATCAACACCCTGACCCTGTTCGGGCTGGTGCTGGCGATCGGCATCGTGGTCGATGACGCGATCGTGGTGGTGGAAAACGTCGAACGCAACATCGAAGAAGGCCTGACTCCGCTGGCCGCGGCCCACCAGGCAATGCGTGAAGTGTCCGGCCCGATCGTGGCGATCGCGCTGGTGCTGTGTGCCGTGTTCGTGCCGATGGCGTTCCTGTCCGGTGTGACCGGTGCGTTCTACAAGCAGTTCGCCGTCACCATCGCGATTTCGACCGTGATCTCGGCGATCAACTCGTTGACCTTGTCGCCGGCCCTGGCCGCACGCCTGCTCAAGCCGCACGGCGCGCCGAAGGATGGCCTCACCCGCCTGATCGACCGTCTGTTCGGCTGGATCTTCCGTCCGTTCAACCGCTTCTTCAAGACCAGTTCGGAGAAGTACCACGGTTCGGTTGGCCGCCTGCTGGGCCGTCGTGGCCTGGTGTTCGTGGTCTACGCCGGCCTGCTGCTGGCCACCGGCCTGATGTTCAAGGCGGTGCCGGCCGGCTTCATCCCGACCCAGGACAAGCTGTACCTGATTGCCGGCGTGAAGCTGCCGGAAGGCTCCTCGATCGCACGTACCGACGCCATGCTGGCCAAGGTCGCCGAGATCGCGCGCAATACCGATGGCGTGGCGCACACGATCCAGTTCCCGGGTCTGAACGCGCTGCAGTTCACCAACACGCCCAACACCGGCGTCGCGTTCGTTCCGCTCAAGCCGTTCAGTGAGCGCAAGGGCCGCACCGCCGCGCAGATCAATGCCGAGATCAACGCCAAGATCGCCGGGCTGCAGGAGGGCTTTGCGTTCTCCATGATGCCGCCGCCGATCCTCGGCCTGGGCAACGGCAACGGCTACCAGATGTTCATCCAGGACCGCGGCAATCTCGGCTATGGCGCACTGCAGACGGCGGTGAGCACGATGCAGGGTGCGGTCGCGCAGACGCCGGGCATGGCGTTCCCGATCACCAGCTACCAGGCCAACGTGCCGCAGCTGGATGCCGAAGTAGACCGCGTCAAGGCCAAGGCCCAGGGCGTGGAGCTGACCGAATTGTTCGACACGCTGCAGACCTACCTGGGCTCGGCGTACGTGAACGACTTCAACCAGTTCGGTCGTACCTGGCAGGTGATCGCCCAGGCCGACGGCCAGTTCCGTGACAGCGTGGAAGACATCGGTCGCCTGCGTACCCGCAACAACCGTGGCGAGATGGTGCCGATCGGCTCGATGGTCACCGTGAAGCAGACCTACGGCCCGGACCCGGTGCTGCGCTTCAACGGTTACCCGGCGGCCGATCTGGCCGGCGAAGCCGACCCGCGCATGCTGTCCTCGGCCGAGGCCATGACCAAGCTGACCGAAATCGCCGGCAAGGTACTCCCGGTCGGCATGCAGACCGAATGGACCGACCTGAGCTACCAGCAGGCCACCCAGGGCAAGGCCGCCTTCATCGTGTTCCCGGTGGCGATCCTGCTGGCCTTCCTGGTGCTGGCCGCGCTGTATGAAAGCTGGTCGTTGCCGCTGGCGGTGATCCTGATTGTCCCCATGACCCTGCTGTCGGCGTTGTTCGGCGTATGGATGACCGGTGGCGACAACAACGTGTTCGTGCAGGTCGGCCTGGTGGTGCTGATGGGCCTGGCCTGCAAGAACGCCATCCTGATCGTCGAGTTCGCCCGAGAACTGGAAATGGGTGGCAAGGGCATCGTGGAGGCTGCACTGGAAGCGTGCCGCCTGCGTCTGCGCCCGATCGTGATGACCTCCATCGCGTTCATCGCCGGCACCATCCCGCTGGTGATCTCGCATGGCGCCGGTGCGGAAGTCCGCTCGGTCACCGGTATCACGGTGTTCGCCGGCATGCTGGGCGTCACCCTGTTCGGCCTGTTCCTGACCCCGGTGTTCTACGTGGCCCTGCGCAAGTTCGTCAGCCGTAACGGCGGCGGGCAGCTGGTGACCCACGGCGAACCGACCATCCACCACTGATTCCTTCCCCCGCGAGGTTTTTCACATGAATACCGCTACCCAAAAGATCGCCCTGGTCACCGGTGCCACCCGCGGCATCGGCCTGGAAACCGTCCGTCAGCTGGCCCAGGCCGGCGTGCACACGCTGCTGGCCGGGCGCAAGCGCGACGTCGCCGTGGCCGAGGCGCTGAAGCTGCAGGCCGAGGGCCTGCCGGTCGAAGCGATCCAGCTCGACGTAGGCGATGCCGCCAGCATCGCCGCCGCCGTGCAGACCGTGACCGAGCGTCACGGCCGCCTGGACATCCTGGTCAACAACGCCGGCATCCTGCTCGACGACCCAAAGCTGGCGCCGTCGGCGCAGACCCTGCAGACCTGGCGCGATACCTTCGACACCAACGTGTTCGCCGTGATCGCCGTTACCCAGGCCTTCCTGCCGCTGCTCAACGCCTCGCCGGCTGGCCGCATCGTCAACGTCTCCAGCATCCTGGGCTCGCTGACCCTGCACAGCCAGCCGGGCTCGCCGATCTACGGCTTCGCGGTGCCCGCCTACAACGCCTCCAAGAGTGCGGTGAATGCGTGGACCGTACAGCTCGCCTACGAGCTGCGCGACAGCACCACCAAGGTCAATACCGTGCACCCCGGTTACGTCAAGACCGACATGAACGGCGGTGAGGGCGAGATCGAAATCAGCGAAGGCGCACGCTCCAGCGTCGGCATGGCGCTGATCGATGCCGATGGCCCCAACGGCAGCTTCACCTACCTCGGCGAGGTGCTGCCATGGTAATCCGCCTGTTGACCGTGGCCGTGACCAGCGCGCTGCTGGCCGGCTGCGTCAGCGTCGGCCCCAACTACCAGGCGCCACCGGCCGAGCCGGTGACCCTGCAGGGCGCCGCCGCGCCGGTGTTCACCACAACCTCGCCGGTGGCGAGCTGGTGGGCCCAGTTCGACGATCCGGTGCTGGAGCAGCTGGTGCATGAAGCACTGGGCACCAACCTGGACCTGCGCATCGCGATGTCCCGGGTGCGCGAGGCCCGCGCGGTGTTCGTCGAGCAGCGCCTGGACCAGTTGCCGCACGTCACCAGCGGCGGCAGCTATGACCGCCGCAAGCAGCCCGATGCCACGGTGGGTGGTGAGCGCGTCTTCAGCGAGACCTACCAGCTCGGCTTCGATGCCGGCTGGGAGCTGGATCTGTTCGGTCGCCAACGCCGTGCCGCCGAAGCGGCGCGCGCGGACCTGGGCGCCGAGCAGGACAACCTCGCCGACGCGCAGGTCACCGTCGCCGCCGAAGTAGCCCGTAACTACTTCGAGCTGCGCGGTACCCAGAAGCGCATCGCGGTGGCCAAGCGCACCCTGGTCAATCTGCGCGACACCCAGAAGCTCACCGAGACCCGCTGGGAACTGGGCGCCGGCAGCGAGCTGGACGTGCAGAGCAGCCGTGCGCGCCTGAAGGCGATCGAGGCCGACATCCCGCTGCTGGAAGTCGCCGAAGTGCAGTCGCGTCATCGCCTGGCCGTCCTGCTGGGGCAGCGTCCGGATGCACTGGACAGCCTGCTGCAGCCGCGCGAGATGCGGCCGTACGCCAAGGCGTTGCCGTTGGGTGACACCACCGATCTTCTGCGTCAGCGCGCCGATGTGCGCGTGGCCGAGCGTCGGCTGGCGGCGGCCACCGCGCGCGTTGGCGTGGCCACCGCCGACCTGTTCCCGCGGATCAGCCTGAGTGGGTTCGTCGGCTTCCTGTCCGGTGATGCCAGCGGGTTGGTCAACGGCAACAACAAGGCGTGGTCGGTGACCCCGTCGATCAGCTGGGCTGCCTTCGATTTCGGCACGGTCAAAGCCCGTCTGCGCGCCAGCAAGGCGCAGGCCGACGGTGCCGCCGCCGAGTATGAGAAGGCGGTGCTGCTGGCGCTGGAAGACACCGAGAACGCGCTGACGCGGTACGCCAAGCAGCAGGCCCGCCTGGCGATCGTCGCCGAGCAGGCCCAGGCGGCGGGGCGCGCGGAGGAACTGGCGCAGATCCGCTTCCGCGAGGGGTCGGAAGACTTCCTGACCCTGCTCGATGCACAACGCACCCAGCTGGCCGCGGACGATGCACTGGCCGAGGCCGAATCCACGGTCAACGTCAGTGTGGTGGGGGTTTACAAGGCCTTGGGTGGCTGGGGCCAGCAGCAGGATGCAGCCAACACCCCGGTGGCGGTGACGCAGCGCTGACCGGCCGCAGGTCGCAGGGGCGGCGAAGGCGCCGTCCCTGCAAGAATGGCAACAGCCGTCACATCCGCTGCGCAGGGCGTCGCGGTTGACGGCTTTGCCTCTGCACGGTGCCAATGCACGATGCTACAAGCGTGGGTTGTTCTCTGGAGTGGCCCGCATGCAACCCAATCAGTGGCGTCCTGTCCGTCCGCGTGTGCAGGAGCCGGGCATGGGATCCGGCGCGGGGCTTTCGCGCGGTGTCATCGCGCTGCTGGTCGCCGCGATCATCGTGGTCGCCATCGGATTCGCCCGTTTGACCGAGGGCCTGTTCGAGATCGGCCTGATCGCCACCGGTGTGTTCATCGCCATCGGCGCGCGGATCTGCCAGGCACGCGAGCAGCATCAGGCGCTGTACCAGCTGCTGCAGCAGATCGATGAGCGGCAGCCGTAATCGGCGGGTGAAAGCGCAGGGCCGCAGTGCGGCCATGCGCAAGCCGATGGACGGTGCTATGGCCGCCCATCGCGCGTCTGCTTACCGGCCCGTCGGCGGCGACGCGGGGAACCGCAGCTCGGCCTGGACCGGGTAGTGGTCCGAAGGCAGCACGCCACCGGGTTTCTGGTCCAGCGTGCTGAAACGGTCCACGCTGAAACCGCGTACCAGGATCCAGTCCAGTTCCACCGTCGGTTTGCCGGTGAAATCGTGGAAGGTCAGGCGCGGGCCTTCGACCTTGCCGGCGAGTTCGCGGGCATCGCCCAATGCGGCAGTGAAGGCCTTGTAGGTGTCGCTGCCGGGCTCACTGTTGAAATCGCCGGTGACCACGACCGGGATGTCCTTGGGCAGCGTTGCCAGCCGCGAGACGATCAGCTTCGCACCGAGCACGCGGCGCGGCTCATCTTCATCGCGATAGGGCAGGTGGGTGTTGAACAGATAGAAGCGTTGGCCATCGGCCTGACGCTGGAACAGCGCCCAGGTCACCATGCGCGGGAACAGGTTGCCCCAGGTGATGCTGCCCGGCACATCCGGTGTATCGGAGAGCCAGAAGTCGCCTGATTCGAGCACCTTCAGGCGCGCGCTGTCGTACAGCACGCCCATGTGTTCGTCGGCGTTGCCGCCGCGGCGGTCCCTGCCGAACAGGGTGTAGTCCGGCAGGTGCGCGACCAGGTACTCGCCCTGTTTCCGCACCAGCTCCTGGGTGCCGATCACCTCGGGTTTCTGTTCGCGGATCAGCGTGACCATCGCATCGCGGCGGTCTTCCCAGCGCTTGCCGGGGTCGGTATCGGCCGGCGTGCGCACGTTGAACGACATGACTTTCAACGCGTCCGGTGCCTGCGCCCAGGCGCTGCCCAGCGGGGCGGCAAACATCATCAGGGCCAGCAGCGCGGGCCGGTGGAAACGAAACAGCATGTGGAATCTCTCCATTCCATGAAAACGTTCCCAAAGGGTCGCATGGAAGGGCGGGGAAAGGATATGCGCGACATGGCGGTTGGGCGGGGCGCCGGTCGCATCAATTCGACAGCAGGATCACCCCGATCGTGATGTTGATGAGCGAGCCCAGCACCAGCACCCATACCGTGGAGAGGATCGTGTTCAACCATGAGCGTTGAAGCGCGACCTTCAGCCACCCGGCCTGGACCACCGCATACCACAGCGCGGCGATCACCCCCACCGCAGTGCCGAGCACGGTCGACAGCTCGCCGGGCAGCCGTACGAACACCATGCTGGTGGACAATGTCACCGCGAACGGAGCGGTCAGGTAGCACTGCATGAAAAACGGTCGGCGCAGCGACTCCCGGGTCATCGGCACATGCTTGCGCCGCAGCAGGTGCGTGGTGGTCACCAGCGGCCAGATGGCGAAGGTGATCGAGCGGTACAGCAGCAGGCTTTCCTCATTGCCGAAAATCGAACGCGACAGCGCACCGGTGCCGACCACCTGCTGGTGCAGCATCAGCTCCACCCCGTAAGCGACCAGCACCGACAGCATCAGGAACATCGGCGGGCTGATCGCATCGTCGAACTGGCGCTCCAGCTTTTCCTTCAGCTCGGTATCCACGTACTGGGCCATCCGCCGCGGATGCACCACCACGCGGTACAGCGTGCGCGGGAAGAACAGAAACCAGGTGCACAGCTCGTAGAGAAACTCTTCCAGCGACCGCAGCAGTTTGAGGAAGTCCATCCCGGGCCCCTTGCGTGGACGAAACCGACACCCCCGAGGATACCCGGGGCTGGCCTCAGCGGATGGCGACGGTCAAGCTGTGCGGTGCCTTCTCACCCCGGCTCGCCTGCGCACGCATCTGGTAGACCTGCACCACATAGGTGCCGGTGGACGGCAGGGTGCCGCTCCAGCGCCGGGTCTCGTCGTTGCTGCCCAGGGCCTCGCCCTGACCGGGCGTTACGCCGGGCGCGAATACATTGAAATTGGCATTGGGGCTGCCGTCGATCGTGACCGCCATGGTCTGGCCGGCGCGCGCGGCGATCGTGTAGCGGACGGTGTCATAACCGGACAACGTCCCACGCAGGGTGGCGCTGCTGGCGCCCTTGGTGAAGTGCACGGGGGTGGTGGTGACCTTGTCCGCCGCGGTGGCCAGCATCGGCGTCAGGGCGAGCAGGGCGGTCAACAGCAGCGAGCGGAGCGGCGTCATGGCACATCCTCGTTGGGGCCCGGCAAGGGCCTTTCGTCGCGAGCATGAGCGCGCGCCCATCAAGGAACTGTCGATGCGCTGCAGATCACCGCTACCGGGCAGTGAACGCACCGTGCTCTCTCGGTGTCGTTTTCCAATACGTTCTGAATTGTTTACGCAGGTGCCCGGCGCGTGCAGGGCGCGCCGCCCGCCACGCACACATGGGTAACGCGGGCAGGCCTAGCGTGGTTTCACCGGCACCACTTCGATGCCGAACACCGGAGATACGGCAATGGCCAACACCCCGAACCCGCAGCAGGGTCAGAACGATCCGCAGCGCAACACCCCGCAGCAGGGCCAGCAGGATCAGCAGGATCAGCGCGACCGTGACGCTCAGAAGCAGCAGCAACAGCAGGATCAGCAGGGCCAGCGCTCGGGCCAGCAGAGCGACCAGGAAGAATAAGGCCAGGCATGACGCACCGAGGGCCCGGCCGATCTGGCCGGGCCTTTGTGCGTCATGGGCAATCACAACGCTTCAGCCATCGCCAGTCGCCGTCGGGCACCGCAGCGGCTTACCGGCTACCATGCCCGCATGAGCATTCCTCTTCCCGACAGCAGCGTGCCACGCCTGCTGGGTTTCGACGTCCCGACCCTGCAGACCATCGTCGACCATGGTGCGGACGAGGCGATCGTGGCGATGCTGGATGTCGCCCCCGATGCCCACTGGTTGAGGCTGTTCGACGAACGCGTCGCCGCGCTCAAGGGCGAGCTCGGCCTGGCCGGGGTCGAACTGGACGGCACCTCGATCCTGTTCTTCGGCTCCATCGCCGACAGCCGCCGCCTGGCGACGGCCGTGTCGGCCCTGATCAATGCGATCAACATGGAAGTGGCCGGGCGCAACGCGCCTTTCCAGCCGACCGCACCGTAACCCAGCCGGCACGGCGCTCAGGAATCGATCCGGGAGGCACGCAGCCGGAGGACCTCGCTCCGTCCCGGCTCGGCAACGCCATGGGGCGACGGGCAGCTGCCGCGTATTTCGGTGACCCACATCACCATCATGCCGACGATGCGGGTGGCATCGCCCGGCCACTGCGCTACCAGCCGGTCGTGGATACCGTCGTACACCGCCCATCGCTCGGCCGCCGACCGGCCGCGCGTCCAGCACTGCTCCAACTCGGCGTGTGCCTGCCGAAATGCCTCTTTCTGTCCGTCCATAGTGATCCCCGACACCGTGCATACCGGGCAGGCGTACCTGCGCGGGTGAGCCCCCCTGCCATGTGACCAACGCCAGTCGCCACGCAGACCGGCCACGCCCGCGGTTGCGCACGGCAGTGCCTGCCGCAGGCTGAACCCGTCGGGAGGGGGGAGCCATAACCAAACAGGACGTCCTGTATAGTTACTGCCCGCCCGAAACGTTCGTTCCCCATGACCCCCACCAAGACCCAGCGCTGGAGCCTGTTGCTCACCGTGGCCGCCGGCCTGCTGCTGATCACGCTCGACAACTCGGTGCTGTACACCGCCTTGCCCACCCTGACCGCCGAACTCGGCGCCACGTCGCTGCAGGGGCTGTGGATCATCAACGCCTATCCGCTGGTCATGGCCGGCCTGCTGCTCGGCGCAGGCACCCTCGGCGACCGGCTGGGGCACCGCCGTATGTTCCTGATCGGCCTGGTGATCTTCGGCATCGCCTCGCTGCTGGCTGCGTTCGCGCCGGACGCCAACCTGCTCATCGGCGCCCGCGCGCTGCTCGCGGTGGGTGCCGCGGCGATGATGCCGGCCACCCTGGCGCTGATCAGCCTGACCTTCGCGGATGAGCGCGAGCGCAATCTGGCGATCGCGGTCTGGGGCTGCATTTCCATCATTGGCAGCGCGATCGGCCCGATCGTCGGCGGCGTGCTGCTGGCTCATTTCTGGTGGGGTTCGGTGTTCCTGATCAACGTGCCGATCGTGCTGCTGGCGATGGTTGGCGCCGTGCTGTTCGCGCCGCACGGCACGCCCGATGCGAGCAAGCCGTGGGACCTGATTTCCTCGCTGTTGAGCCTGGTCGCGTTGTCCGGCCTGGTGGTGGCGATCAAGGAAATCGCGCATGCGCCGCCGAACGGGCCGCTGGCCGCGGGCGCGGCGCTGGTCTTCGTCGTGGGTCTGGTGCTGTTCCTGCGTCGCCAGCGTCGCCTGCCGTATCCCATGCTTGATGTGGCGATCTTCCGCAATGCGCCGTTCCTGGCCGGTGTGCTCTCGGCGGCCTTCGCGATGTTCGCCATCGCCGGCCTGCAGCTGCTGACCACCCAGCGCTTCCAGCTGGTCGGCGATTACACGCCGCTGCAGGCCGGTCTGCTGGTGTCGGTGGTCGCGCTCGGCTGCCTGCCCAGCGCGATCCTCGGCGGCGCGTTCCTGCACCGCGTCGGGCTGTTACCGCTGATCAGCGGTGGGCTCGGCGTGGGTACCGCCGGCGTGCTGCTGGTGGCGGTGACCTTTGGTAGCGACCTGGGCTGGACCATTACCGGGTTGCTGCTCACCGGGCTCGGCATGGGCGCGACCATTTCGGTCGCTTCCACGGCCATCATCGGCAACGTGCCGCCGCACCGCGCCGGCATGGCGTCCTCGGTGGAGGAGGTGTCCTACGAGTTCGGCAGCCTGTTCGCGGTCTCGCTGCTGGGCAGCCTGATTGCCGCGCTGTACTCGGCAACCGTGTCGCTTCCGGACGGCGTGGACGCCGCTGCGGGTGAGAGCATCCAGCAGGCGTTCGCTCTGGCCGCGCAGCCCGGTTCCGATGCACGGTGGCTCGGTGCTGCCGCCAGCGCCTACGACGCCAGCTATGTTTGGGTACTGTATGTGATCGTTGCCGTGCTCTTGGTCGGCACCGTCGTCACCGGCATTCTGCTGCGCCGTCACGGCCCCGGCAGCGCCACCACTGTCTCCCACGCCCACTGACTCCATGCGCCCGAGCAACCGAACCAACATCCTTGATGCCGCCGTCCGCGTGATCGAACGCGACGGCATCACCGCGCTCACCTTCGAGGCGGTCGCCACCGAATCCGGCATCGCCAGGGGAGGGCTGCTGTACCACTTCCCCTCGCGCGACGCGCTGCTCCAGGGCATCCATCAGCACCTGGCCGGCGTGTGGGAGGCGAGCTTGATCGAGGTGGCCGGCAAGCCGGCCGAGGCCGCCGATGCTACCGAGCGCTACCAGGCCTACGCACTGACCTGTGCGCAGACCGCTACGCGCGCCGAACTCCAGCTGATGTTCGACGCGGCGGCGACGGACGAGAACGTGCAGCCCTGGGCGACCGTGGCCGAGCGCTGGTCGCCGCCGACCCCGCAGGACCTGAGCGACCCGGCCGCGCTGGACCTGTTCATCGCCAAGCTCGCCGCCGACGGCATGTGGGTGTTCGAAGCGCTGTCGCGCTCGCGCCTGCCGCCGGAGGTGGGGCAGGCCATCGCCGACCGGCTGGCGCAGATGATTGCCGCCGCTTCAAACACAGCGTGATTTCCTTCATGCGGGTAACCTTGGCGGTTCACTTCTTGAATGACGGGGCCGCCTGATGGATTACCAGCTTGTGATCAAGTTCTGGCGCAAGTCGCTGGACGATGAGGCATTCCTGGCGACGCTGGAGGCCGAGCTGACCGCCGCGCTCGGCAAGGCCGCGACGCTGGACGGCTATGACGTCAGCGCGAAAGAGATCAACCTTTTCATGTTCACTGCGGATCCGCGGCCGACGTTCCGGAAGACCAAGGATGTGCTGGAGGCGATGGGCGTGCTGCGCAGTGTTTCGGCAGCATACCGGCTGGTGGGTGGCGCGCAGTTCACGTCGGTCTGGCCACTGCGGATGGCGCGGAAATTTACCTTGCCGTGAGGCACGCGTATCGATCCGGGCGATTCAGCCACGCCAGTCGAAACGATTCCGGCGGTGCGGCGGTTATGCTCGCTGCCTGCCCTTGATGGATCGCGCCATGCGCCTGTTCGTGCTGTCCCTGTTGCTGCTTACCGGGTCCGTTGCACCCTCGCTGGCCGCCGATCCGGCCCAGTCCGCACCCAGCTCGCCGCTGGTCATCGGTGAAACGTTCACCGTGCACTCCACGGCGCTGGGTGAGACCCGACGCATCAACGTGCACCGCCCGCAGCCCTGGGGATTGGACCCGAAGGCGCCGCTCCCGGTCATCTACATGCCCGACGGCGGTATCGCCGAGGATTTCCTGCACGTGGCGGGGCTGGTGCAGGTGCTGTCCGGCAACGGTAGCATCCGGCCGTTCCTGCTGGTCGGCATCGAGAACACCGAGCGTCGCCGTGACATGACCGGTCCCAGTAGTGATCCCGAAGACCGGAAGATCGCCCCGCGCATCGGCGGCTCAGCTGCGTACCGGGCATTCCTGCGCGATGAGCTGATGCCGGAAGTGCGCCAACGCTATGCGACCACCGACGAGCGTGCGCTGATCGGGGAGTCGCTGGCCGGTCTGTTCGTGGTCGAAACGCTGCTGCAGGAACCCACGCTGTTCAACAGCTACATCGCGCTCGACCCCAGCCTGTGGTGGAACCGGGGGCAGTTGCTGGCCGATGCACCGAAGCAACTGGCGGCTGTCCGCCAAGCGCAGCCGCGGGTGTTCCTGGCCAGCAGTGGGCAGCCGCAACTGGCGGCCAGCACGCTGCAGTTCTCGGCACTGTTGCAGCAGGCCTCGCCCTCGCTGCTGGTGAAATACCAGCCGATGCCGGACGAGACCCACGCCACGATCTATCACCCGGCGGCCCTGCAGGCGTTGCGTACGATGTTTCCGGCGCCAGTGCCTGCCTCGCCCTGAGCATTGGCGGGGCGGCAGACAACAAAAAAGCCGGAACCCCTTGTCTAACGGGAGGTTCCGGCTTTCTGTGGTCCTTGTGGGACCGTCTAATGGTGGAGGTGGGCGGAATTGAACCGCCGTCCGAAGGCACTCCATCCCCGGTACTACATGCTTAGCTCACCGTTGAATCTCATCCTGTGGCAGCACGGTGTGCAAAGCGCACCCCAGGACCAGCCTGCTTTAGTTAAGTCGTGACTGACAGGCAGCCATCACAACCGGTTCCGTGATAATGACCCTACATCTACGAGCACGGGCACAAGTAGGTTCGGGGGTTCGCCTAAGGCGGCTGTAGAACTAAACGCTAAAGCTGTTTTTAGGCAGCGATTGCGAAGTCGTTCGAACCGTAGTTGTCGTCGTTGGCAACTAAAAGTTTGCTGCTGGATTAACGAGGAAAGCTGCCCCCTCGGCATGCACCAAGTAACTTCACAACCCCCGTCGAAACCAATGCACCCCCGGTTTCTTCAAGAACCGCACTTCATCCGGAAAACAGCGCCGGACGTCTACTTGACGGAATGGATGCTACTCCAATCCGGCTGAACAGTCACCTTGCCGGTCTGCCGCTTACTTCTGCAGCTGGCGGCGGCTGTCGGCCTTGTGGCGGGCCTTTTCCTTCTTCAGGCGGTTGTGCTCGTTGCGCACGGCCATCGCCTGCTTCTTGGCCTGCGGCTCGACCCGGGCCATCAGCGATTCCACTTGGGCGACCAGCCGGCGGTGCTCCAGGGTGTCGTAGCTCTGCGTTTCCGAGGCAACGCGCTTGGCGTTGCGGATCAGGTAGGTCAGCACCTTGAGCAGCGCGGCCGGGTCCATCGCGCGGGCGAGTTCGTCAAAGATGAACTCCAGCGCGGCCACGTCGGCGCGCAGGGTGGTCAGTTCGTCCGCCGCCAGTGCGGGTGCCGGGGTAGTTTCAAGTGTCACGCGCGGATCCTTTCCGTATCAATGCGGGGATTCTGACAGCTGCGCGGGCCTGGCGGGGAAAGATCACTGTCCTGCCGGGGCCGCGGGGTCAGGCCGGCCTTGGCGATACGTGGCGCTGGCAGCGCCCGGGCAGGGCGTTACAGCGGCTTGCGCAGGTAAAGGCGATGGTGCCCGGGCGGGAAGTCCTGCAGCCGGCCGAACACCTCATAGCCCTGCTTGAGGTAGAAGCCCTCGGCCTGCCAGGAGAAGGTATCCAGCGTCACCGCGTGTGCGCCGAGCGTGCGGGCCTGCTGCTCCGCATCGGCCAGCAGCGTCTGTCCCAACCCCTGGCCACGCTGGCTGGCGTCCACCCACAACGCATGCACCATCAGCCAGCCACCGCAGACGTCGGCGGCGATCCCGGCCACCACCCGGCCGGTGGCATCGTGGATCACCCGGTTGACCGGCTGGTCGTCCAGGGCATCGCCACTGGCGGCCTGGTTGAAGGCCAGCAGGCCGGCGAACACCACGCGGGTGTCTTCGGCGCTGGCTGGTGTGATCGCAGGCGCCGGCGACACCGGGGCCATCACGCGTCGCGGTTGTGTCGGCGCATGGTGCGCGACTTCTCGCGCGCCCAGTCGCGGTCCTTCTCGGCATCGCGCTTGTCGTGGGTCTGTTTGCCCTTGGCCAGCGCGATCTCGAGCTTGATCTTGTTCTTGCTCCAGTACATCGCGGTGGGCACGATCGTGTAGCCGTCGCGCTGCACCTTGCCGATCAGCTTGTCGATCTCGTTGCGATGCAGGAGCAGCTTGCGGTCCCGGCGGTCGTTGGCCACCACGTGGGTGGAGGCCTGGATCAACGGGGTGATCTGCGCGCCGATCAGATAGATCTCGCCATCACGCACGTAGGCGTAAGCATCGATGATGTTGCCACGCCCGGCGCGGATCGACTTGACCTCCCAGCCCTGCAGGGCCAGGCCGGCTTCGAAGCGATCTTCGATGTGGTACTCGTGCCGGGCACGCTTGTTGAGTGCGATGGTTTTGTTGGCCGTCGCGCCCTTTGCTTTATCCTTGCCGCTGTTCTTGCTCATTTCCCTATTGTCTCCGATTCGGGCACGCCCGGTCGATTCATCAGACATCTGTATCGCATGCCAACTATCCGCCGTAGTGCCCTGGTCGAACATTCGGCTGCCCGCATGTTCGACCTGGTCAATGATATTGACGCCTATCCGCGCCGCTTCCGCTGGTGCTCGGCCTCGCAGATCCTGGAGTCCGGCCCGGACCGCCTGGTCGCGCGCCTGGATCTGGGCTTCGGTTCGTTCTCCACCTGGTTCATGACCGAGAACACGCTGCAACGCCCGCACAGCATCGATATGCAGCTCAAGGACGGGCCGTTCAAGCGCCTGCACGGTCGCTGGGAATTCCACGCGCTGGCCGAAGATGCCTGCAAGGTCACGCTGACGCTGGAGTTCGAGCCGACCTCACGTCTGCTCGGTCCGGCTCTCGCGCTGGGCTTCCAGGGCCTGGCCGACCGGATGGTCAATGATTTCGTCCGCGTCGCCGACGCCCAGGACTGAGCCGTGATCACGGTCGAGGTGGTGCTGGCCTGGCCCGATCGGGCCGCGTCGAAACTGCTGACCCTCGCCGAGGGCACCACCGTCGCCGAGGCCATCGCGCTGGCCGGCATCGAGGCCAGCGACCAGTGCCCGGCCGTGGCCGTGCATGGCCTGCTGGCCAAGCCGGATCAGGTGCTGCGCGAGGGCGACCGGGTCGAACTGCTGCGTCCGCTGCTGGCCGACCCGAAAGACAACCGCCGCCGACGCGCCCGCGCCGGCAGCTGAGTGAAGAACGCGGGTCTCAGCGGCCGCGCTTCTTCTTCTCCTTGGGCAGGTTGCGGCCGAACTGGCGCAGCGTGCTGCGGGCCAGCTGGGCGTCGTCGCTGGCGAAGTACTCGCCGTCCCAGCGGGTGACCGCGTCGTTTTCGAAGTAGACGGTGAAGTTCTTCACTTCGGTCTTGCCGACCCGGTTCACGCGCTGGCTGGCGGTGTAATCCCAGCGCTGGGCATGGAACGGGTCCGGGATGGAAGGCGTGCCAAGCAGGGCGTTGACCTGCTGCTTGCTCTGGCCCACCTGCAGCTGACCGACGGCCTGCTCCCGGATCAGGTTGCCCTGATAGATGGGTTGCTTGTAAATGATGCCGCAGCCCGTGGTGGACAGGGCAACGGCGGCGACCAGCAGGAGATTGCGCATCGGGGAATGGCGTTTGGGGAAATCGAGTCGATGATACACTCCCGACGTGTCGCCGCGACCCAATCCGAGGCAGCTGGCGCTAAATCGCCAATGAACGGAGAACTATGGAAACCCACGACCTGCGCAAAGTCGGCCTCAAGGTGACCCATCCGCGTATGCGGATCCTGTCGCTGCTCGAGCAGCGCAATGCCAGCCACCACATGACCGCCGAAGACATCTACCGCCAGCTCCTGGAGCACGGTGATGAGATCGGGCTGGCCACGGTCTACCGGGTTCTGACCCAGTTCGAGGCGGCCGGCCTGGTGCTCAAGCACAACTTCGAAGGTGGCCAGGCCGTCTACGAGCTGGACCGCGGGGGTCACCATGACCACATGGTCGATGTGGACAGCGGCAAGATCATCGAGTTCGAAAGCCACGAGATCGAGGAGCTGCAGCGCAAGATCGCAGCCGACCACGGCTACGAACTGGAAGAGCACTCGCTGGTCCTGTACGTGCGCAAGAAGCGCCGGTGATGGCACCGGGCCGGTCGTGACGACCGGCCTGGGCAGGGCACGCTGCAGATCAAACCCCCGCGCCCCGGCCCGGGGGTTTTTCGTTGTCAGGGTGTCGTGACCGGCACTTGGCCGGGCAGCAGTGCCTGCAGGTCCACCGCGTCGGCCATCGCCCGGTTGCCCGCATCGCCCGGGTGCAGGTGGTCGCCGGAATCGAACGCTGGCGCCATCCGCGCCGGATCGGCCGGGTCACGCAGGGCGGCGTCGAAGTCGATCACCGCATCGAACGGGCTGTCCTGCCGCAGCCAGGCATTGAGCTGGCGGCGCAGCGCATCTTTGTCGGGCTGGTAGTAGTCGTCCAGGGGCGTGCCGGGCAGGGCGCCCGCGAACGGCGGCAGGGTCGCACCGACGATGCGCACGCCCCGGGCATGGGCGCGATCCACCAGGGCGCGATAGCCGGCCTGCAGTTCGGCCAGGGTCGGCGCAGGTTCGGAGCGGGCGAAGGCGGTGCCGGGCCAGGCGATGTCGTTGGTGCCCAGCAGCACGATCACGCTGGCCACGCCGGGTTGATCGAGCACATCGCGCTGGAAGCGGGAGAGCGCGGCCTCTCCCATGCCATCGCGGAGCAGGCGGCCACCGGAGATGCCGGCGTTGACCACGGCCACGCCCTGCGGCGCGAGGCGTGCGGCGAGGTGGTCGGTCCAGCGCTGGTCGCGGTCCAGGCTGGCGGTCGCGCCATCGGTGATCGAGTCACCGATCACCACCACGCTGCGGGCGCCTGCGGCGGCCTGCACATCGATACCCGAGACGAACAGGCGGGCGGTGGTGGTCGAGGAGGTGGCCAGCGTCGGGGCGAGCGTCTGGTCACCGGTGGCGAATGCAGCGGTCTGCCGGCCTTCCCAGTGGAAGCTGCGCAGGGGCGTGCGCTCGGCCAGATAGACGCTCACCTGCACGGCCTGGAGATCGGTGGTCGCCAGCGCCAGCGGGTCGCTCAGGCGCTCGGTACCGGGGGCGATCACGGTCTCCGCGCTTCCCTCGAAGGACAGCGCCAGGGGCGGCAGGCCGGCCCCCGCGGCAACGCTGGCCGCGCTGATCCGCAGCGGTTGCTCGCCATAGGTATTGCTCAGGCGCACCCGCAGCTGGGGGCCGCCGAGGCTCAGGCGCGCGGTCTGGCGGAAGGTCTGCGCCTCCAGGTGCGTTGGGATCAGCGTGGGGAAGAGGAAATCTGCGCTCCAGACCGGCTGCGGGCTGGCCTGCCAGCTGGCCACCCAGGTGGGCGCAGGGGCGGCAACCGTGGTGCCGGCGGTGGCCAGCAGAGCGGTGGCGGTAAGGCGGGCGAAGGTATTCATCGGGCGATCCGTGGGAGAGGAAGCGCCATGGTGATCTTCGGGGTACCTGTGAACTAGACTGCCTGAGGACAATCATCTGTGAACTGGATTCATCCCATGGCAGGCACCGACATCAACCGTTCCGGCGAACTGGAAGTGTTCGTCCGGGTCATCGAAACCGGCGGGTTTTCAGCGGCTGCGCGTTCGTTGGACCTGAGCCCCTCGGCGGTCAGCAAGCTGGTTTCGCGGCTCGAACAGCGGCTCGGCACGCGCCTGCTGCAGCGCTCCACCCGCCAGCTGCAGCTGACCCAGGAGGGCTGCGCGTTCTATGAGCGCGGGCTGCGGGTGCTGGCCGATCTGGATGAAGCCGAGCGCTGTGCCAGCGCCCATGCCGAACCGCGTGGGCGCCTGCGGGTGAATGCCAATGTGCCGTTTGGCCAGCATTTCCTGCTGCCGCTGCTGCCGGACTTTCTCGCGCTGCACCCGCAGGTCGGCGTGGACCTGGTGCTGACCGACGAGGTGATCGACCTGCTTGAGCAGCGCACCGATGTGGCGGTGCGCGCCGGCCCGCTGAAAAGCTCCAGCCTGGTTGCGCGGCGACTGGGCGCGACCCGGATGATGATCGTCGCCGCCCCCAGCTACGCGGCCCGACACGGCCTGCCGCAGGACGCCGACACGCTGCTGGCCCACAACCGGCTCGACATCGGGCATCCGCGTACGCAGGCCGGCTGGCCGCTGGTCGTTGATGGCGAGCGGCAGGTCGTGCCCACCCAGGGCAACGCGCGCGCCAGCGACGGCGAGGCGCTGCGCAGGCTGGTGCTCGGTGGCGTGGGCATGGCGCGGCTGGCGGCGTTCCAGGTGCAGGCCGATGTGGCGGCCGGGCGCCTGCTGCCGGTGCTGGAATCGGCCAACCCTGGTGATCTGGAGGAGGTGCACGCGGTGTTCCAGGGGCAGGGCGGCTACCTGCCGCTGCGCGTGCGCGCGCTGCTGGATTTTCTGGTCGCGCGGGTCGATCTGGCCCAGCCGTTGGGGTGAGGGGTGTGGGGTGGATGCCGCGGGCGGAACCGGGTCCGCGGGGAGCCGGCCAGCGGCCGGCACTACCGGGTCGTGGCCGGCAGGTACCGACCGTGGGTCGGTACGTTGGAGCGGCAGGTACCGACCGTTGGTCGATACGTTGGAACGGGTAGGTACCGACCGTTGGTCGGTACCCGCCCTCAAACCTGCAACAGCTTGCGCGCCGCGGCGCGGGCTTCCTTGCTGACTTCCACGCCGCCCAGCATCCGCGCGAGCTCTTCTTCGCGGGCCTTGGTGTCCAGCTTCTCGACCGCACTCTGGGTCATGCCGTCCACCGGGGCCTTGCTGACCCGGTAGTGGGCGTGGCCCTTGGAGGCGACCTGGGGCAGATGGGTGACGCACAGCACCTGACGCTTCTCGCCCAAGGCGCGCAGCTTCTGCCCGACGATGTCGGCCACGGCGCCGCCGATGCCTGAGTCGACTTCGTCGAAGACCATGGTCGGCACGGCATCCAGGCCCAAGGCGGCGACTTCGATCGCCAGCGAGATGCGGGACAGTTCACCGCCCGAGGCCACCTTGCGCAGGGCGCGCGGCGGCTGGCCGGCGTTGGCGGCAACGAGAAACTCGACCCGCTCGGCGCCGTTCGGGTCCGGCTTGACCACGCTCTGCGGCTCGATATCGATCAGGAACTGACCGCCGCCCATGCCCAGCTCGCCGATCAGGGTGGTGGTGGTGTCCGACAGGGCCTTGGCAGCCTTCCGGCGGCTGGCGCTGAGCACCTCGGCCACGGTCGTCCACTGGCCGGCGGCACGGTCGATCTCGCCGGCCAGGGCCTGCAGGCGCTCGTCGGCACCGCGAAGCTGCTCGACTTCGGCTTCCATGGCGTCGCGGTGCTCGCCCAGCGCTTCCATCGGCACGCGGTGCTTGCGGGCGAGGTCGTGCAGGCGGCCCAGGCGTCGCTCGATGTCCTCGAACTGCTCTGGGTCGGCGTCCAGGTCGTCGTGGACGCGATCAAGCAGGGACAGCGCTTCGTCCAGTTGGATGGCGGCACTGTCGAGCAGTGCATCGACCTCGCCGAGCCGGCTGTCGTGCTCGGCCACGCGGGCAAGATCATGCCGGGTCTGCTGCAGCAGCTGCAGCACCGAGACCTCGTCGTCGCCGTTGAGGCGGCTGACGGCCACGTCGCAGGCGCCGATCAGCGCGCTGGCATGGGCCTGGCGGCGGTGGCTGCTGCCCAGGGTGGCGATCGAGGCCGGGTCCAGGTCTTCGCGCTTGAGCTCGCTGAGCTGGTGCTCCAGGTAACCGATCCGGTCGCTGACATCGCCCTGGCGCGACAGCGCCTCGGCTTCGTCCACCAGCGCCTGCCAGCGTGCCGCGGTCTGGCGGACCTGGGCGCGCTCGGCGTCGTTGCGGGCGAAGGCGTCCAGCAGCGAGAGCTGCGAGGGGCGCGAGAGCAGGGCCTGCTGTTCGTGCTGGCCGTGGATCTCCACCAGCATGCCGGCCAGCTCGGTCAGCTGGGTCAGCGTCACCGGGCGGCCGTTGATGAAGGCGCGCGAACCGCCATCGGCGCGGATCACCCGGCGCAGTTGGCACTGTTCTTCGTCGTCCAGCTCGTTGTCGCGCAGCCACTGGCGGGCCGGCGCATCGGCCGGCGGCGCGAATTCGGCCGAGAGCTCGGCGCGGGCGGCGCCGTGGCGGACCACGCCGCTGTCGGCGCGCAGCCCGGACAGGAAGCCCAGCGCGTCCACCATCAGCGACTTGCCCGCGCCGGTTTCACCCGAGACCACGGTCATGCCGGCGCCGAATTCCAGCTCGGTGGCGCGGACGACCGCGAAATCCTTGATCGATAGATGTCTAAGCATGGTCTACGTTGTACACGAGGGGCGTCTCCAAGCCGCGCAAGCTAGCATGGGCGGGGGGCGTCTCCAATGACTTGCCAACGCCCCGTGCAGCCATTATCTAAGTGGGCGTCTCACAGGCTGATTCCATGCACCCTTCCGCGTCCCATCTCGCCCCGCGTGCCCGCCATCTACTGCGGACGCTGATCGCGCGCCACATCCAGGATGGCGAGCCGGTCGGCTCGCAGACGCTTGCCCGGCATGCCGGCCTGGATGTCAGCCCGGCCACCATCCGCAACATCCTGGGCGACCTGGAAGACCTCGGCCTGCTCAGCTCGCCGCATACCTCGGCCGGCCGCGTGCCGACCGCGCACGGTTACCGGGTGTTCGTGGACAGCCTGGTCAAGATGCAGCCGCCGGGGGAGGGTGAGCTCAGCCGCCTGCGCACCGAGCTGGCCACCGGCACCGGCACCCAGGCCCTGCTCGGCAGTGCCTCGGAGCTGCTCTCGGCGATGAGCCATTTCGTCGGGGTGGTCAGCGCCCCGCGCCGGGAACAGTTCGCGTTCCGGCACATCGACTTCGTGGCGCTCGACGCGCGTCGGGTGCTGGCGATCCTGGTGTTTGCCGACAACGAAGTGCAGAACCGGGTGATCGAGCCGCGCCGCAGCTTCGATCCGGGCGAGCTGGAGCAGGTCGCCAACTACCTCAACGCCAACTGCGCCGGGCGGCCGCTGGCCGAGATCCGGGCCCGGCTGCTGCTGGAGCTGCGCGATGCGCAGTCGGAGATGGAGCAGCTGCTGGCGCACAGCATCGAGCTGGCCGAGCAGGCCATGGTGCCGCCGGCCGACGACATGGTGCTGGCCGGGCAGACCCGGCTGATGGGCGTGCAGGACCTGTCCGACCTGGAGCGCCTGCGCGAGCTGTTCGACGTGTTCGCCAGCAAGCGCGAGATCCTCCAGCTGCTCGAACGCACCATCCAGGCCCCGGGAGTGCGCATCTTCATTGGCGAGGAGACCGGGGTGATGCCGCTGGAAAGCGTCTCGCTGGTCACCGCCCCGTATTCGGCCGACGGCCAGGTGCTGGGCGTGCTGGGGGTGATCGGCCCCAAGCGGATGGCCTACGACCGGATGATTCCGCTGGTGGAAGCCACCGCCCAGGTGCTGGGCGCTGCGCTGGGCTCGCCCGGTGGCGGCGGATTGTCCCGCGATCGCGCATAAAGCGGCCTTGGACTCTTGAATCCCGTAGCCGCGCCCACATAGGGGTGGGTGGAGGCGGAGAGTCACCGCCAAGGATCCGGAAATGAACCAAGATCAGTCAGATATCGCATCCCAGAATCCCGCCGGCGAGCCGGCCGCGGAGCCGTCCCTGCAGCAGCAGCTGGACAGCCTGCACAACGAGCTGGCGCTGCTGCGCTCGGAGTCGCTGCGCGAGCGCGCCGACCTGGACAACCAGCGCAAGCGCGTGGCCCGCGACGTCGAACAGGCGCGCCGCTTCGCCAACGAAAAGCTGCTCGGCGAGCTGCTGCCGGTCTTCGACAGCCTCGATGCCGGCCTCAATGCCGCCGGCAGTGACCCGAGCCCGCTGCGCGAAGGTCTCGAACTGACCTACAAGCAGCTGCTCAAGGTCGCCGCCGACAACGGCCTGACCCTGCTCGACCCGACCGGTCAGACCTTCAACCCGGACCACCACCAGGCCATCAGCCAGGTCGACGCGCCCGGCGCGGCGCCGGGCAGCGTGGTCCAGGTGTTCCAGAAGGGCTACCTGCTCAACGACCGCCTGCTGCGTCCGGCGCTGGTCGTGGTGGCCCGCGACTGAGCCGCAGGCCGGTGAGCCGGGCGTTGCCCGGCTGCTCGACCGGACGCTGAACGCGTTGGGTCGCCATCGAACACTGTGTTTGATGGACGGCTTGAAAGTGTCCCCAGCGTCCCACACATCCCATTCATAACCCGGCAACTGCCGGATGTACCCAGAACTTTCAGGAGTCTCCCTCATGGGCAAGATCATTGGTATCGACCTCGGCACCACCAACTCGTGTGTGGCGATCATGGACGGCGGCAAGGCCCGCGTCATCGAAAACGCGGAAGGCGATCGCACCACGCCGTCCATCGTCGCCTACACCAAGGACGGCGAAGTCCTGGTCGGCGCCTCGGCCAAGCGCCAGGCCGTGACCAACCCCAAGAACACCTTCTACGCTGTCAAGCGCCTGATCGGCCGCAAGTTCACCGACGCTGAAGTCCAGAAGGACATCGCGCACGTGCCCTACGGCATCCTGGCCCATGACAACGGCGACGCCTGGGTGCAGACCAGCGACGGCAAGAAGATGGCCCCGCAGGAAATCTCCGCCCGCGTGCTGGAGAAGATGAAGAAGACCGCCGAAGCGTTCCTGGGTGAGACCGTCACCGAGGCCGTGATCACCGTGCCGGCCTACTTCAACGACAGCCAGCGCCAGGCCACCAAGGACGCAGGCCGCATCGCCGGTCTGGAAGTCAAGCGCATCATCAACGAGCCAACCGCTGCTGCCCTGGCCTATGGCCTGGACAAGGGTGACGGCCGTGACCGCAAGATCGTTGTGTACGATCTGGGCGGCGGCACCTTCGACGTGTCGATCATCGAGATCGCCAACGTCGACGGTGAGAAGCAGTTCGAAGTGCTGGCCACCAACGGTGACACTTTCCTGGGCGGCGAAGATTTCGACAACCGCGTCATCGAGTACCTCGTCGACGAGTTCAACAAGGACCAGGGCATCGACCTGCGCAAGGATCCGCTTGCCCTGCAGCGCCTGAAGGACGCCGCCGAGCGCGCCAAGATCGAGCTGTCCACCAGCCAGCAGACCGAAGTGAACCTGCCGTACGTCACCGCTGACGCGTCGGGCCCGAAGCACCTGAACATCAAGCTGACCCGCGCCAAGCTGGAAGCGCTGGTGGAAGACCTGATCAAGAAGTCGATCGAGCCGTGCCGCATCGCGCTGAACGATGCCGGCCTGCGTTCGAGCGACATCGGTGAAGTCATCCTGGTCGGCGGTCAGACCCGCATGCCGAAGGTGCAGCAGGCCGTGACCGAGTTCTTCGGCAAGGAACCGCGCAAGGACGTCAACCCGGATGAGGCGGTGGCACTGGGTGCTGCGATCCAGGGCGGCGTGCTGGGCGGCGACGTCAAGGACGTGCTGCTGCTGGACGTGACCCCGCTGTCGCTGGGCATCGAAACCCTGGGTGGCGTGTTCACCAAGATCATCGAGAAGAACACCACCATCCCGACCAAGGCCTCGCAGGTGTTCTCCACCGCCGAGGACAACCAGTCGGCCGTGACCGTGCACGTGCTGCAGGGTGAGCGCGAGCAGGCCCGCTTCAACAAGTCGCTGGCCAAGTTCGACCTCTCCGGCATCGAGCCGTCGCCGCGCGGCCTGCCGCAGGTGGAAGTGTCCTTCGACATCGACGCCAACGGCATCCTGCACGTGTCGGCCAAGGACAAGAAGACCAACAAGGAACAGAAGGTCGAGATCAAGGCCGGTTCGGGTCTGTCCGAGGACGAGATCGCACGCATGGTCGCCGACGCGGAAGCCAACCGCGAAGAAGACAAGAAGTTCCACGAGCTGGTCCAGGCTCGCAATCAGGCTGACGCGCTGATCCACGGTACCCGTACCGCGATCACCGAGCACGGCAGCAAGGTCGGCGGCGATGTGATCGGCAAGGTGGAGTCGGCCCTGGCCGATCTGGAAACCGCGATGAAGAGCGACGACAAGGCCCAGATCGAAGCCAAGTCGAAGGTGCTGGAAGAAGCCGGCCAGGCGCTGTTTGCTGCCTCCGCAGCGGCAGAGCAGGGCGGCGCGGCGCCGGGCCCGGATGCCGGTGCCAACAACGGCGCGCACGACGATGTGGTCGACGCCGAGTTCACCGAAGTCAAGGACGACAAGAAGTCCTGATCCGGACTCGACACGGGACGTTGCGCAGGCAGCGTCCCGTTGTCATATCCCCCTTCTGGTCCTGACAGCCGTTTCCCGGCCTGTCGGGGCGCCCGGCGGAAGAGCGGACCTGGTGCCGCTCTTCCGCTTTGACGAATCCCGACTTCCGGAACCCGATTCAAGTTATGAGCAAGCGCGATTACTACGAAGTGCTGAGCGTGTCCCGCACCGCCAGCGACGAAGAACTGAAGAAGGCCTATCGCCGTTGCGCGATGAAGTACCATCCGGACCGCAATCCGGGTGACAGCGAGGCCGAAGCATCCTTCAAGGAATGCAAGGAAGCCTACGAAACCCTGTCCGACAGCAACAAGCGCCGCATGTACGACGCCCACGGCCACGCCGCGTTCGAGCACGGCATGGGCGGCGGCGGTGGTCCGGGTGGCCCGGACATGGGCGATATCTTCGGGGACATCTTCGGCAACATCTTCGGCGGTGGCGCCGGCGGTGGCGGTCCGCGCCAGGCCCGTCGCGGTGCCGACATCGGTTACGTGATGGAGCTGGACCTGGAAGAAGCGGTGATGGGCGTGGAACGCCGCATCGAGATTCCGAGTCTTGTCGAATGCGATGACTGCAATGCCAGCGGTTCGGAAGATGGCAAGGTCGAGACCTGTTCGGTCTGCCGTGGCCAGGGCCAGGTGCGCATCCAGCGGGGCATCTTCGCGATGCAGCAGGCCTGCCACCACTGCAACGGCCGTGGCCAGATCATCCAGAACCCCTGCAAGACCTGTCACGGCAATGGCCGTGTCGAGGAAGACAAGGTGTTGTCGGTCAAGGTGCCTGCGGGCGTCGATACCGGCGACCGCATCCGTCTGTCCGGTGAAGGCGAGGCCGGTCCGGCTGGCACCCCGGCGGGCGATCTGTACGTGGAAGTGCGGGTGCGCGAGCACGCGATCTTCCAGCGCGACGGCGACGACCTGCACTGCGAAGTGCCGATCCGCATCTCGCAGGCCGCGCTGGGCGATACCGTGCGCGTGGCCACGCTCGGTGGTTATGCGGAGATCCGCATTCCGGCCGAAACCCAGACCGGCAAGCTGTTCCGCATGCGTGGCAAGGGCGTGCGTTCGGTGCGCAGCCGCAGCGAAGGCGACCTGTACTGCCGCGTGGTGGTGGAGACCCCGGTCAACCTCACCCCGGAGCAGCGCAAGCTGCTGGAGCAGTTCGAGACCACCTTCACCGGTGAGGAAGCGCGCAAGCATTCGCCCAAGTCGGCGACGTTCATCGATGGCGTGAAGGGCTTCTGGGATCGCATGACGTCGTAAGCGTCACAGGTTCCTGTGAACTACCGAAGGCCCCCTGGCGACAGGGGGCTTTTTGTGCGCCCAGACCGGGGGTAGAGCCACCCCATGGGTGGCTGCACCGCCCGGCCAAGGTAGAGCCACCCCATGGGTGGCTGCACGCGGTGCCCGGTGGATCGACAGCTACCCATGGGGTGGCTCTACCGTGGATTGACAGCCACCCGTGGGGTGGCTCTACCGGGCGGCGCCGGGCGTAAAATGTCGGCATGAACGAATCCCTCGAAAGCCACCTGGTCCACGGCCGCCGCCAGCGCCCGGACGGTCCGTCGCCGGTCGACGTTATCTCGGTCCAGTCGCAGCTGGTCTACGGCTATGCCGGCAACAGCGCTGCCGTGCCGCCGCTGCGCGCGCTGGGCGTGCGCGTGGCCGAAATCCCCACCACGCTGCTCAGCAACGCGCCGTTCTACGAGACCACGCGTGGCCGCGTGCTGCCCTCGGACTGGTTCGCCGACCTGCTCCTGGGTGCGGGCGAGCGCGGCCTGCCGCAACGCGCGCGGATGCTGGTTTCCGGTTACTTCGGCAGCGTCGGCAACGGTGCGGCCTTCGCCGATTGGCTCGATGCGGTGCTGCCGTCCTCGCCACAGCTGCGCTACTGCCTGGACCCGGTCATCGGCGACACCCATACCGGCCCCTATGTCGAGCCGGGCCTGGAGAAGGTCTTCGCCGAACGCCTGCTTCCGCACGCCTGGCTGGTCACGCCCAATGCCTTCGAACTCGGCCGCCTCACGGGGATGCCGAGCCTGGCCCAGGACGATGCGATCGCCGCCTCGCAGGCCCTGCTCGCACGCGGTCCGGAATGGGTGCTGGCGCACAGCGTCGGCGGTGATCCGGGCCAGCTGGTCACGCTGGCGGTCAGCCGTGATGCCATCTGGCGCTGGTCCTCGCCGCATCTGCCGGTGGACGTGGCCGGGACGGGCGACGTGCTGATGTCGCTGCTGGTCGCCTTCCTGCTGCGTGGCGAAACCTTCGAACAGGCGATCTCGCGCGCCATCGCCGGCGTGCATGTCGCGCTGGAAACCACGCTGGCCAACGGCCACGAAGAGTTCGATGTGCTGGCCGCGGCGCCGGCGGCGCTGGCGCTGCCCGATCGTTTCGTTCCCGAGCGTCTGGCGTGAGTCTGACACCGGTGGTGGGCATCGTCGGCAGCGACGGTGCCTACGGGCGCTGGCTGCGCCGCTTCCTGGAACAACGTCTTGGGCTGGAGGTCATCGGGCATGACCCGGCCGATGCCGCATCGGACAGCCCGGAGACGCTGCTGGACCGCGCGGAGGTGTTGATCTTCTCCGCACCGATCCGGCACACGCCGGCGCTGATCGCCGACTATGCGGCGCGCTCTGCCGGTCGCGAAGCCGGTCGGTTGTGGCTGGATGTCACCTCGGTCAAATCCGCACCGGTGGAGGCGATGCTCGCCTCGCAGGCGGAGGTGGTGGGCCTGCACCCGATGACCGCACCGCCCAAGGCACCCACGCTCAAGGGTCGGGTGATGGTGGTCTGCGAGGCGCGCCTGTCGCAGTGGCAGCCGTTCGTGCAGCAGCTGTGCGACGCGCTGGAAGCCGAGTGCGTGCGCGCCACGCCGGAGCACCACGACCAGGTCATGGCGCTGGTGCAGGCAATGGTGCATGCCACCCATCTGGCGCAGGCCGGCGTGCTGCGCGAGTACGCGCCGATCCTGGGCGCCTTGCCGGCGTTGATGCCGTACCGCTCGGCCTCGTTCGAACTGGATACCGCGATCATCGCGCGCATCCTCTCGCTCAATCCGGCGATCTACGAAGACATCCAGTTCGGCAATCCGCACGTCGCACCGATGCTGGACCGCTTGCTGGCCCAGTTGCATCAGCTTCGGGCGCAGCTGGAGCAGGGCGATGACGCGGCACGGGCGGCGTTCCGACAGCAGCTGTTGCTGGATAATCGTGACAGCCTGGGAACCGGGGTGCTGGCCGATGGCAACTACACCTTCGAGCGGGTCGGGTACCTGCTCGCGGATCTGACCGAGCGCAATGCGATCAGCGTGCATCTCCCGGAAGACCGGCCGGGTTCCCTGCGCGAGCTGCTCCACGTGTTCGAGCGGCACCGGGTCAGCCTGGCGTCGATCCATTCCTCGCGCACGCCCGCCGGTGAGGTGCACTTCCGGGTGGGGTTCGTGGCGGGCAGCGACGCGTTGGCACTGCAGGCGGCCGCCATCGAGATCGATGCCTCCGGCATCGGCCGCGTGCTGGTGCGCTGACACGGTGCAGTGCAACATTCATCCACAGGGGGTGTGGATGATCTGCGCACAAACGTGTGGATAAGTGTGTTCGCGCCTTGCGCCAAAAGGCTGTCAAGATACTTGGTCAAAAAATGACCAACATCCGTGCAACTTTTTTGCCGGGCCTCAGGTGGTGAGGGTGAGCTCACCACCGGCGGTCCGGAACTGGCGGCCGTCGCGGATCAGATGGCGGCCGTCGGCCAACTCATAGCGCGCCCCCTGGCTGTTGCCGGCGGCCGCATCGGCCTGCTCATCCTTGAACTCGATGATGACGTAGTCGTCGCCGTTGGCATCGGTGGCGGGAAACTGTCGGAACGACATGAAACACCTCCTGCAGCGCATCCAGTGAGGGCTGCAGGATGCGACGCCCGGTGTTACCGGCCCGTCATCAATCGATGAACTGCAGGCGCGCCAGTTCGGCGTAGAGACCGCCTTCGGCCAGCAGTTCGGCATGCGTGCCCTGGGCCACGATGCGACCGTGGTCCATCACCACGATGCGGTCGGCCTTGAGCACGGTGGCCAGGCGGTGCGCGATCACCAGCGTGGTGCGCCCGGCCATCAGGCGCTCCAGCGCCTGCTGCACGGCGCGCTCGCTCTGTGCATCCAGCGCGCTGGTGGCTTCGTCGAGCAACAGGATCGGCGCGTTCTTGAGCAGGGCGCGCGCGATCGCGATGCGCTGCTGCTGGCCGCCGGACAGGCGCGCACCGCGCTCGCCAAGCTCGCTGGCATACCCCTCGGGCAGGGCGCGCAGGAACTCATCGGCCTCGGCCGCTTCGGCCGCGCGCTGCACCTCTTCATCGGTCGCGTCCAGGCGCCCGTAGCGGATGTTCTCGAACGCGCTGCTGGCGAACAGGGTCGGCTGCTGCGGCACCAGTGCCAGCTGCTCGCGCAGCTGCGCGGGGTCGACCTGGCGCAGGTCCACGCCGTCCACGAGGATGCGGCCGGCAGCCGGATCGTGGAAGCGCAGCAGCATCGACAGGATGGTGCTCTTGCCGGCACCGGACGGACCGACCAGTGCGACGGTCTCGCCCGGGCGCACGTGCAGGTCCACATGGTCCAGCGCGGCGGTATCCGGGCGCTGCGGGTAGTGGAACACCACCTCCTCGAACCGGATCTCGCCGCGCAGTGGCTGCGGCAACGCGGTGGGATTGGCGGGGGCGGTGATCTCGACCTCTTCCTGCAGCAGCTCGGCAATGCGGCCCATGCCACCGGAGGCACGCTGCAGTTCGTTCCAGACTTCGGCCAGTGCGCCGACCGAGCCGCCGCCGATCAGCGCGTACAGCACGAACTGGCCCAGGGTGCCGGCACTCATGTTGCCGTCGATCACCTCGTGCGCGCCCAACCACAGCACGCCGACGATCGCGCCGAACACCAGCACGATGGCGCTGGCGGTGACGATCGATTGTGCGCGGATGCGCCGGCGTGCGGCACCGATGGCATCGCTGAGGGCGGCGTTGAAGCGGCCACGTTCATAGGGCTCGCGCGCGTGCGCCTGCACGGTGCGTACCGCGCCCAGGGTTTCCGAAGCCAGGCTGTTGGCATCGGCGATGCGGTCCTGGCTGGCGCGCGCGATGCTGCGCAGGCGGCGGGCGCCGATGATGATCGGCAGCACCGCCAGCGGAATGCCGACCAGCGACCAGGCCGCCAGGTGCGGGCTGGTCACGAACAGCATCACCAGGCTGCCGATCACGGTGACGCTGCTGCGCAGGGCCACCGACATGGTCGAGCCGATCACGCTGCGCAGCAGTTCGCTGTCGGCGGTCAGGCGCGAGACCAGCTCGCCGCTGCGGCTGCGGTCATGGAAGCCGGCGCCCAGGGTGATCAGGTGCGCGTACAGGCGGCTGCGCAGATCGGCGACCACCTTTTCCCCCAGCAGGGAGACGAAGAAAAAGCGAGCGGCCGTGGCCAGCGCCAGCACCACCGCGACCAGGAACAGCAGGGCAAAGGCCTTGTTGATCTGGCCGCCACTGTTGAAGCCGTGGTCGATCATCTGGCGGACCGCGACCGGCAGGCTCAGCGTAGCCACCGACGACACGGCCAGGGCCACCAGCCAGGCGCTGAACAGCCCGACATGCCGGCGCACGAATGGCCACAGCGTGTTCAAGCTGCCCAATCGGCGCATCGGCGTGTCTTGCGGAGCGGGTGCGTCAGTCATTCGATGGGCCTGGTTCGATGCGGGATTCAATACGGACACGATCACGAGTGGCGTCGCGGAGGCGGTTTTTCAACAGCTCGACCTGATCGGCCGGCAAGCGCAGGTGCAGGTTCACGCCGTCGGCGGTGAAGGCTTCGCCCACTTTTTCGGCCAGATGCGCGCCCAGCGCGGCATGCAGCGGGCCCAGATCTTCGAAGCCGGCGTGCACATCCAGTTCGGCCATGGCGATCAGAGGCAGCCGTGGCGCGACCCGCAGGCACTCGGCGGCGGTACCGCCGTAGGCGCGCACCAGGCCGCCCGCGCCGAGCTTGATGCCGCCGTACCAGCGGGTGACCACGACCATCACCCGGTCGAAGCCCTGGCCATCGATCGCCGCCAGGATCGGGCGGCCGGCGGTGCCAGCGGGCTCGCCGTCGTCGCTGGAACGGTAGTCGTTGCCGTAGCGATAGGCCCAGCAGTTGTGGGTGGCATCCACGACGGCAACCTGCTGCAGGAATTCCAGCGCGGCGGCCACATGTGGGATCGGCGCGGCGTGGGCGATGAAGCGGCTGTGCTTGATGTCCAGGCTGTGGCTGACGGTGGTGGCGAGCGTATCGGGCATTCCCGCCATTCTAGTGGGGATGCCCGTTCACCGTACGCGCAGCGTCAGTTCTCGAGCAGCTGGCGCAGATCGCGCGGGATGCGCACTTCCGGGTATTGCTGGAGGTAGCGTTCCAGGCTGGCACGCGCGGTATCCACGTCACCGGCATCGCGACGCTCGCGGATGCGCTTGAGCCACTGTTTGCGCGGCAGGCCGGCGTCGGCCGCGACGGCCTGATGCAGGGCGCGCACGGCGTCGTCTGCCGAGGCGGGTGCCGCCATCGGCGCGGCCGCACGACGCATCACGCCAGGCGCGCTGGGCGCGGGCTTGGCCGGTGCGGCGCTCGTGGAGGCGGCGCGCGGCGCTTGGCGCTCGAGGGTGGAGCCGGTCACCACGACACGGTCCAGCGCCGGTTCTGCCGCCTCCATCGCATAGGAGGTGGCCGCTTCGGGCGCCGGGGCCGACATCATCGGTGCCGGCGCCTGCACCGGGGCCGGGGCGGGCGGTACAGGCGCGGCGATGGCTTCCGGGCGCGGCGCTGCGACGCGCCGTGCGCGTTCGGGTGCCGGCGGCGCGGCGGCTGGAGCAGGTGGGGGGTGTGCCGGGGCCTGTGCCTGGGGCTTGGCCGCGCGCTGCTGTTGCACCACCGGTGGTGCCGCGTCAGGCGGTGGCGGAGACGGCGCGGCATCCATCGCCGGTGCAGCGTCGGTGACTGCGGCGCTCGAGGCCGGGGCAGCGACCGGCTCGGCCAGAGGGGGCGCGGGCGGGTCGTCGGGCTTGAGCTGCCACGCAATGCCCACCGCGAAGATCACCGAGGCGGCCAGCCCGAACGCCGCCGGAAGCCGCGAGCGCGGGCGCCGCGAACGGAGGGGCGCATCGGGCGGGAGCTTCCAGGTGGCCGCATCGGCCGCCGGTGCTTCCACGGCGGTGCGCGCGGCCGCCAGCACGGCCTCGTCGATCGCCGGCGCCGGGCCGGTGGCACTGGGCCGGCCCAGCAGCCGGGCCAGTTCGCGTTCTTCAGGGGTCAGCGGATCCGGGCGGTTCATACGGTCAACCCCGCACGGAGTTTGTCCATGGCATAGCGCAACCGCGATTTGACGGTCTCGCGGCCGACCCCGGTGATCTCGGCAATCTCTTCCAGGCTCAGTTCCTGTTCCAGGCGCAACTGCAGGACCTCGCGCTGCTCGGGCGGCAACTGCTCCATCGCCAGCTGCAGTTGGCGGCGCTGTTCGAATTCGGACAGCTGGGATTCGGGGGTGCGCGCATCGGTGATCGCTGCGACCCGCTCATCGGCGTCGATCGGGGCCGACGGCCGGTGCCTGGCCGCACGCCAGTGGTCATTGAGGCGGTTGTGGGCGATCCGGAACAGCCAGGTGGTGAAGGCGGCCTCGGGCTGCCAGCCGGCCCGCGCGGCGATCACCCGCTGCCAGACATCCTGGAACATCTCATCGGCCAACGCGCCATCGCGCAGCTGGCGCAGCAGGAAGCTGTACAGACGGCTGCGATGACGGCCATACAGCGCCTCGAACGCACGCAGGTCGCCGCCGGCCCAGGCCAGCATCAGCGCTTCATCAGTCGGCAGGGCAAGGGCGTCCACGGCCGACAGAGTAAGCGCTGCGGGGGTGTTCGCATAGTCGATGGGGCGCCGGGCGGCGGAACGGGTTGGCATGGCGATGACCTGGGGCACAGGATCAAGAACGTCCAGCAGCGCCGGACGGGGTTGAGACGCTTCCATTGCCCCCCGGTCCGCGCGTTATGCTCGCAGGACAGGGGAGGCGCCGGGCAGCCGGCGCCCGAGAGATGAGCGACGTGTCCAGCCAGATGGTGACCTCTTCAGTGCAACGCGACGGTGATGCGGTGATTCCTGCCGCGGTCGCCACGGCGTTGTGCGCCCAGTTGCCGGCGGGCGCAGCGGTCGCCCTGGCCTGGTCGGACCCGGTGCTGGGCGAGGGCCGCCACGGCCACCCGGAAGGCGGCGCGGCAGGGCCCGGTCCCACCGCTCCGCGGCAGCAGGCGGCATCGGCGCGGCTGGCCCTGCAGCAATGCTGGCACCATGGCGGCTCGGAACTGACCCTGGACGTGTCACTGGCCGGCGATACGCCGCCACCGGACAGCTGGTGGACGGCCGCGCGCTGCCTGTTCCAGAGCACCGTGCTGCTGGCCCGGCAGCGGCGCGAGATCGCCTCGCTGGAAGACTCCAAGCGCCTGCAGCAGGCACTGTATGAAATCGCCGATCTGGCCGGTGCCGATCTGGAAATGGCCGAGATGCTGCGCCACTTCCACCGCGTGCTCAATTCCCTGATGTATGCGCAGAACTGCTTCATCGTTGAGTACGACGACGTTCGCCACCGGGTCCGCTTCCTGTACTTCGCCGATCAGAAAGATGATTTCGTCGCCGACCCGGACCGCAGCTACGAAGAACACGAAATGCCGCGCAGCCTCACCTTCGCGCTGTTGCGGCATGGCGAGCCATTGAGCGGACCCTCGCGCGAGCTGCTGGCCATCCTCGATGACGAACACGACCCCGAGCGTGGGCCCGAGAGCCTGGACTGGCTGGGCGTGCCGATGCTGCGCGACGGGCGCGTATGCGGTGCGATCGTGGTGCAGAGCTACGAGCATCGCGCGCGCTATGGCGAGGCCGACCGCACGCTGCTGGGCTATGTCGCCCAGCACATCCTGACCGCGATGGACCGGCGCCAGGCGCAGGTACAGCTGGAGCGGCAGGTGGAGCGCCGCACGGTCGAGCTGCAGCGCGCCAACCGCAACCTGCAGGAGGAGGTGGTCGAACGCCGCCGCGCTGAGAAACTGCAGATGGCGCTGTTCAACATCGCCGAGCTGGCGATGAGCGCCGAGTCGCTGTCGCAGTACTACGGCCAGGTGCATGGCGTCGTCGGCACGCTGCTGGATGCGCGCAATTTCTATATCGCACTGGTCAACGAAAAAGGTGACGGGCTGGAGTTCGTCTACTCGGTGGACGAGTACAACCCGTCGCGCGCACCGCGGCCCTTCAGTGAAGGCTTGACCGAGTTCATCGTGCGCAACCGCCAGCCGCTGCTGGCCACCCGCGAGCGCATCGATGCGCTGCGCGAGAGCGGGGTGGTGCGCGAGTTCGGCGCGCGCTCGAACTGCTGGCTGGGCGTGCCGTTGCTGAGCGATGACGATGTGGTCGGCGTGATCGTGGTGCAGAGTTATTCGCCTGAGGTGGTGTTCACCGTGCACGACCAGCGGCTGCTGACCTTCGTGGCGCAGAACATCGGCAACGGGCTGGCGCGCCAGCGCGACCAGGAGCGGTTGCGCAATGCGCATGCCGATCTGGAAAGACGCGTGGACGAGCGCACGCGCGAGCTGGCCGACGTCAACGACAAGCTGCTGGGCCAGATCGGCGAGCGCCTGCGCGCTGAGCAGCGCCTCACCCATCAGGCCATGCATGATGCGCTGACCGGACTGCCCAATCGCCTGCATCTGCTGGACCGGCTGGAAGATGCGATCGCACGTGCGCGTGCCAGCGAGGGACAGGGCTTTGCGGTGCTGTTCCTGGATCTGGACCGGTTCAAGCTGGTCAATGACAGCATCGGCCATGCCGCCGGTGATCAGATGCTGGTCGAGGTGGCCAAGCGCATCGTCTCGATGATCTCCGCACAGGATGTGGTCGCCCGGCTGGGCGGGGATGAGTTCGCGATCCTGCTCCAGTGCGGCGACGGCCTGGCTTCGGCGCTGGAGTTTTCACAGCGCATGCTGGTGGCACTGGAAGAATCGATGTGGGTGAAGGGGCGCGAACTGTTCCCCTCCGGCAGCCTCGGCATCGCCATGTGGAACCCCCGCTACCGCAACGGCGAAGAGCTGGTGCGCGATGCGGATGCGGCGATGTACCGCGCCAAGGCACAGGGCAACGATCGCTGTGCGGTGTTCGATGAGGCGATGCGCGAGCAGGCCCTGCGCAGCCTGGACCTGGAGGCGGACCTGCGCCGGGCCATCATCAACCGCGATTTCATGCCGTTCTATCAGCCGATCGTGCGGCTCAGCGATGGTGAGCTGGTCGGCCACGAAGCGCTGTTGCGCTGGCAGCACGAGCGCCGCGGGTTGCTGCTGCCCAGCGCCTTCCTGGACCTGGGGGAAGAAAGTGGCCTGATCGAACAGGTGGACTGGCTGCTGTACGAGCAGGTGATCACCCAGCTTGCGCGTGGCGGCCGAGGGTATCTGTCCGTCAATGTGTCGCCGCGGCACTTCCGCTCGGCCGATTTCAGCACGCGCCTGTTTGGCCTGATCGAAGCGGCCGGCGCCGATCCGCACCGGCTGCGGCTGGAGATCACCGAGGTGGCGCTGCTGGATGACGGCCCGCGCACGCTGCGCATCCTGCAGACCCTGCGCGAGCGCGGCGTGCTGGTGCAGCTGGATGATTTCGGCACCGGCTTCTCGGCGCTGTCTTACCTGCATCGCTTCCCGATCTCGACGCTGAAGATCGATCAATCGTTCATCGCCGGCCTGCACGGGCAGGACATGCAGAGCACGCACGCGCTGGTGCAGGGCGTGCTGTCGCTGGCACGCACGCTTGGCATCGAGACGGTGGGCGAGGGGATCGAGACCCAGGCCCAGCACGACACGTTGCTGCAGCTGGGCTGCGATTACGGCCAGGGCTATCTGCTGGGCCGGCCGGCCCCGATGGCGACCACCGCGACGGCCTGAACCGTCGCGGCAGCACGGGGATCAACGCAGCGCGTTGGCCCGCTTCTCGTCGATCCACTTGGAGGCCTGCGCCGGCTCGTAGGCGCGCATCCAGGCAAGCATTTCATCGATGTCCGAGCCGTACCACAGGTCCGCGCGCTGGGCCGGGTGCAGGAAGCGCTCTTCGACCATGCGATCGATCATGCCGATCAGCGGGGCGTAGAAGCCATCCACATCCAGGAACGCGCAGGGCTTGTTGCCGATGCCCAGCTGGCGCCAGGTCAGCATTTCGAAGATTTCTTCCATCGTGCCGAAGCCACCGGGCAGGGCCACGAACGCATCGGACAGATCGAACATGCGCGACTTGCGCTCGTGCATCGAACCGACGATTTCCAGTTCGGTCAGGCCGCGGTGGGCTACTTCCCAATCCGCCAGCTGCTGCGGGATCACGCCGGTGACTTCGCCGCCGCCTGCAAGCACGGCATTGGCCACGGTACCCATCAGGCCGACGTTGCCGCCGCCGTAAACCAGGCGCAGGCCATCCCGGGCGATGCGGTCACCCAGCGCGATGGCGCGCTCGGTGTAGACCGGCTTGCTGCCGGGGTTGGAACCACAGTAAACGCAAATCGACTTCATTGGATCTTCCTGTGTTCAGAAACTGACGCGGCGGAAACGAAAAAGCCCCGCCGATGACCAGTGTTCCGGTCTCGTGACGGGGTGTCGTTCCGCGGATGCGGGCGGTGATTATCGCGCGTTATGGGCGTGGAGGCCAATCGGGGCCCGGGGATGGGGCTGGGTAATGGTCGCTCTGCCGGGTTCGTGGGAGCCGACCAACGGTCGGCTCTACCGGGTTCGTGGCGGCCGACCAACGGTCGGCTCTACCGGGTTCGTGGCGGCCGACCAACGGTCGGCTGCCGTTGTCTGTACCGCCGGCCTCAGGCCGCCTGCGACTGCTCGCGGCGCGGACCTTCCTTCAATGCGCGGCCCACCAGCCCGACCAGCAGGTCCAGCTCTTCGCCGTCCATGCCGAAATGCGGGGTGAACCGCAGCGAGTTCTCGCCGCCGTGGATCACGTTGATGCCGTGGTTGCGCAGCCATTCCTCGGTGGAGCCGGCGCCGTAGCACTTGAACTGCGGGGCCAGCTCGCAGGAGAACAGCAGGCCGGTGCCCTGGACCTTGGTGATCAGCCCGCCCAGCTCGGTCTTGAGCTGTTCCAGCTTGCGCACCGCTTCCTCGCCACGCACGCGGATGTTCTCGCGCACCTGCGGGGTCAGCAGTGACAGCGTGGCGCAGGCCACGTCCAGTGCCCGCGGGTTGGAGGTCATGGTGTTGCCGTAGATGCCCTTGCGGTACAGCTGCGCGGCGTGTTCGGTCACGGCCAGCACCGAGAGCGGGAACTGGGCCGCATTGAGTGCCTTGGAATAGGTCTCCATGTCCGGCACGTCCAGGCCTTCGAAGCCCGGGTAATCCACGATCGAGAGCACGCCGTGCGCGCGCAGGCCGGCCTGGATCGAGTCGAGCAGCAGCAGGCTGCCGTGCTGGCGGGTCAGCTCACGGGCCAGCGCATAGAACGACGGCGGTACCGAACGGCCCGGGTCGCCTTCGCCCATCACCGGCTCCAGGAAGATCGCCTCGATGAACCAATGGTTCTGCTCGGCCTCGGCAAACACGCGCTTGAGTGCGTCTTCGTCGTACGGCGCGATCGCGATCACGCTGTCTTCGCCCCGGTAGCTGGCCAGGTGCTGCATGTAGGTCTTGCGGCTGGAATCGGAATACAGGCCCGGGCGGTCGGTGCGGCCGTGGAAGCTGCCCTTGACCACCACGCGCTTGATCCTGGCGCCAGCGTGGCGGGCCCCCGGATCGGTCTGCAGCTTGGCGTTGACGTCGGCGATGCGGGCGGCCAGGCCGACCGCTTCGGAGCCGGAATTGAGGCACATGAAGTGGCTGTACGGGCAGCCGCCGCGGCGGTGGCCGATCTCCTTGCGCAGGGCCTGGATGAAGCGCTGCTGGGACAGGCTGGGGGTCATCACATTGGCCATCACCTGCGGGGCCGCCATGGCGTCCATCACCGGTTCGGGGGTGTGGCCAAAGCCGAGCATGCCGTAGCCGCCGGCGTCGTACAGCACCGCGCCCTTCAGTGTGACCACCCATGCGCCACGGGCGGCCAGGGCGACGTACGGGGTGACGGCATCGTCGGCATAGAAGTTGACGAAGCCGTCCTGCATCGCATCGATCTGGGCGCGCTCGTCCAGGGCCAGCAGGTCGCCCAGATCGGCGCGCACGCGCTCGAACTCAGTGGCGGCGGCGTCGATGGCGGCGACCAGCGCGGGGTGGCCGGCGGCGAGGCGTTCGAGGGTGGCGTCATCCAGGCCGGTGGTGAGGCGGGTGCCCGGCTGGGCGCGGAGTGGGGCAAGACGTTCGATGAAGCTCATTGCAGATCTCCTGAAACGATGGCGGCACGGCGGAAAAGCAAAACGCGCGTCTATTCGCGCGCGCTTCGGCCATTCCTGCTCGTGCATCAGACTTCCGGCTCGATGCTAGCACGCGGTTTTTCGCGCGATAACCCCGCCAAAAACTGTTGCAAAGCAGCATTTTGCGCGACGTTCGCACAAGGCTGGGTTGCTACCGGGAGCCAGTCGTACAATGGCCGACATTGCCTACACGTTGCCGTGCGCTCCCTTGAAGAAGTCCGATTTCAACTACGACCTGCCGCCTGAACTGATTGCCCAGGCTCCGCTCGCCGAGCGTTCGGCCAGCCGCCTGATGGTGGTGCCGCCGGCCCCGGCCGCCTTCGACCACCGCCAGGTGCGCGACCTGCCCGAGCTGCTGCGGGAAGGCGACCTGATGGTGTTCAACGATACCCGGGTGATCCCGGCGCGCCTGTTCGGCCAGAAGGCCAGCGGGGGCCGTGTCGAAATCCTGATCGAGCGCCTGCTCGGTGGCCAGCAGGCGCGGGCCCAGGTCGGCGCCAGCAAGTCGCCCAAGCCGGGCAGCCGCATTGCCCTGGATGCCGGTGGCGAGGCCGAAGTGCTGGGGCGCGACGGCGAGTTCTACGTGCTGCAGTTCCACGCGCCCGAGGCGCTGGAGCAGTGGCTGCTGCACGCCGGCCGGCTGCCGTTGCCGCCCTATATCCAGCGCGAGCCGGGCGTGGACGACCGCGAGCGTTACCAGACGGTCTTTGCCCGCGAGATCGGCGCGGTGGCGGCCCCGACCGCCGGCCTGCACTTCGATGAGGCCCTGCTGGCCACGTTGAAGGAAAAGGGCGTGGAGTTCGGTCATGTGACCCTGCACGTGGGCGCGGGCACCTTCCAGCCGGTCCGCGTGGACGATCTGACCGACCACGTGATGCACCGCGAATGGCTGAACGTCGGCGCCGAACTGGTGCAGCAGGTGCGCCGCACCCGCGCCGCGGGTGGCCGGGTGATCGGCGTCGGCACCACGGTGGTACGGGCCCTGGAAAGCGCCATGCGCGACGGCGAGCTGCTGCCGTACGCCGGTGAAACCCAGATCTTCATCACCCCCGGCTACCGGATCCGCAGCGTGGACGCGATGGTGACCAACTTCCATCTGCCGGAAAGCACGCTGCTGATGATGATTTCCGCCTTTGCCGGCAAGGACCGCGTATTCGAGGCCTATCAGGCGGCGATCGCGGAGAAGTACCGCTTCTTCAGCTATGGCGATGCGATGCTGCTGTTCCCGCAGGGGGAATGACCGGGGGCGGGGCAGGCGCGGCCGTTTTCGGCGACAATGGCAGACTATCTGCCCGAATGACCGCTCCATGTCCCGACTCCAGTTCCAGCTCCAGACCACCGACGGTCGCGCCCGCCGCGGCCGCCTGACCTTCCCGCGCGGGACCGTGGAAACCCCGGCCTTCATGCCGGTGGGCACCTATGGCTCGGTGAAGGGCATCCTGCCGGAGCAGATCCGCGCCCTGGGTGCGGAGATCATCCTCGGCAATACCTTCCATCTGTACCTGCGCCCGGGCCTGGACGTGATCGCCGACCACGGCGGCCTGCACGGCTTCGCGCGCTGGAATGGCCCGATCCTGACCGACTCCGGCGGTTTCCAGGTGTTCTCGCTGGCCCACCGCCGCAAGATCACCGAGCAGGGCGTGACCTTCTCCTCGCCGACAGACGGGGCCCGTGTGTTCCTGGGTCCGGAAGAGAGCATGCGCATCCAGAAGGTGCTGGATTCGGACGTGGTGATGATCTTCGACGAGTGCACCCCGTACCCGGCCACCGAGCCGGTCGCGCGCACCTCGATGGAGCTCAGCCTGCGCTGGGCCCAGCGCAGCCGCAACGCGCACGATGAACTGGGCAATGACGCAGCGCTGTTCGGCATCGTCCAGGGCGGTGTCCATCACGACCTGCGCAGCCGCTCGGCCGAAGGCCTGCAGCAGATCGGCTTTGACGGGTACGCCATCGGTGGCCTGGCCGTGGGCGAGCCCGAGCACGAGCGCAACGCCATGCTCGACCACATGCACCCGATCCTGCCGGCCGACCGCCCGCGCTACCTGATGGGCGTGGGCCGCCCGGAAGATCTGGTCGAAGGCGTCGCCCGCGGCGTGGACATGTTCGATTGCGTGATGCCGACCCGCAACGCCCGCAACGGCCACTATTTCACCTCGTTCGGCACCGTGCGCATCCGCAACGCCCGCTACGAGCGCGACATGGACACCATCGAGCCGGGCTGCGGCTGCCACGCCTGCACCAGCGGTTACACGCGTTCCTACCTGCGCCACCTGGACCGCTGCAACGAGATGCTGGCGCCCATGCTGGGCACCATCCACAACCTCTATTACTACGAGAAGTTGATGGCCGACATGCGCGAGGCGATCGCGGCGGGAACCTTTGCCGCCTTCCGCGAGTCTTTCTACGCGGCCCGTGGTGCGGTCACGCCCGCGCTGTAAAGTGACCCCGGCCGGCCGCTCCGGCGCGCCGACCCTGCCAAACGGCCCAAGGACGAACTCCCGGGGCCATGGCATACTTCGAGGCTGACCCCCGTTTCGCGGCGACACCCTGACCCTCAAAGGGGGCGGGGCGCCTCCCAACCCAAGGACACACTATGAACCTGCTCGCCTTCCTGATCCCCACCGCCAACGCCCAGGCCGCCGGTGGCCAGCCGCAGGGCATGGGTCTGACCACCCTGCTGTTCCCGATCATCCTGATCGCGATCATGTACTTCCTGATGATCCGCCCGCAGATGAAGCGCCAGAAGGAACACAAGGCCATGCTGGAGAAGGTCAAGCGCGGTGACGAAGTGCTGACCAACGGCGGCATCGCCGGCGTGGTCACCGACATCGGCGACAACTTCATCACCATCGAAGTGGCCGAAAACGTGCGCATCCGCGTGCAGAAGGGCGCCGTGGGCAATGTGCTGCCGACCGGCACGCTGAAGTCGGCCAACTGATCCACCTCCTTTCCGTTCAACCGCGGTGCCGGGACGGGCACCGCGCGGGACCCAAGCAATGCTCGAATTTCCACGCTGGAAGTATTTCCTCATCCTGATCGTGCTGGCGGTCAGTGCGTTGTACGCGCTGCCCAACATCTACCAGAAGGACCCTGCCGTGCAGATCACCGCCAACCGTGGCGGGCAGATCGACGACGCCCTGCGCGACCGTGTGCTGGGTGACCTCAAGCAGGCCGGCGTGGAGCCGCTGTCGGTGGCCAAGGAAGGCGACAGCCTGATCGTGCGCCTGCCGACGCTGCAGGCGCAGACCGCCGCCAACGACGCCCTGCGCGACGAGATGGGCGAGGACTACGTGGTCGCCCTGAACCTGGCTTCCACCGTGCCGGACTGGCTGAGCGACCTGGGCGCCAAGCCGATGGTGCTGGGCCTGGATCTGCAGGGCGGCGTCCACTTCGTGCTGCAGGTCGACCAGAAGGCGGCACTGGACAAGCGTCTGGACGCCTACGCCGAAGACGTGCGCACCAGCCTGCGCGATGCCCGCATCGCCTACCAGTCGGTCGAGCGCCGTGGCGACAACACCATCGTGGCCACCATCAGCCCGTCTGCCGGTGCCGATGCGGCCGCGCGTGCCCGCGAGGTCATGGTCAAGGCGCAGCCGACGCTGGGCTACGAGGTGGCGGGCAACCGCATCACCGTGAGCATGCCGGAGACGGAGCTGACCGCGATCGCCAATGGCGCCATCGAGCAGAACGTCAACACGCTGCGCAACCGCGTCAATCAGTTGGGCGTGTCCGAGCCGATCATCCAGCGCCAGGGTGCCGACCGCGTGGTCGTGCAGCTGCCCGGCGTGCAGGACACCGCCGAAGCCAAGCGCATGATCGGTGCCACCGCGACGCTGGAATACCGCGCCGTGGTTGAAGGCAACGCCCAGGACGCGATCGCCAGCGGCCGCATCCCGCCGGAGGCCAAGGTCTACCAGCAACGCGACAACCGCGGCCCGATCCTGCTCAACAAGCGCGTGATCGTGACCGGTGACCAGATGGTCGCCGCGCAGGCCACCACCGACCAGAACGGTTCGGCAGCAGTGAGCGTGACGCTGAACAACGTCGGCGGCCAGCGCATGTTCGACTTCACCAGCGCCAACGTGAACAAGCCGATGGCGGTGGTCTACACCGAGCGCATCCCGACCGTGAACGTGGTCGACGGCAAGGAAGTGCGCAGCTTCCGCGTCAAGGAAGAAGTGATCTCGGTCGCCAACATCAACGGCGTGTTCGGCAAGAACTTCCAGACCACCGGCCTGGACAAGCTCGAAGCGGACAACCTGGCCAAGCTGCTGAAATCCGGCTCGCTGGCCGCGCCGATGGACTTTGTTGAAGAACGCATCGTCGGCCCGAGCCTGGGTGCGGAGAACGTCGAGCGCGGCGTGACCGCGGTCGGCTTCGCGTTCCTGTTCACGCTGATCTTCTTCACCGTGTACTACCGGATGTTCGGCGTGATCACCTCGGTGGCGATGCTGTTCAACCTGCTGATCGTGGTGGCGGTGATGTCACTGTTCAGCGCGACGATGACGCTGCCCGGCTTCGCCGGCCTGGCGCTGTCGATCGGCCTGTCGGTCGACGCCAACGTGCTGATCAACGAACGTATCCGTGAAGAGCTGCGGGCCGGCATGCCGCCCAAGGCGGCCATCGTGGCCGGTTACGAGAAGGCTTCCGGGACCATCCTGGACGCCAACCTCACCGGCATCCTGGCGGGTGTGGCGTTGTATGCGTTCGGTACCGGCCCGCTGAAGGGCTTCGCCGTGACCATGATCGTCGGCATCCTGGCCTCCATGTTCACTGCAATCACCGTCTCGCGTGCCCTTGCCGTGCTGCTTTACAGCCGCCGCAAGAAGCTCAAGACCCTGGCCATCTGACGGGAAGCGAATACAAACCATGAAACTTTTCCCGTTGCATCTGATCCCGAACGACACCAAGTTCGACTTCATGCGCACCCGTTGGGTGGCTGTCTCGCTGGCTGCCCTGGTGTTCATTGCCGCCATCGGCTGCATTGCCTTCAAGGGCTTCAACTACGCGCTGGACTTCACCGGCGGCACCGTGGTCGAAGTGCGCTTCGACAAGCCGGCTGACGTCGATGCCGTGCGTGAGCATCTGGAAGGCGCCGGCTATGCCGGTGCCCAGGTGCAGAGCTTCGGCAGCGGCAGCAACCTGCTGATCCGCCTGCAGCCGCAGGAAATGGCCGAAGGCGAGAACGCCGGTGAAGCCAACAACCGCACCGCCGAAGCCGTGCAGAAGGCGATCTCGATGGAGGGCAACCAGGCCGCCATCGTGGGCGCCGAGTTCGTCGGCCCGCAGGTGGGTAAAGAGCTGGCCCTGAACGGCCTGTACGCGGCGCTGTTCGTGCTGATCGGCTTCCTGATCTACATCGGTTTCCGCTTTGAGTGGAAGTTCGCGATGGTGGCGATCATCACCACGCTGTTCGACGTGCTGGTGGTGGCGGGTTACTTCTCGCTGAGTGGCCGTGAGTTCGATCTGACCGTGCTGGCCGGCCTGCTGTCGGTGATGGGCTTCTCGATCAACGACACCATCGTGGTGTTCGACCGTGTGCGTGAGAACTTCCGCAGCCTGCGTGTGGAACCGCTGGAAGTGATGAACCGTTCGATCAATCAGACGCTGTCGCGCACGATCATCACTTCGCTGGTGTTCTTCCTGTCGGTGCTGGCGCTGTACCTGTACGGCGGTGGTTCGCTGGAAGGGCTGGCGCTGAGCCAGATGATCGGTGCGGTGATCGGTACGCTGTCGTCGATCTTCATCGCCTGCCCGCTGCTGACGATGGGCGCACTGGCGGTGACCAAGCAGGATCTGCTGCCGAAGGCCAAGGACGTGGAAGCGCTGGAGCGTCGTCCGTAAGGTTTCTGGTGGTCTGCAACATCCGGAAGGCCGCGCATTGCGCGGCCTTTCTTTTGGGGCTGCCCGCAGAGCGTGCCAAGGCGGGACCGTCACCTCCCATACACCCCCGTCGGTTGTACTCCGCGGCGCTGCGCACTACGATCCCTTGCGTTCCGCGCAGCCGCCCAGGTGGCGCGCGACCTCCCTTTTCATCGCGCCGGTCCGCCCTGCGCCAGTCCCCCTCGAGGTTTACATGGTCATCAAACCGCGTGTGCGCGGCTTCATCTGCGTCACCACCCATCCCGTCGGCTGCGATGCGGCCGTCAAGCAGCAGATCGAGTACATCCAGTCCAAGCCGAAGATCACCAACGGGCCGAAGAAGGTGCTGGTGCTCGGTGCCTCCACCGGCTACGGCCTGGCTGCGCGCATCACGGCGGCGTTCGGCAGTGATGCCGCCACGCTGGGCGTGTTCTTCGAGCGTCCGGGTACCGAGACCAAGCCCGGCACTGCCGGCTGGTACAACACCGCCGCGTTCCACAAGTACGCCGAGCAGGCTGGTTTGTACGCCAAGAGCGTCAACGGCGATGCCTTCTCCGACGAGGTCAAGGCCAAGGTCATCGAGCTGATCAAGCAGGATCTCGGCCAGGTCGACCAGGTGGTGTACAGCCTGGCCGCGCCGCGCCGCAAGCATCCCAGGACCGGTGAAGTGATCAGCTCCACGCTCAAGCCGATCGGCGCACCGATCACGCTGCGCGGCCTGGATACCGACAAGGAAGTGATCACGGAAACGACGATCGAGCCGGCCACGCCGGAAGAGATCGCCGGTACCGTCGCCGTCATGGGCGGCGAAGACTGGCAGATGTGGATCGATGCGCTGCTCGAGGCCGGTGTGCTGGCCGAAGGCGCGACCACCACGGCCTTCACCTACGTCGGTGAGGAAATCACCCAGGCGATCTACTGGAACGGCTCCATCGGCGCGGCCAAGAAGGATCTGGACGAGAAGGTCGTCGGCCTGCGTCAGAAGCTGGTGCCGATCGGTGGCGATGCGCGCGTATCGGTGCTCAAGGCCGTGGTCACCCAGGCCAGCTCGGCGATCCCGACCATGCCGCTGTACCTGTCGCTGCTGTTCAAGGTGATGAAGGCCAAGGGCACCCACGAGGGCTGCATCGAACAGCTCGATACCTTGTACGACATCCTCTACGGCGGCAAGGACGCGGGTACCGCGACCGAGCGCCTGCGCCACGACCTGGTCACCGATGGCGGCCGCAAGGTCGAGCTGATCGACGACGCCGGCCGCCTGCGCGCGGACTACAAGGAAATGGCGCCGGAGGTGCAGGGCGAAGTGGTTGCGCTGTGGCCGCAGGTGACCAACGAGAACCTCTACGAGATCAGCGATCTGGCCGGCTACAAGGCCGATTTCCTGCGTCTGTTCGGGTTCGGCGTGGAAGGTGTGGACTACGATGCCGATGTCGCGACCGATGTGAAGATCCCGAACCTGGTCGAGATGGCCTGACCGGAAGGATGGATGCCGACCAACGGTCGGCATCTACCCGCGCGGCCATCGATGCACGCGCGGTGACCCCATCGATGCACGCGCGGTGCCCCCAATGATGCGCGGAAGAGGGTAGGTCACGACCGTTGGTCGTGACGCTCCCAATCAGCTGAAATCGAAATCCATCACCGGGCCGGCCGGGCCGACGAAGTCGCCCTGCACGTAGTCCACCCCGGCACTGAAAAGCAGGCTCATCGAGTTGGCATCGGCGACGAACTCGGCGATGGTGCGGATGTTGGCGGCCTGCGCCCGCGCGGTGATCTCGCTGATCTTCCCGCTGTGTTCGCGGGTGCTGGCGAGGTCGCAGGTGAAGTCGCGGTCCAGCTTGAGGAACTGCGGCTGGAAATGGGCCAGCAGCTGGAACGAGTCCAGCCCCGAGCCGAATTGCTCCAGGCCGATCCGGCAGCCGAGCGGCGCGATCGCCGCCAGGAACTGCTGCGCATTGCGCAGGTGGGTGAACACCTTTGCCTCCGGCGCATGCAGCCACAGCTGTTCGCCGGGCACGCCCTGGGCCTGCAGCTCGCGGCGCAGGGTGACGATCATCTGCGGGTCGTTGAACGACTCCGGGGTGATCTTGACCATCAGGTGGGTGACGTGGCCTTCGCGCCTGCGTGCGGCGAGCATGCCGATCGCGTGGGTGACCACCCAGCGGTTGATGTCGGCCAGCAGGCCGTGCTCCTCGGCGATGCCCAGGAACGCGGTCGGGCTGAGCAGCTCGCCGTTGTGCTCCAGGCGCAGGTAGGCCTCGTACAGCTCCAGCGCTTCGCCCTGCAGGTTGAGCACCGGCTGGTAATGCAGCTGGAAGCCATCGCCGTCCAGCGCCTGGCGGATGCGGGCCACCCAGTGCTGGATGCGCTCTTCTTCCACGCGGTCCACCGCCGCCGGGTCGAACACCCGGGTGGTGTTGCCCAGTTCCAGGGCTGCCTGCGTGCACTCGGTGGCGCGGGCCAGCACCTGGCCGATGCTGGCGATCTTTTCGCCGACCTGCACGCCGCCGACACTGACGGTGACTGTGGCCGAGCGCTCGCCGATGCTGAACACCTGCGCGGCGAAGGCGGCCCGGATCTGGTCGGCCAAGGCGACGGTCTGCGCGTAGGGTGCTTCGGTCAGCACGGCGAAGCTGTGTTCACCGAAGCGGGCCACCTGGGCAGCGTCGCCAACGGATTGGGCCAGCACGCGGGCAAGGGCACCGATCAGCGCGTCGGCCGAGTCCAGCCCGATCTCGGGCAGCAGGCGCGCATAGTGGTCGGGCTCGACCAGCAGCAGGCCGAACCGGCCCTCGCTGCGGCCGGCCTGGGCCACGGCATTTTCGACATGCAGCATGAAGGTCGGTCGGTTGAGCAGGCCAGTGACCTGGTCGCGCTGGCGCAGGTCCTCGACCTCGCGCGCCAGCTCCGGGTCGAACTCCATGCGGCGGCGGAACACCACCTGCAGGCAGGATTCGCCTTCGTAGCTGGCCTGGGTGAACTCCATCGTGGCCGGGAACACCGCCCCGTCCTGGTTGCGTGCGTCCACCTGGTACTGCGGCGGCGGTGCATCGCCCTTGCTCATCGACTTGAGCAGCTGCTTGAAGCCGTCCACGTGCTGCGGCGCGACCATGTCCAGCAGCGAGATGCCCTCCACATCATCGAAGGTCTCGTAGCCGAACATCTCCAGGTAGGCCTCGTTGGCGCGGATGTGCATGCCTTCATGGACATAGGCGATCGGGTCGCGCGAGGAGGAGATCAGCGCGTCGCAGCGGCGCTCGGTCTCGCGCATCTGGGCCTCGATCCGGCGCAGCCCGCGGCGCGCGTGCAGATCGGTCCATTCATTGCGCACCACCGCCAGCAGGTGCTCGGGGCGGTGGCGCAGGGCGATGGCGCGGATGCCATTGGCACCGGCCTCGACCCACTCGTTCTCATTGATCGACTCGGCCAGCAGGATCATGGGGATGTCCTTGCCACTGGCCGCGATCTGCTGGGTGACCTGCAGCAGCGGGATGCTCTGGGCGGCAGCGACCAGTACCAGGTCGATCGGCTGGGTGCCCAGGACGTGGGCCAGTTCCTCGCTGTGCTGCGGGCGCGTCGGGCGCACCGCGATGCCGCTGTTGCGCAGCGTGCTGACGATGGTCTCGGCGTTCTCGCCGCTGTCGTCCACGATCAGCAGGCGGACCGTCATGTCATTCGCGTTCTGCATTCAGTACTCCCCGGACTGCAAACTTGATACACGATGCGTGTGACTACGTCCATGCGGCAAACCGTAGCCGATCACGGAACGCGGGTCCCGGCTCAGGCCACGCTGCCCGCGGCATGGCCACAGGCCCAGGCCCACTGGAAGTTGTAGCCCCCCAGCCAGCCGGTCACGTCCAGCACCTCCCCGATGAAGTGCAGGCCGGGAACCAGTTGCGATTCAAAGGTACTGGAGGACACCTTGCGGGTGTCGACCCCGCCCAGCGTCACCTCGGCGGTACGGTAGCCCTCGGTGCCACTGGCCACCAGCGGGAAATTCTGCAGCAGATCGGCCGCCTCGCGCAGCTGCGGCTCATCGATCTGGCGCACCAGCCGGTCCGGCAGCCAGTGCTCGCACAGGCGCAGCGCGAGCCGCCGCGGCAGCACCTCGGACAGCACCGTGCGCAGCTCGGCGGCGCCGCGCTCGGCCTTCATCCGGCGCAGCCAGCCCAGCGCGTCCTGGCCCGGCAGCAGGTCCAGCCGCAGCTCATCGCCGGGCTGCCAGTACGAAGAGATCTGCAGGATCGCCGGGCCGCTGATGCCGCGGTGGGTGATCAGCATCGAATTGCGGAACTCGACCCCGTTGCAGCGTGCCTCGATCGGCAGGGCGACGCCGCTGAGCTCGTTGAAGCGCTCCTGGTGCTTGCCGCTCAAGGTCAGCGGCACCAGCCCGGCCCGGGTCGGCAGAACCTCGTGGCCGAACTGGCGGGCCAGCTCATAGCCGAAGCCGGTGGCGCCCATGCTCGGGATCGACAAGCCACCGGTGGCGACCACCAGCGAGGCGGCGTGGAAGTGACCCTGCGCGGTGTGCACGTGGAAACCGTCCGCGCCGCGCTCGACCTTCTGCACCCCGCAGTCGGTGCGGATCTGCACCCCGGCGGCCTGGCATTCGTCCACCAGCATCTTCACGATCTGCCTGGAGGAGATGTCGCAGAACAGCTGGCCCAGTTCTTTTTCGTGATACGCGATGCCGTGCCGCTCCACCATCTCGATGAAGTGCCAGGGGGTGTAACGGGCCAGCGCGGATTTGCAGAAGTGCGGGTTGGCCGACAGGAAGTTGGCGGCCGTGGTGCCGGTGTTGGTGAAGTTGCAGCGCCCGCCGCCGGACATCAGGATCTTCTTGCCGACCTTGTTGGCATGGTCGATCACCTGCACCATGCGCCCGCGCCTGCCAGCGGTCATCGCACACATCAGCCCGGCCGCGCCGGCGCCGATCACCAGTACATCGCATCGGATCACGGACATCTCAGCGCGCTCAGGCCTGCGGCTTCTGCTTGCGCCAGGTGGGGATGACGCTGAGCTGGGCCTTGTCGGAGGTCAACTGCACTTCGCCGTCCTGGATCTGCACGTCCCACTGCATCGTGCGTTCGATCTGCGCGCCCCATTCGGTGACGAACTCGCCCGGCAGGTCCATCACCTCCAGCGTGGCGAGCTTCTTCAGCGCGGAGGCGTTGCGGTCCCACCAGATGTCGGCGGCGCGGCCGCCGTAGGTGACCAGCTGCACCGCGCGCGCGCGGCCGGCGGCCTTGCGCAGGCGCGACTCGTCCGGCTGGCCCAGCTCGATCCACAGTTCGATGTCGCCGGTGTAATCGCGGCGCCACAGGTCCGGTTCGTCATCCACGCTCAGGCCGCGGCCGAACTCCAGCCGGTCGTCGGCGTTCAGCGCGAAGGTGAGCAGGCGCACCATCAGGCGGTCGTCGGTTTCGGACGGATGCTGGGCCAGCGTCAGCGTATGGCTGGCGTAGTAGCCGCGGTCCATGTCGCTGATCTGCAGTTCGGCCTTGCGGATGGTGGCGGTGAGGGCCATGGGGATACCTGAAACAAAGAGCGCCATGATAATGGTTCGCCATGAGTCCGTCCGATCCGATCCTTGCCACCCCCGCGCCCAGTCGCCTGCAGTTGCCGCCTGGCGACTGGCCGAGCCTGCTGGACGGGCTGTGTGCGCGCTTCCCGCGCATCGACCGCGCGCAGTGGGTGGGCCGCTTCGCCCGTGGGCGCGTGCAGGATGCGCAGGGCAGGGCGCTCGCTCCGGATCATCCCTGGCAGGTCGGGCTGGAGATCGTCTACTTCCGTGAAGTGCCCGATGAGCCGGTGATTCCCTTCGCCGAGGCCATCGTCCATCAGGACGCGGAGCTGCTGGTGGCCGACAAGCCGCACTTCCTGCCGGTCACCCCGGCGGGCGGCTACGTGCGCGAGACCCTGCTGGCGCGGCTGGTGGCGCGCACCGGCAACCCCGACCTGGTGCCGCTGCACCGCCTGGACCGCTTGACCGCCGGGCTGGTGCTGTTCTCGACCCGGCCGGCGAGCCGCGATGCCTACCAGCGCCTGTTCCGCGAGCGGCGCATCGAGAAGGTCTACGAAGCCCTGGCGCCGGCCCTGCCGCAGGTGGCGTTCCCGCTTGAGCGCCAGACCCGGCTGGTCCCGGGCGAGCCGTTTTTCCGCATGGCCGAGGTGACCGGCGAGCCCAATGCCCGGACCCGTGTCGAGGTGATCGAGTGCACCGGACCGGTCTGGCGTTACCGGCTGCACCCGGTGAGTGGCCGCAAGCACCAGTTGCGCGTGCACATGGCGGGGCTGGGCGCGCCGATCCTGGGGGACGATCTGTACCCGGAGCTGCGCGCGGATGCGCCGGCGAGGGTGCCGCTGCAGCTGCTGGCGAAGGAATTGGCGTTCGATGACCCGTTTAACGGAGAGCGGCGCACGTTCTCCAGCGGGCTGTCGCTCCACCTGTAGGACCGGCCGCTGGCCGGCTGCCAGGGTCCATGGGTAGATCCTGTCGTCAGCAGGTGTTGAGGAGGAGCCGGCCAGCGGCCGGCACTACCGATACCGGTCCTGGGCCACGCCGGACCTTCATCCAGCTGGCGGTTCATCACACTGAACGCTTGGCCAGCCAACGATCCAGCTGCGCGGCGAAGGCCTGTTTGTCGCGCGCGTGCAGGGGCGCCGGCCCGCCGGTCTGGATGCCCGAGCCGCGCAGTTCCTCCATGAAATTGCGCATGGACAGGCGCTCGGCCATGTTGTCGGGCGTGTACAGCTCGCCACGCGGGTTGAGCGCGACGGCCTTTTTATCCAATACGAGGGCGGCCAAGGGGATGTCCTGCGTGACGACCAGGTCGCCCGGCTGGACCCGCTCGACGATCACGCTGTCAGCCACATCCAGGCCTGGCGGCACCTGTACCGATCGGATGAAACGGGACGGGGGAGTGCGCAGCCAGTGGTTCGCGACCAGGGTCATCTCGATCCCGGCGCGCTCGGCGGCGCGGAACAGGATCTCCTTGATGACGGCCGGGCAGGCATCGGCGTCCACCCAGATATGAACTTTAGGGGTCGGGGCATCGGTCATTTGGCTGATCTTAAGGTAGGAAAAATCTGAATAGGGGCTCCGGTTTCGTGTAGGATCGCCCGACCCCTTGTCCTGTCAGGCGGGAAGGGGAGGATGGCTGAATAAACCAGCTATCGCTTTTTCGGTAAAACACGAGTATCGTCACCCACACTGTGTTTGCTAGGGTCACCGTGAATCGTGGCCTGGTGCAGTTGATCTCACGATCTGCTCATCGATCCGCTTTACCAACGCCTGCAACTCAGTCTCGGCTCCGATACGCGGCGGCCGCGATTATTTCAACTATTGTTTCAGGAGTTAGTACATGTCTGATCGTCAGCAGGGCACCGTGAAGTGGTTCAACGACGCCAAGGGCTTCGGCTTCATCACCCCGGAAAGCGGCCCGGACCTCTTCGTGCATTTCCGCGCGATCCAGGGCACCGGCTTCAAGTCGCTGCAGGAAGGCCAGAAGGTGACCTTCGTCGCCGTGCAGGGCCAGAAGGGTATGCAGGCTGACCAGGTGCAGGCGGTCTAATCGACCCCCCGCAACCGTAAGGTCGCCTTGAACGCCGGAAGCGAAAGCTTCCGGCGTTTTTTATTGGGCGATGCCTGGCCATGGTCGACGCGGCGCATGTTGAAGACGTCATCGTGTCAGCCACCCGGTTAGGATGCCGCTTTGCCCCTGCGGAACCGTCGATGATCAAGGTGCACCATCTGGACCACTCGCGCTCGCTGCGCGTGCTGTGGATGCTTGAAGAGCTGGGCCTGCCGTATCAGGTGGTCAACTACCAGCGCGATCCCAAGACCTGGCTGGCACCGCAGGCGCTGCGTGACGTGCACCCGCTGGGCAAGTCCCCGGTGCTGCAGGACGATGCACTGGTATTGGCTGAATCCGGCGCGATCCTGGAATACCTGGCCGACCGCTATGACAGCGGCCGCCAGCTCTCGCCCGAGCCGATGCCGGCCCAGGCGCCCGAACGCGTGCGTTATCGCTACTGGCTGCACTACGCCGAAGGCTCGGCGATGCCGCCGCTGGTGATGACGCTGGTGTTTTCGCGGCTGCGCAATGCGCCGATGCCGTTCTTCGCCAAGCCGATCGCACGCTCCATCGCCGACAAGGCGCTGAAGGGGTTCGTGGGGCCGCAGGTGAAGCTGCACATGGACTGGATGGAGCGCGAGCTGGGCCAGTCGCCGTGGTTTGCCGGTGAGCGCTTCACCGCAGCGGACATCCAGATGAGTTTCCCGATCCAGGCCGCCGCCGCGAGAGGGGGCGATATGGCCGCCTATCCGCGGCTGCAGTCCTACCTGACCCGGATCGAACAGCGCCCGGCCTACCAGCGTGCGGTGGAGCGGGGCGGTCCGTTGAACCTGGGCGGCGGTTCACGCTGAGCTTGCGGGGCAGCCCGACTGCCCCCATTTCATGCGGATGAGCACCCAGCCCCTGCGTTTCGATAACCGCTTCATCCGTGACCTGCCCGGCGATCCGGAAACCGGCCCGCGCGTGCGCGAGGTGCGCCAGGCCGCGTGGTCCTCGGTGATGCCGACCCCGGTCGCCGCCCCGCAGCTGCTGGCGTACTCGCCGGACGTGGCCGCGCTGCTGGGCATGGGCGAGGACCTGATCCAGAGCGAGGACTTCGCACGGGTGTTCGGCGGCAATGCGCTGTATGCCGGGATGGCACCGTGGGCGGCCAACTACGGTGGGCATCAGTTCGGCCACTGGGCGGGGCAGCTCGGCGATGGCCGTGCGATCTCGCTGGGCGAACTGCTCACCCCGGAAGGGGCGCACTGGGAACTGCAGTTGAAGGGCGCCGGGCGCACGCCTTACTCGCGCGGTGCCGATGGGCGTGCGGTGCTGCGCTCGTCGATCCGCGAGTTCCTGTGCAGCGAGGCGATGCATCACCTCGGCGTGCCGACCACGCGCGCGTTGAGCCTGGTCGGCACCGGCGATGCGGTCGTGCGTGACATGTTCTATGACGGTCATCCGCAGGCCGAACCCGGCGCGATCGTCTGCCGCGTCGCGCCGTCCTTCATCCGTTTCGGCACGTTCGAACTGCCGGCCTCGCGCGGCGACACCCCGTTGTTGCGGCAACTGGCCGATGTCTGCATCGCGCGTGATTTCCCTGCGCTGGCCGACGCCGGCCAGGCGCGCCATGCACGCTGGTTCGCCGAGATCTGCGAACGCACCGCCGTCCTGGTCGCGCACTGGATGCGCGTGGGGTTCGTGCACGGCGTGATGAACACCGACAACCTGTCGATTCTGGGTCTCACCATCGATTACGGCCCGTATGGCTGGGTTGAGGACTACGATCCGGAGTGGACCCCCAACACCACCGATGCGCAGGGCCGGCGGTATCGCTTCGGCACGCAGCCGCAGGTGGCGTACTGGAATCTCACCCGGCTCGCGCAGGCATTGGCACCGCTGTTCGAGGATGTCACCCCGCTGCATGACGGGCTGGCGCGTTTCCAGCAGGCGCACGCCGAATGCGAGCGCGCCGACATCGCCGCCAAGCTGGGCCTGGACACCTGCCGCGATGACGATATGGCGCTGATGGCCGCGTGGCTGGAGATCCTGCACGAGGGGGAGATGGACATGACCATCGCCTTCCGTGGCCTGATGGATCTCGATCCCGCCGCGCCGTCGGTGGCGGTGCTGGAAGACGCGTTCTACAGCCCGGCACGCCGGGAAGCGGTGCTGCCGTCATTGCAGGCGTGGCTGCAGCAGTACGCGGCGCGGCTGCGCGCCGATGGGCTGAGCGCGCAGGCGCGGCGGCAGCAGATGGGCCGCGCCAACCCGGTGTACGTGCTGCGCAACTGGCTGGCCCAGGAAGCGATCGAGCAGGCAGAGCAGGGCGATCCGAGCGGTGTGCACACGCTGCTGGAGGTGTTGCGACGCCCGTATGAGGTACAGCCCGGGCGGGAGCACTTCGCGGGCAAGCGGCCCGAGTGGGCCCGTGAGAAGGCCGGCTGCTCGATGCTGTCCTGCAGCTCATAGGGCAGTACGGGCGCTGCCCTGGTTGCTGCCCGCCATCGGACGTTTCCACCCGTGAATTCTGCCTTGATGCCGCCTGGCTGATGCTGGGCCGTGCGCGTCGCCGTGCCTGCGTCTACGACAATGGTCGTATGGGTCATGTTCGATAATCGCACACATAGTCGATAAACGCACTTGAATGGTGCAGTGCGATAAACCTACTTTCAATCCCGTTCCAAGCGATCCACCTCTGGCGGGCGAGGGCAGTACCGGACCGGTACTGAAGCCAGGTGCAGGGGAAGACCGCCGGAGTCCCTTTCCCTGTGCGGAGTATGCGCATGCGTTGCCGTCTGTCTGCTGTTTCCCTGTCCCTGCTTGCCGTGCTGCCATCGCTGGCGCAGGCCTTCCAGGCCGAGCCTGCGCGCACGTCACTGGAGGTGCTGCGGGTGGAGCGCTATGCCGATGATGCCAACCCGGGCTCGCTGCGCTGGGCGATCAGTACCGCCAACCAGGCGCCGGGGCGCTACCGGATCGAGATTGCCGCGGTGGGCAACGCCCCCTACGTGATCCGTCCGGCCACGCCGCTGCCGGAGATCGTCGGGCCGGTGCAGATCGTCGGTACGTCGTGGGCACGCGATGGCCAGTACGTCGCCATCGACGGCTCGGCCTACGTCACCGGTACCGGCACCGATGCCTGCACGGGAGCCGAACCTGGCCAGTCCGGCACCAACGTGCGTACCACTACGTTGCCGGGGCTGGTCCTGCGCGATACCCGCGGCGTGGAACTGACCGGGCTGGAAGTCCGGAACTTCTGCATCGGCGTGTTGATCAACCGCAGCAGCCACAACGAGATCCATGACAACCGCATCGTCGCCAACAAGGGCGGTGCCGGGATCATGCTCACCGGCGACGATGGCAAGGGGCAGTCCACGGCCACCACCACGGTGCACAACCGGATCGTACGCAATCAGTTCGTGGACAACGGCGATGGGCTGGAGCTGACCCGTGGTGCCGCCTGGAACCTGGTGGCCGACAACCTGTTCCAGTCTACGGCGGCCAATCCCGAACCGTCGCAGGGCATCGAGATCCTGTGGGGCAACGACAACACAGTGGTACGCAACCGCTTCGTCGATTACTCCGATGGCCTGCAGATCAACTGGGGCAACCGCAACTACATCGCGGCCAACACCTTCAGCGGCAACTCGATCGGGCTGAGCATCACCGGCAGCGAAAACGTGGTCGACGGCAACACGATCACCGGCAACGGGATCGGCATTGCCGTGCGACCCCAGCCGGTCAGCGCACCGAACCGGTTCAGCGCCAACCGGATATTCGGCAACGGGCTGAAGATCGAGCGCTGTGAAGCCGGTGGTGCCTGCGCCACGGGCCAGCCGCGTGGCGCGATCGTGTTCGGTGTGCCGGGGCTGGAGCACGCCAGCTTCATCGGTTCGCGCGGGCGGGGAGTGGAGAATGATCCGGCCAAGCGCGCGCGCATCTGCACCGCGCCGGGCCAGGCCGAGTGCCAACCGGCGCCCAATCTCGGCCAGGCCGCGCCGACGTTGCAGGCGGTGCAGGGCAGTGGTGCCGCGCGCACGGTTCAAGGTGTGCTTCACGGCGTGGCCGGGCAGCGCTATCAGGTGGAAGTGTTCGGCAACCGTGCCGCCGACGGTCGCGAAGCCGAACGCCTGCTCGGCACGGTCGAGGCGCTCACCGATGCGCAGGGGCAGGGCCGCTTCACGCTGGCGCTGCCGACCACCGGCGAGACGGCCGACATCGCCACCGTGACCGCCACCGCGACTTCCGCGCTGGGCGCGACCTCGCCCCTCAGCGCGCCGCTGTCGCTGCGCTGATTCCCTCTTCGAGACACACCCATGGCTGCTCTGATCCGAACCTCTCTGTCCACGCTGGTCGCCACGGCGCTGCTGTGCCCGGCGCTGGCCGCCGCACAGTCCGCCAACCGCTACGACGGCGCCACCCTCACCGGCGATTGGGGTGGCACCCGCACCGCGCTGGACGAACGTGGCATCCGCTTCCGCGGCGACTATGTCGGCGAGGCGATGGGCGTGGTCGACGGCGGTTATGGCCGAACCGGCGCGCGCTATGCCCAGCAGGTGCGCGTGGGCGTGGATCTGGACATGGGCACACTGGCCGGCTGGAGCGGCGGTGCGTTCCACGTCACCCTCAACGACCGTCGCGGCAACAGCACCTCGGCCGATCTGGTCGGCAACCGCTTCCCGATCCAGGAGGCCTACGGTGGCCAGTACACCCGCCTCACCGAAGCCAGCTACGACCAGACCTTCAACGCCGGCCAGTCGTATTTCAAGCTGGGCTACTACGCGATGGGCAACCAGTTCGGCCTGCACAGCCTGCTGACCCACTTCGTCAATGCGGCGTTCTGTGCGCATCCGCTGGCGATGTCCGGCAACAGCGGCTGGTACAACTACCCCACGGCTCGCTGGGGGGGTGAAGTGGCCCAGCAGGTCAGCCCGGCGCTGAACGTGCGCACCGGGTGGTTCCAGGTCAACCCCAATCTGGGCGGCAACATCGAACGCAATGCCTTCCGTCCGTTCGTCTCGGGTACCACCGGCTCGCTGTTCCCGGTGGAGGTGACCTGGACGCCGGACAAGGGCGGCGCCCATCCGGGCGTGTACAAGTTCGGTGGCTACTACGACACCTCACGGGTCAACCAGCGTGGCCTGGATACCTCGCCGACCACGGGGCGCCACGGTGCCTACGTGCTGGCCGAGCAGCGCCTGACCCGCGAAGCAGGAGATCCGCAGCGCGGGCTGACCGCGTTCGCGCAGTACATGGTGTCCGACACCGATACCGCGCAGATCCGGCGCTGGTATGCGCTGGGCGGTGTCTACCAGGGCATCGGCTCGCGCGCGCAGGACAGCATCGCGCTGGGCTATGTCGGTGCGGACATCAACCGCCGCCTGGTCGATGCGCGCCGCGCCGATCTCGTCGGCATGGGCGTGCCGGGCGATTCGCCGCTGTACCAGCTCAGCCAGGCAGAAGAACTGTTCGAGCTGTCCTATAGCATCCAGGTCACGCCCTGGCTGATGATCCGCCCGGACGTGCAGTACATCGTCAATCCCGGCACGTTCGCTTATACCCGCACCGACAACGCCTGGGCGTTGGGTGTACAGACCAAGGTCACCTTCTGATGCGCGTACTCACTCCCTATCTGTTGGCCGCCGTGCTGGGCGGCGTGGCATCCGTTGCGCAGGCCGCCCCACCGGCGGTGACGCCGTTGCAGGTCGGTGCGCTGCGCATCGGTGAAGGCGCGCCGCGCACCATCGTGCCGATCACCGGCGCCACCGCCGAACTGGCGCTGCAGCAGGCGGCGGCGATCGCGGCCAGCCCGGCCACCGACCTGGCCGAATGGCGCATCGATTACCTGGACATCGCCACCGACGGCAAGGCGCTGGTCGCGCTCGGCAAGCGCATCGCGCGCACGCTGGACGGCAAGCCGATGATCGTCACCTTCCGCACCCAGGCCGAAGGCGGAAGCAAGCCGATCAGCGATGCAGACTATGCCGCGCTGTACACCACGCTGCTGCGTGGCCAGTTCGCCCAGTTGATCGACGTGGAGATGTTCCGCGAGCCGGCCCGGGTCGCGGCCCTGGTCGAGCAGGCACACAAGGCCGGGGTGAAGGTGGTGATGTCCAGCCACGACTTCCACGCCACGCCTGCCCGCGAGGAAATCATCGCGCGGCTGCTGCGGCAGGATGCGATGGGTGCGGACGTGCTCAAGATCGCGGTGATGCCGCACGACGCGGGTGATGTGCTCACCCTGCTGGATGCCACCTGGCAGGTCCGCCAGCGCAGCAGCAAGCCGCTGCTGACCATGTCCATGGGCGGGACCGGCGTGGTCTCCCGGCTGGCCGGTGAGACCTTCGGCCAGGCACTGACCTTCGGCATGATCGGCACGCCTTCGGCCCCGGGCCAGGTCGAGGTCGACCAGCTGCAGTCGGTGCTCCAGGTCATCCATGCCTCCAGCCAGGCCGGTCGTTGAGACCTCCCCGCCGGACACCCTCCGCATTACGTTGTCGCAGGATCCTTGTATGAGCCATGCCGCCGCCTCCGCTTCCCCGCTCGTGCTCGAGCGGATGAGCCCCTTCCAGTGGACCGCCATCGCGATCTGCGTGCTGTTGAACATGCTCGATGGCTTCGATGTGATGGTGATGGCCTTCACCGCGCCGCACGTATCGGCCGACTGGGGGCTGTCGGGCAAGGTGCTGGGCATCATGCTCAGTGCGGGCCTGGTCGGGATGGCACTGGGCTCGTTCCTGCTCGCGCCGCTGGCTGACCGCTGGGGCCGCCGGCCGATGATCATGCTCTGCCTGGTGATCCTGACCGTGGGCATGGCCGCATCGGCGCTGGCCGCCAATGCCTGGCAGCTTGCGGCACTGCGTGTGTTCACCGGCATCGGCATCGGCGGCATGCTGGCCGGGGTAGGGGTGATCACGGCCGAGTATGCCAACGCCAAATGGCGCAGCACGGCCGTGGCGATGCAGGCCACCGGGTATCCCATCGGGGCCACCCTCGGCGGCCTGCTGGCGGCGTGGATGCTGGAGCATTTCAGCTGGCACAGCGTGTTCCTGATCGGCGCCGGTGCGTCGCTGCTGTGCATTCCGCTGGTGCTGGCCTGCCTGCCCGAATCGCTGGACTTCCTGGTCGCGCGGCGGCCGAAAGATGCCTTGCCGCGACTCAATGCGTTGCTGGTGCGCATGCGCATGCCGGCGCTGCAGGCACTGCCGCCGGCACCGGTGCGTGCCGATGGACGCAAAGGCTATGCCGCACTGTTCGTGGGCGACCTGCGCCGGGTGGCGGTACTGATCGCGCTGGCCTTCTTCCTGCACATGTTCGCGTTCTATTTCGTCCTGAGCTGGACCCCGAAACTGCTGGTCTCGGCCGGCGTCTCGGCGCAGCAGGGCATCACCGGCGGCGTGCTGCTCAATCTCGGGGGCATCGTGGGTGGCAGCCTGTTCGGCTGGCTCGCCTCGCGCTGGGCACTGTCGCGGCTGACCGCCGCCAGCCTGGTGCTGGCCATGCTGGCGATGCTGCTGTTCGCCGCCTTCAACACCCGCCTGGAGATCGCCTTCCCGATCGCGTTCGTCATCGGCGCAGCGCTGTTCGGTGCGATGGCCGGGCTGTATGCGGCCGCGCCGGTGGTGTTCGCGGCGGACGTGCGCACCACCGGCCTTGGCTGGGCGATCGGCATCGGTCGTGTCGGCGCGATTCTCTCGCCGCTGAGTGTTGGCCTGCTCGTCGATGCAGGGTGGTCGCCGGCGGCGCTGTACGTGCTGTGCGCGCTGCCGCTGGCACTGGCTGCGTGGGCCTGCCTGGGCCTGCGCGTCGGCGTTGGCCAGACGCGTACCTGAGCGCCGCGGCGCATGACGATGATGTGCGATTATCGAACCAGATGGCCGAATATCGGATTGACCGTGCGCAGTGCGCTGCGCACCATGGTCACCTCCAGAGTCTTCCCGCAGGTGGCCGCGCATCGCAGCGCGTGGCAAGGAGCAATGCAGTGATCGACAAGACCGTGGCCAGCGCTGACGCAGCGGTGGCCGATATCCACGACGGCGCAACGGTGATGATCGGCGGCTTCGGTACCGCCGGCATGCCCGACGCGCTGATCGATGCCCTGATCGCGCAGGGCGCGCGCGGGCTGACCATCATCAACAACAACGCCGGCAACGGCGACACCGGGCTGGCCGCACTGATCCAGCACAAGCGCGTGCGTCGCATCATCTGTTCGTTCCCACGCCAGTCCGATTCGCAGCATTTCGATGCGGCCTACCGCGCCGGCGAGATCGAGCTGGAGCTGGTGCCGCAGGGCAACCTGGCCGCGCGCATCCATGCGGCCGGCTCGGGGCTGGGCGCGATCTTCACCCCCACCGGTTACGGCACCGAGCTTGCACAAGGCAAGGAAACCCGCGAAATCGACGGCCGCCATTACGTGCTCGAGTATCCGCTGCATGCCGACTTCGCGTTGATCAAAGCGCACCATGGCGACCGCTGGGGCAACCTGGTCTACCGCAAGACCGCGCGCAATTTCGGCCCGCTGATGGCGATGGCCGCGCGCTGTGCGATCGTCCAGGTAGAATCGGTGGTGCCGCTGGGTGAACTCGATCCCGAGGCGGTGGTGACCCCGGGGATCTTCGTGCAGCGGGTGGTCGAACTTCCCGCGTCCACCGGTGCAGGAGCGCGCGCATGAACCGCCTCAGCCGCGAACAGATGGCCGCCCGCGTTGCGCGGGACATCCCCGAAGGTGCCTACGTGAATCTGGGCATCGGGCTGCCGACCACGGTGGCCAACTTCCTGCCGGCCGACAAGGAGATCTTCCTGCAGTCGGAGAACGGGCTGCTGGGCATGGGCCCGGCACCGGCCGCCGGTGATGAGGACCCGGACCTGATCAACGCCGGCAAGCAGCCGGTCACCCTGCTCACCGGTGGCTGCTATTTCCACCATGCCGATTCGTTCGCGATGATGCGCGGCGGCCACCTGGATATCTGCGTGCTCGGTGCGTTCCAGGTCTCGGCGCAGGGCGACCTGGCCAACTGGAGCACCGGTGCGGCCGATGCGATTCCGGCGGTAGGCGGTGCGATGGATCTGGCGATTGGCGCCAAGCAGGTCTTCGTGATGATGGACCTGCTCACCAAGCAGGGGGAGAGCAAGCTGGTGGCCGAATGCAGCTACCCGCTGACCGGGCTGCGCTGCGTCTCGCGGGTCTATACCGATGTCGCCGTGTTCGACCTGGGCAAGGACGGCGCGACCGTGCTGGAGATGGTCGACGGGGTGACGCTGGCGCAGTTGTGCGAGCTTACCGGCCTGCCACTGCAGATGCGTGAAGGAGCCTGACATGAGCCTGCACGAAACCTATATCGTCGATGGTATCCGCACCCCGATCGGCCGTTATGCCGGTGCGCTGTCCGGCATCCGTGCCGATGACCTGGGCGCGCTTCCGATCAAGGCGCTGCTGGCACGTCACCCGCAGCTGGATCCGGCGCTGATCGACGAGGTGTACCTGGGCTGTGCCAACCAGGCCGGCGAGGACAACCGCAACGTGGCACGGATGAGCCTGTTGTTGGCCGGTCTGCCGGTCAGCGTGCCGGGCAGCACCGTCAACCGGTTGTGCGGCTCGGGCCTGGATGCGATCGGCACGGTGGCCCGCGGCATCGCCGCTGGCGAACTCGGGTTGGCCATCGCCGGCGGGGTCGAATCGATGTCGCGTGCGCCGCTGGTGATGGGCAAGCCGGGTGCCGCGTTCGCGCGTGACCAGACCCTGGAAGACACCACCATGGGCTGGCGCTTCATCAACCCGCGCCTGCGCGAGCTGCACGGCGTGGAAACCATGGGCCAGACCGCGGAAAATGTCGCCGAGCGCTACGCGATCTCGCGCGAGGACCAGGATGCCTTCGCGCTGCGCAGCCAGCAGCGCACCGCTGCGGCCCAGCAGCGCGGATTCTTCGAAGGCGAGATCGTCGCGGTCGATGCGCCGGGCCGCAAGCGCGGCGAAAGCGTGCGCGTGGCGCACGACGAACACCCGCGTGCCGATACCACGATCGAGGCGCTGGCCAGGCTCAAGCCGCTGTTCCGCCAGCCGGGCACCGTCACGGCCGGCAATGCCTCGGGCATCAACGATGGTGCGGCCGCATTGCTGTTGGCCTCCGGTGCGCAGGTACAGGCGCTGGGGCTGACGCCGCGCGCGCGCATCCTCGGGTTTGCCAGCGCCGGCGTGGAGCCGGCGATGATGGGCATGGGTCCGGTGCCGGCCACGCGGCGCCTGTTGGCCCGGTTGGGCCTGGGCATCGGCGATTTCGATGCGATCGAGCTCAATGAGGCCTTCGCCTCGCAGGGGCTGGCCTGCCTGCGCGAGCTTGGGCTCGCCGACGATGCCGCGCACGTCAATGCCAACGGCGGCGCCATCGCGCTCGGTCATCCGCTGGGCATGAGCGGCGCGCGGCTGGCACTCACACTGCTGCGCCAGCTGGAGGCCAGCGGTGGCCGACGCGGCCTGGCCACCATGTGCATCGGTGTCGGCCAGGGCGTGGCGCTGGCGATCGAGCGCGTCTGAATCCGTTTTCCACTTTTCCGCTTCACGGCCGCTGTCGCCTCTGCGTGGCAGCGTGCCGTAGCACCACAGCCGCGGTCTTCCGGCCGCCCGCCAACTGGAGTACGCCATGAGCGATCCCACTGACCTGCGCGGTTACCGCAGGCCGTATCCCGGCACCCAGCCGGACCGCATCCATCTGCCGTATGCCTCCACGCGCCTGCGCGGCCCGGGCCGCGATCCGATCCGGATTCCGGCCACGTTGTCCGAAGTGACCGGGCCCACCCTGGACCGCATCACCCTGGGCAAGCACGCGGCCGACCTGACCGCCGGCTTCAAGGGCCAGCCGCTGGGCGAGCGCATCGTAGTCAGTGGCCGGGTGCTGGATGAGAACGGGCGCCCGGTCCGCAACCGCGTGGTCGAGGTGTGGCAGTGCAACGCCGCCGGCCGCTACCTGCACAAGGGCGACCAGCACGACGCGCCGCTGGACCCCAACTTCACCGGTACCGGTCAGGTGCTCACCGATGATCACGGCCGCTACCGCTTCACCACCATCAAGCCGGGCGCGTACCCGTGGCGCAACCACTTCAACGCGTGGCGCCCGGCGCACATCCATTTCTCGCTGCATGGCGAGGGCATCGGGCAGCGTCTGGTCACCCAGATGTACTTCCCCGGCGATCCGCTGCTGGCGTTCGATCCGATCTACAACTGCGTGGACGATGACAAGGCCCGCGCGCGCATGGTGTCCTCGTTCGATTGGGAAAACACCGAGAACGAATTCGCGCTGGGCTATCGTTTCGATATCGTCCTGCGCGGCCGCAAAATGACCGTGTGGGAGTAAGCAGATGAGTTTCCAATCCACTCCGTGGCAAACCGTGGGTCCGTACTACCGCCTGGGCCTGGAACCGCTGTACCGCACCGATATCGCACCGGCACAGGCGCAGGGTGAGCGCGTGCAGGTGCAGGGGCAGGTGTTCGATGGCCTGGGCGTTCCCGTGTCCGATGCCGTGCTGGAAATCTGGCAGGCCGATGCGCAGGGCATCTATGCGCACCCGGAAGACCCGCGGCATGCCGATCACGATCCAGCATTCGACGGTTGGGGCCGAGTGCCGACCGATGAGCAGGGGCGCTTTGCCTTCACCACGGTGCGCCCGGGCAGCGTCGCAGGACCAAAGGGCCAGGCGCAGGCGCCGCACCTGATGGTGCTGGTGTTCATGCGCGGCCTGCTGCGGGCGGCCAGTGCGCGCCTGTATTTCAGCGACGCCCCCGGCAATGCCGAGGATCCGATCCTGGCCCTGGTGCCGGCCGAGCGCCGCGCCACCCTCATCGCACAGGCCCAGGGCAATGGCCTGTACCACTGGGACGTGCGCATGCAGGGTGAGCTGGAAACAGTCTTCTTTGATTACTGAGCCCGCCCTGCACGTCGCGCCGACCGCGCGCGGGTAAGCTGGTTCCTACTGTGAATGGATGGCGCGTGATGAGCGATTCCTACTCCCTGCTCGGTGGCCTGTTCGGTGCGCCGGAGGTCGATGCGGTGTTCACCGACACCGCGCGGTTGCAGGCGATGCTCGATGTTGAAGCCGCGCTCGCACGGGCGCAGGTGCGCTGTGCGGTGATCCCCGCCGCGGCGTTGGGGCCGATCGAAGCGGCGTGCCAGGCCGCGCTGTATGACGTGTCAGCGCTGGGCCGTACAACGGCGCTGGCCGGCAATCCCGCCATTCCGCTGGTCAAGGCGTTGACCGCGCAGGTGGCACGCGACAGGGCCGAGGCAGCGCGGTGGGTGCATTGGGGCGCGACCAGCCAGGACATCATCGACACCGGCGCGGTGCTGCAGTTGCGCGCCGCACTGGGCTGGGTGCAGGACCGCCTGCAGCTGCTCTGCGATGCCGTGGCGGGATTGGCCGATGCCGAACGCGGTACCGGTTTGCCCGGCCGCACGCTGCTGCAGCAGGCGGTGCCGGTGACCTTCGGCCTGAAGGCCGCCGGCTGGCTCGATGCACTGCAGCGCAGCCGGCGTCGCCTGCAGGCCCTGCATGCCGATACGCTGGTGCTGCAGTTCGGCGGTGCCGCGGGCACGTTGGCATCGCTGCAGACGCGCGGCCTGGACGTGGCCCAGGCGCTGGGCGAGGAGCTTGGGTTGCCGGTGCCTTCCTTGCCCTGGCACACCGCACGCGATCGCGTGGCCGAGTTCGGCAGCGCGTTCGCCTTGTTGACCGGCACGCTGGGCAAGATCGCCACCGATATCGTGCTGCTGATGCAGTCCGAAGTGGCCGAGGCGTTCGAGCCGGCCGGCGAGGGCAAGGGCGGTTCTTCGGCCATGCCGCACAAGCGCAACCCGGTCGGCTGCGTGGCGGCGATCGCGGCGGCCAGCCGGGTGCCGGGCCTGCTGTCCACGCTGTTCGTGGCGATGCCGCAGCCGCACGAGCGCGCAGCTGGGCAGTGGCATGCCGAGTGGGAAACCGTGCCCGAGATCGTGCGCCTGTGCGCTGGCAGCCTGGCCCAGGTAACGGGAGTGGTGCGGGGCCTGCAGCTTGACCGCGCACGCATGCAGCAGCACCTGGACAGCCACGGCGGCCTGCTCTATGCCGAGGCGGTGGCGGTGACGCTGGCCGAAGTAATGGGAAAGTCTGCTGCACACGCGCTGGTGGAACACGCCGCGCGCCAGGCGCTTGCGCAGCACCAGCACCTGCGTGACGTGCTCGCGCAGATCCCCGAGGTCACCGCGCAGTTGTCGACCACGCAACTGGACGCTTTGTTCGCACCCGACAGCTGGCGCGGGATGGCCGATACCTGGATCGACCGCGTACTGGCGCAGCGTTGATCCAATCATTTTCTGGAGTGTTGCATGCCGTTTCTTGAGCTGGAATCGCACCGCCTGCATTACCGCATCGATGGGGCGGTCGATGCGCCGTGGTTGACGTTCTGCAACTCGCTGGGCACCGACCTGCACATGTGGGACCGGCAGGTCGATGCGTTGTCGGCACGGTTCCGTATCCTGCGCTATGACCGCCGCGGGCATGGCCAGTCCAGCGCCGCCCCGGGCCTGTACAGCGTCGCCGGGCTGGGCGCGGACGTGGTTGCGCTGTGGGACCGCCTGGGTGTGGAGCGCAGCCATTTCTGCGGGCTTTCCATCGGCGGCCTGACCGGGCAATGGCTGGGCGTGCATGCCGGTGAGCGCCTGCACACGCTGACCGTGGCCGCCACGGCCGCGAAGATCGGCACGCTGGAAAGCTGGAACACACGCATTGCCCAGGTGCAACGCGACGGCCTGCTGCCGCTGCGCGAGGGAACGGCCGAGCGCTGGTTCACCCCGGCCTTCGCGCACGCGGAGCCGGCCGTGGTGGAGGACATCCTGCAGCGCTTCGTTGCCACGGACGTGGGCGGTTACATCGGCTGCTGCCATGCCGTGGCCACGGCCGACTTCCGCGATCAGCTGGGGCGCATCCAGGTGCCGACGCTGGCGATCGCCGGCGACGATGATCCGGTGTGCCCGCCAGCGGATCTGGACGCCATCGCGCAGGGTGTGGCCGATGGCCACGCCATCACTGTGCCCGGGCGCCACATCTGCAACATCGAATCTGCCGAGGCGTTCACCGCAGCGCTCGCCGCCCATCTTCGCTGACCGGCCACCGATGGTCGGCACGCCCCCACCTCACAACGAGCAGCCCACAATGGACGAACAGGAACGATACGAAGCCGGCCTCACCGTACGCCGCGCCGTGCTCGGTGACGCGCACGTAGAGCGCTCGCTGCAGGCACGCACCGATTTCACCGAGGAGTTCCAGGCCTTCATCACGCGCACGGCGTGGGGCACGGTCTGGACGCGCGAGGGCCTGCCGCGGCATACGCGCTCGCTGTTGACCATCGTGATGATGGTGGCGCTGGGCCACGACGAAGAGTTCAAGCTGCACATCCGCGCCGCCCGCAACAACGGCGTCACCCCGGACGAGATCAAGGAAGCCTTGCTGCAGGCTGCGATCTACTGTGGCGTACCTGCCGCCAATCACGCCTTCGCGCTGGCCAGGCCGATCCTCGAAGAGCAGGCGGGCGAACAGACCGGGTGACGGCATCGCCGCCCACGGCCGCCATCGCCGCCCAACAACGCCATGGCTGCCCACGGCTGCCATCGCCGGCTACCGACGCACCGGTAGTGCCGGCCGCTGGCCGGCAACCCCACAACGCCAGACAACCCCGCCTCAGTGCAGCAGGTTGCCCAGCCGCTGGGCCGCTTCGCGCAGCCGCGGCAGCAGCTGCGATTGCATGACGCCCAGGCTGATGCGCCCGGCCTGGGTGCCGATGTTGAGCGCGCCCACCACAGTGCCATTGCGCGCATGCACCGGTACGGCGATCGAGCGCAGGCCGATCTCCAGTTCCTGGTCCACCAGGGAAACACCATCGCGGCGCACGCGATCGAGCATCTCCAGGAAGTCCTCCATGCGCGTGACGGTGCGCTCGGTGCGGGGCCGCAACGGATTGCGCTCCAGGTAGCTTTCCAGCGTGTCGCGCGGCAATGCCGCGAGCAGCACGCGGCCCATCGAGGTGCAGTACGCCGGCAGGCGGCTGCCGGCGCGCAGGCCGATCGACATGATCCGCACTGTTTCAGCGCGGGCCACGTAAAGCACGTCATCACCGTCGAGCACGCCCAGCGAGCACGACTCATGCAGGTCGTCGCGGAGCGCATCCAGCACGGGCTGGGCAGCAGCGGTCATCGACGAAGAGGCCACGTAGGCGCCGCCAATGCCGAGCACGCGCGGCAGCAGCACGAAGCCACGGCCCTGCTCACCCACGTAGCCCAGCTTCTCCAGCGTGTACAGCACGCGCCGCACGGCCGCGCGCGATATACCGGTCTCGGTGCTGATCTGCGACATCGTCACTTCGCGCGGGTGCTGCGAAAAAACACTCAGCACGACCAGGCCACGGCCAAGGGACGTCATGAAATCCGGATCGCCCTGGTTGTCCTGGATCTGCTGCATCAGCTCGTGGCTGAGCCCGCGATCCTGCGGTGGGGCAGGGGCGCGCTTGGGACGACGGCTGGGAGGTGCGGCAGACATGGCGGTGGTTCGTGCTCGGTGATCGTGCATGGTAAGGGCTGCACGCGGCGAAGCGAAGCCGCCGCGCCACGGTCGGTGGACCGTGGCGCGCGCGAATCAGCGCGTGGCCGGCAACGCGTAGGCGATCACGTAGTCACCACGATCCGGCGACTGGCGTGCGCCACCGGCCGAAATCACCACGTACTGGCGGCCGGTCTTCGGCGACACATACGTGATCGGCGTGCCTTGGCTGCCCACCGGCATCCGGGCTTTCCACACTTCTTCGCCGGTGCGGCTGTCGTAGGCGCGCAGGTAGTAATCCTGGGTGCCCGCGAAGAACAGCAGACCCGATTGCGTGGCCAGCGAGCCGCCCAGGGTTGGCATGCCGATCGGAATCGGCAGGCGCATCTTGATGCCCATCGGCCCGGTGTCCTTGACCGTGCCGACCGGTACCTGCCAGACCAGCTCGTGGGTGGCCAGATTGATCGCCGACATCGTGCCGAACGGCGGTTGCTGGCACGGGATGCCCAGCTTGGACAGGAAGCGATCACGCAGCGAGCCATACGGCGTGCCGGTCTGCGAGGCAGCGCCCATTTCCACGCCGCCGGCGCCTTCGGTCATCTGCGCGCGCTGAATGAGCTTGGTCCACAGGCCCAGGCGCATGTCGTTGACGAACAGGTAGCCAGTGGTCGGATCCACCGATGCGCTGCCCCAGTTCATGCCGCCCAGCGAACCGGGCCACTGCAGCGCGAGGTCTTCGCCCGGCGGGGTGAACATGCCCTCGTAACGGAAGCCCTTGAACTGGATGCGGCACAGCATCTGATCGATCGGCGTGGCGCCCCACATGTCCGATTCGGTCAGGGTCTGCGCACCGATCTGCGGCAGGCCGACCGACAGCCGCTGGGTCGGGGAATAACGCTCGCCATCGGCCTTGCCCTGCGGCGCCTTGATGTCGCGCACCTCGGTGATCGGCTGGCCGGTGGCGCGGTTGAGCATGAACACCTGCCCTGCCTTGGTGACCTGCAGCAGGGCGGGCAGGGTGCCGCCCTTGCCATCGGGCACGTCGGTCAGGGTCGGCTGTGCGGGCAGATCGTAATCCCACAGATCGTGATGCACGGTCTGGTACACCCAGCGCTCTTTACCGGTGGCTACATCCAGCGCCACCACCGCCGAGCTGTACTTGTCATCCTGCGGGGTGCGCTCGCCGGCCCACTGGTCCGGCGTGGTGTTGCCGGTGGGCAGATAGACCAGGCCCAGCTGCGGGTCATAGGCCATCGAGGTCCACACATTCGGGGTGGCCCGGGTGTAATGGATCGAGGGATCCAGCGGCACTTCCGGGGTTTCCCTGGAAAGGTCCCAGACCCATGCCAGCGCACCGGTACGCACGTTGTAGGCGCGCACCACGCCGGACGGCTCGCCGACCTCGATGTTGTCGGCCACGCGGCCGCCCACGATCACCAGCTCACCGGCCACCAGCGGTGCGGCGGTGAGGGTGTAGAAGCCGGGCTTGATCTCGCCCATGCCCTGCTTGAGGTCGACCACGCCGTTGTCGCCGAAATCGGTGCACGGCGCGCCGGTGGCCGCATCCAGCGCGAACAGGCGCGCATCGATGGAGGTCATCAGGATCCGCTTTTCGCAGATCGCCGGCGCGCTACCGGCGACGGCGGCCGCCGGTGATTGCGGGGCTTCGGGCGCAGGCACCGCCGGGGCAGCCGCCGCCACGGTGGGTACGCCACTCAAGGGCAGGCTGGCATCGAAGTAGCCCAGTCCGCGGCAGCGCTGCCAGTTCGGTGCGGTGGCCTTGGGATCGAACGCCCAGCGTTGCTGGCCGCTGTCCACATCCATCGCGATCACCCGGTTGTGCGGCGTGCACAGGTACAGGGTCTGCCCGATCTGCAGTGGCGTGAGCTGGTCTTCGGCGCCGAAGCCATCGCTCTGCGGCACATCGCCGGTGTGTGCGGTCCAGGCGACCTGCAGCTGGGCCACGTTGGCCGGTGTGATCTGGTCCAGCGCGGCGAAGCGGGTGCCGGCCGTGGTGTTGCCCCAGTGCATCCAGTCGCGCTGCTCGCTGCCCTTGGCGACCGGCACCACGGCCGGGCGCGCGCCCTGCGCGGTAACGACCGGACGCGGCTGGAAGGCGGAGACCGCGGTGCCCAGCAGGCCGACCAGCAGCAGGGCAGCGACAGCATAGGCCCCGCGCCCGGCGGGCTGCCCGCGGCTGCGCTTGAGCGCCGGCCAGGCCAGCGCCACCAGCATCGCCAGTACGGCAGGCATCACCAGCCGCGAGACCAGCGGCCAGAACGCCAGCCCGGCATCGGCCAGGGCCCACGCCAAGGTGGCGATGAAGGCCACCGCATACAGTGCCGCGCCGAGCGGACGTCGCAGGACCAGCAGCAGGCCGGCCAGCAGCGAACCGCCACCCATCAGCAGGAAGTACCAGCTGCCGCCGAGCTGGACCAGGCGGATGCCGCCCACCAGCAGGGCGAGCCCGAACAGCATCACCACGATGCCAAGAATGACCACCAGAGTGCGGCCCAGGGCCGACGGTTTCGTGTTCTCGTCCACGTTGCATGAACCTCTACAGGAAATCCGGTGCCGACCGGCACCGGTCAGGCCCGCGCGCGCCGTGCGTGGCGGGGACCATGGGTCGCTTCGCCGCTTATCGCGGAAGCGAGGTGAACAACCAGTTAGGGCGATTATCGCACGTGTGTGCGAATTCGAGGTGAGCGGACGATGTCATTGCTGGAACGCAGCAATGCCCAGGCGCCGGCGACCGGCAGCCCCGCGCCGAAGCGTTTACCCTATGCCACCCTGTTCGTTTCCAACCCCATGACCGAGTCTTCCGCCACGCCCGCCTGGGCCGGCCGCCTGCGCGACATCGCCGATTTCCCCAAGCCGGGCATCCTGTTCAGGGACATCATGCCGCTGCTCGCCGACGGCCCGGATTTCGCGGCCGCCATCGATGCGATGGTCGCGCCCTGGCGCGATGCCAACCTGCAGGCGGTGATGGGGATCGAGTCGCGCGGCTTCATCCTCGGCGCGGCCATGGCGCGGGTGCTGGGCGTGGGCTTCGTGCCGGTGCGCAAGCCGGGCAAGCTGCCGGGCAAGGTGCTGCGCCAGGATTACACCCTGGAATACCGGACCGACAGCATTGAAGTACACGCCGATGCCTTGCCGGCCGGCGCCCGCGTGCTGGTGGTCGATGATGTGCTGGCCACGGGCGGCACGCTGCTGGCGGCGTTGTCGCTGGCCCGCCAGCTGCAGGTCGAGGTGGTCGGTGCGGCCGTGCTCGTGGAACTGGCCGGGCTTGGCGGCCGCGAGCGCTGGACGAGTGACGTCCCGCTGCTGGCCAACCTGGTCTATTGAGCCGGAAATCCGCGCGGGCGCGCCGGCACTGGTAGTGCCGGCCGCTGGCCGGCACCTCAAACGCCCCGACGCAAGTGCAGCCGACCAACGGTCGGCTCTACCCAATGCGTGAAGCGATCAGCCGACCAACGGTCGGCTCTACCCTAACGCGGTCAGCCGACCCGCGATCGGCCGCAGCGCTCAGACATCCATCTTGCGTACGCGGAACCGGCGGCCCTTGATCTTGCCGGCCTCCAGCTGGGCGATCGCCCGGCCGGCCTGCTCGCGCGCAATGGCGACATACGAGCGCGTGGCATAGATATCGATCTTGCCGATGTACTTGGCGGCCAGCCCGGCATCGCCGGTCAGCGCACCCAGGATGTCGCCCGGGCGCAGCTTGTCGGTCTTGCCACCATCGATGCGCAGCGTGGTCATTGCCGCCTGCGGCAGCACCGGCGGGCGTGCGGTGGCCAGCGGCGTCTTCTGCCAGTCCAGCGGCTTGCCCTGTGCGGCTTCGAGCGCATCGGCGCGGTTGCGCTCGCGATGCGTCACCAGGCTGATCGCCAGGCCGGTCGCACCGGCGCGGCCGGTACGGCCCACGCGATGCTCATACGTTTCGATGTCGGTCGGCAGCTCGTAATTGATCACCGCCGCCAAGTCCTGCACATCCAGCCCGCGCGCGGCCACGTCGCTGGCGACCAGCACGTTGCAGCTGCGGTTGGCGAAGCGCACCAGCACTTCGTCGCGGTCGCGCTGTTCCATCTCGCCGTGCAGCGGCAGCGCGGAGAAGCCGAACTGCTGCAGCGAAATGGCGACATCGTCGACATCGCGGCGGGTGTTGCAGAACACCACGGCCGATTCGGGCGTGTACTTGAGCAGCAGGCCGGCCAGCGCCTTCTGCTTCAGTGCCAGCTCGGTCTCGCAGAACAGGTGGCGGATGGCCGGCGCATGGTCGGCGCCTTCCACGGTCACTTCCACCGGGTCGCGCAGCAGCACGCGAGCGATCTCGCGGATCTCATCCGGGAACGTTGCCGAGAACAACAGCGTCTGGCGATCCTTGCTGGTGCGCCCGGCGATCTCGCGGATCGGCTCCTCAAAGCCCATGTCGAGCATGCGGTCGGCTTCATCCAGCACCAGGGTGGTGACGCCGCCCAGGTGCAGCACGCGCTTGCGGCCCAGTTCCTGGATGCGCCCGGGGGTGCCGACCACGACCTGCGGATCGTGCGCTTCCAGCGAGGCCAGCTGCGGGCCCAGCGGCATGCCGCCGGTCAGCACCAGCAGTTTGAGGTTCGGAATGCCGGTCGCCAGCTTGCGGATCTGCTTGCCGACCTGGTCGGCCAGTTCGCGGGTCGGGCACAGCACCAGCGCCTGGGCGCGGGTCACCGACGGGTCCAGCGCCTGCAGCAGGCCCAGCCCGAAGGCCGCGGTCTTGCCGCTGCCGGTCGGGGCCTGTGCGATGACATCGCGGCGCTCGAGGATGGCCGGCAGGCTCTGGGCCTGCACGGGGGTGAGCGAGGTATAGCCCATGGCATCGATGCCGGGCAGCAGCGCTGGTTTCAGCGGCAGGGAGGAGAATTCAGACATGCGATAGTGTCGCAGAAGTCCGCCCGGCGTGCCTCAGCCCAGCAGCGCGTGGACGCCCAGGTTGATCCCCAGCCCGCCCGCCAGCAGCCAACCAAACAACAACAGCGCCAGCAGCAGCGGCCTCATCCCGGCCTTGCGCAGGGCCGACACATGCGTGGTCAGGCCAAGCGCGGCCATGGCCATGGCCAGCAGCACGGTGTCCAGATCGATCGCCGCGCTGACGATGGCGGCCGGCAGCATCTGCAGCGAGTTGAGCCCGGCCACCGCGACGAAGCCGAACGCGAACCACGGCACCACGATCTTCGCGCGCTGGCCGCACGCACCCGGCACGCCACCGCGTGCGAGCAGCATCGACAGCCCGATCAGGAACGGGGCCAGCATCATCACCCGCACCATCTTGGCGATCACGGCCGTGTTGGCAGCCCCCTCGCTGACCGCGCGGCCGGCGGCGACCACCTGGGCGACTTCGTGCACGGTCGAGCCGATGAACACGCCGTAGGCCTGGGTGTCCATCGGGATCCACCCGTGGGCAAGGTTGAGCTGGTACAGCGCCGGGTACAGGAACATCGCCAGCGTGCCGAACACCACCACGGTGGAGACCGCCACGGTCACCTGGTCCGCGCGCCCGCGCACCACCGGCTCGGCCGCCATCACCGCGGCCGCACCGCAGATCGAGCTGCCGGCACCGATCAGCAGGGCGCTCTCCCTGTCGAGCCCGAACCAGCGCGTGCCGGCCCACCACGCCAGCGCGAAGGTACTGGTCAGCACCAGCGCATCGGTCAGCACCCCGCCGACACCGACCTGGCCGATATCCTGGAAGGTCAGGCGCAGGCCGTACAGCACGATGCCCGCACGCAGCAGCCAGTGCTTGGAGAAGCCAACGCCGGCACCGGCCGAAGCCGCCAGCCGTGGGTAAAGCGTGTTGCCCAACGCGATGCCGAGCACGATGGCCAGGGTCAGCGCGCTGATGCCGTGCCTCTGCAGCCACGGCAGCGGCGCCAGTCCCATGGCCGCTGCAGCCACGGCGCCCGTCAGCAGCAGCCCGGGAAGGCGGCCGCGCCAGCGCTGGGCGGTAGTGGGTGAGGGCAGGGCGGCAGCAGAGGTGTTCACGGGTAGCTCCAGTCAGATCACAGCGATAGCCTGCGCCCCGCGCATAAACCTGTAAAACGCATTGTTATTGTCATATCGACCTGTTTGGTGAGTTAATGGATGTCATGCACCTCACCCTCCGCCAATGGCAGGTTTTCGTGGCGATTGCCGACGCCGGCACCACGGCCGCGGCAGGGGCGCAGCTGGCCTTGTCGCAATCGGCCACGAGCGCAGCGCTCAATGAACTGGAAAGCCAGCTGGCCAGCCCGCTGTTCGACCGCATCGGGCGCCGGCTGATCCTCAGCCCGCAGGGTCGGGCGCTGCTGGATCCCGCCCGCGCGCTGCTGGTAGCCGCGGCCGATCTGGAGCGGCTGGCCGGGGTCGGGCAGGTCGCGTCCGGTGCGCAGCGCCTGCTGCTGCGGCTCGCGGCCAGCACCACGATCGGCAACTACCTGCTGCCGTCCCGCGTCGCCACGCTGCTGGCCGACAACCCCCAGGCCCAGGTGGACCTGCGGATCGGCAACAGCGCCGACGTCGTCGCGGCGGTCCAGCGCCTGGAGGTGGATCTGGGCCTGATCGAAGGGCCCTGCCACGAAAGTGGCCTGCAGGTGCTGCCGTGGCAACGCGACGACCTGGTCATCGTGGCGGCGCGGGGGACCACGCCGGCGCACATGGAAATCGCAGCGTTGGCGCAGACCCGCTGGCTCCTGCGCGAGCCGGGCTCGGGCACCCGCGAGGCGGTCGAGCAGGCGCTGCTGCCACACCTGCACCACTTTGCCCGCGCGATGCAGCTGGGCAGCACCGAAGCAATCAAACAGGCGGCGGCCGCCGGGCTCGGCCTGGCATGCCTGTCGCGGCACGCCGTAGCCGATCTGATCGCGCTGGGCACGCTGGTCATCGTCGATACCCCGCTGCCGCCGATGTCGCGCCAGTTGTGGGTGGTCCGCCATCCGGGCAAGCGGGTGCCCCCGGCGCTGTGGGCGCTGCTGGGGCTGCCTGCGGGCGTGTTCGGTCAGGAGTAAGCGACGCTACGCACCGCCAGCCCGTACAATGGTCGGATGCCTCTGATTACTCTGCAAAACGTCGACTTCAGTGTCGGCGGCCCCCTGTTGCTGGAAAAAGCCGAACTGTCGATCGAGCCGGGCGAGCGTATCGCCCTGATCGGCCGCAACGGCGCCGGCAAATCGACCCTGCTCAAACTGCTGTCCGGCGATCACAAGCCCGATGACGGCGAAGTCCGCGTGCAGCAGGGGGTGCGCATCACCCGCCTGGAACAGGAGGTCCCGCACGGTGCCGCCGGCAGCGTGTTCGATGTGGTTGCCGATGGCCTGGGCGAGCTGGGCCAGTGGCTGGCCGAGTTCCATCACCTGAGCATGGCCGAGGATTTCGACGGCGATGCGCTCTCGGCCGTGCAGGCCAAGATCGATGCCGCCAACGGCTGGGGCCTGGACCAGCGCGTCAGCGAAACCCTGACCAAGCTCGACCTGGACGGCGATGCCGAATTCGCGCGCCTGTCCGGCGGCATGAAGCGCCGCGTGCTGCTGGGCCGCGCGCTGGTGTCCTCGCCGGACCTGCTGCTGCTCGACGAACCGACCAACCACTTGGACATCGAAGCCATCGACTGGCTCGAAATGTTCCTCAAGAACTGGAACGGCAGCGTGGTGTTTGTCACCCATGACCGTCGCTTCCTGCGTGCACTGGCCACCCGCATCGTCGAGATCGACCGCGGCCAGGTCACCAGCTGGCCGGGCGACTGGGCCAACTACGAGCGCCGCCGCGAAGAGCGCATGAACGCGCAGGCGCAGGAAAACGCGGGCTTCGACAAACTGCTGGCCCAGGAAGAAATCTGGATCCGCCAGGGCATCAAGGCCCGCCGCACCCGCGACGAAGGCCGTGTGCGCCGCCTCAAGGCGATGCGCAACGATCGCTCGCAGCGCCGCGAACTGGGCGGCAACGTGCGCATGGAAGCGGCGCAGGCGGAGAACTCCGGCAAGAAGGTCATCGACGTCAAGGACATCTCGTTCGCCTTCGGCGAGCGTGTGATGGTCAAGGACTTCAGCACCGTGATCCTGCGCGGCGACCGTATCGGCCTGATCGGGCCGAACGGCAGCGGCAAGACCACGCTGCTCAAGCTGCTGCTGGGGGATCTGCAGGCGCAGAGCGGCGAAGTGCGTGCCGGCACCAACCTGCAGATCGCGTATTTCGACCAGTACCGTGCCGTGCTGCGCGAAGACTGGACCGCGATCGAGAACGTGGCCGAAGGCCGCGATTTCATCGAGTTCAACGGCAAGCGTAAGCATGTGCACGCCTACCTGCAGGACTTCCTGTTCTCGCCCGAGCGCGCCCGCGCACCGATCACCCGCCTGTCCGGTGGCGAGCGCAACCGCCTGCTGCTGGCCAAGCTGTTCGCGCAGCCGTCCAACCTGCTGGTGATGGATGAACCGACCAACGACCTGGACGTGGAAACGCTTGAGCTGCTGGAAGAGCTGCTGAGCGATTACACCGGCACGTTGCTGCTGGTCAGCCATGACCGTGACTTCCTGGACAACGTGGTCACTTCCACGATGGTGATGGAAGGGGACGGCGTGGTCGGCGAGTACGTGGGCGGCTATACCGATTGGCAGCGCCACGCTGCACGCGTGGCCGCCGCGGCCGCCGCTGCGCCCGTGGTGGCGGCCAAGCCGGTTGCTGCGGCGGCTGCCGCTGCCGCGCCGGCCGAGGCCAAGCGCAAGCTGAGCTACAAGGACGCGCGCGAGCTGGAACAGCTGCCGCTGAAGATCGAAACGCTGGAGAAGGACGTCGAAGGCCTCACCGCCGCGATGAACGACCCGGCGTTCTATCAGCGCAGCGCCGCCGACATGGCCGCGCACAGCGCGAAGCTTGCCAAGGTCCAGGCTGAGCTGGACGCCGCGTACGCGCGCTGGGAAGAACTGGACGCCTGACCCGGTGATCGATGTAGAGCCGACCGTTGGTCGGCTTGACGGTACGGGACGTATGGCACCGACCGCTGGTCCGCCGCACGCGTAACGCCGAGCGTTGGTCGCCTCACCTGTAGAGCCGACCGTTGGTCGGCTGGCGTCAGAGGTTCATGGCGCCCGAACGAAGCGCAGCCGACCAACGGTCGGCTCTACCTGTCAGGGCTTCGTGGGGCCGGATGGAAGGCAGCCGACCAACGGTCGGCGCTACCGTCGTCATTTCAGGCCGTGCAGATCCCGCAACTGGGTTGGGCGTGAGCCGAAATACGCGGCCAGGTCGGCGATGTCCTGGTCGCTCAGGTCGGTCGCCTGCGGGGTCATCAGCGCGTGCTGGCGATCCCCCGCGCGGTAGGCCTGCAGGCTGTGCGCCAGGTAATCCCCGTACTGCCCACCCAGCTTCGGGTAGGTCGGGTCGATCGGCTTGTTGCCGTCGGCGCCGTGGCAATCGATGCAGCTCTGGCCGGTGGCTTTGCCCTTGACCTGGGCACGCGCCTCACCGGCGGCGATGCGGCCGGCCGGCAGGCCGGCGGAGGAGCCGGACCCGTGTTCACCACTGGCGTGGCCCGGATCGGCGGCGGAATCTGCGCTGTTCTCCACCTGAGACTGCGAACACGCAGTCATCAGCAGGGCAACGGACAGGGCGATGGCGTAACGCTGGAGTGGCGTGGCTTTCGACATGAGCGCGCTTATTTGACGGTGGACAGGTAAACAGCGAGATCGGCGATCTCCTGTTCGCTGAAACTCATCGACTGCGCCTGCATCGTCGGATGCTTGCGCTTGCCGTGGCGGTACTCGGTCAGCGCCTGGCTGAGGTACTCACGGGTCTGCCCGCCGATCTTGGGCACTTTGTAGCTGGGATAGGCGTTCTTGTACCCGGTGATGCCGTGGCACCCCTGGCACGTATAGGCCAGGACCCGGCCATTGTCGAACCGGCCGGTGACGGCGGCAGGCGCCGGCGCGGTGGCGGCCGGAGCGGCGGGGGCAGGGACTGCAGGAGCGGGTGTTGCGGCCTGTGCGGCGGCCCCGAGGGGCAGGAGGACGGCCAGAACGAGACAAGCGGCGAGCGGCTGCGGGCGCATGATGTCCTTTTCCGATAAACGGGTCTGGTCGTTCCGGCGTGGGGTACGGAACTGGGCCGAGTATAGCCTGCCATTTCATCTAGCTGAAACCGGGCCGGGGGAGGCCATGCCCCGCAGGTCACCATGACCTTTGGGATATGGTGTGGTCGTGACGTGGTGCATTACTTTGCTACCACACCTGCCCACGCATCCTTAGGGACACGACGATGTCGCGACAATCATTCCTGCTCGGCCGCACCGGACGCTGTGCCGCTGCACTGCTGATCACCTCCACCCTGCTGCTGAGCGGCTGCGGTGGCGCCGGCCCGGCCGAAGCCAACGCGGCCGAGAAGGACGGCAAGGCCGAGAAGAAAGTCGATGCGGTCCCCGTCGAAGCCGTCGCGGCCAGCCGTCGCGCCGTCGCTGCCAGCTACACCGGTACGGCCGCACTGGAGCCGCGTGGTGAGTCGCAGGTGGTCGCCAAGACCTCCGGCGTCGCGCTGGCGGTGCTGGTCGAAGAGGGGCAGCAGGTGCGTGCCGGGCAGCCGCTGGTGCGGCTGGATCCGGACCGTGCGCGCCTGGCCGTGGCGCAGAGCGAAGCGCAGATGCGCAAGCTGGAGAACAACTACCAGCGCGCCCAGAAACTGGTGGGCCAGCAGATGGTCAGCGCCGCCGATGTCGACCAGATCAAGTACGACCTGGAGAACGTCCGCGCGCAGTACCGGCTGGCCACGCTGGAACTGTCCTACACCACGGTGATCGCGCCGATCTCGGGCGTGATCGCCTCGCGCTCGATCAAGACCGGCAACTTCGTGCAGATCAACACGCCGATCTTCCGCATCGTCGACAACTCGCGCCTGGAAGCCACGCTCAACGTGCCCGAGCGCGAGCTGGCCACGCTGCGTCCGGGCCAGCCGGTGACGCTGCTCGCCGATGCGCTGCCGGGCAAGACCTTCCCGGGCACGGTGGACCGCATCTCGCCGGTGGTCGATGCCGGCAGCGGCACGTTCCGCGTGGTCAGCGGCTTTGGCGAAGATGCTGAAGGCCTGCAGCCGGGCATGTTCGGTCGCATCCGGATCGACTATGACCAGCGCGCCGACGCCTTGGTGGTGCCGCGCCTGGCGCTGCTCGACGATGGTGAGCCGGCGGTGTTCCGCGTTCGCGATGGCAAGGCCGCGCGCGTGCCGGTCAAGCTCGGCTATGCCGAAGGCCCGTGGGTGGAGATCCGCGAGGGTCTGGCCGCAGGCGATCAGGTGGTTACTGCAGGCAAGGTTGCCCTGCGCGACGGCACCGCGGTGCAGGTGATCGGCGCCAAGCCGGCCGCCACCGCTGCTGCCAAGCCGGCACCGGCCAAGGCGGAGAGCCGTCAATGACAGCGGCCGGCAACGACCACGGCAATGATCCGCACCAGGGCGATCGCCCCGGTGCCCACGGCGGCGGCCTGGTGGAATTCGCCACCCGCCGCCGCGTCACCATCGCGATGTTCACTGTCACCCTGATGTTGTTCGGCTTCATCGCGCTGGGAAATCTCAAGGTCAACTTGCTGCCCGACCTGAGCTATCCGACCCTGACCGTGCGCACCGAGTACACCGGTGCGGCCCCGGCGGAAATCGAAACGCTGATCACCGAGCCGGTCGAAGAGGCCGTGGGCGTGGTCAAGAACCTGCGCAAGCTCAAATCGATCTCGCGTACCGGGCAGAGCGATGTCGTGCTCGAGTTCGCCTGGGGCACCAACATGGACCAGGCCAGCCTGGAGGTGCGCGACAAGATGGAAGCGCTGAACCTGCCGCTGGAGGCGAAATCTCCGGTGCTGCTGCGCTTCAATCCGTCCACCGAGCCGATCATGCGCCTGGTGATCTCGGCCAGAACCGATCCTTCCAGCGATGCCGAGGCCGTGCGCCAGCTCACCGAGCTGCGCCGCTATGCCGATGAAGACCTGAAGAAGAAGCTGGAGCCGGTCACCGGCGTGGCCGCGGTGAAGGTGGGCGGCGGTCTGGAGGATGAAATCCAGGTCGACATCGACCAGCAGAAGCTGGCCCAGCTCAATCTGCCGATCGACAACGTCATCAAGCGGCTCAAGGAAGAGAACATCAACATCTCCGGTGGCCGCCTGGAGGAAGGCTCGCAGCGCTACCTGGTGCGCACGGTCAACCAGTTCGCCGATCTGGAGGACATCCGCAACCTGCTGGTGACCACGCAGAGCAGCAACGGCAGCGCTGCCGATGCAGCGATGCAGCAGATGTTCGCGATCGCCGCCTCGACCGGCTCGGATGCCGCCGTGGCCGCTGCCTCTGCCGCGCAGAGTGCCTCCAGCAGCAGTTCCACCAACATCGCCAACGGCGTGCCGGTGCGGCTGAAGGATGTCGCCACCGTGCGCCAGGGCTACAAGGAACGCGAAGCGATCATCCGCCTGGGCGGCAAGGAAGCGGTCGAGCTGGCGATCTACAAAGAGGGCGATGCCAACACGGTCTCGACCGCCGAAGCGCTGCGCGCGCGCCTGGAGCAGATCAAGGGCCAGGTGCCCGGCGATGCCGAACTGACCACGATTGAAGACCAGTCACGCTTCATCGAACACGCCATCAGCGACGTCAAGAAGGACGCGGTGATCGGCGGCATCCTCGCCATCCTGATCATCTTCCTGTTCCTGCGCGACGGCTGGAGCACGTTCGTGATCAGCCTGTCGCTGCCGGTCTCGATCATCACCACGTTCTTCTTCATGGGCCAGCTCGGCCTGAGCTTGAACGTGATGTCGCTGGGCGGTCTGGCCCTGGCCACCGGCCTGGTGGTGGATGACTCCATCGTGGTGCTGGAGAGCATCGCCAAGGCGCGCGAACGTGGCCTGAGCATCCTGCAGGCGGCCATCGCCGGCACCCGTGAAGTGAGCATGGCCGTGGTCGCCTCGACCCTGACCACCATCGCGGTGTTCCTGCCGCTGGTGTTCGTCGATGGCATCGCCGGCCAGCTGTTCCGCGACCAGGCGCTGACCGTGGCGATCGCGATTGCGATCTCGCTGCTGGTGTCGATGACCCTGATCCCGATGCTGAGCTCGCTCAAGGGCCGCCCGCCGCTGGCCTTCCCCGAAGAACCGGCGCACCAGCCCTGGCAGCCGGACAGCCGCTGGCTGAAGCCGGTCGCCGGCAGCCGTCGCGGCGTGGGCACCCTGGTGCGCTGGATCTGCTTCGGGATTGCCTGGTCGGTGATCCGCGTCTGGCGCGGCCTGGTGGCCGTGGTCGGGCCGGTGATGCGCAAGGCCAGCGATGTGGCGATGAAGCCCTACGCCGGTGCCGAGCGCGGTTACCTCAAGCTGCTGCCGGGCGCGCTGCATCACCCGGGCAAGGTGCTGGGCCTGGCCGCGCTGGCCTTCGTAGGCACGATGGCGCTGGTACCGATGCTCGGGGCCGACCTGATCCCGCAGCTGGCGCAGGACCGTTTCGAAATGACCGCCAAGCTCCCCGCGGGCACGCCGCTGAAGCAGACCGATGCGCTGGTCCGTGAGATGCAGCTGGCCCACGCCAAGGACGCCAGCATCGCCTCGTTGTACGGCGTCAGTGGCAGCGGCACCCGTCTGGATGCCAGCCCGACCGAAAGCGGCGAGAACATCGGCAAGTTGACCGTCGTGATGGCCGGGGGCGGCAACGCGCGCACCGAAGCGGCGATCACCGAGCGGCTGCGCGAATCGATGCAGCAGCACCCTGGCGTGCAGGTCGATTTCGCCCGCCCGGCGCTGTTCAGCTTCTCCACACCGCTGGAAGTGGAACTGCGTGGTCAGGACATGGCCACGCTGGAAACGGCCGGCAAGGCACTGGCCGCGATGCTGCGTAACAACCCGCACTACGCCGACGTCAAATCCACGGTGGAAGAGGGCTTCCCGGAGATCCAGATCCGCTTCGACCAGGAGCGCGCCGGTGCCCTGGGCCTGACCACGCGGCAGATCGCCGATGTGGTGGTCAAGAAGGTGCGCGGTGACGTGGCTACGCGCTACAGCTTCCGCGACCGCAAGATCGACGTCCTGGTGCGGGCCCAGGAAGGTGACCGGGCCAGCGTGGACAGTATCCGCCGCCTGATCGTCAATCCGGGCAGCAACCGGCCGGTGACGCTGGATTCGGTGGCCGAGGTGATCGCCACCAACGGCCCGAGCGAGATCCATCGCGCCGACCAGACCCGCGTGGCGGTGGTGTCGGCCAACCTGCGCGACATCGACCTGGGCGGCGCCGTGCGCGAAGTGCAGGACATGGTCGCCAAGCAGCCGTTGGGGGCCGGTGTCGGCATGCACATCGGCGGGCAGGGTGAGGAGCTGGCCGATTCGGCGCGCTCGCTGATCTTCGCCTTCGGCCTGGCCATCTTCCTGGTGTACCTGGTGATGGCCTCGCAGTTCGAATCGCTGCTGCATCCGTTCGTCATCCTGTTCACCATTCCGCTGGCGCTGGTCGGCGCGATCCTGGCCCTGATGCTGACCGGCAAGCCGATCTCGGTGGTGGTGTTCATCGGCTTGATCCTGCTGGTGGGCCTGGTGACCAAGAACGCGATCATCCTGATCGACAAGGTCAACCAGCTGCGCGAGGCGGGCGTGCCCAAGCGTGAGGCACTGGTGGAAGGGGCGCGTTCGCGCCTGCGGCCGATCATCATGACCACGCTGTGCACGCTGTTCGGCTTCCTGCCGCTGGCGGTGGCGATGGGCGAGGGCGCCGAAGTGCGCGCGCCGATGGCGATCACCGTGATCGGCGGGTTGCTGGTCTCCACCCTGCTGACGCTGGTGGTGATCCCGGTGGTGTACGACCTGCTCGACCGTCGCGGCGATGCCTACTACCGCGAGCGCGGCCGCCACCTCAAGACGCCGCTGGCCGACGCCGGCCATGGCACTGCACAGGAGCCGGCATGAGTATTGCCGAGTTCTCCATCCGCCGGCCCATCACCACGATCATGTGTTTCGTGTCGTTGGCGGTGGTGGGCCTGATCGCCTCGTTCCGGCTGCCGCTGGAAGCGCTGCCGGACATCTCCGCGCCGTTCCTGTTCGTGCAGGTGCCCTACACCGGCTCCACCCCGGAGGAGGTCGAGCGCAACATCATCCGGCCGACCGAAGAAGCACTGGCTACGATGACCGGGATCAAGCGCATGCGTTCCTCGGCCACCTCCGAAGGCGCCAGCATCTTCATCGAGTTCACCGACTGGGACCGCGACATCGCCATCGCGGCCTCTGATGCCCGTGAGCGCATCGATGCGATCCGCAGCGACCTGCCTGACGACCTGCAGCGCTACAACGTGTTCAAGTGGTCCAGCAGCGATGATCCGGTGCTGAAGGTGCGCCTGGCCAGTGCCACCGACCTGACCGGCGCGTACGACATGCTCGACCGCGAGTTCAAGCGGCGGATCGAACGCATCCCCGGCGTGGCGCGGGTCAACATCTCCGGCGCCCCGCCGAACGAGGTCGAGATCGCGATCAGCCCGGACCGGTTGACCGCGCATAACCTGAGCATCAACGAACTCAGCGACCGCCTGCGTACGCTGAACTTCTCGATCTCGGCCGGACAGATCGACGACAACGGCCAGCGCGTGCGCATCCAGCCGGTGGGTGAAATCACCGACCTGCAGGAACTGCGCGACCTGGTCATCGACAACAAGGGCCTGCGCCTGGGTGACATCGCCGAGATCCGGCTCAAGCCCACCCGCATGAACTATGGCCGTCGCCTGGATGGCAACCCGGCGGTGGGGCTGGACATCTTCAAGGAGCGCAGCGCCAACCTGGTGGAGGTTTCGCGCGCGGCCCTGGCCGAGGTCGAGGCGATCCGCAAGCAGCCCTCCATGCGCGATGTGCAGATCAAGGTCATCGACAACCAGGGCAAGATGGTGACCTCCTCGCTGCTGGAGCTGGCCGAGGCCGGCGCGGTGGGGCTGCTGCTGTCGATCACGGTGCTGTTCTTCTTCCTGCGCCACTGGCCCTCCACGCTGATGGTGACCCTGGCGATCCCGATCTGTTTCGTGATCACCCTGGGCTTCATGTACTTCGCCGGCGTGACCCTCAACATCCTGACCATGATGGGCCTGCTGCTGGCGGTCGGCATGCTGGTGGACAACGCCGTGGTGGTGGTGGAGAGCATCTACCAGGAACGCGAGCGAATGCCGGACCAGCCGCGGCTGGCCTCGATCATCGGTACCCGCAACGTGGCCATCGCGCTGAGCGCCGGCACCCTGTGCCACTGCATCGTGTTCGTGCCGAACCTGTTTGGTGAGACCAACAACATCAGCATCTTCATGTCGCAGATCGCGATCACGATCTCGGTCTCGCTGCTGGCCTCCTGGCTGGTCGCGGTGAGCCTGATCCCGATGCTGTCCGCGCGCATGCAGACCCCCAAGCTGGTGCATTCGGACAGTGGCGTGATCGCCCGCCTGCAGCGCCGCTACGCCACCTTGCTGCAGTGGACGCTGGAACACCGTGGCTGGAGTGTGTTCGGCATCGTGATGGTGATCCTGATCAGCCTGGTGCCGATGAAGCTGACCAAGATCGACATGTTCGGTGGCGAGGGTGGCCACGAGGTGTTCATCGGCTACAACTGGAAGGGCGCCTATACCTTCGGCCAGATGTCCGAGGAAGTCGCCCGCGTGGAGCGCTACCTGGACGATCACCGCGAGGAGCTGCACATCACCCAGGTGTACTCCTGGTACAGCGAGCAGGAAGGCAGCAGCACGATCGTGACCTTCGATACCGAGCACGCCAAGAACATGCCCGCCGTGCAGGAAGCCCTGCGCAAGGGCCTGCCGCGTTCGGCGCGTGCCGATTACGTGGTCGGCAACTCCGGCGACGGCGGTGGCGGCGGCAACAACCAGGTGCAGGTGCAGCTGGTGGGTGACTCGACCAAGATGCTGCAGGAGATCGGCGAGGAAGTGGTGCCGCTGCTGGCCCAGCGCAAGGAGCTGCGTGACGTGCGCATCGACAACGGCGAGAAGGGCAGCGAGTTGTCCATCCACGTTGACCGCGAGCGCGCGGCCGCGTTCGGCTTCAATGCCGAGCAGGTGGCCAGCTTCGTCGGCCTGGCCCTGCGGGGCGCGCCGCTGCGCGAGTTCCGCCGCGGTGACAGTGAAGTGCCGGTCTGGGTGCGCTTTGCCGGTGCCGAGCAGAGCAGCCCGGAAGACCTGGCCAGCTATACGGTGCGTACCGGCGACGGTCGCTCCGTGCCGCTGCTGAGCCTGGTGGATGTGGCGATCAAGCCGTCGGCCACGCAGATCGGCCGCACCAACCGGCAGACCACGTTGACCATCAAGGCCAACCTGGCTGAGAAGGTCACCGTGCCGGATGGGCGCAAGGCGATGGAGGAAACGCTCAAGCCGATGAGCTTCCCGGCCGGCTACACCTTCAGCTTCGACGGCGGCGACTACGGCGATGACAACGAAGCGATGGCGCAGATGATGTTCAATCTGGTGATCGCGCTGGTGATGATCTACGTGGTGATGGCAGCCGTGTTCGAGTCGTTGCTGTTCCCGGCGGCGATCATGAGCGGCGTGCTGTTCTCGATCTTCGGGGTGTTCTGGCTGTTCTGGATCACCGGCACCTCGTTCGGGATCATGTCCTTCATCGGCATCCTGGTGTTGATGGGCGTGGTGGTGAACAACGGGATCGTGATGATCGAGCACATCAACAACCTGCGCCGCCGCGGGATGGGCCGGACCCAGGCGCTGGTGGAAGGCTCGCGCGAACGCCTGCGCCCGATCATGATGACGATGGGGACCGCGATCCTGGCGATGATTCCGATCTCCATGACCGACACCCAGCTGCTCGGCAACGGCCCGCCGTACTACCCGATGGCCCGCGCCATCGCCGGCGGCCTGGCGTTCTCCACGGTGGTCAGCCTGCTGTTCCTGCCGACCATCTACGCGATGCTTGATGACATGAGCACGGCGGTGTCGCGGATCATCCGGCGCGCGCGTGGCCGCGGCGTCGAGGCCCCGGTGGTCGAGCCCGGCGCAGAATCGGTTTGAGGGTGCATGGAGGCCCGTTGGGCGGGCCTCCTTTTTTTTCGGAACGCACCCACGTATGGCGTCCATCTACGAATGGAAACGGCGGCCATCACCCTGGTACGGAGCCCGGCACTACCTGCGGTTCCCCATTCGTGCACAAAAAAGGCCACGCATTGCGTGGCCTTTCGATTCACAGCCAGCGCGGGAATCACCCCGCGACTTTGCCCCACACCTGGAACCCGGTCAGCCACAACCCGAGCATGCTGCCCAGGTTGGTCAGCATGAAGGTCAGCACCACGCGGGTCACCCGGTTGCGGTACCAGCCCTTGACGCTCTGCGCGTCGTCGCGCAGCTTCAGGAAATCCTCGTAGGCCGGCTTGCGCAGGCGCGCTTCCACCAGGGCCGAGAACGCGCCGGTCGGGATGCTCAAGCGGAACGGCTTGAACGGTGCCACCACGATCGCGGTCAGGATGCTCAACGGGTGGCTGCCGGCCAACAGGCAGCCCAGGCCGGCCAGGCCGCCGGTATACATCGCCCAGACCGCCAGCAGTTCACTGCCGACCCCCAGGCCACCGCGGTAGAAGCCCACGCCGATGCCGGTCAGCACGATGGCCAGGATCGCCAGCGTGATCCACGGAATGTTGCGCTTCTTCGGCACGCCTTCCAGCGACTCGCGCAGCGGACCCGGCGCATCGGTGTCGGTTTCCAGGTATCTGGCCAGACCGGCCAGATGACCGGCGCCGACCACCGCCAGCACTTCGCGCTGGGCCGGGTCATGCACTTCGCGCAGGCGCGTGGCCATGTAGCGGTCGCGCTCGCCGATGATGGTTTCGTACAGGGCCGGGCTCTCGCTGGCGAACTCGCCGAAGCTGGCTTCGAGCATGTCGCCCTGCTTGAGCTTCTCGATCTCGTCTTCGCCGACTTCCTCGGAGGCGAACAGGCCGGCGCCCAGGCCCATCACCAGCTTGATCTTGCCGAAGAAGCCCAGCCGCTGCGAGGCGCGCTTGAAGGTCAGGCCGACCTCGCGGTCGATCAGGTGCACCGGCAGGTTGCGTTCGTTGGCCATCACCACCGCGCGCTTGAGTTCGGCACCGGGCTCGATCTCCAGCTGCTCGGCCAGGCGGCGCTGGTAGGCGGCCAGGGCGAGGTTGGCCGCGAACAGGGCGACGCGCCCCTTGCGGATCACCTCGACCAGGTCCAGCTTGGCCAGGGCGTCCGGGTTGGTCAGTGCCTGCAGGCGCTGCGCGTCCAGTTCGACCGCGACCGCATCGAAGCGGCCACTTTCAATTGCACGTTCCACCGCTTCCACGCTGGCCTGCGAGACGTGCGCGGTGCCCAGCAGGGTGTAGCGCACGCCATCGCGCTCGACCACGCGCACGGGTTGACCGGCGAACAGGGTGTCGCCGGCCTCGATCAGGGTATCTGTCATTGCATCATTCATTCGAAGGGGCGCTGTCGGCACCATCGCCGAGCGCGCGCTGCATCTGGACGGTATCCAGCCAGCGGCCATGCTTGCGGCCGAGGCCGCGGAAAACGCCGACGGTATGGAAACCGAAACGCTCGTGCAGTTTGATGGAGGCGGTGTTGGTCGGCTCGCCGATCACGGCCACCATCTGCCGGTAACCGCGTGCGACGCAGGCATCGATCAGGCCCTGCATCAGCGCGGTGCCGACGCCGCGGCCCTGGAAGGCGGCATCCACGTAGACCGAGTTCTCCACGGTCCACTGGTAGGCGATCCGGCCGCGGTAGGTATTGGCGTAGGCATAACCGGCCACCTGGCCATCGACCTCGGCCACGATGTACGGAAAACCGCGGCCGACGATGTCCTGCATGCGGCGGCGCATTTCCGCCGCCTCCGGAATCTCGTACTCGTAGGTGTTGACGAAGTCGGTCACTTCCACCGCATAGATCGCGGTGATGGCCGCGATATCGGCATGGGTGGCGTCGCGCAGCTGCACGGTCACGGTGGGGTGTCCTGGTCGGTCAGTCGATGTAGCGCTTGAGCAGATCGCCGTAGGCATCGATGCGGCGATCACGCAGGAACGGCCAGATGCGGCGGACGTGTTCGCTGCGCTGCAGGTCCACATCGCAGACCAGGACGGTCGGCTCGCCACCGGCTTCGGCGATGAACTCACCCTGCGGGCCGAGCACATGGCTGTTGCCCCAGAACTGGATGCCCGACGCGCCCAGCGGCGACGCTTCATGGCCGACGCGGTTGCAGCTCAGCACCGGCACGCCGTTGGCCACGGCATGACCGCGGTGACTGAGCACCCACGCATCGCGCTGGCGGCCCTGTTCGTCGCGCTGGTCATCCGGGTCCCAACCGATCGCGGTGGGGTAGAGCAGCAGCTCGGCGCCGGCCAGCGCCATCAGGCGGGCCGCTTCCGGATACCACTGGTCCCAGCACACGAGCACGCCCAGGCGACCCACCGAGGTATCGATCGGGGTGAAGCCCAGATCGCCCGGGGTGAAGTAGAACTTCTCGTAGAAGCCCGGATCATCCGGGATGTGCATCTTGCGGTACTTGCCCAGCAGCGTGCCGTCTTTTTCAAAGACCACGGCGGTGTTGTGATACAGCCCGGCCGCGCGCCGCTCGAACAGCGAGCCGACGATCACCACGCTGTGCTTCCTGGCCAATGCGCCCAGGCGCTCGGTGCTCGGGCCGGGGATCGGCTCGGCCAGATCGAACTCATCGACCGACTCGTGCTGGCAGAAGTACGCACCGTTGTGCAGTTCCTGCAGCAGGATCAGCTTGGCACCCTGCGCGGCCGCTTCAGCCACGCGCGCTTCGATGACGGCCAGATTGGCCTCGGCATCGCCGTGGTTGCGCTCCTGGATCAGGGCGACGGAAAGGGTGTGGCGTGAGCTCATCCGGAGACGGTCCTGCAAGGGGAAAAACGCAGTTTATCGCGGATGGGTGCACGCAGCGTGCTGGCTGCTAAATGGCTGACACCCACGCGTCGGGTAGTGCCGGCCGCTGGCCGGCTCCGCAGCAGCATCGAGACAAGCCCAAGCGCGTGGCTGCGGCGGCTGGGCTGGCGGGTGCGGAGGTGCGGGACGCGCCGTAAACCCTTCCCTGGGGGCTCGTGGGCGCCATCCATGGCGCCCTGACGGTCCCGCACCTCCACACCCGCCATCCCTTCGACAGTGCGTCGGTGGTCTGGCAAACAGCGGTAGCCCACGACCGTTGGTCGTGGCGCTTAAGCCAGCAACCCCGCCGGCAGCTGCATCGTGATGCAGTGCAGGCTGCCGTTCTGCCAGATCAGCGAGCGGCACGGCACCGGCACGATCTCGCGGTCCGGATAGGCCTCGGCCAGCACCGCACGCGCGGCCTCGTCGGCAACATCCCCGTAGGCCGGCATCAGCACCGCACCGTTGAGGATCAGGTAATTCGCGTAGGACGCCGCCAGGCGGCGACCTTCGTCGATCACCGGCTGCGCCCACGGCAGCGGGAACAGGCGGTACGGCTGGCCGTCGGCGGTACGCAGCGCCGCCAGTTCGGCGCCCATCGCCTGCAGTTCGGCGTAATGCGAATCGCTGGCGTCATCGCAGGCCTGGTAGACGATGCTGTCGGTCGAAGCGAAGCGCGCCAGGGTATCGATGTGGGCGTCGGTGTCGTCGCCTTCCAGATAGCCATGGTCCAGCCACAGTACACGCTCCTGGGCCAGCCAGGTGGCCAGGTCGGCGCTGAGCGATTCGCGGCTGCGGTCCGGATGACGCTCGTGCAGGCACTGCCAGGTGGTCAGCAGGGTGCCGGCGCCGTCGGTCTCGATGCCGCCGCCTTCCAGGGCGAACGGAATGCTCTGCAGCTCGGCATTGTTGAACAGGCCTGCGGCATGCAGCACGCCGACCAGCTGGTCATCCAGGCTGGCGTCGAACTTGCCGCCCCAGCCGGTGAAGCGGAAGTCCAGCAGGCGGAAGCCACCATCGGCGCGCTTGAGCGTGATCGGGCCGGAATCGCGCAGCCAGGTGTCGTCGTACTGGGCGGTCATGAACCGCACGCGGTCCGTATCGATCCGGTTCGAGCGCAGGCGCGCATCGGCGTACGCCTCCAGGTCGTCGTCGGCGACGATGATCACCACCGGCTGGAAGCGGGTGATGGCCGCGACGAGCGCGATGTAGGTGTCCTCGACGTCACCCAGGCGGTCGGCCCAGTCGGTGTCGGCGTGGGGCCAGGCGATCAGGATGGCGGACTGGGATTCCCATTCGGCCGGAAAGCGGAGCGTGTCGTTCATGATCTCGATGCGATGGCCCGCCGGCTGGCGGGCAAAGGGAAAAGGGTCAGCGGATCGGCGGTTTCGGCCCGATCTCGTTGGCGTCGGCGCGGTTGGCGACCACGTCGATCACCTTCTGCTTCTCGAAATAGACGGTGAACTGCGGGTAGACCCAGCGGTTGATCGTCGGCCACTGGCGCTTCTGCCCGCCGCGCGGTTCCAGGCGCTCGCCCGGGTCGCCGAACCGGGCCTGGACCTGCTGCATGCTCTGGCCGCGGACGGGCAGGGCGATGGCGGGCTTTTCACGGCTGCGGTCGATCAGCAGGGTGTCGGCGTGGGCGCTGGAGATGGCCAGTACGGCCAGCAACGGCAGGGTGGTCAGGTAACGCTTCATCTCGATCTACTCCCCAGTGGTCAAGAAGGTGGAAGGTCCTGCGGCGACAGGTCTGACACCGGCGGTCGTGGCTACCCGGCGATTACAACAAAAATGGCAGCAAAAAGCCGCCCGGAGGCGGCTTTTTGTTCATCACCCGGCCCGGTGAGGGGCCGGTGGCGGCCGTGAGGCCAGCCGGCTCAGCGCTGGCGAGCCTTGAAACGCGGGTTCGACTTGCAGATCACGAAGATCTTGCCACGGCGACGGACGACCTTGCAGTCACGGTGACGGGACTTGGCCGACTTCAGGGAAGAAAGGACTTTCATTGCATACCTCGGCGTAAACGTTGGATTCGGTTGGAGCGCGGCCGCGATATGCAGATGACAATCGGCAGGTGACGCCCGTTCAAGCCCGCCATTCTACCGGGCTTTTTTCCATCCTTTCAAGTGGTTGCACCAAAAAGGTCTCGGGAGGCCCCGGGCAGGGGCTAGAATGGGCGGTCAATTTTACAGGGAAACCCATGAATCAGCTTCCTTCCGTGCTCACCATCGACGGTCCCTCCGGGGCCGGCAAAGGGACTGTCAGCCGCATTGTCGCACGCCGGTTGGGCTGGCATTACCTGGATTCGGGCGCCCTGTACCGGGCGGTGGGCGTGGCCGCCAGCTGGGCTGATATCGATACCTCCGATGCCTCGGCGCTGGTCCGCTGCACCTTCGACACCCACGTGCGCTTCGTGGAATCGGCCGATGGCGGGCTGCGGGTGCTGGTTAACGAGACCGACGCCACCGACGAGCTGCGCCTGGAGACCACCGGCGCCCTGGCCTCGGCCATCGCGGCCATCCCGGAGGTCCGGGCGGCGCTGAAAGAGCGCCAGCGCGCATTCAGGATGGAGCCGGGGCTGGTGGCCGACGGTCGGGACATGGGCACGGTCATCTTCCCGGACGCCCCATTCAAGGTGTTTTTGACCGCCAGCGCCGAAGAACGGGCCGAGCGGCGGCATAAGCAGTTGAAAGACAAGGGTGTTTCGGTTAACTTTGACGACCTCCTGCGCGAGATCATGGCCCGCGACGCCCGTGATGCACAGCGCACAGTGGCGCCCCTGAAGCCGGCAGACGATGCCGTCGTCATCGACACCAGTGGTATTGGCATCGACGCCGTCGTTGCCAAGGTATTGGATCTGCTTCCGGTTTCGGGTGCCTGATCCGTTGTAAAGGAGGGCCGTCAGTCCATCGACGGTGTCGCACCATCGCAAGGCAACAAAAGCTCCGTCCCGCAATGATGCGTGGCGGTTTTCCTACTTAACACACGACCTGCGTTACCGGGGTCGACCAACAGGCGGGCATCAAGCGGTTCCCTTCGGGGCCAATGCCCATGTGTCCAACAGAGTAAATCTAATGACCGAATCATTTGCAGAGCTGTTCGAAGCCAGTCAGGCCAATCTGGCCAAGCTGAAGCCGGGCTCGATCGTCAGCGGTGTCGTTGTTGAAGTCCGCGGCGATGTCGTGGTGATCAACGCCGGCCTGAAGTCCGAAGGCATCGTGCCGATCGAACAGTTCCGTAACGACGCTGGCGAGATCGATGTCGCTGAAGGCGACGTCGTCAAGGTTGCCCTCGATTCCATCGAGAACGGCTTCGGTGAAACCGTTCTGTCGCGTGAGAAAGCCAAGCGCGCGATGGTGTGGGACGAGCTGGAAGAAGCGTTGGAAAAGAACGAAACCATCACCGGCCGCATCAGCGGCAAGGTCAAGGGTGGTTTCACCGTGGACATCAAGGATGTCCGCGCGTTCCTGCCCGGTTCGCTGGTGGATGTGCGCCCCGTGCGCGACCCGGCCTACCTGGAAGGCAAGGAGCTGGAATTCAAGCTCATCAAGCTGGACCGCAAGCGTAACAACGTCGTTGTGTCCCGTCGTGCAGTCGTCGAGAGCGAGCACTCGGAAGAGCGCGAGCAGCTGATGGACAAGCTGCAGGAAGGCGCGATCCTGAAGGGTGTCGTCAAGAACCTGACCGATTACGGCGCATTCGTGGACCTGGGCGGTATCGACGGCCTGCTGCACATCACCGACATGGCCTGGAAGCGCGTGCGCCATCCGTCCGAAGTCGTGAACGTCGGCGACGAGCTGGACGTGCGCGTGCTGAAGTTCGACCGCGAGCGCAACCGCGTTTCGCTGGGTCTGAAGCAGCTGGGCGAGGATCCGTGGGACAACATCGCCCGTCGTTACCCGGCCAACAGCCGCGTCTTCGGCAAGGTCTCCAACGTCACCGATTACGGCGCATTCGTCGAGATCGAGCCGGGCGTCGAAGGTCTGGTGCACGTGTCCGAAATGGATTGGACCAACAAGAACGTCAACCCGTCCAAGGTTGTGCAGGTCGGTGACGAAGTTGAAGTCATGGTCCTGGACGTCGACGAGGAGCGTCGCCGCATCTCGCTGGGCATGAAGCAGGTTGCCGCCAATCCGTGGGAAACCTTCGCTGCCATCCACAAGAAGGGCGACAAGGTGTCGGGCCAGATCAAGTCGATCACCGACTTCGGCATCTTCATCGGCCTGGACGGCGGTATCGATGGCCTGGTGCACCTGTCCGACATCAGCTGGAACACCACCGGCGAAGACGTGGTCCGCAACTTCAAGAAGGGTGACAACCTGGACGCCGTCGTCCTGGCCGTCGATCCGGAGCGCGAGCGCATCAGCCTGGGCGTCAAGCAGCTGGAGCAGGATCCGTTCGGTCAGTACATGGCTGCCAACCCGAAGGGTTCCAAGGTCGAAGGCGTGGTCAAGGAAGTGGACGCCAAGGGCGCTACCATCGAGCTGGCTGACGGCATCGAAGGCTACGTGGCCGCTCGCGATGTTGCGAACGAGCGCGTGGACGACGCGACCCAGTTCCTGAAGGTCGGCGACAAGGTGGAAGCCAAGTTCGTGGGCATGGATCGCAAGGGTCGTACCCTGCAGCTGTCGATCAAGGCCAAGGACGACGCGGAAATGCGCGAAGTGCTGGAGGAATACCAGTCCTCTTCGGCTTCCAGCGGCACCACCCAGCTCGGCGCGCTGCTGCGTGCACAGCTGAACGGCAACAAGTCCGAGTAATCGGCCTGTCGCTGTCGTAGTTTCCTGGACGGCCCGGACATCAGTCCGGGCCGTTTCAGGGTCTGAGTTCCTCCCCAAGAGCCCGTAATGACCAAATCCGAGCTGATCGAAATCCTGGCGCGCCGACAGGCGCATTTGAAGTCGGACGATGTCGATCTGGCGGTGAAGTCGTTGCTGGAAATGATGGGTGGGGCGCTGGCCGGCGGGGATCGCATCGAGATCCGCGGGTTCGGCAGTTTTTCGTTGCACTACCGGCCGGCACGGCTGGGGCGCAATCCCAAGACCGGGGAATCGGTCGCATTGCCGGGCAAGCATGTCCCGCACTTCAAGCCGGGCAAGGAACTGCGTGAGCGCGTCAGCGCCGTGGTGCCGCTGGAAAGCGATCCTGCCTGACGGGTCATCCGCCACGGGGCGGATGCATGATTTCCATGGAGTCGGCTGGCAGAGCGGAGTGTTAGTCCGCTACTCTTGAGCCCTACGGAACTGGAGCTGCTGCATGAACGTCGTACGTCTGCTGATCCTGCTGGCGGTTCTGGTGGTGGGTCTCATCATCGGTGCGCTCAACTCGCAGCCGATCATCATCAGCCTGGGCTTTACCCAGATCAATTCCACCACCGGCGTGGCGATCATCATCGCCCTGCTGTCCGGTGCCCTCATCGGCGGCGGCCTCGTGCTCGCCAGCATGGTGATCCCGCTGTACGCCAAACTGCGCCGTGCGCAGAAGGCCGCGCCTGCCGTGGTCGTGGCACCCCCTTCTTCTTCTACATTCGACGGACGCTGAGCGCCGATGGAATTTGTCTCCGAGTGGTTCTGGTTTTTCCTGTTCCTGCCCCTGGCCGCGTTGTCGGGCTGGGTGATCGGGCGTCGTGGCGGTCAGCGCCATGGCGACAACCAGGTCAGCCATCTGTCCAGCACGTACTTCCGCGGCCTGAACTATCTGCTCAACGAGCAGCCGGACAAGGCGATCGAGCTGTTCCTGCACATCGCCGAGCTGGACAAGGAAACCTTCGAGACCCAGGTCGCGCTTGGCCATCTGTTCCGCCGCCGTGGCGAGGTCGATCGTGCGATCCGCCTGCACCAGGGCCTGGTGAACCGCGCCGATCTCAGCGATCAGCAGCGCGTACAGGCCTTGCTGGCCCTGGGCGAGGACTACATGAAGTCCGGCCTGCTCGATCGTGCTGAAACGGTGTTCACCGAACTGGCCCAGATCGACCAGCGCGCCCCGCAGGCACTCAAGCACCTGATCGGCATCTACCAGGCCGAACGCGACTGGGAAAAGGCGATCGACAACGCCAGCCGTTTCGAAGAAGTCACCGGCGAGCCGATGGGCAAGCTGATCGGGCAATTCGAATGCGAACTGGCCGAGCGCTACCGTGGCGCCGGCAAGATCGACGAAGCGCGCGCTGCGATCGCACGCGCCTACCAGGCCGATGCGATGTCGGTCCGTGCCGGCATCATCGAAGGGCGCCTGGAGAACGATGCGGGCAATGCCGAAGCCGCCGTGCGCGCCTTCGAGCGCGCCGCCCGCAATGATCCGGAGTACCTGCCCGAAGTGCTGCAGGCGCTGATGCAGAACTACCGCAAGGTCGGTGACCTTGGTGGTGCCCGTGCGTTCCTGTCGGAGATGACCGAGCACTATCGCGGCATCGCCCCGGTGCTGGCGCTGACCCAGCTGATGGAAGAGCAGGAGGGCGTCGCCCCCGCGCGCGCCTATCTCGGTCGCCAGCTCAAGGACCGCCCCTCGGTGCGTGGCGAGTCGGCGCTGATCGACCTGACCCTGGCCGAGGGCGCGGATTCCACCGCCACCCTGCACGATCTCAAGCACATCACCGACCAGTTGCTGGTCCGCAACCCGGCCTACCGCTGCACCCGCTGTGGCTTCGGCGCGCGTACGCATCACTGGCAGTGCCCGAGCTGCAAGGAATGGGGCACCGTCAAGCCGCTGCTCAACTACGCGGTGCTCTGAACCATGATGGTGGGCTGGATGGCAGGGCTGCTGGCGGTGCTGGCGGTATCGGCGGGCCTGACCTGGACCGCACGTGCGTACGCGCTCCGTCGCAATCTGTTGGATCAGCCGGGCGAGCGCCGCAGCCATGGGGTGGCGACGCCTCGCGGCGGTGGTATCGCGATCGTCCTGACCCTGCTGCTGGCCTGCGCGGTCGCCGCCGTGATCTGGCCCAAGGCCGCGATCACGCTGGCGGTGTTCGCGCTGGGTCTGGTACTGGTGGCCGGGATCGGCTGGTGGGACGACCATCGGCCGCTGCCGGCGGTCCGCCGCCTGCTGGTCCATGTGCTGGCGTCCGCGCTGCTGGCTGGGCTGGTCTGGCATGCCAGTGGCAATCCCTGGCAGGCGCTGCTGGCCCTGTTGTTCGCCACCTCGCTGATCAACATCTGGAACTTCATGGATGGGATCAACGGCATCGCCACCACCCAGGCGATCCTGGCCGGTCTTGCCTTTGCGCTGGTGCTGCCGCCGCCCTACGGCCTGGCCGGTGTGGTGCTGGGGCTGGCCTGCCTGGGGTTCCTGCCGTTCAACTACCCACGGGCACGCATCTTCATGGGGGATGTCGGCAGCGGGGCGCTGGGCTATGCCATCGCGGCGCTGGTCTGCCTGGCCAGTGTGCACACCGATATCCATTGGTTGCTGTTGCTGGTGCCGCTTTCGGCCTTTCTTGTGGACGCAGGCTTCACATTGCTTTCGCGCATCCTGTCCGGACAGCGCTGGATGGAACCCCACACGCAGCATCTCTATCAGCGCGCGGTGAAAAGTGGTGCAAGCCACACTTTCGTCACCGGGGTGTATCTTGTTTTTGGAATATTCAGTGCGGCAGTGTTTAATGCATGCACGAATTTGCAGCCGAGGTGGGAGGCTGCCGTGGCCATCGCGTGGTTGATCTTCGCGTACGGCCTTTGGCTGCTCCTGCGCAAGGGAATGCGCAACTAGAAGGAATACGTTGTTTATGACGCCTTGGCAGGACCGACTTACCGGCTTGATGCCGCGCGCGGCCATCGTGGCCCACGACCTGTTCATGGTCTGGGCGTGCTGGCAGCTGCTGCACGCCGGACGCTACTCGATGCTGGCCGACGCGCCGGCATTGCCGCTCTGGAACATCGACACCTCGCTGGTGCTGGTCATCCAGGCAGTGGTGTTCTGGCGGGTGGGTCTGTACCGCGGCCTGTGGCGCTTTGCCAGCGTTGCCGATCTGCTCAACATTTTCAAAGCCAGCTTCATCGGCCTGCTCGCCATCGTGGTCGCCCTGGCGTACAAGCGCTTTGAAGGCGTGCCGATGTCCGTGCTGGTCATCTACCCCTTCGCGCTGTCGGCGCTGCTGGGCGCGCCGCGCCTGCTGTACCGCGCATGGAAGGACTATCAGGCGCTGCAGTCCGACGTCACCGCGCGCCGTGTGCTGATCTTGGGTGCCGGCCAGGCGGCCGAGGCCCTGGTCCGCGACCTGCGCCGCTCGGGTGATTTCGAGCCGGTCGGCCTGCTCGACGACGCCCCGCATCTGCAGGGCGCCAAGCTGCAGGGCCTGCCGATCCTGGGCACCCTGGAAGATGCCCCGGCCGTGGTCCGCGAGACCGCCGCCAAGCTGCTGGTGATCGCCATCCCGTCGCTGGATGCCGTGGGCATGCAGCGTGTGGTGGCCATCTGCGAAAGCACCGGCGTGCCGTTCCGGATGGTCCCCAAGCTCAACGACATCCTGCTGGGCCATTCCTTGCCGGGTGAGCTCAAGGAAGTGGCGATCGAGGACCTGCTCGGCCGCAAGCCGATCCTGCCGGACTGGGCGCTGATCCGCGGCTGGCTGGGCGGGCGTACCGTGCTGGTCACCGGCGCGGGCGGTTCGATCGGTTCGGAGCTGTGCCGCCAGTGCGCGCGCCACGGGGCAGGGCGCATCGTCCTGGTGGAGATGAGTGAGCTGCTTCTGCTGACCATCGAAGCCGAGCTGCAGCGCAGCTTCCCGGATCTGGTGGTGGAAGCGGTGCTGGGCGACTGCGGTGACCCCGCGGTGATCCGCCATGCGCTGTCGCTGTCGCGGGTGGACTCGGTCTTCCATGCCGCCGCCTACAAGCAGGTGCCGGTGCTGGAGCGCCAGCTGCGCGAAGCGGTGCGCAACAACATCCTTTCCACCGAAACGGTGGCGCGCGCCTGCGTCGAAGCGCGCATCGAGCATTTCGTCTTCATCTCCACCGACAAGGCGGTCGATCCGGTCAACGCGCTGGGTGCCAGCAAGCGCTACGCGGAGATGATCTGCCAGAGCCTGGACCAGAAGACCAGCCACACCCGTTTCGTGACCGTGCGCTTCGGCAACGTGCTGGCCTCGGCCGGCAGCGTGGTGCCGGTGTTCCGCGAGCAGATTCTCAAGGGCGGTCCGGTCACCGTGACCGACCCGGAAGTCACCCGTTACTTCATGACCATTCCCGAGGCCTGCCAGCTGATCCTGCAGGCGGCCGCGTCGGCCTCGCACGGGGCGATCTATACGCTGGACATGGGCGAGCCGGTGCCGATCCGCGTGCTGGCCGAGCAGATGATCCGACTGGCCGGCAAACAGCCCTACAAGGACATCGCCATCGTTTACACGGGCCTGCGGCCGGGCGAGAAACTGCACGAAACGCTGTTCTATTCCGACGAAGATTATCGTCCGACCGCGCATCCGAAGATTCTCGAAGCCGGCGTACGCACGTTCGCGCGTGAGCAGGTATTGGCCAATGTGCCGAAACTGCGCGAGGCGATTGCCAGCTACGATACTGATGCGATCAATAGCATTCTGTTTGCGACCATGCCCGAATTTTCTCCTCTGCAACAGGACGATCACGTCAGCTCTGCTAAAGTGCTCGCCTTTCCGGCGCGTGAGGCCACTAGGTTCTGATGAGCAAGCGTATTCGTAAGGCGGTATTTCCTGTCGCAGGGTTGGGAACGCGATTCCTGCCGGCCACCAAAACCGTTCCGAAGGAAATGCTGCCGATCATTGATCGGCCGTTGATCCAATATGCCGTGGATGAGGCGATCGAGGCGGGCTGTGACACGCTGATCTTCATCACCAACCGTTACAAGCATGCGGTCGCGGATTATTTCGACAAGGCCTACGAGCTTGAGCAGAAACTCGAGCGCGCCGGCAAGCAGGAACAGCTCGAACTGGTTCGCCATGTGCTGCCCAATGGCGTGCGCGCCGTGTTCGTGACCCAGGCCGAAGCGCTGGGCCTAGGCCATGCGGTGCTGTGTGCCAAGGCGATCGTGGGCGACGAGCCGTTCGCGGTGCTGCTGCCCGACGATCTGATCTGGAACCGTGGCAACGGTGCGCTCAAGCAGATGGCCGACGCCAACGAAGCCAGCGGCGCCAGCGTCATTGCCGTTGAAGACGTGCCGCATGACAAGACCGGCAGCTACGGCATCGTGGCCACCGAAGCCTTCGATGGCCGCCAGGGCAAGATCAGCGCCATCGTTGAAAAGCCCAAGCCCGAGGACGCCCCGAGCGACCTGGCCGTGGTCGGCCGTTACGTGCTGAGCCCGAAGATCTTCGAGCTGCTCGAAGCGACCGGGACCGGTGCAGGTGGCGAGATCCAGCTGACCGACGCCATCGCCGAGCTGCTCAAGAGCGAGCGCGTCGACGCGTACCGCTTCGAGGGCCGCCGCTTCGACTGCGGTACCCACCTGGGTCTGGTCGAAGCCACGATCCGCTTCGCCCTCGACAACGAGAAGCTGGCCGGTCCTGCACGCGAAGTGCTGCAGAAGATGCTGGCAGAGGGCTGAGAACGAGCGGCCCCCGCGCGATGCAGCGGTGGTAGTGCCGGCCGCTGGCGGGCTCTCAAGCAGCAACGGTAGTGCCGGCCGCTGGCCGGCTCTCAAGCAGCAACGGTAGTGCCGGCCGCTGGCCGGCTCCCGACGCAACAGAAAAGGGCAGCCGCGAGGCTGCCCTTTTCGTTTCCCGCCCTGCAACGACCAACGGTCGGTGGCGACCCGTTGCAATGTTGCCACCGGTCACGCCGGTCATACCCGTCGTCTCGGTGCCGACCCGCAGGCCGGCACCGATCAATCCTTACAGCGACTCGAAGATGCCCGCCGCACCCATGCCGGTGCCGATGCACATGGTCACCATGCCGTACTTCTGCTGGCGACGGCGCAGGCCGTGCAGCAGGGTGGCGGTACGGATCGCGCCGGTTGCGCCCAGCGGATGGCCCAGGGCGATCGCGCCGCCCAGCGGGTTGACCTTGGACGGGTCCAGGCCGCAATCGCGGATGACGGCCAGCGACTGCGCGGCAAAGGCTTCGTTGAGCTCGATCCAGTCCAGCTGGTCCTGGGTCAGGCCGGCCTGCTTGAGCGCTTTCGGGATCGCGGCGATCGGGCCGATGCCCATCACTTCCGGGCGCACGCCGGCCACCGAGAAACTGACGAAGCGGGCCAGCGGGGTCAGGCCGTAATCCTTGATCGCCTGCTCGGAGGCCAGCAGCACGGCGCCGGCGCCGTCGCTCATCTGCGAGGAGTTGCCGGCGGTGACCGTGCCGCCGAACTGGCCGTTGCGGAACACCGGGCGCAGCTTGGCCAGGCCTTCGGCGGACGAATCCAGGCGCGGGCCTTCGTCGGTATCCACGATCTTGTCGCGGGTGATGATGCGGCGGCCGTCGGCCAGGTCCGGCTGGCGGGTGCGCACGCCGTAAGGGCTGATCTCGTCCTTGAACTCGCCGTTCTGGATCGCGGCGATGGCCTTCTGGTGCGAGGCAAGCGCAAAGGCGTCCTGGTCCTCACGCGAGACCTTCCATTCTTCGGCGACCTTCTCGGCGGTGATGCCCATGCCGTAGGCGATGGCGACGTGGTCATTGTCGAACACGCTCGGGGCCATCGCGATCTTGTTGCCCATCATCGGCACCATCGACATCGACTCGGTACCACCGGCCAGCATCAGGTCCGAATTGCCGAGGCGGATCTGGTCGGCAGCCATGGCCACGGCCTGCAGGCCCGAGGAGCAGAAGCGGTTGACGGTCTGTGCGGCGATGGTGTCCGGCAGGCCGGCCAGCAGCACGCCGATGCGTGCCACGTTCATACCCTGCTCGGCTTCGGGCATCGCGCAGCCGATGATCGCGTCATCGATGCGGTTGACGTCCACGCCCGGCGCCTGCGCAACCACGGAGCGGAGCACGTGGGCGAGCATGTCGTCGGGGCGGGTATTGCGGAACACGCCCTTGGGCGCCTTGCCCACCGGGGTGCGGGTGGCGGCGACGATGTAGGCGTCCTGGATTTGCTTGGTCATTGCAGTGATCTCTTGAATAGGGGTTGGAAGAGGTTGCCGGCCAGCGGCCGGCACTACCGATGTCTTCCGTCAGTTCCGCAGCGGCTTGCCGGTCTTGAGCATGTGCGCGATGCGGGCCTGGGTCTTTTCCTGCTGGGCCAGTTCGACGAAGTGCTTGCGCTCCAGGGTCAGCAGCCACTCTTCGTCCACCAGCGTGCCGCGATCCACTTCGCCACCGCACAGCACGGTGGCGATGCGCACGGCGATCTCGTAGTCGTACGGGCTGATGAAGCGGCCTTCCAGCATGTTGACCAGCATCATCTTGAAGGTGGCGATGCCCACGTCGCCGGCGACCTGGATGCGGCGGGCCGGCATCGGCGGACGGTAGCCACCTTCGGCCAGCGCCAGCACTTCGGCCTTGGCGATGTGCAGCGTCTCAAAGCTGTTGAACACCACCTTGTCGGTCGCGCGCATCAGGCCCAGCTCCTTGGCGTTGACCGCGGAGTTGGAAACCTTGGCCATCGCGACGGTCTCAAAGGTCTTCTTCAGCTCGGCAAACACATCGCCGCCCGGACCGGCGGCCTGCGAGGCGCGCACGGCCAGTTCCTTCAGGCCACCGCCGGCCGGCAGCAGGCCGACGCCGGCCTCGACCAGGCCGATATAGCTTTCCAGCGCGGCCACGCTCTTGGCGCTGTGCATCTGGAACTCGCAGCCACCGCCCAGGGCCAGGCCGCGCACCGCGGTCACCACCGGCACCAGCGAATACTTGATCGCCTGGCTGGTGCGCTGGAAGTTGTGCACCATCTCTTCGAACTGGTCGACCTTGCCGGCCTGCAGCAGGCCGAGCGCGCCGGCCAGATCGGCACCGGCGGAGAAGGGTTCCTTCTGCTGCCAGATCACCAGGCCCTTGTAGTCCTGCTCGGCGCGCTTGATCGCTTCCTGCAGGCCGTTGAGCACGTGGTCGGACACGGTGTTCATCTTGGTCTTGAAGCTGACCACCGCGATGCCGTCACCGTCGTGCCACATGCGCACGCCGTCGTTTTCAAACACGGTTTCGCCCGGGCTGAAGTTCTCGCCCAGCAGCGGATCCGGGAAGCGCTGGCGCTGGTACACCGGCAGCGCCGAGCGCGGCAGCTTGGCATTGCGCGACGGGCTGTAGCTGCCCTCGGCGGCATGCACGCCGTCGCGGCCATCGAACACCCAATCCGGCAGCGGCGCATTGCTCATGCTCTTGCCGGCGACGATGTCATCGGCGATCCACTGTGCGACCTGCTTCCAGCCGGCGGCCTGCCAGGTTTCGAACGGGCCCAGCGACCAGCCGTAGCCCCAGCGGATGGCCAGGTCGACGTCGCGCGCGGTCTCGGCGATGTCGGCCAGGTGGTAGGCGCTGTAGTGGAACAGGTCGCGGAAGGTCGCCCACAGGAACTGCGCCTGCGGGTGCTGGCTCTCGCGCAGCTTGGCGAACTTCTCGGCCGGGTTCTTGATCTTCAGGATCTCGACCACTTCCGGTGCGGCGGTGCGGTCGGCCGGACGGTAGTCCTGCTTCTCCAGATCCAGCACCACGATGTCCTTGCCAACCTTGCGGAAGATGCCGGCACCGGTCTTCTGGCCGAGCGCGCCCTTGGCGATCAGCGCGTCCAGCCACTTCGGCGACTTGAAGAATTCATGCCACGGATCGTTGGGCAGGGTGTCGCCCATGGTCTTGATCACGTGCGCCATGGTGTCCAGGCCGACCACGTCGGAGGTGCGGTAGGTCGCCGACTTCGGGCGGCCGACCAGCGGGCCGGTCAGGCCGTCCACTTCATCGAAGCCCAGGCCGAATTCCTGCGTGTGGTGGATGGTGGACAGGATCGAGAACACGCCGATGCGGTTGCCGATGAAGTTCGGGGTGTCCTTGGCATACACCACGCCCTTGCCCAGGGTGGTGACCAGGAACGCTTCCAGGCCTTCCAGCACGGCCGCGTCGGTGGTGGTGGCCGGGATCAGCTCGGCCAGGTGCATGTAGCGCGGCGGGTTGAAGAAATGCACGCCGCAGAAGCGGTGGCGCAGCTGCTCGGGCAGCACGTCGGCGAGCTTGTTGATGCCAAGGCCCGAGGTGTTGGAGGCCAGCACCGCGTGATCGGCCACGAACGGGGCGATCTTCTTGTACAGGTCCTGCTTCCAGTCCATCCGTTCGGCGATGGCTTCGATGATCAGGTCGCAGTCCTTCAACTGCTCCAGGCCGGTCTCATAGTTGGCCGGCGTGATCGCCTCGGCGTAGGACTTGCTGGCAAGCGGGGCAGGGCTGAGCTTGCCCAGGTTGGCAATCGCCTTGAGCACGATGTCATCGGCCGGACCTTCCTTGGCGGGCAGGTCGAACAGCACCGTGTCGACGCCGGCGTTGGTCAGGTGGGCGGCGATCTGGGCGCCCATGACACCGGCACCCAGCACGGCGGCACGGCGGACTAGCAGGGAATTGGACATGTCGATAAGCCTTTGTTGTCTGGAAGCCGGTCAGCGCCCGGCTCTACGGGGTGGAAAGGGAGGACGTCGAAGCGCTCGAGGCCGCGCTGGCGCGGAATCCGGCTTCGGCGAAATGAATCAGTTCCTGGGCGGCATGGGCACGATGCGCCGCTTCGGTGACACCGGCGGGTCGCTTGATCAGGCCGAAGTCGGCCATGGCATAGGTCAGCGAGCCGGCGAGGAAATCCAGGCGCCAGTACAGTTCCTCCTTGCAGAGCTCCGGCACGCAGGCGGAGATCGCCTTGCCGAAGTCGCGCAGGACGTGGCCGTAATGGTCGGAAAGGAACTTGCGCAGGTTGTCGTTTTTTTCCGCGTAGGCGCGGGCGATGACGCGCACGAAGGCGCCGCCGGTCTGGCGGTCCTGGGCCATGGCCAGGGCCGGCTCCACGAAGGCGGCCAGCACCGGGCGCAGTTCACCGGGGTGCTCGCGGCGGGCGCTGTCCAGCTGGCTTAGCCGGGCCGAGGTCATTTCATCCATGCGGCGGCGGAACACCTCGTTGACCAGGTTCTCCTTGGACCCGAAGTGATAGTTGACCGCGGCGATGTTCACATCGGCCTGGCTGGTGACCTGGCGCAGAGAGGTGCCCGCGAACCCGTGCAGGGCGAACAGTTCCTCGGCGGCGCCGAGAATGCGGTCCTTGGTGGAGAAGTGGGCAGGTTTGGCCATGGGGCAGGCTAGTTCAATCAAACGATTGTTTGATATTAGACCCGTGGCTGCGCCGCTGCATTGTGCGGCGCAGCAGCAAGAGGCATTCGTTCATCCGCCGCTGTGTCGTGCCGGCCCGTGGCTGCCAAGCCCCGCAACTGCCTGAACGGGGCGCGCTACCCCGTCCGGTCCACGCCTGCCACGCATGGCGTGGCACTACCGGAGATGGGGAGGACACGTTAGAATTGGCGCACGTATATCAGGCTAAGCCCGCGTTTTGACGCGGGTTTTTTTCATGTTAACCTCGGGCCGATCAAGTGGCCCGCCCAACGGAGTATTCCCATGGCGCTGGAGCGCACCCTTTCCATCATCAAGCCGGACGCCGTCGCCAAGAACGTCATCGGTGAAATCTACGCCCGCTTCGAAAAGGCCGGCCTGAAGGTCGTCGCCGCCAAGTACAAGCAGCTGTCGCGCCGTGAAGCCGAAGGCTTCTACGCCGTGCACCGCGAGCGTCCGTTCTTCAACGCGCTGGTCGAGTTCATGATCTCCGGCCCGGTGATGATCCAGGCGCTGGAAGGCGAGAACGCCGTGCTGGCCCACCGCGACCTGCTGGGCGCCACCAACCCGAAGGAAGCCGCCGCAGGCACCATCCGCGCCGACTTCGCTGAATCCATCGATGCCAATGCCGCCCACGGCTCGGACTCGGTTGAGAATGCCGCGATCGAAATCGCTTATTTCTTCGCCGCGACTGAAGTCGTCTCGCGCTGAGAGTGATGCCGTGAACGAGGTCGTACAGCCAACCGCCATCCCATCCGTGCTCGTTCCGGGCCCGGCTGTGGCCAAGCAGAACCTGCTCGACCTCGATCGCGAGGGTCTGGAGCGCTTCTTCGCCGAGACACTCGGCGAAGCGCGCTACCGTGCCCATCAGGTGATGAAGTGGATCCACCATCACTACGTCACCGATTTCGATGAAATGACCGACCTCGGCAAGGCGCTGCGCGCCAAGCTCAAGCAGCATGCCGAGGTGCTGGTTCCGAACATCGTGTTCGACAAGCCCTCCGCCGACGGCACCCACAAGTGGCTGCTGGCGATGGGTACCGATGGCAAGAACGCCATCGAAGCGGTCTACATCCCGGACAAGAACCGCGGCACGCTGTGCGTGTCTTCACAGGTCGGCTGCGCGCTGAACTGCACGTTCTGTTCGACCGCTACCCAGGGCTTCAACCGCAACCTCTCCACCGCCGAGATCATCGGCCAGGTGTGGGTCGCGGCGCGCCATCTGGGCAACATCCCGCACAAGCAGCGTCGTCTCACCAACGTGGTGATGATGGGCATGGGCGAGCCGTTGATGAATTTCGACAACGTCGTGCGCGCCATGAGCGTGATGCGCGATGATCTGGGCTACGGCCTGGCCAACAAGCGCGTGACGCTGTCCACCTCCGGCCTGGTGCCGCAGATCGACCGCCTGTCCACCGAGAGCGACGTGTCGCTGGCGGTATCGCTGCATGCGCCCAACGATGCACTGCGCGAGACCCTGGTCCCGCTCAACAAGAAGTACCCGATCGTCGAGCTGATGGCCTCGTGCGCACGTTACCTGCGCGCCAACAAGCGCCGCGAATCGGTCACCTTCGAATACACCCTGATGAAGGGCATCAATGACCAGCCCGAGCACGCCCGCCAGCTGGCGCGGTTGATGCGCCAGTTCGACAACGCCGTGCAGGCCTCGAACTCGGGCAAGGTCAACCTGATCCCCTTCAATCCGTTCCCGGGCACGCGTTACGAGCGTTCCGGCGAAACCGAAATCCGCGCCTTCCAGAAGATCCTGCTCGATTCGCAGGTGCTGACGATGGTGCGGCGTACCCGTGGCGACGATATCGATGCCGCCTGTGGCCAGCTCAAGGGCCAGGTGATGGACCGTACGCGCCGCCAGGCCGAGTTCAACAAAACGCTGCAGGACGGGAAAAACCGGGATGCCGCTGCCTGATCGCCGATTGCCAGCCGTTGTGTTCTTCGCGCTGGCATTGGCCGGCTGTGGCAAACAGCAGGGGATCAAGCCGCCGTCTGGTCCACTCGAGGTCGCGCCGACCTACGAGGCCCGCGACAACCCCGAGATCCGCAAGCGGGTGAACTACCAGGACCAGATGGTCCTGGCTGGCGAATCGCTGCGCGCGGGCGCCCCGGATGCCGCCGAGAAGCGGGTGCGGGCCGCGATGAAGATCGATGCGCGCCGCCCCGAGGCCTACATGCTGCTGGCGGCGATTGCCACCCAGCGCGGCAACGAGGCCGAAGCCGGGCGCCTGTACGGCAAGGCGGCCGAGCTGGGCCCCGAGCGCGGCGACGTTCTCAACAATTATGGTGCCTGGCTATGTGCTCATGGCCAGCCGGCCGAGTCGCTGGCCTGGTTCGACCGGGCGCTGCAGGCCCCGGGCTATACCACCCCGGCCTCCGCCCTGGCCAATGCCGGGGGCTGTGCACTGGACGCAGGCCAGCCCGCGCGGGCGGTTCGGGACCTCCGGCGGGCGCTTGAGATAGATCCCGTCAATGCCTACGCGCTGGAGTCGATGGCCCGCAATGAGTACGCCGAAGGGCGTTATTTCGAGGCCCGCGCCTTTTCGCAACGGCGTTTGACGGCTGCACCGGCCACACGTTCCGTGTTACAACTTGCCTCTCAAATCGAGGCGCGGCTTGGCGACAGCGTGGCATCCGGTCGCTATCTGCAGCGAATTCATGACGAATTTCCGCAGGATGCGGCACCTAATCCCCGGGGTTGAAGCATTGTGATTGATGACCAGACTGTGAACGCTTTTGATACTGCGGCCGGTTGCGGAGCTCGTCTTCGCCAGGCCCGGGAAGCGGCCGGACTGACCCTGGAGGCCGTGGGGCAGCAGCTGCGCATGCCGGTCCAGGTAGTGAAGTCCCTTGAAGAAGAGCAGTGGCAGCGCCTTGGCGCGCCGGTCTTCGTCCGTGGCCAGCTGCGCAGTTATGCCCGCCTGCTGAAGGTGGACATCGACGACATCCTCGAGCAGGCCCATATCGGGCCGATCGTGCCGCCACAGCTGGTCAGCCATACCCATACCCCGCGGGCCCGCCGCATTGCCGAGAGCCTGGGCCGTCGCGTCCTGTATGTCGGCATCACCGCGGTGCTGGCCGTGCCGGTCTGGTTCGCCACCCGGGGTCATTTCGATGGCACCGCCACCACCCCGAACACTGCGTCGCTGGATGTGATCCCGGCGGCGGTCCCGGTGGCCGGTGGTGACGCCCCGGAAGCGGCCGCACCGGCGGCCGTCGAAGGGGCCAAGCCGTCTGCGCCGGCAGCGCCGTACCTGGCGTCGCTGACCCCGGTCCCGCGTCCGGCCGCCGCGCCGGCAGCGCCGGCTGGTGCACTGAGCCTGCAGTTCAAAGGCGACAGCTGGGTGGATATTTCCGGGCCCGACGGCACCACCGTCGAAAAGGCCCTGATCAAGTCGGGCGAGACCCGCAGCTTCGCGCCAGGCCAGGTAGCCCGCATGGTGCTGGGCAATGCATCGGCGGTCGAGGTTCAGCAGGCCGGCACTATCGTCGACCTTTCGCCGTACCAGCGAGCCAACGTGGCACGCTTTACGGTATCCTCTGACGGCTCCGTGGTCCCAGTTTCGCACTGAACCGCGTTTCCCCAATCCAATTCAAATAGCTCCTCCTCATGGGCGGGGCGAGAGTACGCATGGCGATCGACGACCTGCTCGACGAGCACGAACAAAGTGAACGCGTCCGCGGCTGGCTGCGGAAGAACGGTGTCAGCATCCTCGCTGGCGTAGCCATCGCGATCGGTGGCATCTGGGGCTGGAAAGAGTGGCAGACCCGGCACAGCAACAGCCTGGCCGGCGCCAACGTCCAGTACCAGATCGTCCTCAAGAGCCTGGAGGAAAAGGATCTGGAGCAGGCCGCCAAGGGTGTGAAGGACCTGGAGAGCGGCAAGGCCAACATCTACGCCGATCTGGCTGCCCTGCAGCTGGCCAAGGCGCAGGTCGATGCCGGCAAGAACGAAGACGCGCTGGCGACCCTGCGCGCGATCAAGGCCGACCCCGAGTTCAAGCCGGTGATCGAGCAGCGCGTTGCGCGCCTGCTGGTGGCCACCGGCAAGACCGAAGATGCGATCAAGCAGCTCGGTACCGCTACCGACAGCGCCAGCCTGGAAATCCATGGCGATGCACTGATGGCGCAGGGCAAGCGTGATGCCGCCCGCGAGCAGTATGAGAAGGCGCTCAAGACGCTGGACGTGGCAGCGCCCCAGCGGCGCCTGCTGGAAACCAAGTTGACGGATGCCGGTGGCACCGTCACCGATCCTGCGGAGTCGGTGTAATGAATCAGATGGTCATGATCAAGCGCGTTGCCACGGTTGCCCTGTTGGGCATGGCCCTGACCGGCTGCAGCACGATGAAGGGCTGGTTCGCCGGCAAAGATGCCGCGGCCAAGAAGGCACTGGAACCGGCCGAGCTGGTGAAGTTCGATGCCACCGCCAAGGTCGACAAGATCTGGACGGCCAACGTCGGCAAGGGTGAGAAGCGCATCGGCGTCCGTCAGGGCCCGGTGGTCGCCGATGGTCGCGTCTACGCGGCCGCCATCTACGGTGGCGTGCATGCCATCGACCTGCAGACCGGCAAGAAGATCTGGACCTACGAACCGGCCAAGGTCAAGAAGCAGCCCAAGCTGCGTCTGTCCGGTGGCCCGGGCGTGGGTGACGGCCTGGTCGTCATCGGCACCCTGGATGGTGAAGTCATCGCGTTGAACGCGGCCGACGGCACCGAGAAGTGGCGTGCCAAGGTGCCGGGTGAAGTCATCTCCGCCCCGGCCGTGGGCCAGGGCATGGTGTTCGTGCGCAGCAACGACGGTCGCGTGACCGGTCTGGATGCCGAGAACGGCACCCAGCGCTGGTTCAACCCGCGTGAGCTGCCGGCGCTGACCGTGCGTGGCAACGCGCCGGTCGTCACCGGCCCGGGCGTGCTGTTCATCGGCAACGACGACGGCTCCATCGCCGCGCTGGCCATGCAGGACGGCCGCACGCTGTGGGACCAGATGGTCGGCACCGGCGAAGGCCGTACCGAGCTGGAGCGCATGGCCGATATCGACGGCGCCCCGGTGCTGGAAGGCAATACGCTGTTCGTCAGCAGTTTCAAGAACCAGACCATGGCGATCGAAGGCCCGACCGGCCGTCCGCTGTGGGCACGTGATCATGGCGGCGCCGGTGGCGTGGCCCTGACCTCGGGCAATGTGTTCGTCACCGACAACAAGGGCGGCGTGTTCGGCCTGGACAAGGCCAGCGGTTCGGCCATGTGGTCGCAGACGGGCCTGGCCCGTCGTTCGCTGACCGGTCCGGTCATCCACGGCGATTACGTTGTGGTCGGTGATTACAAGGGGTATCTGCACTGGTTGCGGACCGATAACGGTGAGTTCGCGGCGCGCGCCAAGAGTGGCGGCGACGCCCTCCTGGCCCAGCCGGTAGCCGCCGATGGGATTCTGCTGGTGCAGAACGTTGATGGAAAGCTGACCGCATTCCGGTTGGCACAATAAGGAGTTACCGCGATGCTGCCCTTGGTCGCCCTGGTTGGACGGCCGAATGTCGGCAAGTCCACGCTGTTCAATGCGTTTACCCGTACGCGCGACGCGCTGGTCCATGACCAGCCCGGCGTGACCCGGGACCGTAATTACGGTGTTTGTCGTCTTGATGAAGACCACCCGTTCCTGGTGGTCGATACCGGCGGTATCGCCGGTGAAGAAGAAGGTCTGGCCGGCGCTACCGCCCGCCAGGCCCGCGCTGCCGCCGCCGAGGCGGACCTGATCCTGTTCGTGGTCGATGCTCGTGAGGGCCCGATGGACGACGAGATCCTGTCCTGGCTGCGCAAGCTGGCCCGTCCGACCCTGCTGCTGATCAACAAGATCGACGGCATGAACGAAGACACCGTGCGTTCGGAATTTGCCCGTTACGGCTTCGGCGAAATGCTGACCGTCTCGGCCGCGCACCGTCAGGGCCTGGATGATCTGCTGGACGAGGTCGTGGAACGGTTGCCGGAAGAGGGCACCACCGAGACCCTGGACACTGATCCGAACCGCATTCGCATCGCCTTCGTCGGCCGCCCCAACGTGGGCAAGTCGACGCTGGTCAATCGTCTGCTCGGCGAGGAGCGCATGATCGCCTCCGAAGTGCCCGGTACCACCCGTGATTCGATCGCGGTGGACATGGAGCGCGACGGGCGTGAGTACCGCCTGATCGATACCGCCGGCCTGCGTCGCAAGGCGCGTGTCGAGGAGGTGGTCGAGAAGTTCAGCGTCATCAAGACCCTGCAGGCCATCGAGCAGTGCCAGGTTGCGGTGCTGATGCTGGATGCCTCCGAAGGCGTGACCGACCAGGACGCCAGCGTGCTCGGCGCGGTGCTTGATGCCGGCCGTGCGTTGGTGGTGGCGATCAACAAGTGGGATGGCCTGACCGATTACCAGCGCGAGCAGGCTGAAGCCCTGGTGTCGCGCAAGCTCGGCTTCGTGCCGTGGGCGGAAGTGGTGCGCATCTCGGCCAAGCACGGCTCGGGGCTGCGTGAGCTGTTCCGCTGCATCCACGCCGCGCACGCCTCGGCGACGCATGAGTTCAGCACCAGCGAAGTCAACAAGGCGCTGGAAACGGCCTACGAGACCAACCCGCCGCCGGCGATCCGTGGTCACGTGTCCAAGCTGCGCTATGTGCATCCGGGCGGTTCCAACCCGCCGACCTTCATCGTCCACGGCACCCGTCTGAAAGACCTGCCGGAGTCGTACAAGCGCTATCTGGAGAACTTCTTCCGCAAGCGCTTCAAGCTGGTCGGCACGCCCGTGCAGTTCATCTTCCGCGAGGGTGTGAACCCGTACGAAGGCAAGAAGAACGTGCTCACCGAACGGCAGCTCAAGCGCAAGCGCCGCTTGATCAAGCACGTCAAGGGCAAGTGATGCAGAAAAGAGCCGGCGCAAGCCGGCTCTTTTCATTGGGGCGGCCGGCGCGCCCGTGCGCGATAATCCCCGCATGAGCACGATCCCCGAACTCACCCCGGCCCAGGCCCGTGAACGCCTCGCCCATGGCGCGCTGCTCATCGACATCCGCGAGGCGCACGAACGCGCCACCGGCATGGCCGAAGGCGCGCTCGGCATCGCCAAGGGCGATCTCCAGGCCGAGCCCGGCACGCTCCTGCCGGCCATCGACCGCGAGGTCGCCCTGATCTGTCAGAGCGGCAGGCGTTCGATGGAGGCCGCGGTTTTCCTGTCGGACCTGGGCTACACGAATGTCGCCTCCGTCCACGGCGGCACCACCGCCTGGCGCGGTGACGGCCTGCCCCTGGTGCAGCCGATGCAGAGCGATGCCGAGCGCGACTTCAACGAGCGTTACTCGCGTCACCTGCTGTTGCCGCAGGTCGGTATCGAAGGCCAGAAGACGCTGCTCGCTTCGCGCGTGCTGGTGCTCGGCGCGGGCGGCCTGGGTGCACCGGCGAGCTTCTACCTGGCCGCGGCCGGGGTAGGGCACCTGCGCATCGCCGATGACGACGTGGTGGACCGCAGCAACCTGCATCGGCAGATCATCCACACCGATGCCAGCGTTGGTGAGCCCAAGGTGCTCTCGGCGCGCGCACGCCTGCTCGCGCTCAATCCCTCGCTGGACGTGGAGGCCGTGCAGGCGCGGGTCACCTCGGACAACATCGATGCGCTGCTGGAGGGTGTCGACGTGGTCCTGGATGGTTCGGACAATTTCCCGCTGCGCTACCTGCTCAACGATGCCTGCATGCAGCACGGCATCCCGCTGGTGTACGGCGCGGTGGAGCGCTTCACCGGCCAGGTCAGCGTGTTCGATGCCGGCCGCCAGCGTGGGATCGCGCCGTGCTACCGCTGCCTGTTCCCCGAGCCGCCGCCGCCGGAGTTCGCGCCCAACTGCTCGGAGGCGGGCGTTCTGGGCGTGTTGCCGGGCATGGTCGGCCTGCTGCAGGCCACCGAAGTGCTCAAGCTGCTGCTCGGCATCGGCGAGCCGCTGATCGGGCGCCTGCTCACCTTTGACGCGCTGGGCATGCGCTTCCGCGAGACGCGGCTGCGGCCCGACCCGGGTTGCCCGTTGTGCGCGCCCGGGCGCGACTTCCCCGGGTACATCGATTACGCGGCGTTCTGCAGCGGCGGTGGAGCCGCGTAGATCCACGCCATGCGTGGATGCGGTTCGCCAGGGTCCACGTAGATCCACGCCCTGCGTGGATGCCGTTGGCGAGGGGCCGCCAGGTCAGCGCAGCCACGCATGGCGTGGCTCTACCGCTGGGTTCGGTCGCGATTTCGGGACGATCTGGCATCCAGGTTCGATATCGTTCTGAATTCAGTACGATTAAACGCATCATCCGCGCTATTGCCCTTCCGCGCTTTGCCCTATCGTTGACCCATCTTGTGCAGTCCGGGGAAGCAACCGCATGGCGGTGGAAGCAGGTGCCAGTGAACTGGTGAAAGTAGTGGCGCTGCTGGGTGCGGCCGTGGTCATGGTGCCGCTGTTCCGCCGGCTTGGGCTGGGCTCGGTGCTGGGCTATTTCGCCGCCGGGCTGGCCATCGGCCCGTTCGGGTTCGGGTGGTTCTCCGATCCGCAGGCCATCCTGCATACCGCCGAGCTTGGCGTGGTGATGTTCCTGTTCGTGATCGGCCTGGAGATGCGGCCCTCGCATCTGTGGAGCCTGCGCAACGAGATCTTCGGGCTGGGCACACTGCAGATCGTGGTCTGCGGCACGGTGCTGACCGGCGTGTGCATGCTGCTCGGTTTCCCGTTGCCGGTGGCCTTCATCGGCGCGGCCGGTTTCGTGTTGACCTCAACCGCGGTGGTGATGCAGTTGCTCGCCGAGCGCGGCGACATCGCGCTGCCCACCGGCCAGAAGATCGTCTCGATCCTGCTGTTCGAAGATCTGCTGATCGTGCCACTGCTGGCCGTGGTCGCGTTCATGGCGCCGGTGCACAGCGATGCGGGCGAGAGCTCGCGCTGGGTCACCGTGGGTATCGCCGCCGGCGCGATCGTCGGCCTGGTGCTGGTCGGCCGCTTCCTGCTCAATCCGCTGTTCCGCATCCTTGCTGCCGCCAAGGCGCGCGAAGTGATGACGGCGGCCGCGCTTCTGGTTGTGCTCGGCGCCGCGCTGCTGATGCAGCTGGGTGGCTTGTCGATGGCGATGGGCGCGTTCCTCGCGGGCGTGCTGCTCAGCGAGTCCACCTTCCGCCATCAGATCGAAGCGGACATCGAGCCGTTTCGCGGCATCCTGCTCGGCCTGTTCTTCCTCAGCGTCGGGATGGCGCTGGACCTCACCGTGGTCGCCAACAACTGGCCGCTGATCGTCTCCGGCGTGTTCGCGCTGATGCTGGCCAAGGCGGTCTGCATCTACGTGGTCGCGCGGATCCTCGGCAGTGATCATCGGCAGGCGCTGGACCGCGGCGTGGTGATGGCGCAGGGCGGTGAGTTCGCGTTCGTGCTGTTCTCCGCCGCGGCGGTAGCCGGCGTGATCGACGTGCAGGTCAACGCCAACCTCACCGCGATCGTCGTGCTCTCGATGGCGCTGACGCCGCTGTTCGTGCTGCTGCACGACAAGCTGATGCCGGATCGCGAAGTCTCGCTCGACGGCGTCGAAGAAGCCGACGGCCTGTCCGGCAGCGTGCTGCTGATCGGCTTCGGTCGCTTCGGCCAGGTGGCGAGCCAGTCGCTGCTGGCGCGCGACGTGGATGTGACCATCATCGACAACGACGTGGACATGATCCACAACGCCGAGCGTTTCGGGTTCAAGATCTACTACGGCGACGGCACCCGCCTGGATGTGCTGCATGCGTCTGGCGCAGGGACAGCGCGTGCGATCGCAGTGTGCGTCAACAACGACCAGGATGCCGATCGCATCGTCGAACTGGTCACCCACGAGTTCCCCCAGGCCAAGCTGCTGGTGCGCTCGTTCGATCGCGAACATTCGCTGCGCCTGATCCATGCCGGCGTGGACTTCCAGATCCGCGAGACCTTTGAATCGGCCCTGCAGTTCGGCCAGGCCGCGCTGATGGAGCTGGGCGCGGATCCGGATGATGCGCGCGAGATCGCCGAGCAGATCCGCGAGCGGGATGCCGAACGCTTCGAGCTGGAGATGGCGGGCGGCGACCTGCGCGCCGGCGCGCACATGGTGTTCGGCAGCGCGTTGCCGGGCGTGCCGACGCCCACGCCGTTCACCGCGCCCAAGCGCAAGGCGCGCACGCTCAACGCCGACCAGGTGCCCGAAGAAGAATAAGGCGCCGGCGCTACCGGTGGGCGGGGCGGGCCGAATCAGGGACAATAGCCGACCGTCGCCCCCACGCCTGCCGCCCTCGATGAGCTCACCGACCCCCGACACCGTCTCTTCCGCCCGCATTCTCGACGGCCGCCGCATCGCCGAAGACCTGCTGGACAGCCTCAAGGTCCGGGTCGATGCCCGCCTGGCTGCCGGTGGCAGCCGTCCGGGCCTGGCCGTAGTGCTGGTGGGTGGCGACCCGGCCTCGACCGTGTACGTGCGCAACAAGCGCCGTGCGGCCGAGAAAGTGGGCATCGAAGCCTTCGATTACGACCTGCCGGCCGGCACCACCGAGGCCGAGCTGTTGACCCTGATCGACCAGCTCAACGCCGATCCCAAGATCCACGGCATCCTCGTCCAGCTGCCGCTGCCGGGCATCCCGGACGCCAACCGCCTGATCCACCGGATCGACCCGCGCAAGGACGTGGACGGGTTCCACCCGGAAAACGTCGGCCATCTGGCCCTGCGTGAGTTCGGCCTGCGCCCGTGCACCCCGCGCGGCATCGTGACCCTGCTCGGCCATACCGACCAGCCGGTGCGTGGCCGCAATGCCACCATCGTCGGCGTCAGCAACCATGTCGGCCGCCCGATGGGGCTGGAGCTGCTGATTGCCGGCTGCACCGTCACCAGCTGCCACAAGTTCACCCCCAAGGACGTGCTGGAGCAGTCGGTGCGCAATGCCGACATCCTGGTGGTCGCGGTGGGCCGCCCCGGCATCGTCCCGGGTGAGTGGGTCAAGCCGGGCGCCGTGGTGATCGACGTGGGCATCAACCGCCTGGATGACGGCCGCCTGGTCGGCGATGTCGGCTTCGAGGCCGCCGCCCAGCGCGCCAGCTGGATCACCCCGGTCCCGGGCGGGGTAGGGCCGATGACCGTGGCCACCCTGATGCAGAACACGATCGAGGCGGCCGAGGCGTTCTGACCCGGGTAGTGCCGGCCGCTGGCCGGCGCAGGCTGTGGCCGCGATCCCGGACCGGCCGACACCTGCCGCCCCTGCGGTCCTGGGCTGCCGCCCCTGGTAGAGCCGACCGTTGGTCGGCTGCTCTTGGCGCGGTGGCAGATCGATCCAGAGGCAGCCGACCAACGGTCGGCTCTACCCCCCGACCGTCGGCGCGACACAGCGTCGCATCTGACCCCTGCCAAAGACGCCCGAATCAGGGTAAAATGTCGCGCTTCCCCACATCTCGGGTATGCCGATGCTGCGCATCCAGGCTGAAGCTCTCACCTACGACGACGTCTCCCTCGTCCCCGCTCATTCCATCATCCTGCCCAAGGACGTCAGTCTGGAAACGCGCCTGACGCGCGACCTGCGGCTGAAGCTTCCGATCCTTTCGGCTGCCATGGATACCGTTACCGAAGCCCGCCTGGCCATCGCCATGGCCCAGCTCGGCGGCATGGGCATCATCCACAAGAATCTGAGCGTCGAGCAGCAGGCTGCCGAAGTCGCCAAGGTCAAGAAGTTCGAGGCCGGCGTCATCCGCGACCCGATCACCGTCGGCCCGGAAACCACCATCCGCGACGTGCTGGCCCTGACCCAGGCGCGCAACATCTCCGGCGTGCCGGTGGTGGACGGCGGCGGCCAGCTGGTCGGCATCGTCACCCACCGTGACATGCGCTTCGAGACCGAGCTGGACGATCCAGTCCGCCACATCATGACCAAGAAGGATCGCCTGATCACGGTCAAGGAAGGCGCGGCCTCCGATGAAGTGCTGCAGCTGCTGCACCGCAACCGCATCGAGAAGATCCTGGTCGTCAACGATGATTTCGCCCTGCGCGGCCTGATCACCGTCAAGGACATCCAGAAGAACACCGATTACCCGAACGCCGCCAAGGACACCGCCACCCGCCTGCTGGTCGGCGCGGCCGTCGGCGTCGGTGGCGATACCGACCGCCGGGTCGAGGCGCTGGTCGCCGCCGGGGTGGACGTGCTGGTGGTGGACACCGCGCACGGCCACTCGCAGGGCGTGCTGGACCGCGTCAGCTGGGTCAAGAAGCACTTCCCGCAGGTGCAGGTCGTCGGTGGCAACATCTGCACCGGTGAAGCCGCACTGGCGCTGCTGGACAGCGGTGCGGACGCGGTCAAGGTCGGCATCGGCCCGGGCTCGATCTGCACCACGCGCGTCGTCGCCGGTGTCGGCGTGCCGCAGATCACTGCGATCGACCTGGTCGCCGAGGCGCTGCAGGATCGCATCCCGCTGATCGCCGACGGTGGCATCCGCTACTCCGGTGATATCGGCAAGGCGCTCGCCGCCGGTGCCTCCACCATCATGATCGGTGGCCTGCTGGCCGGTACCGAGGAATCGCCCGGCGAGACCGAGCTGTTCCAGGGCCGCTCCTACAAGAGCTACCGCGGCATGGGCTCGCTGGCCGCGATGGAGAAGGGGTCCAAGGACCGCTACTTCCAGGACGCCTCCAGCGCCGACAAGCTGGTGCCCGAAGGCATCGAAGGCCGCGTGCCGTATCGCGGCCCGGTCGGCGGCATCATCCACCAGCTGATGGGCGGCCTGCGCGCCACCATGGGCTACGTGGGCTGCGGCACCGTCGATGACATGCGCACCAAGCCGAAGTTCGTCAAGATCAGCGGCGCCGGCCAACGTGAGAGCCACGTCCACGACGTGCAGATCACCAAAGAGCCGCCGAACTACCGCGCCTGATGCGGCATGAGCAAAGAGGAACGAGGAAGCTGATTCCCGTTCCTCTTTCTCTATCGGCCGCCGGTAACGACGCTGTGTTTCCCGTATTTACTCCTGCATTGCCCGGGCACCATGACCAACATCCATAACGACAAGATCCTCATCCTCGATTTCGGCGCCCAGTACACCCAGCTGATCGCGCGCCGCATCCGCGAACTCGGCGTGTACTGCGAGATCTGGGCATGGGACCACAACCCGGCCGACATCGCCGCGTTCGGCGCCAAGGGCATCATCCTGTCCGGTGGCCCGGAATCGACCACGCTGCCGGGTGCGCCTGCCGCACCGCAGGAAGTATTCGACAGCGGCCTGCCGATCTTCGGCATCTGCTACGGCATGCAGACCCTGGCCGCCCAGCTCGGTGGCGCCACCGAAGCGGCCGACCAGCGTGAGTTCGGCCATGCCGAAGTCAACGTCGTCGCCCCGGACGCGCTGTTCAAGGGCCTGAGCGACCACGGCGGCGAGCCGAAGTTGAATGTCTGGATGAGCCACGGCGACCACGTCTCCGTCGCGCCGCCGGGCTTCACCGTCACCGCCGTGACCGATCGCATCCCGGTGGCCGCGATGGCCAACGAAGAAAAGCGCTGGTACGGCGTGCAGTTCCACCCGGAAGTGACCCACACCCTGCAGGGCCAGGCGCTGCTGCGCCGCTTCGTGGTGGATGTGTGCGGCTGCGAAACCCTGTGGACCGCCGCCAACATCATCGACGACCAGATCGCCCGCGTGCGCGAACAGGTGGGCGATGACGAAGTGATCCTGGGCCTCTCCGGCGGCGTCGATTCGTCCGTCGTGGCCGCGCTGCTGCACAAGGCGATCGGCGACAAGCTGACCTGCGTGTTCGTCGATACCGGCCTGCTGCGCTGGCAGGAAGGCGACCAGGTGATGGCGATGTTCGCCGAGCACATGGGCGTCAAGGTGATCCGCGTGAATGCCGCGGACCGCTATTTCAGCAAGCTCGAAGGCGTGAGCGATCCGGAAGCCAAGCGCAAGATCATCGGCAACCTGTTCGTGGACATCTTCGATGAAGAGTCCAACAAGCTGAGCAACGCCAAGTGGCTGGCACAGGGCACCATTTACCCCGACGTGATCGAGTCGGCCGGCAGCAAGACCGGCAAGGCGCACGTGATCAAGAGCCACCACAACGTGGGCGGCCTGCCGGAGCACATGAAGCTGGGCCTGGTGGAGCCGCTGCGCGAGCTGTTCAAGGACGAAGTGCGTCGCCTCGGCGTTGAGCTCGGCCTGCCGCGCAGCATGGTCTACCGCCATCCGTTCCCGGGCCCGGGCCTGGGCGTGCGCATCCTCGGCGAAGTGAAGCGCGAATACGCCGAGCTGCTGGCCAAGGCCGATGCCATCTTCATTGATGAGCTGCGCAAGGCCGACCTGTACGACAAGACCAGCCAGGCGTTCGCGGTGTTCCTGCCGGTGAAGTCGGTGGGCGTGGTGGGGGATGCGCGGGCTTATGAGTGGGTGATTGCGCTGCGTGCGGTGGAGACCATCGATTTCATGACGGCGCATTGGGCGCATCTGCCGTATGAGTTTTTGGGTACGGTGAGCAACCGGATCATCAATGAGCTGCGGGGGGTGTCGCGGGTTGTCTATGACATCTCGGGGAAGCCGCCGGCTACGATTGAGTGGGAGTGATCCTGCTGGTTGATCGAGTAAAGGAAAAGAGCGCTTCGGCGCTCTTTTCATTTCTGGACGCACGCTTTGTCGTCTCGTCTTATCGAGTCGGCACAGGCATGCTGCCGTTCAAGGCTGGAATCCTTGAGAACACGTCAGCCATGAAATCCATGAACACGATGGCCCGCGTCGGAAGCAGCCTGTTGGCGACGTAGACCATCTGCACCGGGACAGGGGGAGCCGTATGGTTGCTGAGAATGAACTGCAATCTGCCGCTGTTCAGTCCGTCCTGAAAGAGCCACGCAGGTCCATGTGTCACACCCAGGCCCGCTGCGACCGCTGCACTCACGGCGTCGGGCGAGTTGACCCTGAGCCTGCCGCTGATCGGAATTTCCGCGTCCCGGAATCGCCAGGTCGCCCCGGACGACAGCAAGGTGTAGATGATGCAATCGTGGTCGCGTAGATCATCCGGGGTCTGCGGAACTCCACGTTTGGCCAAGTAGTCCTTGCTGGCGACGAAGACCCGCTCATACCATCCAAGAGGCCGCGCGCGCAGGGCGCTGTCCTCCAGCTGTCCTATGCGGATCGCGAGTTCGGTGCCTTCATTGACCAGGTCTACGTATCGATCGTTGAGTTGGAGATCCAAGTTCAATTGAGGGTAGCGCTCCAGAAAGGCCGGCACGTGCGGCAGCACAAACGCATGTGCGAGAGCTGTAGGACAGGCTACGCGCAAGAGCCCTGATGGGTCGACGTTGCTCCTGAAGGACGATTCGGATTCATCCACCGCATCCAGGATGCGCCGGATGTCCGCGTAGTAGCGTTCGCCCTCCGGCGTCAAGGACAACTTCCGCGTAGACCGGTGTAGCAAGCGCGTCTGCAGATGATCCTCCAGAGCTGCTACATAGCGGCTCACATTGGGCTGCCCCAACCCTAGATCCCGCCCTGCTGCCGAAAAGCTCCCGGTTTCCACAGCACGCGCAAAGCATGTCATCAAAAGAAATCGGTCCACGGAGCCGCCTCTATTCATGCCTGATCTGCATGAATTATATGCGAACAGACAGTCTTATCTGCTGTGGGGCATGAGCGCATATTTCTCCATGTCGACCACGGTGGTCGTCATTCACCGGAGAATTCAAATGGCGCGCTTGCAAGGTAAACGTACTCTCATTACTGGCGGCACCAGTGGCATCGGGCTGGAAACGGCAAAGCAGTTCCTGGCGGAGGGCGCTCGCGTGATCGTAACGGGCGTCAACCTCGATTCGATTGCAAGGGCCCAGGCCGAACTGGGCCCGGAAGTGCCGGTGCTGCGCGCCGACTCGGCCAGCGTTGCTGCACAAAGGGAGCTGGCACAAGCCATCAAGGAACACTACGGCCAACTCGACGTTGCCTTCCTCAATGCCGGCGTATCCATCTGGCGGCCCATTGAGGAATGGACGGAAGACATGTTCGTCCGCATTTTCGACATCAACGTCAAAGGGCCGTACTTCCTGATGCAGGCGCTTTTGCCGGTCTTCGCAAATCCTGCTTCCGTCGTGTTGACCACTTCCGTCAGCGCGCATGCAGGCGCAGATCGCTCGTCGGTGTATGCCGCAACGAAGGCCGCATTGCTGAACATGTCGAAGACGCTCTCGACCGAACTGCTGGGCCGCGGCATCCGTGTCAACGCAGTGAGCCCTGGCCCCGTCGAGACTCCGCTTTACGACAAGGCCGGTATTCCGGAAGCGTATCGCGAGCAGGTTAACAAAGCGATCGCGGCAACCATTCCGCTTGGCCGCTTCGGTACCTCCGACGAGGTGGCCAAAGCAGTGCTGTACCTGGCATCCGACGAGTCGCGCTGGACGGTCGGCTCTGAAATCGTACTTGACGGCGGCCGCCTGTTGAACGGCTAAGCGCGCGGGATCATGGGTTCAAGAGGGGAGGGCAGGCGATTTCGAAGGTCTCAGTGAAGTGAGGATAGGAGGAAGACCGCTGCGCTTGTCTGCGCTATCCCAGAAGGTGATTGACGATGGTGTTGCCAGAGTCGTCGCCCTGCAAATCTCTCCATCTTCCGCACCAGACAAAGCTCTTGTCGGATGACGGTAAAAGCGACGGTAAGGGCCCCTGTCGATCATCGAAAATCCCTTTAGCCACGCGGGCTTGCGAGACCTGCTGATGATGAGTGGGAATGAGTCCGGTTCCGGCGTTGGCTGGTATCCAGATGTCCTGACCTACAAGGAAGCCCGCAGAAATGCGGGCTTTTTCGTTACTTTCTGTTTACATGACATGCAAGAGCACTGCAGTCGGCATTCCGCTCCGCTGCGTTTCCGCCTCACGTCAGTGGGGGTCCTGGCGCATCAGCGCGATCACGTCCCCAGCGGCCCGTCGCACCGGTTTTCTGCGCAGCCACACCAGATGCACCGGCATCGTGACGCCGTTGGCCAGGTTGTCGAACGCGAGCACCCTCACGCGACCAGCAGCAACGGCGACCTCAACAACATCCATAGGCAGGTTGGCCCAGCCGGCGCCGCGCGACACCAGGCCCAACGCCGCTTCAACCGAGTCCACGTGCCATCGGGCATCGGAGACCAGCAGCCGCCGGTCTGCGACACCGTCGCCGGGTCCAGCGATGACGATCTGGCGGCTGCCGCTGAGATCCTCCAGGCGCCGCAGGTCTGCCGGGAGGCCGGGCGTATCCGCCGTGGCCGAAGCGACGGCGACGAAAAGCATGTCGGCGACATGGGTAAAGGCTTCTTCCCGATCCACCTCTGTCGAGACGGGCAGCAGGGCCAGGTCGGCCAGTTCCTGGTGCAGCCTCTCCCGGACCTGGTCCTGGGGCTGTCGCAGCAGGTTCACCCGCAGCAGCGGGTACCGGAAGCCTACCTGCGCCAGTGCCTCCAGCATCGCCTGGTCTGGAACACCGGCGGCGACGGCCACCGTCAGGGTGCTCTCCAGATCCTGCGACAGCTCCACGGCATGGATCTGCAGCAACCGCAGCCTGCTGGCGACGGAACGTGCGTGGGGCACCAGGGCCAACGCTTGTGCGGTCGGCAACGCCTCGCGGCGCGAGCGGTCGAACAGGGGATAGCCCAATCCGGCCTCGATGTTGGCGATGCCCATGCTCACGGCTGACGGCACCCGGCGCAACGCGCGGGCCGCGCCGGAGAAAGAGCCGTGGTCGACCACCGCGAGGAAGAGATCGATGTCTTCGCTGGACAGGGACATGTATCTGTCAGTGCTTCTGAAAGGAGATGACTTTTTCAATCAACCTTTCTGAATATAGCATCCACACCCTTCGCCAGTGACCAAGCAGGAGGATGTGATGCAGGGAGTAAAACGCAAGGTGATTTACGTCGGGGGCTATGAGCTTCTTGGACTGGTGGTGGGAGCGATGGTCATGACCGTGCTGACGGGCAAGTCACCGGCGACGACAGGGCTGCTGGCGCTGATGATCACGGGGATCGCCACGGTATGGAACGTGAGCTTCAACTACCTGTTCGAGGCATGGGAGCGACGGCAACGCGACCGGACGCGCACGGTAGGCCGACGCGTCCTGCATGCCGTAGCGTTCCAGCTCACCCTGGTGTGTTTTCTGGTCCCGCTCATCGCGTGGTGGCTGGGCATTACGCTGATCCAGGCATTTGTCCTGGACCTGGTGTTCATCGTCTACATCCCTTTCTATACGTTTGCATACAACTGGGCGTTCGACCGGTGCTTCGGCGTTCCCAGCTCCGCGGTGAATCACGAGGGGAATCCGCATCTTGGCTGATCAGAAAATTGTTTGACAGATCGGAAACTGCTTTGTAATCCTGTGAAGGTCATCCTTGCTGGATTGCCCCTGTGCTCGTTATCCCGCTCTTCTGCAGCCTGGCGAATGACCTGGATCACAGGGGGCGCGCATGAGCGCGCTCCGATCATCCCGCGGCGCCGCACGGTACGCGCTGCCACTGCTGCTGCTCAGCATCGTCATCGCCGCATGGTCCGCCTGGAGCGCACAGAAAACCCCGCAGCCGCAGCCCGCCAGCATCGCCACGGCTGAGTTCTCGGCCGCACGCGCGATGCAGTACCTGAGCTGGATCGCGGCCGAACCGCATCCCACCGGCTCAGCGGCTGCGGAAAGGGTTCGCGACCAACTGGTAAACCACCTGCAGCAGGCTGGACTCCAGGTATCCGTGCAGCGTGGTCAGGCGGCTGCCGAGTACGGCAAGGGCGACGGACGTGGCGTGCGAGCGGCCAATGTCGAGAACGTGGTCGCGGTACTGCCGGGCCACGATCGCAGTCTGCCGGCGGTGCTGCTGATGGCGCACTACGACACCGTCCCCCATTCGCCCGGCGCGGCCGACGATGGCCTTGGCGTGGCGGTGATGCTGGAGATATCCCGTGCGCTGCAGAGCGACGTGCGGCAGCGTGACGTGGTGTTCCTGTTCACCGATGCGGAGGAGGCCGGCCTGCTCGGCGCACGTGCGTTCTTCGCGTCGCATCCGCTGGCGTCGCGCATCGGCACCGTCATCAATCTGGAGGCGCGCGGCAGCAGTGGCCGTGCGGTGCTGTTCGAAACCGGGCCGGGCAATGCGGCGCTGCTGGGCACGTTCGCCAAACTCGCGCCGCAGCCGCTGGGCAATTCGCTGACCGGCTTCGTCTACCGCTACATGCCCAACGGCACCGACTTCACGGTGCCGGCGCAGAAGGGTATTCCCGGGCTCAATTTCGCGATCATCGGCAGCCAGATCGACTACCACGCCGCGACCGCGAGCGTGGCGAACCTCGACCCGGGCAGCGTGCAGCACATGGGCGCGCAGGTGCTGCCTATGGTGCGCCAGCTGGCGACCTCGGCGACGCTGCCGACCTCCACCCAAGATGCGATCTATAGCGATCTTCCCGGCGGCTGGATGATCAACGTGCCGACGTGGTCCGGCTGGTGCGTGCTGGCGATTGGACTGCTGGTCCTTGTCGTGGTCGCACGCCGGGCCACCTTCAGCCAGGGCGGCTGGCGGGGCGTGGTCAGTGGCGTGGCCTGGTGGCCGCTGGCGCTGCTGTCGGTGGCGCTGGCCGTGCGCGTGTCCTACCGGTTGCTGGGCGGCGGCGATGCCACGCTGGTGAACAATCGCGACCTGCTGGCGGCATTCTCCAAGCTGGCGGCAGGCGAGGGGCTGTTGGCGATCGGCGTGGTGCTGGCGCTGGGCGCACTGCTGGCCTGCAAGGCGGCACGCAAACCGGCTGCCGCGCTGGCGCTGGTGGCCGGTGCGTGCGCTTCGCTGCGGGGTGGGGTGGATGTGATCGGGCTGCTGCTGGGCGTGCTGGTGGCGCTGCTGGCCTGGACCAGCGCGGGGACCGCTGCGCGCGGTGAAAGCGTGCGATTGGGTGCCTTGCTGGTGGCCTGGATCATCGGCGCGGTGGTGCAGGTGCTCGCGCCGGAGCTGGCGCCATTGCTGCTGTGGCCGCTGCTGGCGGTGGCCGCGGTGGCCTGGCTGCTGCCGGCGCACGCGCCGCTGACCGCGCTGCGTGTGATTGCTGCGGCGGTGATCACCGCATTCGCATTGGCCCATGTCTTTCACTTCGCGCTGCAGCTGTTCGAGGCCATCGGCTTCGGAACGCCGGAAGTGTTGGCATTGCCGTTCGCGTGGCTGGCTGTACTGCTCCTGCCGTGGGTACGTGTGGCCGAGGGTGGGCGCGGCTTGGTGATCGCTGCGCTGGTGACGCTGCTGGCGGCTGCGGGTCTGCTGGCTGCCGCGTCGTTGACCCAGGCGGACCGCACGCGCTACCCCGAACTGTCCCAGGTGCTGTTCGTCGCCGATCCAGACAACCAGCACTACCACCGCGTCAGTTTACTGCCGCAGTTGTCTGACTGGAGCCGACGTGCGTTGGGCGGCGCGCAGGCTGAGCCTGTACGCATTCCGATACCCGCGATGGATCTGACGGCTGTCTGGGCGACCAAGGCCGAGGCCATTGCGGTGCCGGGGCCGGTGCGTTTCGAGCGTTACTACGCTGCCGATACCGGCCAGTCGATACTGCGCGTGCTGGCACCGGCAGGCACACGCGAACTCCGCGTACGGCTCAAGAGCGGGGCCGTCGTGCGCAATGTGCAGCTGCAGGGCGAGGACGCGCCACTGCTGGACGAGGCGGACCGCTGGTCGCGGTTGCGTTGGCAGGCACCGGGCCCGGACGGAATAGAGCTGCGCTGGCCGGCGGACAGTGGCCCGGTGGAGGTGCAGGCCGCGGCCGGTATCGATGGCTGGCCGACGGATGCGGCGCCCTTGCCGGCGCGGTCGCCACACATCGTGCCGTGGTCGACCTCGGACATGACCTGGATTCTTGCCGCGACGCGCGTAAGCCAGGCGGGCGGAGCGCCCCAGGACGGGCGGTAACGCGCCCGGCGGCATGGAGGGCCGGTGGCCGCCACCGCCAACAGGCACGGCCGCTCGTTGCGGCATACCGGAAGCAACACAAAGAAACGGCCCGCAGTGCGGGCCGTTTCTTTTACTGCCTGGACATCCAGCGCTGCCGATTCCTCAGCAGCGCCGTGCAGATGCCTCAGATATGCAACGCATGCCCCAACGCACGCAGCGCCGCTTCCTGCACCGCCTCACCCAACGTCGGGTGGGGATGGATCGTCCCGGCGATATCTTCCAACGTGGCACCCATCTCAATCGACTGCACGAAGGCGATCGACAGTTCCGAGACCTGCACGCCCACGGCCTGCCAGCCGAGGATGCGGTGGTCGCTGCTGCGTGCGACAACGCGCACGAAGCCATCGGAGGATTCCAGCGACATCGCACGGCCATTGGCCGCGAACGGGAACAGCGCGACCTTGGTCTCGATGCCCTGCGCCTTGGCTTCGTCCGGCGACAGCCCGACCACCACGATTTCCGGGTCGGTGAAGCACACCGCCGGAATCGCGGCCGGCACAAAGTGGCGCTTCTTGCCGCTGACGATCTCAGCCACCAGTTCGCCCTGTGCCATCGCACGGTGCGCGAGCATCGGCTCACCGGCGACATCGCCGATGGCCCACACGTTGCGCATCGAGGTCTTGCACTGGTCGTCGATCTTGATCGCCTTGCCGGTCAGATCCAGCTGCAGCGATTCCAGATTGAAGCCGTCGGTCTTCGGGCGACGGCCGACCGCGACCAGGATCTGGTCGGCGTCCAGCGCGATTTCGTTACCGTCCTTGTCACGCACGCGCAGCTGGCCGTTGTCGGCCAGGCCGAGCACGCTGTGGCCGGTCAGCAGCTTCACGCCGGATTTCTCCAGATGCGTGGCCACCGGCTTGGTCAGCTCGGCGTCGTAGGCAGGCAGGATGCGTTCCTGGGCCTCCACCACCGTCACTTCGCAGCCGAGCTTGCGGTAGACCGTGCCCAGCTCCAGGCCGATGTAACCGCCACCGACGACGATCAGCTGCTTCGGCAGCGAGGTCGGCGAGAGGGCTTCGGTGGAGGAGATGACCTTGCCGCCGAACGGCAGGAACGGCAGCTCCACCGGCACCGAGCCGGTGGCCAGCAGCAGGTGCTCGCAGCTGATGCGCAGCGTGCCGCCGTCTTCGGCGGCACCGGCGATCTCGACGGTCTTGCCGTCGACGATCGTGGCCCAGCCCTTGATCAGCTGCGCGCCGTTTTTCTTCAGCAGCGCGCTGACGCCACCGGTCAGCTTCTTGACGATGCCGGCCTTCCACGCGACGGTCTTGGCCAGGTCCAGCGACGGGGCCTGCACGCTGATGCCCAGCGGCGAGGTGCCCGCCGCATACGCGGTGACCTTGGCGAATTCCTCGGCGGCATGGATCAGCGCCTTGGACGGAATGCATCCGATGTTGAGGCAGGTGCCACCCGGATTGACGCCCTCGACCACGATGGTCTTGACGCCGAGCTGGCCGGCGCGGATGCCGGCGATGTAACCGCCGGGACCGCCTCCGATGATCAGCAGCTGGGTTTGAAGGGTATTGGACATCGCTTACTCCACGAACAGCAGGGCCGGGGTTTCCAGGCGCGTACGGATCGCCTGCACGAACTCGGCCGCATCCATGCCATCGACGATGCGATGGTCGAACGAGGACGACAGATTCATCAGCTTGCGCGCCACCACCTGGCCCTCGCGGAACATCGGGCGTTCGATGATGCGGTTCACGCCGACGATCGCCACTTCCGGATGGTTGATGATCGGGGTCGACACCACACCGCCAACGGCACCGAGGCTGCTGATGGTGATGGTGGAGCCGGACAACTCCTCACGCGTTGCCTTGCCGACGCGCACGGCATTGGCCAGGCGCGCGATCTCGGTGGCGGTCTGCCACAGGTCCAGCGACTCGGCATGCGCGACCACCGGCACCGACAGGCCGACCTCGCTCTGGGTCGCGATGCCCAGCTGCACGCCTTCATAGCGGGTCACGATGTTGGCCTGGTCATCAAACCGGGCGTTCATCTGCGGGAAGTCGCGTGCGGCCAGCACCACGGCGCGTGCCAGCAGCGGCAGCAGGGTCAGCTTGCCGCGCTCCTTGGCCCAGCGCTCGTTGAGCTTGGCGCGCAGGGCTTCCACTTCCGTGACGTCGATTTCTTCCACATAGGTGATGTGCGGAATGGTCGACCACGACTGCTGCATCTTCTGCGCGATCTTGCGGCGCAGGCCCATGATCGGCACCTGCTGCTCGCCGGCACGGCGCGCGTAGCTGCTGCCGCCGGCAGTGCCGCCAACCGGCTGCGCCTTGCCACCGGCGGCGGCGTAGGCGTCCAGATCGGCCTGCAGGATGCGACCGCCCGGGCCGGTGGCCGGCACGTAGCGCAGCTCGATGCCCAGGTCCCAGGCGCGGCGGCGCACGGCCGGCGACGCCAGCGGGGCTTCACCGGCGTTGAGCACGCCGTTGGTGACCGCGCCGCGCGCGTCCTGCTTGGCGGCAGGGGCGGGCGCGGGCGCTGCGGCAGCCTTGGCCGGCGTTGCAACCGGTGCAGGTTCGGCGGCGGCCGCAGGTGCAGCTGCCGGTGCAGCAGCCTTGGGTGCAGCAACCGGCTCGGCGGGCGCTGCGGCAGCCGGCGCACTGGCGGCGCTGGCATTGCCGGCACCTTCCACTTCCAGGCGGATCAGCTCGCTGCCCACGGCCATCATCTGGCCGGGCTTGCCGCCCAGCGAGACCACGGTACCGGCGACCGGCGAGGGGATCTCGACCATGGCCTTGTCGGTCATGACCTCGGCCACGACCTGGTCTTCGGCGACCGGGCCACCGACCTCGACCTTCCAGGTGATCAGTTCGACTTCGGCGATACCTTCACCGATGTCCGGCATCTTGATGACGTGATGTCCCATGGTTCAGTCCTCCAGCACGCGCTGCATTGCATCGATGACCCGGGACGGACCCGGGAAGTAGTCCCATTCCTGCGCGTGCGGATACGGGGTGTCCCAGCCGGTAACGCGTTCCACCGGGGCCTGCAGGTGATAGAAGCAGTGCTCCTGCACCAGCGCGACCAGTTCGGCGCCGAAGCCGCAGGTGCGGGTGGCTTCGTGCAGCACGATGCAGCGGCCGGTCTTCTTGACCGAATTGACGATGGCGTCCAGGTCGAGCGGCCACAGGCTGCGCAGGTCGATCACTTCGGCATCGATCCCGGCATCTTCGGCGGCGGCCTTGGCCACCCACACAGTGGTGCCGTAGGTGACGATCGTCAGTGCCTTGCCTTCGCGGGCGATGGCGGCCTTGTCCAGCGGCACGTTGTAGTAGCCCTCCGGCACCAGGTTGTCCGGGTACTTGGACCACGCGGTGACCGGGCGGTCGTGGTGACCGTCGAACGGGCCGTTGTACAGGCGCTTGGGCTCCAGGAAGATCACCGGATCGTCGTTCTCGATCGAGGCGATCAGCAGGCCCTTGGCGTCGTACGGGTTGGAGGGCATGACGGTGCGCAGGCCGGTGGCATGGGCGAAGATCGCCTCCGGGCTCTGGCTGTGGGTCTGGCCGCCGTAGATGCCACCGCCGCACGGGGTGCGGAACACCAGCGAGGAGGTGAAGCTGCCGCCGGAGCGATAGCGCATGCGCGCCGCTTCGGAGACGATCTGGTCGTAGGCCGGGTAGATGTAATCGGCGAACTGGATTTCAGCGACCGGGCGCAGGCCGTAGGCGGCCATGCCGATCGCCGCGCCGGCGATGCCGTTCTCGGAAATCGGCGCATCGAACACGCGCTGCTTGCCGTACTTGGTCTGCAGGCCGTCGGTGCAGCGGAACACGCCACCGAAGTAGCCCACGTCCTGGCCGAAAATCACCACGTTGTCGTCGCGTTCCAGCATCACGTCCATCGCCGAGCGCAGCGCCTGGATCATGGTCATCGGCGTACCGCCGGTGTTGTTCTGTTCAATCCCGCTCATGTGTTCAGACTCCCAACTGCTGACGCTGGCGACGGAGATGTTCGGGCATGTCCTTGTAGACGTCTTCGAACATGAGGGCCGCACCGGGACGGTTGTCGCTGCCGAGCAACCCGTGGGTCTCGGCTTCCTTGAGGGCACGCAGGATCTCGGCATCCAGTTCGGCGCGGAGCGCGTCGTGCTGCTGCTCGCTCCACAGGCCACGCTTGATCAGGTGCTGCTTCAGGCGGTCGATCGGATCGCCGAGCGGGAACTGCTGCGCATCGTCGGCAGGGCGATACTTGGAGGGATCATCCGAGGTGGAATGCGGGCCGGCGCGGTAGGTGACCCACTCGATCAGGGTCGGCCCCAGGTTGCTGCGGGCACGTTCGGCGGCCCAGCGCGAAGCGGCGTACACGGCCAGCAGATCGTTGCCGTCCACGCGCAGCGACGGAATGCCGTAGCCCACGCCGCGCGCGGCGAAGGTGGTGTTCTCACCGCCGGCGATGGCCTGGAAGGTGGAGATCGCCCACTGGTTGTTGACCACGTTGAGCACGACCGGGGCGCGGTACACGTGCGCGAAGGTCAGCGCGGCGTGGAAATCGCCTTCGGCGGTGGCGCCATCACCTACCCATGCGGTGGCGATGCGGGTGTCGCCCTTGATCGCCGAGGCCATCGCCCAGCCCACCGCCTGGATGTACTGGGTGGTCAGGTTGCCGGAGATCGAGAAGAAGCCGTAATCCTTGTACGAGTACATGATCGGCAGCTGGCGGCCCTTCAGCGGGTCGGCCGCGTTGGACAGCACCTGGCACATCATGTCCACCATCGGCACTTCCTTGGTGACCAGGATGCCCTGCTGGCGGTAGGTCGGGAACTGCATGTCGTCATCGCGCAGCGCCAGGGTCTGGCCGACGGCGATGGCTTCCTCGCCCAGGCACTGGATGTAGAACGAGGTCTTCTTCTGGCGCTGGGCGATCAGCATGCGCGCGTCATAGGCGCGCGTCTTGAGCATGGCGTGCATGGCACGCAGCAGCACGGCGTCGTCGATATCGGCGGCCCACGGGCCCACGGCGTCGCCGTTGTCATCCAGCACGCGGATCAGCTGGCTGGTCAGCGGTGCGGTCTGGCTGGCGCTCACGTCCACGGGCGGCTTGTCGACCGCGCCGGCGGGGCTCAGCTTCAGATAGGAAAAGTCGGTGGCCTCGCCGGGACGGGCGCTGGGCTCGGGCACGTGCAGACGCAACGGCTCGCTCGTGGCGGGGATCTGGGGTGATGACATGTCAGGGGCCTCGCTGGGCTTGGGTCATGGAGCTACAGGCATACCGCAGGCGGGGGGCAACGGTAATGGCGATGTTGGCGCGCCGACATCCGGTCAGGATCTCGTCGCGAAGCGGGTAAGGACCAGCGCTTGCAAGGCGGCTGGGGCCATGGCGCATTGCACCCGATGTGAAGTCTAGAGGCACAGCGGCTTATCGTAAATTTGTTTAATTGCGTATGAGGTATTGTTTATTCAGATATCTTCATTCCGCGGGAGCTCGTGCATGCAAATCCCAGCCAACATGACCCTGCGCCAGCTGCGGTACTTTGCCGAAGCTGCCGAGTTGGGGCAGTTCTCACAGGCCGCACGCAAGCTGCACGTCTCCCAGTCAGTGATCACCACGGCGGTCGCCCAGCTGGAAACCTCGCTGGGGCTGAAACTGTTCGACCGCATGCCGCACGGGGTCGGGCTGACCGCCGAGGGCCATCGGTTCCACCAGCATGTGCGGCACATCCTGGACACGCTGCAGGACGCCCTCAGCGAGCCGATGTTCCTGGCCAACACCCTGCCGGGCCGGGTGCGGATCGGCGCGTCCTACACCGTACTCGGTTACTTCCTGCCGAGCCTGCTGGCGCGCTTCAAGCGCTCCTACCCGCAGGTGGAGGTGGATCTGGTCGATATGGACCGTGCCGCGATCGAGCAGGGCGTCGGCAGCGGTGACCTGGATTTCGGGCTGTGCATCATTTCCAACATGGCCGAGCCCTATGTGCTGCGGCGGCAGGTATTGATCCGCTCGCGCCGCCAGCTGTGGCTGTCCGAGTCGCACCCGCTGTTGCAGCTGCCGGTGATCAGCCCGGCCGACGTGGAGCCGTATCCGTACATCATGCTGATGGTGGACGAAGGGCAGGAGTCGGCGATGCGCTACTGGCGCTCGGTCGGGCGCGAACCCAACGTGGTGTTCCGCACCTCGTCGCTGGAAGCGCTGCGCGGCATGGTCGCCTACGGCTTCGGGGTCAGCATCCTGTCGGACATGGTCTACCGCCCGTGGTCGCTGGAGGGGCGCCGGATCGACGTGCGCACCCTCACCGATGCGGTGCCGCCGATGGAAGTCGGCCTGGTCTGGCGCCCGGACGAAGACCTGTCCGCGCCGGCACGCGCACTGCATCAGTTCCTGGTCTTTGCCTGTGGCGGGTGAGCGCCGAGCGCATCGGCCAGCGCAGGACGCGGATCGGGCAGCTCACCGACGGGCGCGGTGAAGGCCTGCCCACGGCGCGTCCAGATCTGCCACGCCGAGTACGCCAGCAGCGGCACCACATAGGTGGCCAGGATCGCATACGCCAGCAGCCGGTAGCCCTTCGCGATCAGCGCGACCAGTCCGATCCCATCGGCCAGGAACACGGCCATCAGCAGGATGGCGGCAATGATCGCCACCCGCATGCCGCGGCCCGGGGCGGCGCCGGTACGTTCCTTCCAGTTGACGCTGATGCGGCCGTCCACCGAGGCCATCAGCGTGACGCCGGTTTCGACCAGCGCGACCATGATCATCAGCCGGAACAACCACTGGAACCACGGCAGGCCCAGCTGGCCGAGCATCAGGTCTGAGGGCAGGGGCGCGTCGGCGATGTCCGGCAGGAACGCGATCATGCAGATGTAGAACACGATCGCCGGCAGGATCGCCAACGGGCCGGCCAGGGCGCCGGCGATCACCGCATCGCGCCGGCACAGCAGGTGGCGCACCACCAGCAGGATCGAGACCGCCGCGAACATGTTGTAGCCGGCGTAGGTCACGCCGTTGAGCACCCAGTCCTGGCCGAGCTCATGGGTGTTGGACAGCTGCGCCATCGCGCCGCCGCCGAAGCGATAGAGGATCAGGCACGCGGCAATGGCGTAGACCAGGTACATGAAGGCCGACATCAGCTTGAACATGCGTTCGACGGCGTTGGTCCCGGCCTGCACTACGCCGGTGATGATCGCCACCAGCACCAGCGTGCCGACGATCCGTGGCCAACCGAACATGGTCGCGGCGAGTTCGCCGGCGGCCGCGCCGAACACCGCCAGCACCACCACGATCAGCGCCAGGTAGGCCACTTCGAAGGTCCACCAGCCACGGCCCAGCAGATGCCGGAAGAAGGTGCGGTAATCGTTGGCCCGGATCGCCCGGGCCAACAGGAACGTCAGGATGCAGATCACGCTCCAGATCAGCATCGACAACACCATCGCGGCCAGGCCGCCCCAGGGGCCCGATGGCAGGAAAAACTCCGCCAGCTCACGGCCGGTCGCGTATCCGCCGCCGATCACGGCGGACTTGAACGCCAGGCCGGGCAACAGGTACCGCTGGAACCGGCTGGCGGCGGCGGTCACTTGCGCGCGGCCGTCGGCTGCAGCAGGTAGAAGTCGCGCACGGTGCGGGCGATCTCGGCGATCACACGCTCACGTTCGCTGCGCGGAGCATTGCTGGCTTTGACGAACACGGAGATCGCGAACTGGCTGCCGTCGGGCAGGGTGACCACGCCGACATCATTGACGGTGCCGGCCACGGTGCCGCTCTTGTCGGCCACCTTGGTGCCCGGCGGCAGGCTGCCACGCAGGCGCGCGCTGCAGGTCCGGCAACGCTCCATGATCTGCACCAGCACCTCGGTGCTGGCCGGGCTCAGCGCCTTGCCGGTAAACAGCCTGGTCAACAGGGTCGACATCGCGCGTGGCGTGGAGGTGTCGCGCGGGTCCTTGTCGAAGGCCTCGTTGCCGGCTTTCGTTCGCTTGACCACCTCCGGATCGAGGGTCAGTTCGGCGACGCGTTCCTTGGTCAACGGCTCATCGCCGAGGCCGAAGATATCGCTCAGCAGCTGGCGGGTGTTGCGATCCAGGCGCTGGCCTTCGATGCCCTGCGCGCGCAGCCAGGCGGTGACCGCGGCCGGTCCGCCGGCCTGCGCCACCAGCACATCGGTTGCGGTGTTGTCGCTCTGGGTCAGCATGACCTCCAGCAGGTTGTGCACCGACAGGCTCACACCGTCATGGATGAAGCGGTCCGCGATCACTTCCGAATCGACATAGAACGATTTCGGCACCGGCACCATCGTGGTCAACGCCAGTTCGCCGGCATCCACCTTGGTCAGGATCACCGCCGCGACCGCCACCTTGAACGTGCTGGCCATCGGGAACCCTTCGTCGGGGTTCAGATGGACCTGCTCGCCCTTGCCATCCAGGCGCCACGCCGAGACACCGACCTTGCCGTCGATCAGGGTGGCCAGCCGCGCGACTTCGGTTTCCACCGGGCTGGTCTTGCCGGCGCTGAACGCGGCGAGTGGGCTCAGGCCCAGCAATGCCGCCACGCACAGGCTCAAGGTACGGGATGTCATCTTCATGCGATGCAGGCCTCCAGCAAACGGTTGAATTCCCCATCTTGCCGCATCGGGTCGGCCACCGGCAGGCCAAGACGCGCGCTGACTTCGGCACAGGCGGCCGCCGCCGCTGCGTGGGTCATGCCATGGGTGTTGAGACTGACGCCGACGCAGCGGATATCAGGATTGGTCCGGCGCCCCAGCTGCACGGTCAACGCGATCACTTCCTCGATGGAGGGCAGCGGGTAGTCCGGATAGCCGAGCACGTGCTTGCGCCCCGGCTGGTGGCAGACCACGAACACATCCGGCTGGCTGCCGTGCAACAGCCCGAGGCTGACACCGGCGTAGGCGGGGTGGAACAGCGAGCCCTGGCCTTCGATGACATCCCAGTGATCGTCAGCCGCATTCGGGCTGAGCAGTTCGGCGGCGCCGGCGGAGAAGTCGGCCACCACCGCGTCCATCGGAATGCCGCTGCCGGCGATCAGGATGCCGGTCTGGCCGCTGGCACGGAAGTCGGCATCCACGCCGAGCCCGCGCAGGCCGCGCGCCAGTGCCAGTGCGGTGTATTTCTTGCCCAGCGCGCAGTCGGTGCCGACGGTCAGCACGCGCTTGCCGGTGCGCTTGCGGCCGTTGCCGACCGGAATGCCACGCGGCGGCACGCGCACGTTGATCAGTTCGCGCCCATGGCGTTCGGCTGCGGCCGCCAGTTCCGGAATGTCACCCAGCTTCTGGTGCATGCCGCTGACCAGGTCCAGACCGTTTTCCAACGCATCGACCAGGGCCGGCAGCCACTGCGGCGGAATCACGCCACCGCCGTTGGCCACGCCGATCACCATCGCACGTGCACCGGCCGCGCGCGCCTGGGCCGGCGTCATGCTCGGCAGGCCGGTGCTGATCGGGCAGCCCGGCAGGCTCCACTCGGCCACGCACACTTCCGGGGCCCAGTCATGCAGGCCGATCGCGGTCTTGGCGAAGCCGGCTTCGGTGGTGTCGCCCAGGAACAGCAGGTACGGCTGGGGGAGGGCGGCAAGGGCCTGCACGGCGGCAGTGGGCGTCGAGCTCATGGCGGATCCAGTGGTCGGGGAAGAGAAGAGAGCAGGGGAAGCATTCACGAGGGGCTCGCTGTTGTTTGACCTGGTTGGATCTGTATAAGTCCTAATCAGAGAATATGCAACCTAATTAGGATTATTACCTTTCTCTTCCGACGGGTGGTCCGGCGGCAGCTCGGGGCGCCGCCATGGCAGGTGGCTGGACTCAGTAGCGATAGTCGATGGACATGCCGATCGTGCGCGGCTGCAGCGGTACGCCGGTCACCGCGACATAGCGGTTGAGCGCGTCGCGCACCGAGCCGGTGGAGACGTACGCGCGCTCGTCGGTGGCGTTGCGCGCATACAGGCGGACCGTCCACGTCATGTTGGTCAGCTCGGCATGCAGGTCCAGCGCGTTGTAGCTGTCGATGTCGTACGCCCCGGCCACGCGCTCGCCGGTAACCCGATAGCCGGCACCGACCCGGCCCCGCCACTGGTCGCTCACATCGACGTCGTAGTCGATCGTGCCCGACCAGCTCAGCCGCGGTGTCATCGGCATGCGGCTGCCCGAGACCAGGCCGCTGGAGGGCGGTACGTCGCCGATCGTCGAATCGATGTAGGCCGCATTGAGGCCGAGTGTGAGGCGCTCGGCCGGCCGCACCATCAGGCTCAGTTCCGCACCCTGGCTGCGCGCGCTGCCGGCGTTGCCCATCCAGCTCAGGCCGTTCTCGGAGACGCGCACCTGGATGTCGTCCCAGTCGATCCGGAACAGCGCCAGATCGATCATCGCGCGGCGGTCCCAGAAGTGCGATTTGAAGCCGAGCTCCAGGTTGTCCAGGGTGTCGGCCTTGGTCATCGGCACCACGCCAGAGGTCGATACGTTCGGTCCGCCCGGGCGGTAGCCGGTGGCGTAGCGCGCGTAGATCATCGTGCTGTCGTTGAGGTGCCAGCGCGAGGCCAGCTTCCACGTGGTCACGCTGTCATCGGCGGAGTCGGCCAGATCGATCGGCCGCGGGCCGTACAGCAGGCCGGTGCTGTGCTGCTCGAAATCCTGCTGGTTGCGCGCATGCCGCACACCGGCGGAGACATCGAAGCGCGGGCTGAACTTGTAGGTGACGTCGGCGAAGATCGCCTGCTCGTCATAGGTGCCGGGCAGGCTGGCGGTGCCGGGATTGAACGGCAGCGGGATGCCGTTGGCATCGTAGGCGCTCACCTGCTGGCGGTTGGCGTTCTTCTCGCCGGTGAAGAAGGTGCCCAGCAACCATTCAAAGCGCTCACTCTCCTTGGAGCTGAGGCGGAACTCCTGGGTCCATTTACGGGTGCCGAGGAATACATCGAACTGCGCCTGGCCGGCCGGGTACGGCGTCAGCAGCGGCCATGCCACGCCATAGACCAGCGTGGAGTCCTGCACCTCATCCATGCGGGTCTCGGAGAAGCTGGTGGCGGAGACGAAATCAGCGTTGCCCAGGTCCCAATCCAGGATCGCCGAGTAGTAGTCGGTCTCCATCCGGTACGGGGTTGCGCGTTGCAGGATGCCTTCGAGCGGGCCGCGGATCGGCTCCAGCGTCGGATAGGTCAGGCCCACCGCGCTGGAGTTGTCGGCATCCACGATCTGCGACAACGCCTGCACGCGCAGGTTGGCGGTGTCGCTGATGCGCCAGGTCAATGCCAGCCGGGAGGCGAGCTGGTAATAGCCGTTGCTGTCCCTGGCGTCGTCGCCGGTGAGGTCGGGCTGGTCCACATAGCCGGGCGTGCCCTGGCGCGACAGGCTGGCACGCAGGCCCAGCTTGCCTTCGATCAGCGGCACGTTGAACGAGGTGCGCACGCCGGTGCCCACGTCGCCCGCTTCCTTGGTGGCGTTGACGTCCATGCCGGCGCGGAACTCGAAGCCATCCGGGTCGGCGGCCTTGGTGATGTACTTGAACAGGCCGCCCATCGAGCTGGCGCCATACAGCGTGCCCTGCGGGCCGCGCAGCACTTCCACGCTCTGGATGTCATACGGCAGCAGATCCAGCGCGTAGGTGGTCGCGCGCTGCTTGTTGCTGCTGGGGCCGATCGGGGTGTCATCGATGTAGGTACCGATGATCGAGCCGCCGCCGAGCGGCGCGACACCGCGCAGCGCCATCGTGGTCTGGCCCGGTGCGCCGCCACTGTCGACCTGGAAGCCGGGCACGTAGGCGGCGAAGTCGTTCAAGCGGGTCGCACCGAACGCTTCCAGCCGTTCTTCGCTGATCACGCTGACGCCGGCCGCCACCTCCATGACGTTCTCGCTGCGCTTCTGCGCGGTGGCCACCACGCGGTCCAGCTCCACGACATCGGGGGTGCTGCGGCTGTCATCGGCGTCGGCATCCTGCGCCATCGCGGTGGTGGCAAGGCCCATGCAGCACAGGGTGATGGTGGAGGCGAGGATCGAGCGGTTGATCGGCTTGCGCATGTGGCGGTCTCTCCGGAATCAGGGACGGGGTCAGGCAGAAAACACGGTCGCCAGCCACGGCTGATACAGCCGCGTGGCGTCAGTCCGCAGGGGGTTGGGTGGGGGCTGTGTTGTTGGCGAGCAGTGGCCGTGCTCGACGCTCCAGGCGCAGCAGCAGGACCGCAACGAACATGCAGGTGCCCGCCATCAGCGCGAAAAACACCGTGCTGGAAAGCGTCGACCACAGCGTGCCGACCGCGCCGGCCAGCAGGTTGCCGCCAAACGAGGCCAGGAACCAGAACGCGATGATGGTGGCACCGAAGCCCACCGGCGCCAGGCGGGCGAACAGGCCCAGTCCCACCGGCAGGATGAAGAGCTCGCCGAAGGTGAAGATCGCGAAGAACAGCGCGGCCCACAGCCAGCCGACCTTGGCCGACGCTTCACCGCCGAGCACCGCGACCAGCGCGAACGACAGGCCGACCACCGCGGCACCGATGGCCATCTTGGTCAGTGCGGCCGGCTCGCGGCCATCGCGTGCCTGCCGCGTCCAGCGCCGTACCAGCAGTGGCGTGATCAGAAACACCAGCAGCGGATTGAGCGAGAAGAACCAGGTCATCGGCAGGGTGAAGTCTGCGGTGAGCACGCGGTCCACCCCGGTGTCGAGCCAGATCGCGATCGTGTTGCCGATCTGCTCGTAGGCCAGGCGGAAGATCACGATCAACCCGGCGATCATCGTCATCAGCTGCAGCAAGGGCCGGTAGGCCGGCTGCCACAACGCCGAGAACGGCAGCGTGGCGCGCTCGCTGCGCGGCGGATCCGGTGGCAGGTGGCGGCGGCCGGTGATGTAGATCACCAGCCCGAGCAGCATGCCGATGCCGGCGGCGGAAAAGCCCACGTGCCAGCCATACACCTCGCCCAGCGTGCCGCAGACCAGCGGCGCCAGAAACGCGCCGAGGTTGATGCCCACGTAGTACACGTTGAACGCCGAGCCACGGCGCGGATCATCGCGCGTGTACAGATCGCCGACCTGGCCGGGCAGGGTGGGCAGGAACAGCCCGTTGCCCAGGATGATCGCCAGCAGCGCTGGATACAGCAGTGCATCGAAGGCCATCAGGAAATGGCCGAACGCCATGATCGCCCCGCCCAGGATCACCGCACGCCGTTTGCCCAGCCAGCGGTCGGCGAGCATGCCGCCGAACACCGGGCTGAGGTAGGCCAGCGCGGTGTACAGGCCATAGACCAGCGAGGCCTGTTCCTGCGAAAACAGCAGCTGCTTGGTCATGTAATAGACCAGCAGGGCCCGCATGCCGTAGTAGGAGAATTTCTCCCACATCTCGGTGAGGAAAAGGATGGTCAGGCCTGGCGGTTGCCCGAACCAGGCCTTGCGCGGTGCTTGGAGGCTCATCGGGCGGGGCGTCCGGCGGTCAGAGCTGCAGGCCGGTACTGATCAGGCGCTGGGTGATGGCGACGAACGCGACCACCAGGCCTGCCAGTGCGACCACCCAGGCGCCGTAACGACGCACGCGCGGCCAGCTGGCCGGCGCGCGGACCGCCACCCAGACCAGTGCGATGGCGGCGACAACGCTGAGCCAGGACAACGCCTGCACCAGAATCAACGGTCCGTTGGTGTACGAGGAGATCGCGCCCGGCCCAGCGATCGATTTCACGTACAGCGCCCAGGCGATCACGGTGCCCAGCTGCGTGGTGAGCGCCAGCGTCTGCAACCAGCGCAGGCCACGGCCTTCGACCGGCGCGAGGGCGCGGTAGTAACGTCGCACGAACACGCCGCCGATGCGCAGGACGGCCGACAGTATCAGCAACCCCAGTGCGAGGAACAGCGCAGGGCGCAGCCACGCCGGCGAACGCCAGCCCGGAATCGGCTCGAAGCCGAACACCGAGGCGAACGGACCGCCGGAGAAGTACACCGGGCGGCCGTCCTTGACCTTCACTTCCAGCAGGCCACGCCCGTTTTCCTGCTGCCACAGCCACGGTGACACCTCGCGCCAGCGCAGCAGCTGGCCGTTCAGGCCCTTCTGGCCGTCAACGGTGATCGTGCCGTCTTCCTGCGGGTGCACGCGCGTCGGTGCGAACAGCGACAGCATGCGCAGATACGAACTGTCCGAACGGCGTGTGCTCTGCCAGTTCACCCCGGCCAGCGCAGCGGCATGTTCGCGTGCAGTGGCGGCATCCACGCCCGGGCCGGCGCGTTCGATCGGCAGGGTCGGCAGGAAGTTCTCGACGAAGCGCTCCCACACCTGGGCGCGCAGGGCAGAACCGGCGGCATCACGGCCCACGCTGTTGGTGGAAACGAATACGCCGATGTTGCGTTCCGGAATCATCCACAGCCACGAGTAGAAGAACAGCATCGTGCCGCCGTGCGAGCGGGTGTCATAGCCGCCGGTGTCCGAGGCCATCCAGCCCAGGGTCATGCGCGGCAGGTGCGGCAGGATCGCCGCCTGCGGGGTCAGCATCTGTGCGTTGGTCTCGGCGCGCATGATGCGCTGGCCGTCGAGTTCGCCGTGGTTGAGCGTGGCCATCATGAAACGTGACATCGCCGAACCGGAGGCGTACAGACCGCCCACGCCCGGCGCGGTGTTCTTCTCGGCCGGGTAGGTTTTGCCCGAACCCAGCAGATACCCCTTGGCGGCGTGCGGCAGCAGCTCGGCCGGCAGCTTCTGTTCGAAGCTGGCGTACTGCATGTCCAGCGGCTGCAGGATGTGCTGCCTGGCGTAATCCTCGAAGCGCTGGCCGCTGACGCGCTCGACGATGTACGAGGCGATACCCGTGGCGTAGTTCGAGTACGCCGGTGTGGTGCCGGGTGCGGAGATCTGGTTGGGCACCCAGTCCTTGAGGTAGTTGTCGCGGTTGGCCGGATGGTCCGGACCCAGCACGATCAGGTAGCGCATGCGCTCTTCCAGACCGCTGGTGTGGGTCATGATCTGGCGCAGTGTGATCGGCTCACCCTTGGCCGGGACCTTGATGTCCAGGTAGGTGTTGATGTCGGCATCCAGGTCCAGTTTGCCCTGTTCAACCAGCTGCATCACCGAGGTCCAGACGAACAGCTTGGAGATCGAACCCGGGCGGAACAGCGTGGTGTTGGGATCCACCGGCGTGCGTTTTTCGACATCGGAGAAACCGAAGCCGCGCTCGGTGATGACCCTGCCGTTCTCGACCACGGTGACCACGGCGCCGGCGAGGTCGCCCTGGGCCATCAGGTAGGGCACCAGGCCATCAAGGAAGGTATCGACCCGGGCCGCATCCAGCATGCCGGTCGGCGCCGACGCGGGCGTGATGGTGTCAGGCGATTCGGTGGTCGCGGGCACCGGTGCAGCAGCAGGCGTCGGCGCCTGGGCATGCAGCGGCGAGAACGCTGCGGTCGATGCCAGCAGCATGCCGGAGATCAACGTGCGCCACTGGGTCGCGCGCGGACGATGCGATGTCGTGTTCATGCGTGAACTCCCTTGCCCCATACGGCGTCGTCGCAGTGCACCAGGCCCTCGTCGTAGCGCAGGCCCGGCACCCGGTCATCGCTCAGGAACAACGGGCCATCCAGATCGACCACGTCGCAGTGCTGGCCCACGATGAAGGCCGGGCCCATCGCCCAGCTGCTGCCGATCATGTTCCCGACCATCACCTGCATGCCCAGGGCGCGCGCCTTGCCGACCATCGCCAGGCCTTCGGTCAGCCCGCCGGCCTTGTCGAGCTTGATGTTGATCACGTCGAACAGACCCGCCAGTGCCTCGATCTCCGCTGCGTCCTGCACGCTCTCATCGGCCGCGAACGGCAGCGGCCGTGCAAAGCCCTTGAGTTCGGCCTCGCGCCCGCGCTGCAGCGGCTGTTCCAGCAGCTTGATGTCGCTCTCCAGCAGCACCGGGATCAGGGCATCGAGCGCATCCACGGTATAGCCCTGGTTGGCATCCACGCCCATCCAGACATCCGGGCGCACCTTGCGCACCGCGCGCACGCGTTCGACATCGATATCCAGGTCGCCGCTGAGCTTGAGCTTGAGCGCCTTGGCGGGTGCATAGCGGCCGGTGGCGATCGATTGCATCGTCGCCGGATCATCGGCGCCGAGGGTCCACGTGGTCAGCAATGGACGCGTCTGCGAAAGACCGGCCAGGGCCCAGGCAGGCTTGCCGGTGCGGCTCGCTTCCAGGTCCCACAGTGCGCAGTCCAGTGCATTGCGCGCGCCGCCGCGCGGCAGCAGCTGCTGCAGCTCGGCACGGGTGATGCCGGCTTCGATCCGCGCACGCAGCAGCTCCAGCGTGGCCAGCATCTGCTCGGGGGTGTCATCGAAGTAGTACACGCCGCTGGCTTCGCCACGGCCGCGATGGCCGCCGTCTTCCAGTTCCACGCGCAGTACCGGCGCGTGCTCGAACACGTAGCCGCTGATCCGGAACGGGGCCAGCAACGCAAGCGAGTCGATCTGCAGGGTCAATTTCACAGGATGTCTCCAGCCCCGTGGTCGGGGCTACGGGTCAGTGGTTGAGTGCGAAGTCGGCCAGGCCCATCAGGACCAGGGCATAGGCGAGCACGCAGGCCGAGATCAGCAGCAGCCCCGCCCACAGGCGCGCCAGCCAGCCGCGTCCGGCGCGGAAGGTCTGCACCAGGTTCCAGGCGGTGGATCCGATCCCGCCAATGATCGCGATCACCGAGGCGATGCCGAGCCCGATCACCGCCGGATCGAGACGATCATCCAGGCGCGCGAAGTCCGCCGAGGCCCAGGCCATTACCGCCATCGCCACGGCGGGTACCAGCAGCATGAACCAGCACGCTGCGCGGCTGAGGCGGTAAGCCAGCAGCGTCCTGCGCGGCCAGCCCAGCCCGCGGCCGTGGCGACGCCGCACCCACGCGGCGATCGGCCATGCCAGCGCGGAGAGCGCCAACACCGCGACGGCCGCGGTCAGCACTGGCTTGAGCCACACCGCGGAGCGATAGCCTTCCGCGCGCAGGAATACGTTGAACGGGGAGGACGAGTCCACCGCGAAGCCGACCGGCTTGCCGTCCTTGAGGATGGCGGCAAGGCGCAGCTCGCTGTTGTTCGCCTGCCACAGCCACGGTGCGATCGGCTTGAAGGTGGTGGGCTGGCCATTTGGCTGCTTCATGCGCGGCAGGCGCAGGCTGCCATTGTCGAGGGCCTCCAGGCGCGTCTGGGTAAGGATGCCGGTGCGGCCGATACCGGTTTCGGCGCGGCGCGAATCGAGGTAGCTCGGCCCGGCCAGCTGGTGCGCCTGGTCCTTGGCGAGCGCGGCGTCGACCACCGGTGCCGCGACCACGGCAGGCGCCGGGAAGTAGCGGTCGGCGAAGTTCTCCAGCAGCTCCCGCCGGATCTGGCCGGTGATGCCATTGGCGCCGGCGCTGTTGAGGGTGATGAACAGGCCGACATCGTGGTCGCGGAACAGGAACAGCTGCGAGTGGAACGAGTACGTGTCACCGGCGTGGGAGACCACGCGCTGGCCGTTGACGTCGATCTCGTAGAACCCCAGCGCCATGGTGTTCAGCGGCGGTGCGAAGCGCGTCTGCGGGGTCAGCATCAACTGGCTGGTGGCCGCTTTCAGAATGGCCGTGTCGTGCCCGCCCGCCGCGTTCAGATGCGCGATCATGAAACGCGCCATGTCGCTGGCGGTGGCCGACAGCGCACCGGCCGGCGCCGACGGCGTCACTTCGAACTCGCGCGGCTTGCCCGACCCCAGTGCGTAGCCCTTGCTGACCAGCGCACGCAGCGCTGGCGGCAGGGGCTGGCGGAAGCTGGCGTGCTGCATCTGCAGCGGGACGAAGATGTGCTGTTGGACGTACTCGGCGAACGGCTGGCCGGACACGCGCTCGACGATGTAGCCGGCCAGGCTGGTGCCGTAGTTCGAATACGCCGGCACGGTGCCCGGCGCGAAGATCTGCGCCGGTATGCGGCGCTTGAGATACGGCCCCAGTTCGACGCCCCCGGCCTCGGCCACCGCCTCGGTGGTCCACATGTACTTGATGTTGGCTTCGAAGCCGCCGGTGTGCGTCATCAGCTGCCGCAGCGTGATCGGCAGGCCGCGTTCGGGCACCTTGAAATCCAGGTACCGGTTGATGTCCGCGTCCAGGTCCAGCTTGCCGGCTTCCACCAGCTGCATGACCGCGGTCCAGGTCATCAGCTTGGAGACCGATGCCATCCGGAACAGGGTGCGGTCCGGATCCACCGGGGTCTGCTTCTCCACGTCGGAGACGCCGTAACCGCGACGGACCAGGATCCGTCCGTCCTTGACCACCGTCACCGCGGCGCCGGCGATATCGCCACGCGCGATGGCATAGGGCACGAAGCCGTCCAGCCAGGTGGTCGCATCATCGGCAGTCAGCCCGGGAACGGAATCCACGCCGGGCGCGGGGGCGTCCTGGGGTGGGGAGGGTGGCCGCTGTGCCTCGGCCTGGAACGACAGCAACAGCCCACAACACAACGCGACAAGTCCTGACAACGCACGCATGTGACGATCCCCTCTGGAACTGGAAGACGCGGCACTCCGGAGCGAATCATCGGAGGGCCAAAAACCATCTCAATCAGACAACAATATTCCTGATTAGAGAATTGTCAAATGCGCGTGATCGTCGCCGGGTCATGCGCGACGGGGCAAATGTGTCGTCTGGCTGTCCTGAACACGCTATTGCGCGGCAATTGGGAACGTTTTCAGGGCAGTGGAGGCGGCGATCGGAGGCGAACGCGACAAGAAACCATCCTGATCAGGATGGCATTCATCTCTACGTAGTATCGTATCCACAACTTCACCAGCAATAGCCCAAAGGTCCTGTCGATGAGCCCGAAAAGCCCGACGCTCGGAACCCTGCTGCGCGGCCTGCGCACGCGCCAGGGGTGGACGCTCAAGGAAATGAGCGAACACACCGAAATCCCCCTGTCCACGTTGTCGAAGATCGAACACGACCGCCTGACGTTGACCTACGACAAGCTGCAGCATCTGGCGCAGCGTTTGAACCTGCGCATGTCCGAGCTGTTCTCCGAACCGGATTCGGACAGCGCGCCCAAGCCGGTCACCGCCCGCCGCAGCCTCGGCTCGCTGGACAAGGCGCTGCGCGTGCAGACCGACAACTACGATTACTACTATCTGTGCACGGAACTGCGCCGCAAGCGGATGATCCCGATCCTCACCAAGGTGCGCGCCAAGACCACGGCCGAGTTCGGCGAACTGGTCCGCCACCCGGGCGAGGAATACGTGCACGTGATGGAAGGCCGCATCCAGGTCCACACCGAATTCTACGATCCGGTGGTGCTGGAGACCGGGCAGGGCATCTACATCGACAGCCAGATGGGCCACGCCTACATCGTTGATACCGGCTGCGAGGAAGCGGTGCTGCTGGCCGTCTGTGCCAGCGCGGATGAGGATCTGATGGAATCGCTGATCACCCTGCATGAGCAGGAGGGCGGGGTCTGACCCGTCCCCAGCCTCACCAGGTGGCCTCCAGGCGGCGGAACGGCTGGTTGAGCAGTACACCGCGTGCGTCGTAGTCAGTGAGCATGCGTCCATCCACCCGCACGGTGGTGGGGCGCGTGCGGCTCGGCCACCAGACCCGCACTGCGGTGCCCGTGCGCAGCCCCTTGCCCAGCGTGACCTGAAGCGATCCCTGGTGCTGCCGTGCCTGCAGGGCCAGGGTGCCATGGGCCGTCGGCAGCCGGTCCACGGCCAGCCCGTCACCGGCCAGCCACGAGGGCGGGGTGCCCGGCAGCAGCGACAGCGCGTCATCGTCCTCGCGCATCAGCATCCCGAACAGGGTGCGGCCGTACTCGGCGCCGATCCAGGTGTGTGGCATGTCGCCGAGGTAGCGCGGGAAACGAAGCCGCGAGTGCACCACCTCGGCCAGCACCTGCCACTCCAGCGGCCGGCGGTCGTGCAGCAGCCCCTGCAGCAGTTCATCGGCGGCCTCGGGCTGGTCCAGGTGCACGTAGCTCAGCACGTTGCGGATTTCATACGGCGTGTAGGCGTATAGCGCGCCCGGTTCGCTGCGCTTGCGCACGTCCTGCAGATACCGTGCGAACGTCGTGCGCAGTGCGTCCGCCGGCAGGACATCCTGGGCGCCGGTGGGATCCAGCGCGATCGACACGCCGGTGGGGTCGCCATCACCCAGGTCGGCCGAGGAGGGAATGAAGTCGATGCCCTTCCACGCCATCGTCGCGCGGATCGACGCGGCCAGTGCGTCGTGCAGGGCGGTGTACTGCTGGCGCGCCCATGCCGCCGTTTCGTGGTCGCCCAGCGACTCGGCCAACCACGCACCGTCATGCCAACCCTTCAGGCCCCAGTAGTCATCCCAGTAGCTGTGCGTGGGCGACGGGTAGCCTTCGTGGCTGATCGACGGCGCCAGGATCCCGGCGAAGCGTTCGGGCGAGGGCTGGTTGGCCATGTAGCCCGGCACCAGCGTGCGCTCGCGCAGTTCCTGCAGGAAGCGCATCGCCGCTTTCACCTTGGGCAGGTAGGCCCGCACCGATTCCGGGCCGCCATCCAGCCGGGCCACGTCGGCGACCAGTGCGATGTACTGCCCCTGGCTGTCGTACTCGATATCCGAACCGAAGCCGGTGTTGACGCTGCCATCGTCATTGAGGATCGGCGAGACCAGCCCGTTGGCGTGCACGCCATGCTCGCTGTACCAGGCCAGGTAATCGCGCGCCACCTTGGACTCGCCCATGCGCAGCAGCACCGCGGAGGTCGCCATGCCGTCGCGGATGAAGGAGCGGTTGTAGTTGCGCGGGCCAGGCTGCATCGCCGGGCCGGTCTGGTTGATCAACATGTAGGCGGCCTGCGCGCGCAGCATGTCCACCAGCGAGGGGTCGGGCAGGCGCAGGCCGACCTGGCCCAGGCGCGCCTGCCAGTCATCCGAAGCACGTTTGGCCAGGGCGTCGTAGGCGGCATCGGGTGCAGGCGGCAGGGCAGCCAGATCCAGCGCCGGGGCTTCAGGCAGGGCGCCGTCCTTCGCAGAAGGCGCCGTGCCCAGCGGGAACACGACCACCACCGAACGGCTGTCGCCCGGCGCCAGCTGCATGCGGTAGGTCAGCGCGGCGGCGGCCAGGCCCTCGGCATCGCGTGCCTGCGTAGTGGCAGGCAGCGTGCCGAGGGCGATCGCTGTGGTGATTTCCGTGCTGCCATCCGCGCCGAACGGTGCCGCACCGGCAGCGTCAACGGGCGTCAATGACTGCAGCAGGGCGCGGCCATTGACGCGCACGCGCTGACCCTCGATGGCGACCTCGCGGATCGCCGACAGGCCACCGTTCTGCCACGGCGGATTCATCTGCATCGGCCGCACCGCCAGCGTCAGGGTGCCGCTGACAGGCGCAGTGCCGGTGTTGCGCAGGCGGTGGCGCACGAAGGTCACCGGCTGCCCGTCGAGCTCGACGGCGAACGCTTCGCTCTGCAGCTCAAGCCCCGGTTGTGGCGACCAGGTTGCCGACGGCATCGGCTTCCAGCCATCGCGCAGCGCGTGCCGCACCGGCGCCCCGGCGGCACCCGCGGCGACACCGTCCGCACTGCGCCAGATCGGCTGCACCAGCGGTGCACCCTTGAAGGCCTCGATGTTGCCGAACTCGTCGAAGATCGATTTCTGCCGGCCGGCATGGATGCCGACCGCGGTCCAATAGGTCTGCTGCAGGTGCAGCGACGCAGGGAACAACGCGCGCTGCGCACCGCTGGCGGCGATCTGATAGCGCTTCATCGGCGTCATCACCGCCTTCGGACCCAGCAGCCGCAGGCGGGCGACCTGCGGCGCGCCGCCGTCCACCGTCAAGCGCAGCGCCGTGGCGGTCACGGCAGCCGGCGCGGCCAACCAGCTTTGCTGCCGGGTACCGGCCTGCGGGTCGTTCGCAAGCTCGACCCAGCGCGCCTGCGCATCACGCGCCTGCAGCCGCGCGGCGCCGTGCGCCCCGGCCCAGTCCACCGCCAGGCCGGTAGTGGACACCGCACGCGGCAATGCGATGTCGAGCGCGTGCGCACCGTCCTTGCCAGGTGGAACGGCCACCGCACTGCCGCCTTGCCACAGCGCCGCGGCCCGGCTTGCATCCACGCCGGCCACGCGCGCGCTGGTGGTGCTGTCCAGCGGCTCCAGTTCGAAGATCGACACGCCCCAGTCCGAGGTGCGCTCCGGACTGGCCAGGCGCAGATAACGCGCCTGGCGCGGCGCAAAGTAGAGCGTCTCGATACCGCCGAGTGAATCGCGCATGGTGTAGGCCGGCTGCCACTGCTGCCCATCCAGCGAGGTCTGCAGGGTGTAGCCCTCGGGATTGGACACATCCCAGGTGATCTGCGCGCCGCTGAGCGTGCTCGGTTGGCCCAGGTCCACCTGGAACCAGTGGCCGGGGCTGAAGGCGCCGCCGGTGACCGTGGTCGGGTCGCCATCGATCAGGTGGCTGACCGCCATCGCCGGCACCTGCTGCGAGGAACTGCTGGCCTGCCACTGGCTGCGCGGCGGCACGGGCTGGGCAGCCGCGGGCAGGCTCAGGGCGAGGGCGGCGAAGAGCAGGGCGCGGGCCATGACGCGGCGCGGCCGGTGCACGGCAATTGAACGGTCAGCATGCAGCCCCATCAACGCGCTCCTGATCTCAAACGACCGCCGACGGCGGGGTGGGGCACACGCTAGCAGGGCCTGTAATCGTTTACATGACGCGTCGCAATATGGCCGGGGCCGTCGCCCTGCTGCCGTCGGGATCCGGTCGCGCAGCCACCGGCGCGCCGGATCGTGGTGGACGCGTTCGTGCCTGCTGCATGCGTTGCCGCTTTCGTGATGCACTGCGCTGGGCGATGCGTGACCCTTCTGCGATAGTCGCGACATATAAATCACGCGCGTTGGATTGATGCTTCATCCACAAGAGTTGTCCGCAGCGCAGATCAGCCAAGTGCTGGATGAGGTGTTCGGCGTGCGTGCCACCGCGGTGCTGCAACGCGCCGGCGGAGCGGATGCGGGGGCGACGGTGTACCAGGTGGCTGGCCCGGATGGCGCGCGCTGGTGGTTGAAATGCCGCCGCTATGCGGTGGCCCCGGTGGTGTGGACAGTGCTGCACCACCTGCGCGAGCACGCCGGCCTTCGGGAAGTGATCGCGCCGCTGCCCACGCGCGATGGTGCGGCGGCGGCGAGCTGGGCCGGGCTGCAGTGGACGCTGTTTCCGTATGTCGAGGCGTTCTCCGGTTTTGAAGAGGCGCTCTCGCGGGGGCATTGGGAACGGCTCGGACGGGTGCTGCGCCAGGTGCATGAGGCGCGGCTGCCGCCCGAGCTCTCCGATCACCTGCGTCGCCCGGTGTTCGACGATGACACTGCAGTGGAACGGGTCGGCGCGTGGCTGCAGCGGGCCGATGCGCGGATACCCGTACGCGATGCCCTGGGCGAGGAGTACCTGGCACTGTGGTGCCGCCATCGCCAGCGGATCGAGGCGATCTGGCAGCGCTGTGGCGAGCTGCGGGCGCGGATCGGTGAGGGACGATGTCCGCGCGTGCTGTGTCACGCGGATCTGCACGCGGGCAATGTGCTGGTAGGGCCGGGCGCCAGCGTCTTTCTGATCGACTGGGACGACATGGTGCTGGCGCCGCGCGAGCGTGATCTGATGTTCATCGGCGCAGGGATCGGCGGGCGCTGGGGGCGTGAACAGCCGCCGGGCTTCGCCGAGGGCTACGGGCCGGTCACGGTCGACCCGCTGCGGGTGGCCTACTACCGCCACTGGCGGATCCTGCAGGACCTGCAGGAATTCCATGATCTGCTGCTCGAGCCCGGCGCCACGGCACGTCCACCTGCACAGCGACGCCAGGCCCTGCGTTACATGGCCGAGCAGTTCGCACCCGGCAACGTGGCCGATTGCGCGGCCCGTGCGTGGCAGGCCACACAGGGCTGAGGCCGCCGCTCAGCGGATGTCGGTACGCAGGCTGCCGCGGATCTGATCGCGCCAGACCCCGGCCACGCCGGCGTCGTCGGCAAAGTGTGGCCAACGCAGCACGCTTTGCCGGACCTGTTCAATGATGTCGCGGGCGCGTCGGGCATTGATCGAGGCGGTGGCGGCACATGCGGCCAGGTCGGCCAGGTCGAAACCCTCGCGCTTGCCGTTGATCGACATCTGGTGCCGAGCCGTCCAGTCGCCGTCCGGGTTGTAGGCCCAGGTGATGTCGAAGGCAGGCGACAGCGACCACTGGCCCTGCCGGTCCATCAGGTAGGCGATGTTCTTGACGTGGTCATCCTGGTTGCGGGCGATCACGTTGAACACCATCCGCCGGAACTGTTCCTCCAGCTGCGCCATGGGCAGGCGCAGCTGGCGCATGACCAGCAACGCCTGCTCATAGGAGTACGCATCGGGATCGTTGAAGTCGAAGTGGGCCATTGCCGCCAGCGACTGCATATGGTGCTTGCCACCGGCCTCGGTGCGGTCGAAGCGTTGGGTCATGAAGTGGCGGCGGCCGCCTTCCTCCAGCAGCCGGCACTCGCTGATCTGGATGCCCGCATCCCGTGCCATCAGCGCGTACGCGTACTCGACCACGCCGTAACCTTTGGGGTCAGCCAGCTCCTTGTCGCGGTTGTTCTGTACGCCATCGAACTTGAGCAGGCAGTAGCTGAAGCCTGGCGCGGCCGCGGCCTGGCCCGATCGTACCTCACCGGTGCTTTCGTTCCAGGCGATCACGGCTTTGGCCCGTGCGCCACCGGCCGAGGTGCCCACGCGCAGAATGTCGCGCAGCGCATCGGCGCGTTCTTCATCGCCGAAGGAGGCGCGCAGATTGTCGCGGTTGCTCAGGACTTCGGTGGCCAGCGCGACCAGGGCATCGATCTGGATCTTGTGCGCCGTGCGGACGCGCGGACCATGCACGGGCGAGAACTCCAGCGCGCCCATGCCGCGCGTGCCGGTGTAGCACAGCCGCTCCACCGCGTTGAAGCTGTCCGGGGTGCGGCCCTGCGTGGCCAGCCACGCGTTGATCAGGGTGTTGCCGTACTTGTCCGGCAGGGCATCGGCGAGCAGGCCGGGCAGGCCATGGAAGCCCGCGGGGTTGAGCGAGGGGAAGCTGAAGACCCGCTCCGCCGCCAACGGCATGGTCAGAGGGGCGACTTCGATGCTGGAGCGTGCAAACGCCGGGTCGTAGGCAAACTGCGCGATCCGCTCGCCGTCGGCCAGTGTCACCGCGCCGATCCGGCTGCCCCACAAGCGCACCTCGGCGGTGGTATTCATTGCTCATCGCCCCAGGTCCACGGCTTGGCCGGTGCCGACGCGGCCACCCCCGGTCGGGCACGCTGGCGCGGCTGGCCACGGCGTTCCAGCAGGTCGATCGGATTGGGGCTGTTGCTGGGCAGCAGGGCGTCCAGCGCCTCCAGCCTGCCGAGGGCGCGCAGGTACCGGATCAGGTTGGCCAGTTGCGCGGGCGTACCGTCTTCGAGCCGCTGCACGGTGCGCTTGGAGACGCCAGCGGCATCCGCCAGCTGTTCCTGGGTGAGTCCCTGCGAAAGGCGCATGCGCGCAAGGCGTAGCCCAAGCTCCAGCAGCACCGCCTCGTCGGTCATCAGCTGTGTGATTGTCATAAAGTGACCCTCCTGACGCTTTATCATCCTCTATTGGGCTGCGGCGTCAAGTATGGCGCTTTGTGGAACTTAAAATGAGTCTAGATAAAGCGCCATGTATGGCGTGTTGTACGTCGATATGCATATAAAATGCCATAAATGACGCTTAAAGACAGGGGTATTCACACGTGCAAGTAGAAGCTCGAACCCGTGGCCCGCACGATCGGCACCGGTCCAGGCAGCAGCATCCGCAGCGATCCTGTCGAAATGCGGCCTACCTGCGCCGGCGTTCAGTGCACCGCGTTTGCTAAAATTCGCAGTTCACTCTGGACGCTGCAAAAGAAGGACCTTGAATGAAGATTGCCGTCGCCGGTACCGGGTACGTGGGCCTGTCCAACGCGGTGCTGCTCGCACAGCATCACGAGGTGGTGGCGCTGGACATCGATCCGGCCAAAGTGGCGATGATCAATGCCCGCCAGTCGCCCATCGAAGATGTCGAGATCGAAGACTTCCTCGCCAACCGCGCGCTGAACCTGACCGCGACGCTGGATCCGGCGCAGGCCTATGCGGGCGCGGATTTCGTCATCGTCGCCACGCCGACGGATTACGACCCCAAATCGAACTACTTCAACACCGGCTCCGTGGAGGCGGTGATCGGCGATGTGCTGCGGATCAACCCATCTGCCGTCATCGTCATCAAGTCGACCGTGCCGGTCGGCTGCACGGCCGCGTTGCGGGCCAAGTTCAACACCGACACCATCCTGTTCTCGCCGGAATTCCTCCGCGAGGGACGCGCGCTGCACGACAACCTGCACCCGAGCCGGATCATCGTCGGCGAGCGCTCCGAGCGCGCCGCGGTGTTCGCCGAACTGCTGAAGGAAGGCGCGATCAAGAAGGACGTGCCGGTGCTGTTCACCGACGCGACCGAGGCGGAGGCGATCAAGCTGTTCTCCAACACGTACCTGGCGATGCGGGTGGCCTACTTCAATGAACTGGACACCTACGCCAGTTCGCACGGGCTGGACACGCGCCAGATGATCGAAGGGGTGAGCCTGGATCCGCGCATCGGCGACCATTACAACAACCCGTCCTTCGGCTACGGCGGCTACTGCCTGCCCAAGGACACGAAGCAGCTGCTGGCCAACTACAGCAAGGTGCCGCAGAACCTGATCCACGCCATCGTCGAGTCCAACCGGACCCGCAAGGATTTCATCGCCGATGACATCGTGGCGCGCAACCCGAAGGTGGTGGGCATCTACCGGCTGGTCATGAAGGCCGGCTCGGACAACTTCCGTGCCTCGGCGGTGCAGGGCGTGATGAAGCGGATCAAGGCGAAGGGCATCGAGGTCATCGTGCACGAGCCGGTGCTCACCGAGCCGACGTTCTACCGCTCGCGCGTGGTGAACGATTTCGCCGCGTTCCTGGCCGAGGCCGACATCATCGTCGCCAACCGGCTGACGCCGGAACTGGCGGACGTCGCGCACAAGGTCTACACCCGCGATCTGTTCGGCTCGGATTGATTCCCGGGGGCTATTCCCCCGGTTTGACGGCCGCCGTGGCGGCCTGCGATTTCGCTCGCCGTGCCAGCACCGCTTCACGGTGGGCGATATAGGCATTCGCGCCGAGGATGATGGCGGCGCCGATCACGGTCCAGCGGTCCAGCGTTTCATTGAACAGCAGCCAGCCCAGGAAGCTCACCAGCGGCAGCTGCATGAAGCTGATCGGGGTCAGCGCGGAGACCTCGCCCAGGCGCAGGGCGCGGGTCCACAGCAGCTGCCCCAGCGTGCCGAGCACCCCGGTGGCGACCAGCCAGACCCATGCCAGGCCGGTCGGCCAGACCCACACGAACAAGGCCGGCACCAGCGACAGCGGCACCCAGAACACATAGGTGTAGAACACCACCGTATCGGCGCTGTCCACCCGGGTGAGCTGCTTGATCTGGATCGCCACCAGCGAGCTGAGTACCGCCGCGCCCACGGCGACCAGGGTGCCCGGGGTGAAGCTGGTCGAGCCGGGGCGCACGATGATCAGCACGCCGATGAAGCCGATGATCACCGCCGCCCAGCGGCGCAGGCGAACGGTTTCGCCCAGCCACAGCACCGCGGCGATGGTGACGAACAGCGGGGTGGAGTAGGAGAGCGAGATCGCCTGGGAGATCGGCAGGTGCCCGATCGCCCAGAACGCGCACAGCATCGAGGCCAGCCCGATCGCACTGCGCAGGAAGTAGCGCGGCAGCTGCTGCGTTCTCAGCGGCGCGCTGCCCGGGCGGATCAGCATCGGCAGCAGCGCCAGCAGGCCGAAGGCGTTGCGGAAGAACGCCACTTCCTGGGTCGGCACGTAGCGGGTGGCGTAGCGGATCGCAATCGCCATCAGACCGAAGGCCAGCGTACTGCCGAGCATCAGCAGGGCGGCCCGCAACGGCGTGGCCACCGGCAAGGCGGGGGCGCGATTCACCACTGTGCGCCGATCAGCCTCGGTTCCGGTTCGATCGGCACCCCGAACTTCTCCAGGACCGAGGCGGAAATCCGCCGCGCCAGCGCGAGCAGTTCTTCGCCGGTGGCCTGGCCATGGTTGACCAGCACCAGTGCATGGCTCGGCGCCACGCCGGCATCGCCATCGCGGTAGCCCTTCCAGCCGCAGCTTTCGATCATCCAGGCAGCGGAGATCTTGCGGCGGCTGTCCTCATCGGCCGGGAACACCGGCAACTCGGGGAAGTGCTGCAGCAATACCTCGACCTGCTCCAGCGGCAGGATCGGGTTCTTGAAGAAGCTGCCCGCGTTGCCGAGCACGTCCGGGTCGGGCAGTTTGCGGCGACGGATGTTGATCACCGCATTGGCCACATCGGCAGCCACCGGTAGCTCCACGCCCATCGCCTCCATTTCCTCGGCGATCCCGGCGTAGCCCAGGCGCAGGCCATGCAGCAGCGGCAGCCGCAGCTCGATCGCAGTGATCAGGTAACGGTCCGGGTCGTGCTTGAAGATGCTGTCGCGGTAGGCAAACTGGCAGCCTTCGGCATCGAAGTGCACCCAGTCGTTCTCCTGCCGGTCCCACGCATCCACGGCCTGGATGAATTCGCCGACCTGAGCGCCATAGGCGCCGATGTTCTGGATCGGCGAGGCGCCTGCGGTGCCGGGGATCAGCGCCAGGTTTTCAAGACCGGACAGGCCGTTCTGCAGCGACCACATCACCAGCCCATGCCAGTTCACACCGGCGCCGGCACGGACGATGGTGTGGTCGGCGCGGTGTTCCAGGATCTCGATGCCGCGGTTGGCGAATACCAGCACGGTGCCTTCCACGTTGCCGGCGATCAGCACGTTGCTGCCGCTGCCCAGCACCAGCAACGGTTGCTCGGCAACGCGCGGCAGGGCCAGCACCTCCGGCAGTACGGACGGGTCGAACACCTCCAGCAGCTGTGCGGCGGTGGCCTCGACGTGGAAGGTGTTGAGCGCCTTCAGCGAGGCGTTTTCAGTGATGGCCCAGGCCGTCATGGCGTCGTTCATAGCGGTGCCACCGCGCCGCGGCTGGGTGCCTCTTTGCGGCGGCGGATCGCCTCCACGCACTCGTGCACCAGCTCCGGGCCACGGAAGATCAGGCCGCTGTAGCACTGCACCAGTGCGGCGCCGGCGGCCATCTTGGCCACCGCGTCCGCACCGGACTGAATGCCGCCCACGCCGATCAACGGCATCGACTCGGGCAGGCGCGCACGCAGGCGGCGCAGCACCAGGGTCGACTGGCCCAGCAGCGGCGCGCCGGACAGGCCGCCGGCTTCGTTCGCCCGCGGGTCACCGGCCACCGCACTGCGGTCGATCGTGGTGTTGGTGGCGATCACACCGTCCACCTTGAGCTCGCCGAGCACGCGCGCGGCGGCATCGATGTCGCGGTCGCTCAGGTCCGGGGCGACCTTGACCAGCATCGGCACGCGCCGGCCATGCTTGGCGGCCAGGCGTTCCTGGCTCTCGCGCAGCTGCGAGATCAACTGGCGCAGCGCGGTCTCTTCCTGCAGTTCGCGCAGGCCGGCGGTGTTGGGCGAAGAGATGTTGACGGTGATGTAGTCGGCCAGCGGATACACCTTTTCCAGGCAGTGCTGGTAATCGTCGAACGCCTGCTCGTTGGGGGTGTCCTTGTTCTTGCCGATGTTGATGCCGAGCAGGCCGGTGCGGCGCTTGGCGCGCTCCACATTGCGCACCAGCGCGTCCACGCCCAGGTTGTTGAAGCCCATGCGGTTGATGATCGCCTGGTGGTCCGGCAGCCGGAACAGGCGCGGCTTCGGGTTGCCGGCCTGCGGCCGCGGGGTGATCGTGCCGATCTCCACGAAGCCGAAGCCCAGCGCCAGCAGCGCATCGATGTGCTCGCCGTTCTTGTCCAGGCCGGCGGCCAGGCCCACCGGATTCGGGAAATTCACTCCGAACGCGGTGGTCGGCAGCGGGTCGATGCGGCGGCCCATCAGCGGCGTGGTGCCGGTGCGGTAGGCCAGGTCCAGCGCGTTCAGGCCAAGGCCGTGGGCGCGTTCTGCATCAAGGGCGAACAGGAAGGGGCGGGCAAGCGAGTACATAGCGTTCAATCAGTCCAGCGTGCCGACAAAGGCACGGGTTTGGTATTCAAAGGCAATCTGGCCGTCCACCGCATGGGCGTCGAACAGCTGTTGCAGCGCATCGAGCATCGGCGCGTGGCGCGGGTGGCCGGCCTGCGGTGCATAGGAGGAAGAGAGCAGGCGCCCGCGCAGGCCATCGAAGTCCATGCGCTGCACGTTCGGCAGGCGGGCCATGCCGCGCAGGCCCTCGCCGAACCACGCGCGCATGGTGTCATCGTCCTGGTAGCGCTCGGCCACTTCCACGTAGTCGGTGCCGAACTCCTGCAGCAGCTGCTCGTAGCCGATCAGGAAGGGCGAGGCATCGAGCAGGCGCGAGTTCCAGAACACCAGCGCCATGCCTTCGGGCTGCAGGATGCGGGCCCATTCGCGGCGCACCGCCGTGGTGTCGAACCAGTGGAAGGCCTGCGCGGCGGCGACCAGACCAACGCTGTTGTCGGCCAGGCCGGTGGCCTCGGCGGTGCCGTCGGCCACCTTCAGGCGCAGATAGTCAGGCGCAAGCAACTGTTCGGCGGCCTCGCGCATGGCCGCGTTCGGCTCTACCGCGATGACCGGGTGGCCGGTGGCCAGGAACAGCCGGGTGGAAATGCCGGTGCCGGCGCCGATGTCGGCGACCAGGGTCTCGGCAGGTACACCGATGTCCTGGTGCAGCCAGTCCAGCAATGCCGGGGGATAGTCGGGACGGTAGCGGACGTAGTCGGCAACCCGACTGCTGAAGCGTTCGGTTGAATCCGAGCGGCTCATGTGCACCTCACGATTGGGTAGCGGCAAACCAGGCCAGTCCGCCGAAGAACAACAGAATCACCACCAGGGCGAGCAGGCTGCCGATCACGATGATCCAGCCCAGGATCAGGCCGGCCAGCGCCATGCCGTCGCCTTCCAGCTCCAGCGGGCGACGGCGGATCTCGGCGCGGGCCAGGTGGCCGGTGATGATGGCCGCGACGCTGCCGATGAAGGGCAGGGCGGTCCAGCCGAGGATGCCCATGATCAGGCTGACCACGGCCATGGCACTCGTTTGTCGGGGCGGAAGGCTCATGCAGGTCCTGGTCGCGGTGGGGTGGTTCGATGATAGGGCCAGCGGCGGGTTTATCCCATCAGGACCTGGCCACCATCGACATTCAAGGTGTGCCCGGTGATCCAGCCCGCCAGGGGCGAGCACAGGAACAGCGCGGCGTTGGCGATGGCGGTCGGCTCGCCGAAGCGGCCGAACGGAATCTTCGCCAGGGTGTTCCGATACAGCTCCGGGTCCTGTTCGCGCCGACGCGCCCACAGCCCGTCCTCGAACTCGATCGAGCCCGGGGCGATGGCGTTGACGCGGATCCGTTGCGGCGCAAGGGCCAGGGCCTGCGAGGTGGTGTAGTGCATCAGCGCGGCCTTGGCTGCTGCATACGGCGCGCCACCCGGGCGCGGCTGCTGGGCCGCGATCGAGGCCAGGTTGAGAATGCAGGCATCACTGGATTGCTGCAGCCAGGGCAGTGCCAGCCGCGAGGCCCGCACCGCCGACATCAGGTCGACGTTCAAACTGGCTTCCCAGCCCGCCTCATCGTCGGCCATGCCGTAACCGGTCGCATTGTTGACCAGCACGTCGATGCCGCCCAAGGCCTGGGCGGCATCGTCCAGCCAGCGGCCGATGTCGTCCAGCCGGGAGAGGTCGGCACTGGCCGTATGCACGGCCAGGCCGAGGGCCCCGGCGTCCGCACGCAGCGCAGCCAGACCGGCCTCGCCACGCGCGCAGACCGAGACGTGGGCGCCTGCCGAAGCAAACGCCAGCGCCATGGCGCGCCCGATGCCCTTGCTGCCACCGGCAATCAGTATCCGGCGCCCGGTGAAATCCAGGCGCGGGCCGGCCGGCAGCTGGGGCACGGCATCCATCACAGGTCGAACTTGATGCCCTGGGCCAGCGGCAGCGAGTCGGAGTAGTTGATGGTGTTGGTCTGGCGGCGCATGTAGACCTTCCAGGCATCCGAGCCGGACTCGCGGCCACCGCCGGTATCCTTCTCGCCACCGAACGCACCGCCGATCTCCGCACCCGAGGTGCCGATGTTGACGTTGGCGATACCGCAATCCGAACCCGCGGCCGAGAGGAAGCGCTCGGCGGTCTTCAGATTGGTGGTGAAGATCGAAGACGACAGGCCCTGCGGCACGCCGTTCTGCATGTCGATCGCCTCGTCCAGCGTGCTGTACTTCATCACGTACAGGATCGGGGCGAAGGTCTCGTGCTGGACGACCTCGTCGCTGTTCTTCAGGCCGGTCACGATGGCCGGCAGCACGAAGTTGCCGGCGCGGTCGATGCGGGTGCCGCCGGTCTGCACGGTGCCGCCGCTGGCCTTGGCCTTCTCGATCGAGGCCAGGAACTGCTGCACGGCGCCGTCGCTGTTGAGCGGGCCCATCAGGTTGGCCGGGTCGGTCGGATCGCCGATCTTGCCTTCCACCTGCTTGTACGCCTTGATCAGCGTGGCCAGCACGTCGTCATGGATGGATTCGTGCACGATCAGGCGGCGCGTGGTGGTGCAGCGCTGGCCCGCGGTACCGACCGCGCCGAACACGATGCCCGGGATCGCCAGCTTCAGGTCGGCGGTTTCATCGAGGATGATCGCGTTGTTGCCGCCCAGTTCCAGCAGGCAGCGGCCCAGGCGGTGGGCGACCTTCTCGGCGACCTGGCGGCCGACCTGGGTGGAGCCGGTGAAGCTGATCAGCGGCACGCGCTTGTCGGCCACCATCTTCTGCGACAGCTCGGTGCCGGCATCGTTGATCAGGAAGAACAGGTCCGGGAAGCCACCTTCGCGCAGCGCTTCATTGCAGATGCGCATCGAAGCGATCGCGGTCAGCGGCGTCTTGTTGGAGGGCTTCCACAGGCAGATGTCGCCGCAGATCGTGGCCAGGAACGAGTTCCACGCCCACACCGCGACCGGGAAATTGAACGCACTGATGATGCCGACCAGGCCCAGCGGCTGGTACTGCTCATACATGCGGTGGCCGGGGCGCTCGGAATGCATCGTGTAGCCATAGAGCATGCGGCTCTGGCCCACGGCGAAGTCGGCGATGTCGATCATCTCCTGCACTTCGCCATCGCCCTCGGGCTTGCTCTTGCCCATTTCCAGCGCGACCAGCGAGCCCAGAGCGTCCTTGTTGGCGCGCAGTGCTTCGCCACACAGGCGCACGGCTTCGCCGCGGCGCGGGGCCGGGGTGGTGCGCCAGACCTTGAAGGCTTCCTGGGCGCGGGCCACGATGGTTTCGTAGTCGGCGTCGGTGGTCGCGTAGACCTTGGCGATGGCTTCGCCGGTGGTCGGGTTCACCGGGGTGATCACACCGGCATCGGTAGCCGAGGACCACTCGCCGTTGCCAAGGTAGGTGCCAGCGTTGGTCGCGTCGAGGCCGAGGGCCTTGAGCAGGTCAGAGGACATGCAAACTCCTGTTGCGTTGCGTTTGTAAGGCGCTGGCCGCTGGCAGGGTGGGGGGCGGCAAGCTGACCGCTGATGGTAGCAGAGGGGAGCTGGGCTTCCCTTGTCACAAGCAGGGTGCCGGTGGGGAGACTGACTTCCGAGGCATCGAGAACTTAGGAAAGTCTTTCAAATTCAATAAAGTAAGGTTGGTTGCAGCCAAGAGAGAGATTGGCGGATGCCGGATCGTTCAGGCGATCTGGCCCAGTGCATGTGCATGTGCATGTGCACGTGCATGAGGATAGTGAGGCGACCAGGACGGCGGGTCGCGATGCCAGCGCCAAGCACTTTCGATGATCGGTTCAAGCGCCGTCCATTGCGGCGTCCAACCCAGCAACCGCCGTGCCTTTTCGCTGCTCGCCACCAGATGGGCGGGGTCACCGGCACGCCGGGGCGCGAGATCGTAGGGAATCTGAACGCCCGTGACGGAGGCCGCAGCTGCAATTACCTCCTGCACGGAGAAACCTTGGGCATTGCCCAGATTGAACGTGTGCGCGCCCTCTTCGCGCCCCATGAACCCAAGTGCGAGGGCATGGGCCTGAGCAAGGTCCTGCACATGGACATAGTCGCGCACACAGGTCCCATCGGCGGTGTCGTAGTCATTTCCAAACACTTTCAGCGCCGGGCCCTCGCCCAAGGCTGCGCGAAGCACATTTGGAATCAGGTGGGTCTCGCACGCGTGCGCTTCCCCGATGCCATGCTCGGGCAGCGCGCCTGCGGCGTTGAAATAGCGCAGCGTCACAGAGCGGAGACCGTAAGCATGCGCCGCATCGGCCAGAAAACGCTCCGCCATTAACTTGCTGGCACCGTACGGATTGATTGGAGACTTGGGGTGTTCTTCATCGATGGCTTGGGTCATTGGGTTGCCAAAGACTGCGGCGGTTGAAGAGAACACGATCTGGCCTACGTCATGCTTACGCATGGCTTCCAGTAAATTGAGCGTGCCAGTCACGTTGTTGCGGTAGTACGGATAAGGCTCTGCGACGGATTCACCGACCAGGGAGCGCGCGCAGAAGTGCATCACGGCGTCAAAGCGTTGCCCGCCGAAGGTGTGTTTCAACCCCGCCGGGTCCATCAGGTCGGCCTCTATCAAGCGGCCCCAACGGACGGCGCCTCGATGGCCAGTGGACAGGTTGTCCAGCACCGTGACCGTGTGACCCCGCTCGGCAAGCCATTGGGCCATGTGGCTGCCTATGTAGCCGGCGCCACCGCAGATGAGAATGTTGGAAGTACTCAAGGAACAAACTCCAAGTGCGACACATCGCAGAGTAAAGGGGGCATCACAGAGGGGACAGCCGGTTGCTTCAAGCGCAGCTGATCTTGCTTCGCGGTGCCTGCGAGTGGTACCAGACGATCGCGAACGCGGCCGGGACGCGTACCACCTCAATACGCTGGTGGCCCCCGAAACGCTGCGTCGCCGTGGTTAACTGTGCAGTCACTGTGCTGCCTCCAGTGCCTTCAGAAAGCGCACCCCACGGTCCGTCCAATCGAAGCATCCCTCGGCACCCTCATAAGCGTGGTTCTGCAGGCTGTTGAGATAGTCGAAATCGTCAATGCGTTCGCAAACCCCCTGTGCCAGCGCCGCCAAGTCGTTGAACTCGGCGAATGCGCTGGGCGCGCTCACTCCCAGGCCGGAAACGGCGCCCTTCATGGCAAACATCGGCAGACGGTTGAAGACATAGGTCAGCAGGCGCACCTTGAACCCGCCGCCGAGGAAGTCCGCGACCACACTTGCCCGACAGGTCGCGAGGAACGCGTCGATGTCATCGACAAAGCCCATGAAACGCACGGTCGGGTAGCGGCTGGACAGCGTGTCGCCGAGTGCATCATCGATCGGCCCCACTACGGCCATCTCGACACCTGATCGATGGAAGACGGGCGCTGCATGCTCCAGCCAGCGCTCCAGAATCACCTGCTTCTGGCGGGATTCACGCCCGCCTAGGACGACGACACGTCGAGGAACCGAGGCATCGATCCGGCGTTGAAGCGTGCTGCTGCCCTGGTACCCCGGCGTCAAGGTGACGTACTGCAGACTTGGCAACTGAGCCTTGTAGAGTGCGGCGTCATCGGGATTGATCAGTGACAGGAGGTCCACCGATCGCACCAGGTCAAGCTCGGCCTTGCCCACCTTGATGCCATCCAGTTTCAGCGCAAGGCGTAGCAGCGGATTACCACCATACGCTGCGTACTTCTCAACGCGCACCGAGGCTTCGTGTTCATGGGAGATGTAGGAGATGCGCGTTGCGGGACGACCGGCGCGGTACGCCAGCACCCGCGGTAGAACATGGTAGGAGCCAATGTGATCGATGACGATCACATCCCACTCTTCCTGAAGGACCAGTGCCACGGCTCTAGTGTAAGCAGTGGTTTGTCCGCGCCAGGCAATGTTGGGCAGGCGGGTGGCGACCGATCCCATGCGTCCCTTGCGCGGAGCGCCTGCGACGATCCAGCGCACACCATCTTTGTCGACCGGACCATCAGGCTGCACGCCATTGGTGGCAACCACTGCGGTCACGTCTGCGACGTGGGCAAATGAGGTGGCCAGTCCCCTGGAATAGCTCATGTCGCCGCCACGCGCCGGTGCGTACGGAAAGAGGCGGCTGAGGATGAGAATGCGCTTACGGCGAACGGACGACATCGTGTTGTTCCTTGGTGCATATGGGGGCTGGAACCGAACTGGTCACGTCCCAGTCCAACTCGGCGGTGCCGCCGGGCTCCAGTGTGATCAGCCATCCTTGCCGAGCCTGCAAGTAGTGGCTTGCCCAGGAAGACGCGCAGAGATCTGCCACGCGCCCCTTGCGAATCACCATATCCACGATGATTCCGTCCTGTGCGAACTGCAAATGGTTCCCTTCGCACGAGACCACTTTCCAATCGGCAGAGATGAGCAGGTTGGTGCGCGGTCGGGGAAGATTCCCGTACCAGCGGTCGCTCACATGCAGGCAACCGTTCCGCAGCGTTACACTTCGGTCCGCGGTGCCACGTTTGAGATTCAGCGCCCCGGACACGCGATATCCGCCCTCGACCGGGCCACACTCGGTCAGCTGCGCCTTGCTCATACGGCCTACTTTGAAACAGCCGCTGTACTCGACTGGCTCGACCTCTCGCCAGCCTGGCCCGTTGTGGCTTGCAGCCGAGCGTTCGAAGCGTCTGCGCTCGCCTGTGGAGTACTGATATGTGCCCGGATCCACGATGAACCTTCTGCCGTGCAGGTCGATCTCCACCGCCAGGAAGTCGGCGTGGCCGTGCCCGGGATTCCAGTACGGGCCAATCGCACCGGCATCAAACAAGGCGAAACACGTTTCATCCTGCAGGCGGGCATAACCGGCATGCCGCAGCACTTCAAGCGTCTGCATTGAAGCGGGCTCCATGAGTGCACTGACTGGAGGTACCTCTCCGAACCAACTGTCGTTGAACAGTGCAATCTCGCCATCCGGATGCGACATCACCGCCCACGCATGCTCGGCTAGGGCGAGGCGCTCGCGGGCCAGTTTGCGAGTGGCGGCGTCCAGGAAAGGGGTGTCCTGGAACACGCGCAAGGCCATGACGGTCAACCCCTGGTACATGGCGGAGCGCTCGGACAGCAGTCCGTCTTCGAGGACGCAATCCAGAATGATCCGATGCACGTCGCGGTTCAGGCGCGCCGCGATAGACGTCGGAACCTCTTCTGCGTGGCTGTAGTAAAGACACAGCGCCGCCAGATTGCGTTCGACGTGATTGTTTTTAAGCTCATGCTCGATGGTGTCCAGCACGAAGGCAATATCTCGTCGGAGAAACGTCTCGATGGCGACGACCAGTGAAGTTCCGAGCGAGCGCTCCTGGCGCGCGACAAGATAGCCGCTGAGTACGCTGAGTATCCGGTGCGATGCGCTGTATGGGAACCAATAGGAGCTGAAACACCCGTCCACCGCGAAGCTGCTGCTGGCATTGAATCGAGCCAGGATCTCTTCGACGGCTTGGTGATGCGCGGTCGTGCCGGAAACCAGCATGGGGCAGATGAATCCCAGGTGCGCCAGCTTCATACGCCAGAGATGAAGGTCTTTCTCGACGGCAATGGTGTGGTGCCAATCGATCTTTGCGACGCTGCCGAAATCTACGGATTGACCGAAGAAGGTGAAGTGGCCACGAGCCACATCGTCCATATCGTCTAGGTACTCGTCCCGATAGAATCGGGAGACGAACATCACAGCCGTTCCCGTTGCTCCGGTGCCTCGCGAGGCGATGACTGGCACACGCGTACTAAGTCGTTCAAGGCGTCGTGCGTAGGCATTGGGAAACCGCCGGGCAAGGACATTGCGAAGCACCCGCTTGAGATGATACCCAAGCATCTTCGCATCAAGCCGCGATGCGGCTTGCAAAGTTCGTAGATTGAATTCCAAAGTAGTCGTCCAGTTGCGTCAGTCCTTGGAGCGCGCCGATAGAATGTCATCGGCGCCCCGTGTTTCATCGGGAGGCAATCCGCTCCAGCAGGGTGGGGTGGAGGCGCTCCAGATACCCGGTTCCGTAGTCCTGCGTGCCTGGCAGTGGGCCAAGTGGTGCGAACGTTGTGGTGGGGCGCGTCGCCAGGCCTTCAGGACCTGCGCCTTGGATCAGTAGTGTCAGTTCGTTCAGATGGGCGATGAAGTCGGGTGACAGATACTGCGGCTCGCCGGCCCTTATCTCGCGCGCCATCTCAGCAATGCCGACGAACTTGTCCTGCGCGTAAACCTCCTTGCGACGGACCCATTCCTTGACGCGGGTTCGCAGAGAAGAACGCACCGATTGGTCCTTTTCCACCGCGTTGGACTTCCAGTTCCGTACCAGGCGCATGCGGCGCCCGCCGATGCCGAACAGCCTGCCCAACGAGCGGCTGTTGCGCAGCACCTGGAGCTTGCGCGCACTCAGGCTGCCTTTGGAATAGCGCTCAAGGTGGACCGGGGAACGGTACTGGCGGTAGCTGTCCGTAGATACCTCTCCATCGGTGCCGATCACGCGCATGCGATGATCGCGGGGCGCCACCACGCTGCAGGTAATTCGGGCCGATGTGCCATTGGCGAACGTCAGGCAGGCGACCGAATAGTCCGGCGTCCCCGAGCGGCCGGGCACCCCTGCTGCCTTGGTCTCGATCAGCTCGTTGGAGTAGGCGGTAACCGCGATTGCTGGTCCCAGCAGCCCACAGATCCAGACAAGATGGTAGCCCACGTGCTCAAAGGTGCACCCTTCAAGGATCTCCTCCTCAAGTGGCCACGGGGCACCCGTCGGGCTCCGAACCTTCTCGAACTCCATCAGATGAATGGGGTTGTCATCCAGCTCGGCGTACACCAGAAGCGGTTTTCCGATAGCCCCGTCGCCGACTGCTTTGAATAGCGTTCTCACCGAGTCACTGTAGATGTTGCAGGGCGCACCGTACATGCGCACTCCGTTGATCGCGGCGATGGCGAACAGTTCCTGGGTTTCCTGCAGATTTCGGGTTACAGGCTTCTCGCTGTAGACGTGCTTTCCAGCCATCAATGCCTTGCGGCTTACGTCGAAATGCGCGCCGATATTCGTCAGGTTCACTACGATATCCACCCGGCCGTCGTTCAACAGGGCGTCCAGCGAGGCATAGCGTTCAAGGCCATAGTACGCACAAACGCGATCCATCCGATCGGACTTGAGATCGAAGACGCCTACGATGGCCAGCTCTGGATGAGCCTTGAAGGTCCGCATGTAGATGTCGAAGACAAATCCGCAGCCCACGATTGCAATGTTCACGATTCAGCTTCCACGTTGCGGCCCGGCAGGAGTGTTGGCGATCAGGCCAGCGGCCCGTGCAGCGACCTTCATATTGGAGATCTTGGTGGTTCCTACCAAGACAGTGGCGATACGGGGATCATCATGCAGCTCCTGGATGCGTGCCGTGGCGTACGCCGAGGGATCCTGCGCGGCGGCTATCGCGCTCTGCCCGCCCAGCACTTCACGGGCAATGACCTTCACGCCCTGCTGGAAGGCCTGCGCCAGCACCTGATCGTAATCGTGGGCATTAGGGTGGAGCGGAAGCTGCAAGGCGCCTACTCGCGGATCCGCCAGCGCCGCCATAGCCGTGCCGACGTCATCGACCGATACGCCAACCACACGAATCTTGCCGGCTTGCTGGGCGTCGTGCAGCGCCTGAATGGCTTCCCCATTGCGCAGCGCGCTTTCCTGCGGGCTGTGCAACAGATAAACATCGATCGCGTCACGCCGCAGTCGATGCAGACTTCCGTCGATTGCCGCAGAAATGAAATCAGTGTCCCAGCGCGTGGGCAGCGGCTGACTACGCAGACTGCTTACACCGTTTCGTGCTTTGTTGGACCCGCGCACGACAAGCCGGATCAGGCCCTTTACCGGTACCAGAATGCGCTTGGAGAAGGGCAGATACTTGCCTCCCTTGGTGCAAATAAGGCAGTCACTGCGGTTACCAATAACGTTGCCTATCAGCCGCTCGCTATCGCCTTGACCATACACGTTGGACGTATCGAAGAACCGATAGCCCTCGTCCAACGCGGCCGCAAGCAGACGGGTGGCTTCTGGCCCGGCTACCCCATTGACCGATCCGAGTCGGCTGCATCCCAGGCCAATGTTCCTCATCTCCATCGATTGTCCTGCCGTTTGCCCGTGCCTGAAGTGAAGTTCAAGAGTTTTGTTGTCAAGGCAGGCCCAACTTGTCCTGCAAGGCTGTTGTGAGCACCTAGCCCGCTGTCTTGGGTGGCGCTCAACTCACCATGCGAAACTGTGTCGAAGTGAGTGGAGCTATTCGCTTTGCCCCGGCGCCACGCGAAGTATGCGAGAGCGACCACGGGCGTCCACGTAAATGGGAGGATTAGCCCTCCATGAGCAAGGAGCAAAGTGGAAGACCCGAGAAGGATAAACAAATGATGGGGGACATTCATTGCTCGGAGCGCCTTGCGGTAGATTGCGAGAAGAACAATGGACCCGAGAATTCCATTTGTGGAGAAAAACTCCCAGAACGCGTTGGTAGAGAACTGCCCTGCTTGCATGTCGGACAGCTGGCTGGTGGTATAGAAACCGCCATAGTCAGAGGCTAACACTACTGAATTAATGTCTCGAGAGTGCTCGGAATACTGAAATCCGAATCCCATCAGTGGTGAATCGGATATCATTCCGAGGAATGTGTTGATCGGTGCGATCTGCCGGATATAAAAGCTTCCAGTGCTGGTGAACCCGCCCGTGTACGAAGCGAGTCCGGGCAGCATGTTTAGATAGAGCAAGTATGGGACAACAATTGCTCCCGCAAGGGTGATGCAGGCCAGGCTGTTTCCAAGTATTGTGCGCTTTGAGTTTGACTTGCCAAATACCAAAATGATTCCAGCGAACGCGATATAGAACGTAAGTGTGGGTGTGCGGAAGAGGTATGTAGCTGCAATGCATAAGACGAGTGCCTCAATAAACGCGATCTTCATCCTTTGACTTGTCGCAATCAGCAAGATGACAAGGAAGCCAAAGTAGTTGCCTGCGCTAGATGGCTCGCTGGTCAATGCAGTAGCGCGAACCGCGCCATACTGCTGGATGTCTCGGTCGACAAAGTTGTAAAGAGACGATGTGCTTGTATAGAGACTTCGAACTTCATCAATCAGTGGCCTTGCGCCGAGGTAAACCTCTGAGAATGCGATCAGTAGCATTCCATACAAAAAGAATCTACAGATTCTGTTAATGGTGCGCGGATTGCAGTCTTGGAGAACCGCAATCGATCCGAGAAACGTCCCGAAGTTGAGGAGCCAATAGATGAAGTACTGGGAATCCTGCTTGGATGGGTTGGTGTAGCTTGCAGCAGTTAAAAGGTACTGAAAAAGGAGTACGAATGCTGCAAGGGCGGTGAAGCCCAAGGTCATTTTGGCTCGATTTGTTCTAATCAGGTACAACCAAGCTAGCGCGTGCGCCCAGAAGTAGGGAATCCCCAAGCCTGGAATGGTCAGGTGGATCTTCAGGTACACGAGTACCAGGAGGAGCGAAAGTGTCACCCCTGCCTTCGAGATCCTGATCGATTGCGTTTGATTGACCATGAGTTAGTGCGGGTGCTTAAAATGAAAGGATGGAGGAAAGGTTGGGTGATCCAACGTACATGCCTAATGCACATAGTGCTACGCAAGTAGTAGCCGCAATAATTGATGGGTTAAGTGCCGCTGCTCGTATCGTAATGCCGTCTGGACGATTCAGTACCAAGGGGAGTATGTCTCCTGCCATCTTTCCTGCGGTAATTCCCACTGTCGCCAGTACTATCCCGCCCTGAAGGCCGAACGCGTAAGCTAGGAACGGCGCCAAGAGTGCGGTTAAGATCTGTCCGCTGATATTTGCGTTGACCGTACCCCGAGCGATCCCTAGGAAGTAGGAGGGTGCACTGATGATGTTGATGGCCCAGCATACGCAAAGAATCGCGGTTAACTGGCAAAAGAGGGGGTCGACGCGGCCGAGCCAGAGTTTGGAAGCGAGTGGCGAGCCTGCCGTCACGCCGCACATGAGGACCGTGCTTGCAACTGCACATGCGCGAGTGCCACGTCGAAAAACCTTTGCTAGTTCGGATGGTCCATCCTGAATTGCTGATGCAAATGCTGGGACAAGATTCTGTGCCGACATAACCGCAACCCCGCGGACCTGGTAGACCATCCTGTATGCCATCTCAAACAGTCCAACTGCTGCTGGTCCCGATACTACGCCGAGGATGAGTTTGCAAGTTGGTTCGAACACAAGATTTGCTATTGTGCCGGCCTGGAGTTTAGCTCCGAACCCAATCAGCTCTTTTAGAGTGGATCGGTCAATTCTGGCAGACGCGCGAATTGAGCTCGCCCAGTGAATAGCTGCGAAACCCAAGCTTAGGGACAGCACGTACTGTGCTGCCTGCGCCCAAGCCAGCCCTTCAAGCCCATGTGTTGAGATAAGCGCATGGCTTGCGACAACTTGCAGAGCCATGCCGGCGATTGATGCCGTGGCGCGCAGATCGGAGCGCTGGATGCCCAAGAGGGCAGCGGCAACCACAGCGTTGAGGTTGAGTAGCCAGAAGGTGAGCAGGGCCCAGGGGAGCAGGGCATTCGCTTTTGAAAGTGCAGTTCCGTCAAGTGTAAGTCGCAGTGCATAGGATAGAGGTATCCAGCCCAGAAGCGCGACCACGCCCATCAGGATGAATATCGAAATCAGTGCCGTTGAGAAGTACGTTGACGAGACGTCATGCCTGCTTCTCGAATTTGACGTCGCAATGAATCGTGCAAGACCGGACGCGATCCCAACATCAGCAACGCGTCCGAATGCTGTTGTAGCGAGGACGATTGACCAGACCCCTAGGTCCGATAGCCCTAAGTGCTGAACGACGCCTCGATAGATGAAAAACAGTCCAAGACCGTTTACTACCACTTCAATAGCGGAGAAGATTGAATTGCGTTTCAGGCTCAAGGTGTAGGTTCTCGCTGCTTCGACTCGAGGGCCGTGGACTTGTCACGGTGCTCGCGTGCTCTGAATCGCGATGTGAGTTGTCTTGGAATGTGGATGCCTAGGAAGTCAGGCGCCCGCCCGTGTGAAGAAAAACTTTCCCTTGAGCCTCAAGGCGGGTTTCTCCACTAGATACCAGGAGAGAATCGCCGGCAGAAGCGTGGCGGGAAGGCTTGCGAGGGCATTCTGCAAAGGACTCCATTGCGGAAAGGCGTACGCAAATACCTGTTGGACGGGAAACGCGTAGATGTACAGGCCATAGCTGACGTCGGGCATTGTTTTCGCCCAGTCAAGCGAGGGCATTCGCGCGAAGGCAATTTTGAAGCAGGTGACCGCGATCGCCGCGATGAGGGCGGGCTGGAACAGTGGGGTCTGAAATAGGACCGCTGTGGCCAGGTACACGCCCAGGAGCATCCTCCATGAAACAGGCATGCCATCGCGGTAGCGAGCGAAAAACATGCCAAGCAGAAACGCGAAACCCAGCCGATGGAACTTGGCGGCACTGTTTCCGTCAAAGAGCGCTGATTGGGTGGCATTCGTCAGCTGCGCATGGGCAATGAACGCCAGATACCCTGCAACGGCGACTACTGCAAACAGTCGGAACCAGCGTTCGCGGGAAAAAACTCCGCTGACGCTGAGAGCGATGACCAGGATGTAGCAGGTGAACTCGAATCGCAGGGTCCATAGTGACCCATTGATCACGCCGGCCAACGGGTTGCCCAGGAATACCCCGGGCAGTTCGTAGCGAGGCATGTACATGATCGCGTTGCCGAGGATGTACTCCCACGTTTCGGACGTTCCAAGGTAGTCCATCAGGGAAAGTGCCGAGATTGACGAAAGTGCCAACGTTGTAATGATGAGCATGGCCCAGAGCCCCGGAAGGATCCGAAGGCAGCGGGCGGCCATGTAATCGACAGCAGAAGGCGTGCGAAGCGCCGACTTGTAGATGAGGTACCCGCTCATGGAGAAGAACGCAGACACGGCAACCCAGCCGGCGGAATAGCCGATTCCTGCGCTCAGCGGATCATGCAGCCCCGAGGCGATGTCATAGGCATGCGAAAAGATGACGGATGATGCCGCGACCAACCGAAGCAGGTTGAAGTTGTTGTCAAGATGTGGCGAGATGCTCACGACACGGCTCCGCTAGGGGTGCTTCTTGGTAAAGAGGCGATCGACTTTCCGCGCAAGCAAGAATGTATTGTTCAGTACGGGCCACTTCCACTTCAGCAATAACAGCAGCTGGATCAGATTGAGCCGCGCAACGCGAAGCCTTGAAGCCCTCCATGCGCTGCGTGGAAGGTTAGCCTTCAGGGCCTGCGACAGAGGCAATAGCGGCAGGAACCAGGATAGACGTCCGACCAGGCCCGTATCGCGTACGAAATGACGGTCATAGCGCTCGAAGTACTTTCCTGGCGCATGCCCGCTGCGCAGAAGCTGCACGCCGTCGACCTGCAGGTGGTGGCCGTGCAGCATGCTCAGGCAGACCACCAGCCAATCGTAGCCAAACATGTTCAGTCCGGCCGGATAGCTGGCCTGGAGTGCCTTGGTGCGGTACACGCCGTAAAGCCGGGCGCTGTCGCGCGGATTGTGAAGGTAGGTGCGCACCCGCTCGTCGGGCGTCCCGACGATGGGAAACGTACCGCGTGCACGGCGTACATCGCCATCGGGGTAACGGAAGTTCACCTCTGTGCAGCACGCCACCGCATCGGGGTTGACGTCGAGCTGGGCGATGCATAGCTCGGCAAACCGCGGCGACCAGATATCGTCGTCCGCTGCCCACATGTAGTACTCGCTGTCCGCAGACATCAGTACGCCGCGGAAGTTATCGCTTTGCGGAATGGTCTGCGGGTGTCGCACGTGTCGGACCCGAGGGTCACGGGCCGCATACTCGGCGCAGATTTCGCTGGTGCCGTCGGTCGACCCATTGTCGTGGATCAACAGAACGAAGTCCGTGTACGTCTGCCCGATAAGGCTGTCGATACAGCGGCGTGCAATGTCCACCCCGTTGTAGATGATAAGGCCGATGGTCAAGCGCGGCGTCATGGCACAGCCTTGAGCAGAAGCTGGCCCATCAACCTGCGGGCGAAGTCGTCAATGGACTGACGAGCCGTGGTCGGCTGCAGGGTGGATGCGTACTCAAAATCATCTCCGGCCTGCGGCCCGTTTGGCTCCTGACGCTCGACGATGCACCTACGCGTGGCCAGTTCATCGGAGATGGCAGCACACCGCTGGGCGAACTCGAACACCGTGCAGGACGTAGCCCCAACCGGATTGATTACCTGCCAGACCGAAGATGGGGCATCCAGCCAGCGCCGTACGCTGTCCGCGACGTCGTCGGTTCCAACGAAGTTGCGTCGCTGCTGTCCGGTCGATCGGATGACGATGCGACGATCCAGTACCGCCTCGCGTGGGAAGGAGAAGGGAATCAGCGTCCAACGACGGAATGCGTCAAGGTCCCCCAGGTTGCCGAACACGGCGCACGGCCGGAATGCGGCGGCGGTCACTGCACCTTGTGCATACCGTCGGAAGACCTGTTCGGTGGCGTAGTGCGAGATCGCATAGTCCGATACCGGGTTGGGCGGTGAGCGCTCGTCGATGTGGCCCAGCATCGGACCGTACACGTGTGCCGAGGAAATGTAAGCAAGACGCGTGGCGCCCGCCGCGACGGCCTGACGCGCGAGCGCGCCCGCGCCGAACATGGCCATTCTGGCCGCACGGACGGGATCTTCGCGGAAGTCTTCGTCGACGATGCCGGCGCAGTGGACCAGGGCATCTGCCGCCGGCAGCGCCACTGAGTTCAGTCCGTCCACGTCAGCCAGGTCGAGGCGTACGTCCGCGCGTGAGCTCCGGCCGAGGGTGATTACCTCGTTGTCCAGAGAGAGATTCCTGTGCACGGCCTGTCCGATGAGACCGCTGGCGCCGGTGAGCAGAATGCGCATTTCAGCTCCGCGGGAATGGGGTGTTGGTGAGGCCGGCGTCCAGGTGCCATGCTGGGTCGAAGTCCGGAGCGGCAGCGTCCTTCTCGGAGATCAAAAGCGGCGCGTGAGGGAACTCCACCCCGAAACGCGGGTCGTTCCAGCGGACACAGCGCTCGTTCTTGCCGTTGTGTGCCGCACTGACGAAATAGAGCATCTCGACATCGTCGGTGAGCGACATGAAGCCGTGGGCGCAGCCGCGGGGCACATACATCATCCGGCGGTTTTCCGCGCTCAGTTCTGCGCCGAACCACTTGCCGAAGCTGGGCGAGTCCGGGCGTAGGTCCAGCACGACGTCGTATAGGCTGCCGGCCGTGCATTTGACAACTTTCACCTCGGCAGAGTCGCCGAGCTGATAGTGGAGGCCGCGCAGGGTGTGACGCGCTCGGGTGAACGAGGTGTTGAACTGCAGAAAGTTCGTCTCCAGTCCATGTGCTGCGAACTCGTCTTGACAGAAGAGGCGCGAGAAGAAGCCGCGATCATCGCTGCGGGGCTCCAGATCGATCAGGTACACGCCATCCAGCGGGGCGGGGGTGAATTTCATGGTGTCGTTTCCTTTCCAGAGGCGCGCTCAGCGCGTCGCCAGTCCTTCGTATTCATCGATCTGGGCAAGGGTGAGCGCGGTCGCATCCTGCCCTTGGTGCTGTCGGATGTACCAGTCAGCAGACCATTCGACGGCTTGGCGCCCGGTCAGGCGTGGATGCCAGCCGAGCACGCGGGTTGCCAGCGATGCGTCCAAGGTCAGCATCGTCATCTCTACCGGATTGTCACCGTCGTCCAGACGCCATGTTTCGTGCATGCCCAGTGCCTGCCCGAGTGTTTCAGTGACTGCCTGAACACTCATTGGGGAGTCTGTCGCGGGCGCGAGGTTCAGCGCATTGGGGAGCGCCACGGCGCCCTCGGATGCCAGTGCCTCGACGTAATCCAGATAGCCGGATACCGGGTCCAGGACATGCTGCCACGGCCGGGTGCTGCCGGGGTTGCGCAAGGTCACTGGCTGGCCGGCGAGCATGGCGCGCCAGATGTCGGGGATCAGGCGATCCTCCGACCAGTCGCCGCCGCCTACGACGTTGCCGGCACGCGCCGTGGCCACGCGGATTCCGGCCTCTTCGAAGTAGCTCTGCCGGTAGCAGGAGACCAGTTCCTCGCACGCCGCCTTGGAGCTGGAGTAGGGGTCGTGACCGCCAAGTGGATCGGTTTCAATGAACGGACGGCCGGAGTCGTCGTTCATATAGACCTTGTCCGTGGTGACGACGAGGATCGCGCGCAGATGGGGGGCGCGGCGAAGCGCGTTCAGCACGTGCAGCGTACCCATGACATTGACGTCGTAGGTTTCTGCCGGCTCCCGATAGGAGCGACGGACCAGGGGCTGGGCCGCCATATGGATCGCCACCGTAGGGTCGCATGCATCCACCGCACGCTGTAGTGCGAGAGGGTCGCGGATGTCACCGATGGTGGAGGTCATGCCCTTGGCGTTGCCGATCAGGTCATGCAGATTGGGGGTGGTCTCGGGCGCGAGCGAGTAGCCGTGCACCTGCGCGCCCATGCGGGCCAACCAGAGCGCGGTCCAACTGCCCTTGAAGCCGGTGTGCCCGGTCAGGAATACGCGTTGCTTGCTCCAAAAATCACGGTTCGGCATATGCTTAGTCCCACATCTTCCACGGGGCCTTGCCGGCGTCCCAAAGCGCTTCCAGAGACTGTTTGTCCCGGAGCGTGTCCATGGGCTGCCAGAAGCCCTTGTGCTCGAAAGCGGCGAGCTGCCCGTCGTGTGCCAAGCCTTCGAGTGGCTCGCGTTCCCAGATGGTGTCATCACCAGCAATACGGTCGATTACGCGCGGATGGAGCACGAAGAACCCTCCGTTGATCTGCGCACCGTCACCGGCCGGCTTTTCGGTGAATTCCGTGACCTTGCCGTCCTGGATTACGGTCGCGCCGAAACGGCCAGCAGGGCGTACGGACGTCAGCGTTGCGTCCCTTCCATGGCTCTTGTGGAACGCTAGCAGTGCCGTAATGTCAATGTCGGCCACACCATCTCCATACGTCATACAGAACGGCTCATCGTGGTCCAGGTAGTCGCGCACACGCCGCAGGCGACCGCCGGTCATCGAGTCGGTGCCGGTGTCCACCAGGTGGACTTTCCAAGGAGGAAGCTGCGAATCACCCCTGAACTCCAGGGAGCGGTTGACGATGTCGACCGTTATCGAGGAATTATGGAGGGCGTAGTTCGCGAAGAACTCCTTTACGTAATAGCCCTTGTAGCCCAGGCATACGACAAACTCGTTGACGCCATGGGTCGAGTAGATCTTCATGATGTGCCAAAGGATCGGATGGCCGCCGATCTCAACCATCGGCTTCGGGCGCACGGCCGTTTCCTCGGCCAGTCGCGTCCCCAATCCACCCGCTAGGATGACTGCTTTCATTCTGCCTCCTGGAAAATTCTCGAGAAAAACATTGGTGCCGCGTCACTGTTGCCTTCATCACGCGGTCTTATGGCAAAGATCCGTTGTTTAGCGCGATTTCGCCGGATTCCACACCGCAAAGGTCTGACCTCGCGCTGCACGCGCAACGCCCTGCAGCGTGGCAAGCATTGCCAAGACGATCTCCAGAACGGACGATATCGCGCCCTTATGTGTGTAGATGCCGATGACGATCATCGTGCCAATCAGGACGCCAACAACCACCCCAGCCAGTGGCCACATTAAGCTGACAGCAGCTATTCCAGACGCAGCCCCGGCCAGGAGAAAAGCACCACCGAACCAGCGCAAGGTCTTATGTGAGAAGTACCTAAAGCGATTCGTCAGCGAAAGCTTCCGGCGCTTCGATGTCAACTCTGAATGCGTATGATACGCACGAGCAGCGATGCGGACCTTTCGGGCAAACTCATCGCCTCGCGAGGAGACAAGCTGCTCATAGGCGATGACCGCGTTGCTCTTGATGAGGCGAAGTCCATTGAACACCACTGACATTGATACCGTGAAATCGTCAAGTACAGTATCGGGGAACTCCGGATAAAGTTCGGCACGAATCGAGAAAATGGAGCCGTCGGCGCCCATCACGCTGCCGCTACGCGACTCCAGATCCTTGATTCTTTCCTCCAGACGCCAATAAAGGCCGCCTACGGCCGCCGTAGACGACCCGTCGGCACCCAAGTAATGAAGTGCGCCGCAGACGCCTCCGACGCTGCTGTCGGAATAGCAGGCGGCAAGTGCTTGGGGAGCATCCAGGTCCAGCAGTACATTGGCATCTGTGAAGACAAGCACTGGCGTTGAAGCTTGGCGGGCCATCAGCTTCATACCGTGCGCCTTGCCATTTCGGCCGCCGCCACGGATGAGTTGGACGAACGGGGCATCGCGAGCGATAAGGTCTGCCGTCCCATCACTGGATCCGTCATCGAAAGCCATGAACTGCATCGCAGGATACCTGCACCGGAGATCCCTGAGGTTGGCGAGCTTTTGGGCCATTGCCGATGCTTCGTTGTACGCACAAAAAAGGAGCGTGAAATCTGCGCCATCGCCACACTCGGGAGCGCCAAGCTGAATCGGTCGCGCCTTTGTCGCAGCGAGAAGGGTGGGATAGATCAGGTACGGGTAGACCACCGCTAGAATACAGATGGCGGCGACAAGAATTAGGAGGGCAATGAGCATAAAGGGCTACAGGTGAAAAGCAGAAAGGTCAAAGGGCGCGCTTTAGTAGGCGTTCTTGTGCACGAACCCTTTGAACAGCGTCATGAAAACGATCTTCAGATCGAACCAAAGCGACCAGTTTTCGATATAGAAGAGGTCGCACTCGATGCGCTTCTGCAAGTCCGTTGATCCTCTCCAGCCATTCACTTGGGCCCAGCCAGTGATCCCTGCCTTAACCATGTGCTTTTTCATGTAGGCTGGAATCTCGTTCTTGAACTTATGAACGAAGACTGGCCGCTCTGGGCGTGGGCCCACGATGGACATGTCGCCGAGCAGCACGTTGATGAACTGTGGAAGTTCGTCCAAGCTGGTTTTCCGCAGTAAGGCTCCAATGCGCGTCGCGCGCGCCTCGCCAGACTTTGCCCATACAGCGCCGGAAGACTGTTCCGCGTCCACTGGCATAGAGCGGAACTTCAGCATCCAGAACGTCTTGTTATTCCAGCTCATCCGCTCCTGACGGTAGAAGATTGGGCCCGGTGAGCTGATTTTCACGGCGACCGCGATGGCAAGCATCAGGGGGAGTATTAGTAGAAGGATGAGTGCCGCCAGCAAACGATCCTCGCTTGCCTTCAAAAGTCGTGCACCGCCGTGCAAAGGAGTTTGTTGCAGATTGATCACAGGAAGGCCGGCTACCTGCTCCACCGAATGGTTCATAAGATGAAGCCCGAACATGTCCGGCACGAATTTAACGTCTGCGGTGGAATGCTGAAGCTGGTCCAGCGCCATTCTGATTTGGGTTTCATCGCGCATCGGTAGCGCTATCCAAACTTGATCTATCTGGTTTGTTTCTACAAAACTGCCCAAACTTTCGATATCACCCAGCGCGGCCACACCGTTTAAGGTGCAGCGATCTGAATCGGCTGCGAACCATCCGTTGACGGTGATGCCGGTCCAGGCATTGTCCCTGAGGGTGTCGACGATGTGTTGCGCATCGGCATTGGCGCCTACGATCACTGCAGATCTGAGGTCCATGCCCCGAGCCCGCACCCACGCAGAGCCGATGCGGACCACCACGCGCAGGGCAAACACGCCGGCAAGGCTTGCGGCGAACCACGTGGCAAGCCAGAGCCTCGACAATTCGTCAGTAATCTGGATTGCCGTGGCGTATGCGACGAGCGCCGAGAAGATGAGCGCCCACTTGAGCAGCAGCTGCGCGAACTCTGCAATCAGGCCGCGCCCGCGCCAGCTTCCGTAAAGCGTTGAGGCGCCGAGGACCAAGACAGCAAACACGGCTGTAATGGCGACCAGCCGCCAGTAATCAACCGGAACATGCAAGTCCCCGAAGCGCCATGCGTAAGCGACAAACGCTCCCGCGATGAGTAGGACGGGGTCGCCAATACGAAGGACCAAGCTCAATGCTGCCCCGAAGCGCCCAGCGGATAAAGTCCAAAGGCCAGAGTGTTGCCGGGACGGGGAGAGCCACATGATATTCGTCTTCCTTGATTGAAAAAGCGACGCGCTACGGCCCGCCTTCTTCTTGGGCCGCGTCAAGTTGGTGGATGCGGTTCGGGCGCCGGTTCCGTGACGGAGGTGTCAAAATTGTGCTGGCATCCTACCAGAAGGCAGCGGTAGATGGGTTGTTGCCAAGTGGCCCAAGATTTGCATGGTGCCACGATGTCTGGTCGGAAGCGCGATCTGGGTGCATGATCTTTGAGGTGGATCAGGAGGTTAGGCTCCAATCCCACTCCGTTTTTGCGCCAATGCTGTAGACTGTCGGGCTGTTCAGCGCGGGCAAGGGTGGCCGTGCGCCTGGTTCATGGATGAATGCCTTGGGGGATATGTGTTCAAGAAGCTGTTGCTTGTCTGCGTCGGAAATATTTGCCGTAGCCCTACCGCCGAGATCCTCATGCGTCACGCGCTGCGCGACCGGGTGGGGGTTGAGGTTTCGTCGGCCGGCCTTCAGGCTTTGGTTGGGAAGCCGGTCGATCCTATGGCGGCCGAGATACTGCGCGAGCACGGCTTGGATCCGGACGGACATCGTGCACGGCAAGCGACTCCTGAAGTGCTACGTGCGGCTGATCTGATCCTGGTGATGGAGCAGGCGCACGTATCGCGCATCGTGCGCGATGCACCCGAGGTAAGTGGAAAAACGTTCCTGCTGGGGCGTTGGGATTCGCTGGAAGTACCCGATCCCTACCGTCAGCAGCGTATCGCCTTTGAGCATGTTTACGCCTTGATCGATAAAAGCGTCGATCGTTGGTCCAAGTACGTTAAGTAACGATCCGCCCGATCACGGTGGAAATGAATGAAATGGAAGCCAAGATGAAGGAAGCGCCTGCGCGTGCCGTCCGAGAGGACGATGAATTTGACCTGCGAGAGATGCTGGGGGTTCTGATCGACCGAAAATGGTGGATCATTGGGACAACACTGATCTTCGCAATCGTTGGCACGGCATATGCGCTGTTCGCCACGCCTGTTTACCAAGCTCAGGCAATGGTGCAGGTGGAGTCGAAGATGCCAACGATTCCGGGCTTGGCCGATCTGACCTCGCTGGCGGGTGGCGGCAGTACAGCCGCTACGACCGAGGTTGCGCTCTTGACGTCGCGCTCTGTGGTGGGGACCGCAGTGGATGAGCTGCAGTTGGATATCGTCGCTAAGCCCAGGCGATTCCCCGTACTTGGTGGATTCTTCGCACGTCGTTCCGAAGCGCGCGCGCCCGATGAGCTCGCCGAGCCGCTGTTGGGCCTGTCAGGTTATGGGTGGGGCGGTGAATCGCTGAAGATCCATCGCTTCGAGGTTCCGCGTGCCTACGTTGACGAGCCTCTAACGCTTGTGGCGACTACTGCCGACGGTGCATTCGATTTGATCGATGATGACGGGCAACTCGTGGTCAAGGGAAGGGCCGGTGTCGCAGCTGATGCACATGGTTTCCGTATCGAAGTGGAAAGCCTGCGCGCGCATCCGGGTATGCGCTTTATTGTCACCAAGCTGCGTCGCTTGGATGTAGTGTCGGGTCTGCAGGAAGAGATTAAGGCCGGTGAGCAAGGCAAAGAGTCCGGCATTCTGCGAGTAGCATATGAAAATGCAGATCCAGTGCTGGCGCAGATGGTGGTGCAGAAGGTCGCCGAAGCCTATGCGCGCCAGAACGTGGATCGTAGCTCTGCCGAGGCGGCCTCTCAGCTGCAGTTCGTGAAGGACCAGCTGCCTACCGTGCGCAAGCAGGTTGAGGATGCCCAGGCGGCAATGGCGAAGTACCAGTCGCGCGCCAACTCTGTTGACATCACCATGCAGACGAAGGGCTTACTGGAACAAGAGGTGGCGGTTGAAACGGGCATCCAGGAGCTGCGAATGAAGCAGGCGGAGATGGACCGGAGCTTCACTCGCGAGCATCCTGCTTATCGTGCCCTGCTTAAGCAGCTTTCCGATCTGCAGGGACGCAAAGACGGTTTCCGCCGTGAGGTCAATGCGCTGCCGGACACGCAGCAGGAGCTGCTGCGACTCACGCGAGATCTTCAGGTGAGCAATGAGCTCTATACGGCGCTGCTGAATCAGGCACAGCAGCTGGACGTGGCCCGGGCGGGAACGGTCGGCAATGTCCGGATCGTCGATGATGCGGTTGTTGATATCAGCAAGCCGGTCAAACCCCAGAAAGGCCTGATCGTGCTGGTTTCGACGTTGTTGGGTCTCTTCTTGTCTGCAGGTGCTGCTTTCCTTGCTCGAATGCTCAATCCTGGCGTGGAAGACCCCGCGCAGATTGAAGAGCTCGGCCTGCCTGTATATGCCGCCATTCCGCTGAGTGTCTCCAGTAACCTCTTGAAGATCCAGAAGGGTCGGGGAGGCAAGTCCCGCGTGGTGGCTGATGGTCGCTCGCATCTACTGGCCGCGGCGGAGCCGGCAGACCTGGCCGTAGAGGCACTTCGCAGTCTGCGGACAAGCCTGCATTTTGCGATGATGGAGGCGAAGAACAACGTCATTGCAATCTCCGGTCCGCGCCCTGGCGTCGGCAAGACTTTCATCTCCGCGAATCTGGGTGCTGTCGTTGCCCAGGCAGGTCAGAAGGTGCTCGTCATTGACGTGGATATGCGCAAGGGGACTTTGCATAAAGTGTTGGGCGTGAGCCACGTCAGCGGCCTGTCGGATGTACTGTCTGGAAAGCTGGCCGTTGGCGACGCAATTCATGCCGTTCCCGGGTTGGAGCAGATGCACTACATGACGCGCGGCGATATTCCGCCGAATCCTTCAGAGCTCCTGATGCACCCGCGCTTCGCCAGCCTCTTGGAAGGACTGTCTTCTGAGTACGACCTGGTCATCGTGGATACTCCTCCGATTCTTGCAGTTACCGATGCCGCGATCGTCTCTCACCACGCTGGTTCAACGCTGATGGTGACCCGATTTGGCGTAAACCAGCCAAAGGAGATCCTGCTTTCGATGAAGCGGTTCGAGCAGAACGGTGTTCAAGTGAAGGGTGCGATCTTCAACGCCGTTGAGAGGCGCGCAACTGGCTACTACAGTTATGGATACTACGAGTACGCTTCCAACGAGAAGTGATTCGGCGAGGGGCGGTCCTTGCCGCTCCCTCTGCTGATGGGCTGCAGAATCATGATGTGATATGCCAAGAAGGCCAGGAGCATGCTCCTGGCCTTCTTTTTCTTACTTCCACCATGCTTAGGCTGACTGCGAAGATCAGTCGTCGATGGTCTGTAGGTTATCGAAGAAGAACTCCGGGTCACGCTCTGATGTCATCTGGTACAGTCCATAACTGCGCGCTAGGCGAGCGCCGCCATCCCGGTAGAGCGGGTTCCAGGCGAAATTAGCCCGGGCGCGCGTCGAGCGCGGCAGCAGGAAGTCGAAGGGGACGGACACATAGATGCCTTTGTCGAAGCTGCCCTCGCCGAAGTCCTTGGAGGATACGTCGGTCTTGGTTGCGTAGGCGCCCATGGTCACGCCATTGTCGAACGCGCGTGAGACAGCCAGGGTGGCGCCCCAATCCTTGGCCAGATAGCGGCCGGCACTCAATGCAGTCACCACGCGCCGTTCCTCGCCCCACATGTAGTAGAAACTGGCATGGCCGGTGGCGACACTGTAGTCACGGAAGCTGAAACGCTGATCAAAATCGCGTTGCTTGACCCAGTTGGCTTCCACGCCTACCGCCCAACGTTCATTGAGCGGGCGATAGAGCACTTCACCGCCGGCGCCGGCATACATGGATTCGAGCAGGCCCGCATAAACCATGCCATACGTATCCCGCGCAAGTTGGCGGGTGCCGGTCAACTGCAGATTGGGTAGCGTCAAGTCCTCTTCCGTCATGTACCGGCGGATATTGGTGCGTACGCGCGGCAAGCGACTGGGGGCGTCGTAGCGGAACTTGTCGTAGTTGTTGTAGGCGTTGTAGCTGACGGTGCCGCTAAGCCAAAGATTCCGGGCGAGGTAGGCGCTGGCGCTGTAGGTGCCAGCGACCTGGAACAGCACGAAGCCGTCAGGTCCGCCGAGCGATTGCTGATAGCCGATGTTGAACCCGCCGTCGAAACGGCGCAGCGGTGCGCTGTAAAGGGTCTCCCGCTGCTGAGCGGCGGGAGGAGCCATCTCGATATGACCGGCGAGAGTGCTCAGGTCTGTCTTGTGTTCGATGTAGTCGACGAGGGCCTTTCGTTCGATGCTGGTTTCCACGATCGGAACGCCCAACCGGGCGTTTTGCACGGTGAACCACGTGATGTCGTCAGGTAGCGTGCCGTCGAGAACACGCCCCATTCTGCCTACGCCCTGTGCCGGATAGTAGAAGCGGCGCTGCTCTCCGGTGACGATCAGTTCCGATCCACGTCGGCTGATGCTCTGAACGCGCAGCCCTGCGTTCTGCTCCAGTTGGTTGGCGACGCCGGACCAGTCGAACAGTTCCGCGACAACATTTGTGTCGTGCTCAGACTCAGGCGCGGCGGTCGCAGGACGCTGTTTCAGTGGCATCGGCATGGGATCCAGGACCTTTGCCATGGAGCTGGCTTGGGCAAGGTTCGTCCGGAGGGTGATGCCGAACATCGCCAGGTCGCCACGCTCCCAGCCCAGGTGTAGATGCACGTTCTTGTTGACCGCGTAAGATGCGCCAACGTTGAACGGGCTCTTCTGGCGCTGGTTGTTCCCCTGCGGCTCGTGCTTGTAGTCGTTGCCGTCGTACTCCAGCTTCAACTGAAGCGCGTCCCACGGCGTCTGGTACGCGACGCCACCGAAGACACCGACCGGGCCACGGAACATCCCATCGCTATTGAGGCTGCCGGTACCTTGCGCTCGCGGGCGGGTTTCGAATCTATCGTCGATGGAGGTCAGGGGGTTCCTGAAATCACCTCGATTACCGATGTAGCCTGTGGCCAGGCCCACGCTGGCATCGAAAGAGCCAATGCGCTTGCTGGCGACGAGGTACTCACTTGAGAACAGACCTGTGCCACCCAGATCGCGAAAGCCTGCCGCAACTTCGGGAACCCAGCGACTCTCTTCAAGCAGGCGGACCTTCAGATCGATCGACTTGTCCTTGTAGTTCTGCGTTCCGCTCAGCCATTCCGGACCATAGCGCCGATTGGCTACCGAAACGTAGCGAAACGCGCCCTCCAGCCAGGGTAGCGGCTGCAGCACCATGTTGTAGCGGCTGTAAGGCGAGGTATGACTGGCCGTGAAGGCGAGTTCGCCCTCATCGGCCATGCGCGCGGTGGGGGTCTGTAGCAGGCCAATGCCGCCCCAATCGCTTGCAGTGGGGGCGGGGGCACTCTGGGCATGGAGGGCGGTGCTGATGCTCAAGGTGAGCAGCGCAAGGCTCAGGCGAGCGGCCTGTGATCTGGCAAAACGAGTCACTTCGGTGCTCCGGGCGCATCCAGCACCTGGGTGGCGAGGAAGCGTGCGGCGTCCTCGTTGAAATCGGGGTTTACGTCGCGCGTTGTTCGTGCGTTGAGAGGAACAAAAATGAGGGCGCCGGGAGCGAGGGAGGACTCACCACTGCGGTTCCAGAGTGCAATGCCAATTTTCTGTATCTCGCCGTCAGGTTGAATGACAAACACATCATCCTTGCTGGCTGCGAGCAGGGCAGGGCACTGCCGCACATAGTCCATCGGACGCTGCAAGGCGTGGTGCGGTATCGAGCAGGGCTGCTCCACCGTACCAAGGACGGTCACTGTGCTTGGACGTGTCGGGTAGTACAGCCTGTCACCGTCTGCCAATGGCCGATTGGCGCTGAGGTCCATCTCCAGTACACGCGGGGCGAGTCCTTGGCGAACGCGGCCGGTCACTGGCATCGCAGACACTTCCCGGGCGATGCGTGTTGCGGCCGCGGCACCTTCCGGGTCGCTGCTCTGCCGGCTTTCAATGGCCGCAAGGTCGAACAGGAGGCCTGTTTTCAGGCGGGTCTGCGCAACGAGCTCGCTGCGCTTGAGCAGGGCCGCTCCCAGCATGTAGCTGCGATCATCCGGCACGCCAGCGAGCGCTGCATCAGACAAGCGACTGGTTGCAGGGAGCGTGAGCATGCCCGGATTTCGGACGCTGCCGATGACCTCGACGGTGATGGCTGGTGCGGCGTGCAGGGAGACAGAGGCGGCCACGCCCAGGGCAAGGGCGGCCAGACGCAAAGTGATCAACGGTTCAGATCCGGCAAATAGGGTTTGAGCTGGATGATTTCCAGACTGGCATCGGGTGCGATGGCCTGCACGCTCTTCCAGATGAACCCGTTGGCCGGGTCTACCCAATAATGGTTGTCGCGCTTCCAGTCCTGGCCTTCCAGACGCTCGCGGACATGCAGCAACGAACGGGTTCTGTTGAGAATCTCGACGTCCTCGGTGCCGAGGCGTTCGAGGGTGCCGCTCACCGTCATGCCGAAGCGATAGCCAGGCATGACGTCATACTGGCGCTGGACGGTGATGGGCGCTTCGATCTGGTGCAGGGCGTGGAAAGGATTTTGACCCTCGATTCGCATGCTCTGGAGCTCAGGGATGCCACCATGCGTGCCTACCACCAGCCCATCTTCAAGGAAGACGACGCTGCGATCGTTGCTGTACCAGGCTTGGCGATCACCATCGAGGTTGCCCAGAACCAGAACCGCCCCGCCACGCGGGCCGGTAACCTTGATCTGGGGATAGCGGTTCGCTGCCACGTCAGCGGCTGTGGGCTGAACGTCTGGTTTGCCCTGCATTGCCAGTTGTACGGTCTTGACGCTGGTACGGCCCACCACGCCGCAGCCTGAGAGCGCAAAGCCCATCAATACGAGCGCGGCCAGGCCGCGCAATCCATGGTTCCGTTGCGGCGCAACGAGAGCGGTCCTGCTCATCATTGGCCAGCCGTCAATTGTCGAGATCGTTACGCGCGCTTGCCGCGTTGCTGATGATCGAGGTGAACGGCAGCAGCTGGTTCACGAAGCGGCTCCAGCGCGTCACACCTGCTGCGCCAACGAAAACCACGTCACCGGGCAGAAGTTCGAACTGGCTGGCAACGGCGAAGGCGGCTGGGGATTTTGCTTCCAGCTGGAATACGCTGGAGGGTGCGCTCTGCAGATCACTCGAGCCCCGGATCACATAGACGGCGTTTCCGTTGGACGTGGACTGCTGCAGGCCGCGTGCACGGCCAAGCGCCTGACTCAACGAAATGTCGCTGGTCTTGAAGCTCATTGCACCCGGCTGGTTCACTTCACCGACGACAAAAATCTCCTTCCGGTCCAGATACGGGACGTAGAGATGATCATTTGCTTTGAGGAAGACGTTGGTAGCGCCGCCGCCCTGACGGCCGAGCCGGTCGAGGTCGATGGTGTACGTCACGCCCTCGCGGGTAAGACGCACGCCCGACAGATCCGCCTGCGCCGGATCAAGCCCGGACTGGCTGATGGCATCGCCGAGGGTCAGCGGGGTTACGGTCAACGGCACAGTCGCCGCCTGGCGCGACGCGCCGGTAACCCAGACGCGCTGACTGGCGTAGGTCAGCATGGAAACATCGACCTGGGGCGCTTCGATGACTCGGGCCAACTTTGAGGTGATCTCATCGCGAAGCTCGCCCGGTGTCTTGCCGGCCGCGGCAATCTTGCCGATGTAGGGATAGAAGAGCGTGCCATCGGACTGGACCAGTCGACCGGCTGCATTCAGCTGCTGCTGCGGGCCTGCAGGCACGGTCAGTTCTGGGTGATCCCATACAGTGATGTAGAGGATGTCGCCTGCGCCAATCTGGTACGGGCCAGGCTGATAACTTGTCAGGGCAATCGGCAGCGTCGGGACATCGCGCGACGCACGGTCCATGGCGATCAGCTTCGGTGTGATCTGGATCAGCTCGATCTGGTCGTTGCCGACCGGCTGATCATCACGGGCCAGGGCGCTGGAGCGCAGGTGCTGACCGGGCGCCCAGACACAGCCGGACAGGGTAAGGGCGAACGCCAGAGTGGCGCCGAGACGCTTGCAGTCCATCGATGATTCTTCCTGGCCCTGTCGGGCAAAACAAAAACCCCCGCCGGACCTGCGCCCGGCGAGGGCGTAATGACCTGACTCCGACTAGCGGATCAGTTGGTGCCGGTGGTGCCGGTGGTGCCCGTCGTACCGGTCGTGCCGGTAGTACCGGTCGGCGGCGGGGTGGTGCCACCGCCATTGTTGTTGCCAGCGTCATCGCTGCTGCTACCCGAGCCGACAGCGTAGGCAACCGAAGCGACAGCGATGCCGGCGCCGATCACGGCCGCAGTGGTGAGGGCGCCGGTGGCGGCACCGGTGGCGGCGCCGGTGCCGGCGACTTCTGCGCTGGTGGCAGCGGTGGTGCCTTCAGCACCAGCAGCCTGCTCAACCTGGGCTTCCTGAGCCAGAGCCATCGGGGAGAAAGCCACGAGGGCGAGAGCGGCAAAGATCTTCTTCATAACGGGGTTTCCTACTCCGTGAGGTAAATTTTCGCTGTCATCTTCGCGTTGAAGGCTATTCAGTGTCAAGTCGGTTTGAGCACCCGGGCTGGCTTCGTTGCGTCCAATATTTGACGCCTATCGCACAAAATGGTGTCGATTGAAGACTTGGTCGCGGCCTGACAGCTCGGTCGCAAGGCGTATGACCACATCGTGGGTGCGGACCGTGGGCATCAGCATTGGGACCGCCAGTCCCACTATGACTGACGCTGCAAGAGTGGGTAGGGGGGTTGTCCAACCTGTGGCGCGCGCCGACAGGGCGAAAACCGTCGCCGCCGTGCCCAGCAGCCACCCACTCACCACCTCAGATGCGGAGTGGGCGTTAAGGGGTAGGCGCGAATAGGCGACCATGGCGGCAAGCAGCGACCCGAGCAGTGCCCAAAGGAGAGGTTTCGGGAGCCGACCAGACGCGGCGAGATACAGGGCGACCGGATAAACCGCTGCCGTCATGGTGGCGTGACCGCTGAATCCAGTGAAGTCCAGCCGGGCCCAACCAATGCCCCAACCCAGGAAGGCCAGCTTGGAGGCCAGGGTTAGGCCACCGGCGATTGCCAGGCCGGCCGCCCAGCGAATGCGAAGGGCGCGGCTCTCTTCGGGGCCGAAGAGGATCAGCACTAGGCTCACGGGCAACAGCCAGCGGCTGTCGCCGAGTTGGGAAAGGGTGGCCCAAAGAGGATGCATCCATGTCACTCATCACAGGGGACGGAGGAGCATAGGGCAGTTGCCGCTGTCGGGGATGAGTGGCGGGCAACCGGCCGAGCATGGATGAGGCCCCTCGTTTGCCTGTATCCTTTACGCCCTCCGTGGCCCCGTAGCTCAGCTGGATAGAGCGTCCCCCTCCTAAGGGGAAGGTCGCCCGTTCGAATCGGGCCGGGGTCACCAAAATCAAGCACTTGGGGCGACGCGGTACTACCCGCGTTGCCATAAAGGAGTGCTTATGTGCCCAATCTTGGCACACTTGGCACAGGACCTTTCAGGCGTGGTTGGACCTCTGAAAGTCTGGGGGCCCCGCCCGCAGCCCTCGTAGTTGCGTTCCCACGGTAGAGGCTCTCTGGCATCATTCCCCGACGAATGAGCCAGGATGGCTGATAGGGGGAGTGATGAGCGACAAGGTAAGTGTAGTTTTCCACGAAGTGTTTAACTGCGGCTACTACAAGCATGGTGCAACTGCGCCATCATTCGGCGGGCTCGCAGAGCTTCTACTGGACTTGGAAACCTGGTCAGCTGGTAAAAGCTTGGCAAACACGCAAATTTCATCGAGCGCAGCTGGGCATTCGTTGCCTATTTATCTGCTAAGCATGGAAAGCTTTAACGGTGCCGTTTTGTTGACAATGTGGAATGAGGTCCCCGCTACGGCCGACAATCAAGTTACGTCCGTCGCTGCGAACGATTTGGTGGGTAGTGTGACCCAGCACATGAATGGAATAGTGCAGGGCACTATCCCAGGCTTTCCGACGTATTTTTTGTTCCTCCCCAACGTAGGTGCATTTGCTACGCTTCGGGTGGAGGGCTTAATCACTGCGCAGCCGCCCTTTCAGAAGTACTGCGAGCAATTTCTTGCTACTCAATCCTCATATTGCGTGCAGCTGCCTCCTAATCCTAGCAGTCCTGCTGCAGTCGTGACCTATGGCTACAGGCCGACTCCGAGAGACCAAGTGGAAGCAAAGGTGCGTCCGAGATTTCGGACCCGGCTGTTCTCAAAGCCGGCTATCACTGCAGAGATTATTCGTCGCTGGGATGATGTCTACAAGATTGAGAGGCGTGCAGACATTACCTTCAAAACTCCTGATGAACGCGCGCTGTGGCAGAAGGCGTTGGGTGTCATGAAAAAGGGTTGGGCACCGTCCTCCACGCCTAATAAGGCGCACGTAACAACCTCGCTCACTACCTCACTTACTCGGGCGGAGGTTGTATCCCTTATTAACGATTGGAGTCAGCAGGCCCAGACGACAGATTGGGATGATTACGGTTTTAAATTTAAAGGTGAGACAAGTACACATTGGCTTAGCAAGTCAGGGGCGCGCGGAGAGGTGGTCTTGAACGGGATTAGAGCCGCTGACGGTACGGTGGCGACCTCTGCCCTATTGAGGGCTATCATGGGCCATCAAAGCTATCTTACCGGGCTGCTGACATGAGAATTTTGATGTTGAGCATTGCGTTCACTGTCACCATCTTTATGGTTGGAGCGGCGTTATGGTTCGGAAGGAGTATTCCTTTTCAGCAGCAGTGGCCGCTATTTGAGGCGCTAAGGGCTACGGCGGCTATCATCTTTGCCGTCGTCGGGGCATGGCTCGCGATCGTGTATCCGGAAAGGCTGCGGCTTTCGTTTACTGGCCTTTCCAAGCCTGCGGACCCTGTCAACGATAAATTCACCACTCTGTTTACACCGATTGCTCACTCGACGATAATTCTAGGGCTCGTCTTGCTTGCTGGTATAGCAGCTCCAATTGCTAAACAGGTGCCTCTCATTTTGGAGTACAAGGAGTGGGCGCGAACGACGTCCTTTGTCCTTCTCGTAGTCCTTACTCTGTGGCAAGTCTGGACCGTCGTGCTGACGTTGTATCCCGCGGATTTGATTAAATCGCAGGCGGACAAGGACATGTCACAAGCAAAGATGATGGAAGCGATTCGTGGATTAGGTGGGGTACAGGCGCCGGATGTCGCTAACGACCAGCGCGGCGGAGAATCTTAGTATTTTAGTTTAGCCACCGCACCGTCGGCACCTTCCGGCGTCAGATGTGCGTAGTATTTTTCCGTGGTTGCATAGTCTGCGTGTCCTGCAAGGACCTGCACTCGTCGCAGCGGCACTCCACTCATTACCAGGTGGGCGCAGAACGTGTGACGTAGTCGGTGGAGGTGCCCCCCGATCCCGGCTAGGTCGGAATCTCGCTTGAACCAGTCCGAAACCGTGTCCTTGTGCACCGTGACGAGCGGATCGGGCAGGTGCCGCAACGCCCACTTGGCATATCGGTTGAGGGGAACCTCCCGCCACTTTCCTGACTTTGTCCGGCCTTCGCCGCTCTCGTCCGGGTCGCTCTCCACCAGCAGCCGTCCCGCCACGACCGAGCTTTTCCCCAAGGCGATGATCTCGCCCCGTCGCAGGCCGGTATGGGCCAAGAAAAGCCACAGAGGCGCCCGCGCGGGGTTCGCCCGATACAGGCGTCGCATCGCCGCCCGGTCATAGAACTTGACTGCTACGCTTCGCACGCCGCGAGGCGCTTTCACAGAGGCAAGCGGGTTGACGTCCAGTTCCTTCCATTCGACGCCGCGGTTGAATGCCGCCTTCAGCCTTCGAATCTCTTTCCCCACTGTTTCCTTCGCTGCCTTGTCGTCTATGAGGCGCGAGCGCTTGTACTGCTCTACCTCGACCGCGCGGATGCGGTCGATCGGCCGATGACCGAACAGTTTGATGAAGCGCTTCACCTCGCTACGGGCTTTCGTGATGGTGGTCGGGTGCTCGGCCTCGTACCAGTCCAGATACCACTCCAGGTAGTCCCGAACCTTGGGCAGTCGCGCCAAGATCCGGACCCCGTGCGTCAGCTCTGCTTCTTTCGCGGCACGAATTCTCTCCGCCTCACGGGCGTCAGGTTGCCCAATGGACCGGCGAAAGCGCTCACCGCCTTCCGCCCAGTCGAGGTAGGCCTTTGTGCCACGCCAGTAGAGTCGAACCTTTGCCATTCCTCTGCACCTTCGATCGCGGCATAGAGCGCCGCCTTTTCGTACAACTGCTTTCCCATGAAGCGCCGGGGTTTGAGTCCGTAGCTGAGGGCGTTCTTGCGGAACTGGCTATTGGAGACGCCGCAGTAGTGCGCGGCTTCCTCGACCGTCAGCCAGTCCTTGCCTGATAGGTCGAGCTTTTCAGCGGCGCCCATGGCCACCTCCTGTTCCTGCACGCCGGGGCGGTGCTGGCGGCGCCAGGCCAAAGTCCAGCTGTACAACGTTGTCTGCACCGGGCGCTTCGATCGTGGGCATGACTTTCCGGGCGCTGCGGGCAGGGCGGTTGATGCGCCGCCACTGGTCGAGTGCCCCGGTTGCCTCAGGGTGGCGCTGGGTGGCCCGGCAACGGCATTCGACGAAGTGGCCGCCGCCGGCGGAGATGCTGCGCAGGTCGTGGATCTGGCGCGCGCTGTGACCGGCGGCGCAGTCCGGCAGCGGCTCGGGGTGGCTGATGTGTCGCTGGGTCATCGGTTGCCTCCAGTGTGGGCCCGCTGGGAGGGGGGTAAGATCTGTGCGAGGGCGGTGGCCGCCTGAGTCGGAGCACGGATATGGTCGAGTACGAAGACATTCGGAGCAGAGAGGCGCAGCTGTATGTTCTTGGCCGGAGGTTTGGAGCCACGATTTGGCTCAACTCGGCCGAGGACGTCGAGGTACGAGGCTTGACCCTGGAAACCGGGGAGGTTTTGCCCGGTTTGCCCGATCATTTCCCGAGCCAAGAAGCCGCGCTTGAAGCCGCCCGCGACGCTGTCAGCGTGTGGCTGGACCAGCAGGGATAAGGTCATAGTCATCGGGCGAACAGCTCCGGTTGGATAGGACGTGCCGGCGGCGCCGGCCGGGGAAGGGCCGCAGCGCGGCGGCGGGCGGACTGGGCCATGCGAAACATGGACCAGAAGCCGTGGCGTACCGGCCTCCGGGCGCGGGCCTCGCCGATCAGCACGCGCGCTGTGTGCAGGGCCTGGGTGATCGTGTCCATCAGGCCACCTTCCGCAATGCAGCCTGAGCTGCCGCATCAATACGGGTTCCGATCCACCTGATCACCGGGACGGCGAAGCTATTTCCCAGCATCCGGTAGCGCGGGCCGTCATTCAGGAGGGCGCCGTTCTGATCTGGCACCAGCGTCCAGTTGTCAGGAGCCCCAAAAAGACGCTCGACTTCTAACGGAGTGGGGTTGCTGACGCCGCCTGGTCTCGCAATAGCGAAGCCATTTCGGACCCACTGATTACATTGCCGCTTGCGCCAAATCCCGCAATCGATCGTTGGGTAAGGTCGGGGACGCGCCGGAGGATGCCGTCGCATGCTTTCGGGCTCAAGAAGTACCGGCGGGCGATCGGACCAGTTTCCAGTATCGAGGACAGAGAACACGCGACGGCGCCGCTGCGCCACTCCGAACCACTGCGCGTCAAGCACGGACCATTCGACGAGACCGTTGTCACCCAGCGCAACGCCTTCGCATCCCCATCCGTCGCGGGGGACAGGCACGACGGATCCTGCCATTGCGCCAACCACGACAGCAAAGTCTCGTCCCTGGTTGCTGCTGAAGGCGCCTGGCACGTTCTCCCAGACGAGGAAACGTGCCCCGCAAAGATGTCGAGCTGCATTGAAAATCCTCATTTGTTCGTGAAACAGGCCCGATCTGGCGTCGTCTAGCCCTGCACGGCGGCCAGCGACAGAGAGGCCCTGACAGGGACTTCCGCCGATCACCACGTCGATGCCACCGAGCACGGCTATCTGCTCATCTGTGATTTCGGTGACGCTGCCAAGGTTCGGCACGTCGGGCAGGCGGTGACGGAGCAAGGCGCACGCTGCGGGTTCGATCTCGGCCACGGCAACGCATTCCCAGCCGAGTGGTGCCCAAGCCAGGTGCGCGGCTTCCATGCCCGAGAAGAGCGATAGGTATCGCATCAGGTGTCCTCCCGCAGCCTGGTGCGCAGGTCACGCGGCGGCTGGACGGTAGCCAAGGTGACAGATACTGAGCAAGCCTTTGAAGGCATGGCAGAATGCGGCCCAATCGAGTTAGGGGTTGGGGAATGGAATTTCTGAACACCGTGGGCGCCTGCTGGTGGCCCGATCAGGGATGTGCACCGCGATGGGAAGCCTGGGCAGTCGCCGTTGCTGTTTTTGCAGGTGTGGGCAGTTGGCTCGCTGCCGTAGCAACTTACTGGGCGGTCATTTTCCCGTTGCAGCGTCGCCAGCAGGAGAACTTGGCAGTTGCCACGGCTGTGGTTGACAACTTCGCGGCCGAGCTCATTGACTTGCGATATGCACTCGGGCCGGTCGGGTTTATTCTTCCAACGGTGAGGCCCACGAGTGAGCCAAGTCAGGCCAAACAGACTGTTCAGGGAATGGCGCGACACTCCATTGCGGTCCCCGAGCTGATAGCGACTCCAGAAACTTTGGAGTTGGTCTTGTCCCTCAATAGTCTGCGACGAGCATTGAAAAAGTGGGACAAGTCGGTAGCCACGTTCGATATCTCGCCTGAACCCGACATTGAAGCTCCGTTTGCTGAGTACGTTGTCGACGAGCTCAAGTCGGATTTTCGCTCTGTGATGAACGAGATACGTGCCGTGGCAGAGTTGATTAAGGGCGTCGTCCCCGCCTACAGATCGGAACTTGACCTGATAACGCGATCGGGCGATGGCTTTCTTCCATTGCCTCCAGCGCCAGATGTTCTTTAGGGTCGACACCTCATCGTTGGTGTGAGTCATGGCTGGCTTCCCTTCTCGTGGTCTCTGATACGGTCGATGAGGTAGGTGGTTTCTTTTCGCCATTTGGCGCGGTCGAACGGGTTGAGGTACTTGGTCAAGTAAAGGAGCTTTTCTAGCGGCTGTAGCAGCCACGAGATGCGAAACGGCATGTCAGAGCGGTGGTCGCGGAGCGGGGCGTGCGGACGGCATTCCGGCCCTGCGAGCCATTCGACTTCGTTGCAGTCCAGGCAGTGGCCTTGGCCGTTACTGCCGGGCGGCCAGTGGTGCTGTTGCTTGGCCACCGGCGGATGCAGGTAAAGCGCGCGGATCACCAGGTTCCGGCGGCGCAGGTGCGTCACGTCGCCCGGCTCCGCCTCTTCCCATGGGTCGTTGCTGCCGCGGCGCCGGCATTCGTAGCGCACTGGCTTCTGCTGCCCGTACAGCTCCTCAATGCAGACCTTTGCCCACATGGCAGCCATGTCTGCCGGAACCGGCTCGCCGGCGGCGCCTGCGCGGCGCATGGCACGCAGGCAGGAGGCGACGTTGAGTGGATCAGCCATCGCGGCCGCGCCTCCACGCGTCGGGCACTTGGGTGGCGCAGAGCAGGGCGCCCATGAGCAGGTAGACGCCGGTGTCTTCGATGCCGCCCCAGGCCATGACGAAGGCGACGGCCGCAAGCAGGGCGCCCAGCAGCACCAGCCCGCCGGCGCGCCAGTGGCGGATCAGCCCGCGCATCGGATCTGCTCCATCAGGGCGGCGAAGTGCTCTTCCTGGCGGCGCTGCAGCCAAGCGGTGGCCAGCAGGGCGCCAGCGGCAAAGCCGACGATCAGGCCGAAGGCGAAGTCGATCCCGCTCATGCGGCACCCGGGGTGTGGTTGCGTGCGCCGTGCGCCAGGTCGCGGGTCATGTCGGCGACGGCGCGGGCAGCGCTCTTGTGGCCGTCCAGCACCTCGCGGCGGGCGAGTGCGGCAGCGCGGGCGATGTGGTGAGGGCGGTAACCCATTCGGCGTGCCGCGATCGCCACGGCCAGGCCGGCGCCGTTGGCGCGCTGAGCGGTGTTGGTGGGGAACTGGAGGATGACGGCGCTCATGCCTGCGCCTCGACCAGGTCGGCGTTGCCGAGCTGCAGGGGGCCGATGCGCATGCCGGTGCGGATGTGGTTGGCGCGCAGTTCGAGCGCGGCGCTGGAGCCCTTCATGGCGAGCTCGGCCCATTCGGCGGGCGAGAGGTTGATCTCGACGGTGCCGAAGGAGATGGCGACGGTATCGGTGGCGTGCACGGCTTTGACCGTGACGGGACCGGAAGCGGTGAAGGCAGCGAAAGCCATGGAGGACTCCGAGCCCCGGCCCGGATGGGCTGTTACTGGGGCGACGAAGTAAAATTACCTGCGGGTATGTCTTATGTCAATACCCGGGGGTAAGTAAATTCTCGGACAGGGGTAATGGAAGGCCATGGCGGCGACGAGCCATATCCTGCGGTCGGCTCTGCCGTTGGATTTACCGCGACGGTGCTTGCTGCTAGCGTTCCTCGAAACAACACATGGAGGTGGTCACATGAGTGGGTTCGAAATGGGGTACGGACTGGTGATGCTGTTGATCTTCGGACTCGGAGCGGTCCTGGCCATCCTCTGGATCTTTGTTCCGTTCGCAGTCTTCGGCATCAAGCCACTGCTCAACGATCTGATCCGCGAGGTAAGAACGAACAACCAGCTCAGCGCAGAGATACTGGCCGAGCAACGCGCTGCCGCAAAGGCGCGCATCATCCAAGAAGAGCGCCCCCTGTAGGGGCGCGATGGAGGAGGGCTTGGCTGCCCTGTCAGGTCACCAGTTGTCGCCGGCCTTCCGGGTCACGAGCGACGCATTGATCTCATCTCCGAACATCAACAGCTTCGGGCGGATCTTGTCCATGTCCTTCGCGCTTCGAACTGGGCCGTCGAACTCTGGTTGCCGTATACCTGCGTTGATCTTTGCCGGCCAGTGCAGCCGAACGTTGCTGAAGGTCAGCCTGAAACGCTCGTCCTTCGCCTCAAGCCGCATGGTGAAGGGAACCGTCCAATCGGGCTTTCCAAGACACTCCCACGCGCTCGCGCAGGGATAGTTGATGTTGCCATTGCCGATGATGGTCCCGTCATCCTTGCTCTCGTACTCGATGACTGCCTTGGCCGAATTGAAGTTCTCGGCAATCCACTGTCGCCCTGCGGTGTAGATCGCAGCCTTGTCGTGGCCTGGCGCATCGAACACCTGCACCAACGTGCGCTGCTCTTCAGTTAGGTCGGCGGCGGCTGCCACCATTGGCAGGAAACCCCCCACCGCCAGCATCCCCAGTCGTACGACGATACTCATCAACTTCCCCTGTCAAAAGCGCCTGAAACCTGCGTGCACAAGTGCGCGCCCCTGGATGGAAAGCTCGTCCGGCTCGCACCGCCATTCTTTGAAGTCCGGATTGGCGCTGACGACGTACATGCCATCGACCCGCTTCTGCAGCATCTTGATCTGGGTCTCGCCGTCATAGCTGATCAGGTAGTAGTCGTCGCCATCGAAGTAATCGACTGCCGTGTCGATCCATACAATGTCGCCATCCTCGATCTTTGGCCTCATCGAAGGGCCACGCCCCGTGATGATCTGAATCTGCCCTGGTCTGGGCAGGAAGCCCAGCTTCCGCCGTACCTCCCACTCAGCAACCTCCATCACTTGCATCACTTCAGGGAAATCCTGATTCACCACGCCTACCCCCATTCCGGCTGCTCCTTCGAGCAGATGGAAGCGAACGTAACCGGGTGGGGTCTCAGTCGCTAAGACAGGTGAGACGGAGCGGCCATCGCCGAAGTGATCCGGGAATGCATGGGCGAGCGTTGCCAAGGTGTCCTCGCCAATGCGCTTACGCCCGGCCTTGCCAGGTTCGTAGAGCATGCGTGACACGTAGCTGGCGTCTTTACCGATTTTCGCGGCAATTGCCGCGACACCGCCGCGCCCCAGGTCGTCAGCCAAAGCCTTCAGCTGAGCCCGGCGCTGTTCGTATTTATCCATCCGTGTATTCCACGATTCCATTACCTGCAAGTAAATTGCCTACAGGTATTGATTGATTGCTTACCTGCGGGTATTGTTTGGGTCATGGAGACCCTACGCACCTACCTTTCCACGTTGAGCCCGCCGCAACAGGCGCAGTACGCGGCCCGCGCTCGCACTTCCATTGGCTACCTGCGCAAGGCGCTCAGCAAAGGGCAGCGGTTCGACGGCGGCCTGGTCCGCCTGCTGCATGTGGAGAGCGGCGGCGCTGTATCTCTGCATGAACTTAGGCCGGACATCTGGCCCGAGCCGGAAGACGTCGTGCAGACGCCGCGCGCTGTGATCGGCCCGCTGGTCGACAGCCGGATGAGCAAGCGCGCGCTGCGGGCCAAGTTCGGTTTCAAGACCGACGCGCCGCTGGCGAAGCTGCTGAGGCTGCCGGTGGAGCAGGTCGAGGCCTGGCCGGAAGAGCAGAGCGTCCCGGCGCTGCCGCAGGTGCTGAGGCTGCTGGGCGTGCAGGAAGAGCCGCCGACCACCGAGGCCGCGCCGAGCGACCCGGACGCTGACCGAATCATCAACGTGGAGGCTGCCTGATGGCTTACACGCGCACAAGCCGCTCGCAGGTTGAAACGACCTCAAAGCCGTCTTCAACCGCATTGACCGCACTGCCGTCCGCCAGCGTGTACCGGGCAAGGCCTTCGACCCAGCTTCGGCCGCTGAGCCCTGAGGTTTCGATGCGGGTTCGGTGCTTGATGACCGATACCACGCGTCCGTCTTCCCCTCGCGTTTCGATTCGTTCCATGTCCATGGAGAACCCCAATGTCTGAGTTGACCCCCGAGCAGGCCCGGGAGCATCACCTGTCGCGCATTCGTGAATACGCAGTCAAGCGCGACCTGAGCGGTGAGCATATCGCACTGATCTTTCAGGCTGGCATTGCTGCGGCGGGCCAGCTGCGGCCTGACCTGATCAAGAGCGAGGCTGCCTGACATGCGCGCTCGCTTTCCGCGGATCTCGTCGCTGCTGGCCAAGGAGCCGCCGAAGAGCGCGGGTGTTCCGCCTGCCAAAGCGTTTCCTTCCGCAACGACGGATGCAGGCATCCAGTGGACCCTCACTGAAGAGCAGGTGAGGGATTCACTGCATTGGTGGGCCGGTGCGATCACCGCTGAAGAAATTACGGCGTGGCAGCGATACCACGCGGCTAGTGAGTCTCGCCGCGCTCCGCGAAGGTTTCGCGTAGCCGCGCGATGTGCGCGTCGAGTAGCGCTGATTGTTCGTCGTTTCCGTTGGCCTTTGAAAGCAGGGAGTTGAGCGAAAGCCTGGTCACGTAGTCCTCCACGTCCAGGACTTTTCGGTGATCCAGCGCCATCGCCAACGAAAGAACCGCCGTCATAGCCACTTCGTACCTTGCTTCGTCCATGTCGCCCTCCTTGCGGGCTGAGTTGTTCGCACATCCAGCGTAACGCAAGGAGGGCGGCGCCCTCGATCCCTGAGTTGATCTTGTCCATGGCGCTGATGTTGCGCCGCCGTACACCCCGAATCCACGTTCACCGAGCCCCTTCATGAACATCATCGATGCCGCCCACAAGACCGTCCACGCCTACCCAGGCGGTAGCGAGTCGCTCGCCCCGCGCATTGGGATGTCGGCGGCGGTGCTGCGCAACAAGGTCAACCCGAACAACACCACGCACCACCTGACCCTAGCGGAAGCCAGCGAGATCATGGCCAAGACCGGCAACGACAGCGTGCTGCACGCGCTGGCCGCCGAGCATGGCTACACGCTGTCCAAGACCGAGGCGTCGCCGAGCGGCAGCCTGATCGGCTCGCTGTTGGCGGCCAGCGGTGCCAAGGGCGACCTGGCAGACCTGATCGCCGACGCGATGGAAGACCAGCGCATTACCCCGAACGAGGCTTCGGCCATCGCCCAGCACTGCTCCCGCCTACAGGCGATCTTCGCCGAGCTGGCCCAGCACGCCGCGGCAGCAGCCGCGAAGGATGCCCCGTGAGCGCACAGCTTGCCCGCAGTACCGACTCCAGCGGCAGCCATGACGCCGCTGCACATCTTGTCCGCAGCGGCGCCCATGTGGCTCAGAAGGACCGCACTGCGGCGGCCGTGCGCCGGCATCCGGGGATGACCAGCATGCAACTGGCCCGGGAAACCGGCATGGACCGCTACATGGTCGCCCGGCGCCTGCCGGATCTCGCGAAAGAGGGTCGCGTGTTCCGTGGCGCCAAGGCTCTGTGCCCGATCAGCAACATCACCGTCAGCACCTGGTGGCCAGTGGCCCAGGGCGACAACTACACCCTGGCGGTCTGAACCATGTCTACGATCATCATGAGCCAGTGCTGGCCGCTGCAGAGCCTGAGCGTCACGCAGAAGGCTGTCCTCATCTCCCTGGCCGATCAGGCCAACGACGACGGCGTGTGCTGGCCGGCCATCGGCACGATCGCCAAGCGCTGCTGCATGTCCGAGCGCGCAGTGCGCACCGCCATGGATCATCTCGAAGCGGTCGGCCTGCTGAGCCGTGAGCGGCGCTTTAACAGCAGCAACGTGTATTCGGTGACGCCGAGCAAGTTCGACGTGTCGGCGGCTGGCACGAAGGCGAAGCGCAAGGCCAAGAAATCGGGGGCTGCACCGGGCGCAGGGGGTGCAGCAGATGCAGGGGGTGCGCCCAATGCACCCGGGGCTGCGCCCGATGCAGGGGGTCCGGCACGGGGCGCAGGTCTGGAGGTGCGCCCCGTGCCGCCTAACCGTCATATAACCCCCATTGAACCGTCAGAAGAACCGTCAGTTCCGGCGCTGGCCGCGCCGCTGTCCAAGGCGGCCCTTGAGGCGCAGATGCAGGAAGCCTGCAAGCAGACGTGGGCTGCCTACCGCACGGCCTACCGTCTGCGGCACGGCGTGGATCCGGTGCGCAACGCCAAGGTCAACACCAACGTACGGGACCTGGTGAAGCGGCTGGGCCGGGAAGAGGCGCCGCAGGTGGCCGGCTGGTTCCTGGGCGTCAACGAGCAGTACGCCGTGAAGCGGATGCATGACCTGGGCGTGCTGCTGGCCGGGGCCGAGGCATACCGGACCCAGTGGGCCACTGGCCGGCAGGTCACGACTACCAGCGCCCAGCACACGGACCAGACCCAGTCGAATCTGAGCGCCGCCGACGAAGCCAAGGCGCTTTTGCGCAAGGGGAGGGCGGGCAATGCTGGCTGATCACGAACAGGACCGGCTCGTCGAGCTGCTGGTGGTAACGGCTGAGGTGATTGGCGACCAGCTGCGTCCCACCACCGCTGCTTACATGGTCGGGGACCTGTCCTGCTACCCGCTGGCGCAGCTGGAGCGCGCGCTGGGGGCCTGCCGCCGGGAGCTGAAGGGCCGCTTGTCGCTCGCGGCAGTGTTGGAGCGCATCGACGACGGCCACCCGGCACCGAACGAAGCATGGGCGGTGGCCATCCAGGCAGCGGACGAACGCAACACCGTTGTCTGGACCACGCTCACCCAGCAGGCATGGAACACGGCGCTGCCGCTGGTCCAGGCGGGCGACAAGATCGCTGCACGCCAGGCCTTCTTGGAGACGTACACGCGGCTGGTGAAGGAGGCGCGCGCTGCACGCCTGCCGGCCAGCTACGCCCCGTCGCTTGGCTTCGACCTCACCAGCCGCAATGCGGCGCTCACGGATGCCGTGAGCAAAGGGCTGCTGGCGCACGACCAGGTGAGCGACCACCTTCAGCTGACCGCGGCGACACCGGCCTTCAACCCGGTGGCTCTGTTGGCTGGGAAGGTCGAGGCCTCCCCGGGCGCCAACCCGAAGATCCGCGCGCGCTTGGAGGAACTGGCACGGGAGCTGGCCGCCTGATGCGCTCGGACAACAACCAGCTCGACATCTTCGAACACGACCCGCGGCTGCAGGGGCCGGCGCTGCGGAAGCTGGCCCAGGCCTACCGCGACTCGGCAGATGAGGCGCTGAAGCAACACCAGTTCAGCGTGGTCATCCGAAAAGAGCGCCACGAGCACTACATGGCAGAGGCGAAGCGCATTGAAGCCGAGGTGCGGCGACTCTCGCGCGCCCCGCGTCGCCGCAGAACACGATCGAAAGGAGCCACACGTGACTGACTTCACCGCCTTCAGCACTCGCAGCATGTACGCCGCCGAGATCAATGCTGGGTACTCAGCCCGATTGAACGGTGCGGGGCCCAGCACCAACCCGCACATGGTGTGGATGGACACCCAGGATGAGCTGGAGCCGCGCAAGGTAAAGCCACTGGGCGACAAGGCTCTGGCATGGCAGCACGGCTGGCGCGCCGCCGACCGTGACGAGAAGGGCCGGGGAGGCGCGCGCTGATGTGGTCCAGCGCGCCACCGCCGACGAAGGCCGAGGCCGCGCGGATCGAGCTCGCCAAGACCGGTCCCTGTATGGCCTGTCTGGTGCGGTTCTCGCAGGGCTTGATGGCTCAGCGCCACGTCGTATACGGCTGCGAATACAACCACGCCAAGTCGGGAAACATCCGGCGCGGCCACTTCTTCGGCTACGCGCTGTGCCAGTGGCATCACCAGCGCTACCGGCACGAGCACATGACTCAGCAGCAGATGGTGGACCGGTGGGGCCCGCCGCTGCACTGGTCCAAGAAGTTTCACGAGGCATTCGGTTCGGACGACGAGCTGATCGCCCAACAGACGTTCATTAACGAACAGAGGCAGGCAGCATGACCAGCAAAACCAATCCGACCCCGGCTGCCGTGCGTGCTTGGCTGACCGCGAACGCGATCGATGCGCCCTGGACGATGGTGGCCATCTGCGAAGGGTGTGCTGCGGAAACAATCGACCAGCGCAGGGCCGTCCGCGATGCGGTGCGGTACTGCGTAGGCGCGGGATTCATTGCGCGCACGGAGACCAAGATCGGACCTGTGTATGAGCTGACTGGGCAGGGGATGCCGCGAGTGGTGCTGACCGACGCCGAGCGGAAAGAGCGCCAGCGCGAGAGGGATGCGGGACGTGCCAGGTCTGGCCGCCGGCAGCAGCAGCAGGAGGTAGCAGTTCCCAAGCGATCGCGCGCTGCACGCGTGGGGATGCAAGCCGCGAATACGCCGGCACCAAGTGCGGTGAAGGCCACGCCGCCGGTGGAGACGATTGAGCAGTTCCTGGCGCGGGGCGGCCGGGTGCAGCGCCTGATGGCGCACTGGGAGCAGATGGAGCGGGCGGCGTGAGCGTCAATACATGGCCCCACTGGCACGAGCAACCCCCAAGAGGGGGCTACGTGGGCGTGCGCAAGCCGCATATCAGCTTCGCTAGGTTCCGGGATGGATCGTTGATGGTCGAGGTCCGGTCCTGGCCCGGCTGGCCGCACAGCACAGAAGGGTTGTCGGTAGCTGCGGGCTACGACCTCGCGGATGCGTGGGACAGCCACATGTTGCAGTTCGAAGACGAAGAAGACGAAGGGGCAATCGCCGCATGAGTGACATCGAGAAGAGGGCGCGGGAACTTTTGGCTTCTGAGTATGAGGCGGATGGGTGTATGCAGCTGGCGCGCATGATTCGGTCAGGCGCTGTCACTGATCCGGTTTTCGGATCGGTGAAGATCATGCGTGCAATGCGGGCCATCACCGCCGCGCTCACGCCGCCCGAGGGCTACGTGCTGGTGCCGGTGGAGCCAACTGAGGCAATGCTGCAGGAGATTCACCTGGTGAAGTCTTTCACCGGTGAAGCGATGCACCGCCGCTATGCCGCAATGATCGCCGCTCGTCCGGAGATGCTTGGTGACTGAGCGCGCGCTGGAAATGGTGCTGCCCTGGCCGAGCAAGGACCTGTCGCCGAACGCGCGGCTCCACTGGAGCAAGAAGGCCGCCGCTACCGCCACGGCGAGGCAAACCGGCGCGCTTCTGGCGCTCCAGGCAGGTTGGAAGGGGGTTTCGCTGCCCCCGGGCCGGCTGTTCCTGTGGGTGGACTTTTATCAACAGCCCCACAAGGTACTGCCCGATGACGACAACATGTTGAGGCGATTCAAGCCCTACCGGGACGGTATCGCTCAGGTCCTGGGGATCGACGACAAGGTGTTCATCACGCGCCACATGGTGCACGAAGAACGCAGGAAGGGCGGGCAGGTAGTGGTGCGGATCACGGGCGGGCCGGAAGCGGGCGCCCACCAGCAACAGGAGCAGGGCAATGCAGGTTGATACGTTTGGGGCCTACGTCCGCACGGAGCTGGAGCACTGGGGCAGGGAGTATGCATTGCATCGGGACTGCGACTACCTGGGGCATCAGTCGAAGAACGTGCTGCAGGTGCTGATCGAGCACAAGGGAGACATGCCAGGCAGGGCGCAGGGTTACAAGCCGCTGGAGTCGGACAGTCGTGCCCAGTTGATCGAGGACATTGTCTCAAGCATCGCCGGCGATAATGTGGCTATGGCCTGTGCATTGCGTGCTTACCACTGCGGGATGGGACGCAGAAAGATTGAGCGGTTCGAGACGGCGATCTTGCTGATGGCGAATTGCGGCCATCGGCCGGTCTCGAACCGCCAGTACCTTAGCCTTGTTGAGCTGGGGTTTCAGCGGGTCCGGGGGCGCCTTGAGGGTTGGGCGCTTGCGGCTTAGCACCTCTGTCGCGCTGCTCGATCCATTCCCGTTTCACAGCCGGAATCTGCTCGTAAAGCTGGGCGATCACAGCGGGGCGCTCAATGCGCTCCGCGACAATATAGTTGAGCATGCCGAACAGGCTGACTGCCAAATCAGGCGTGTCGTTTAGGTTGATCTCCCCAGGGTGGACAGCCTCGTTGCCGATCACCCGGCATACATCCAATGCCTGCTGGACAAGCGGTGAAAGTCCATCTGCCACAAGAGACTTCACCTGCGCGTCGATGCTCTTACCCGGTACACCGAGCTCTATGAGCAGCTTTTCCAGAGCGAGCCGGAGAAGGGCCGCCGCAGATCGCGGAGAGCGAGGCAAGACGGCAGCAGCCTCACTGTAATCAGCTTGAATACTCTCCGGCATCATCGGATGAAATGGAGGCGCTGTGGTGGACTCCGGGGAGAACATTCGCGGGTTCCCGTTCTCATCGAAGCGCCAGTAATGATACTTGCCACAATGCCCGCACTGCGCGGAGAAAAGGGGCGCCTCATCCCACACCCCGTCTTTGACCATTCTCAGATTGTTCCAGACCTGATTAGCGTAAACGCGGCAAATCGGACAGTGAAAAGCGCGCTCACGGAAGGCTGGTGGAGTGTATTTGTCCTGCATATCAGTTCCTTTGAATTTCTGACAGCGTAACGCTTGACAGGTGCACACCTCTAGCCTAGAGTTTGACTCACGATGACATAGAAGCCTCCGGTTCCCGCCGGGGGCTTTTTCTTTGCCCGCTTCCCAGACCGGATCAACCCTTGCGCCCAGCCGGCAGCGGGGCGGGCGCCCTGACAGAGAAAACCCATGGCTCGCATCACTCCCCAACAAGCAGGCGGCGTGAACGTCGTGGCGTTCTTGGACATGCTGGCCTGGTCCGAAGGCACCGACAACGGCAAGCAGCCCACCAAGGACCACGGCTATGACGTGATCGTGGGAGGCGGGCTGTTCACCGGCTATGCCGACCACCCCCGCGAGCTGGTGTCGCTGCCCAGGCTGGGCATCAAGTCCACGGCGGCTGGTCGCTACCAGCTGCTGTCGCGGTACTACGACGCGTACCGTCGGCTGCTGGGGTTGAAGGACTTTTCTCCGCTCAGCCAGGATCTGATCGCTATCCAGCAGATCAGGGAGCGGCGGGCGCTGGACCTGATCAAGGCTGGCCATGTCGTCAAGGCGATCGGCTTCGTCCGCAACATCTGGGCGAGCCTGCCGGGCGCCGGGTACGGGCAGCACGAGCGAAAGCTGGATGACCTGCTGGCGGCCTACCGCAAAGCCGGTGGCGTGGTCGTGTCATGACCGAGGAAACCGTCCCGTGGTGGATGGCCGGCGGCCTCGCCGCGTTCTGGGTGGCAAGGGAAACTTGGGGGGCGTTGCTCTCCCGCCGCAAAGAACGGACCGAGACGGACGCCAACGTCGACCTGTTGAACGGCTTGGTGCAGCGCGTGAAGTCGCTGGAGGAATCACAGGCGGCGACCACGCTGCAGCTGGCCGAGGAAATCAAGCTTCGCATGACCGCGCAGGAAGAGGCTCACCGACTGAGGCTGCGGGTTATGTCGCTGGAGTCGGCCATGCGCCAGGTAGGCGCGGTGATCCCGCCGGAGATGCCGTGATGATCCGTCTTTACGCCTTGCTTGCCGCCACGGCGATCGCCTTGTCCTTCTGGGCGGGTTGGTCCTGGCGCGGTGACCGCGCGAACGTGGCCGAATCTGACCAGCGGGCGAAAGGCGCAGAGGCGGTTGTCGATCAAGTGAACGAAGCTCGGGCAATCGAGCATAGCCAGGCCGACACCATGGCCACTATCGGAGCGAAGCATGAAGATGACCGCGCTGCGGCCCCGGCCGTCGCTGATGCTGTTGTGGCTGACCTGCGCTCTGGTGCTCTCCGCCTGCGCAACGACCTCGCCGCGTGCCACACCGGCCTCCTGTCCCAAGCCGCAGCCGGCACCCTCGAACGTGATGCGGCCACCCAGCGCCGAGAAGAGTTTGCGGGCCGAGTTGTTCGAATCGGTCGAGACGCCGACGACCAGCTCAGGGCCTGTCAGGCAGTCATCGCCGCAGACCGTGCCGAGGTGAGGCCGTGAGCCTTCTCGGCCTGCGGCGTTCTGGCCATATCCACACCGTCGACGACGGCCGTGGTCGTCGCCGTGTTCTGCTGGATGGCCAGGTGGTGGAGAAGGTGGTGTATGCCGACACCCGCAAGGGAGTGGTCCGCCACTACGACACGCCTGTCCGGGTCCACAAGCACGGCAAGCGCGCCATCCAGCGCACCAAGCACGGCAAGGTCGAGGTGGAGTTCCTCTGATGGCCATGCGCAGCATTCGCATCGCCGTATCAGTCGCGTGGTGGTGGCGCTGGTATGTGGGAAGCGTTGCCCTCGCGAGCTATCTGACCAACCGACCTCCGGACATGGACAAGGTTGAGCACTGGGCGCGCCGCGCCATCACGCTCAGGGAAGGCCGCTGATGCCCGCCCGACCGCCCAAGCACCGGCCGCACAAGGCCGATGCCGTGGCGCACGTCCCGGCCGAGGCCGTTCGCCTCACCACCGCGCAGCGCGGCTACGGCGGTCGATGGCAGAAGGCCCGCGAGACGTTCCTCAAGCGTGATCCGCTCTGTGCTGAGTGTCGGCGATGCGGGCGCGTGACCCTCGCTCGCATCGTCGACCACGTGATACCGCATCGAGGTGACCAGGATCTGTTCTGGGACACGTCGAACTGGCAGCCCCTCTGCAAGCGCTGCCACGACGTGAAGACGGCAGGCGAGGACGGCGGCTTCGGCAACCGTCCTCGCGGGGCACGGCCGACCAGCGAACGAACCTGAACGAAAATCCGCGCCCACGCCCCCGGGGAAGCCCGGAGGGGGAGGGGCGGGTCGAAAGTTCAGGTCGTCCGCGCTCCTGACCGTGCGCCCAGCTGTTTATCTGCACCGTCAGTTGAGAAAAACCATTTTTTCGCGGTCAAACGACCGCCCTCGGAACGAATATGGCGAACCCCCGCAAACCGACATCGCTGAAAGTGGTGGCCGGCACGGATCGCCCTGACCGCGCGCCGCCGGCGCCGGCCGCCGAGCTGCCGCTGGTGTCCGACGTGCCGCCTGCTCCGGACTGGCTGCCGAATGCCCACGCCATCAAGGAATGGGACCGGCTGGCACCGATTCTGCACGCGAACAAGCTGCTGACCGAGGCCGGCCTATCCGCGTTCGGCCAGCTGTGCGCGTTGCACGGCAACACCGTGCAGCTCTATGCCGCCGGCCTGGCTCCGGTGGCGTCGATGGTGTCGCAGCTGCGCGGCCTGATGAATGACTTCGGGCTGACGCCAGTTGCCCAGGGCAAGGTCCGGCCGTCCGGCGATGTCGAGAAGACCGGGAACGCCTTCGCCAACAACGGTGCGAAGCGGAAGACCCGTGCGTGATTACGTTGGTATCGGCACGGCGTATGCCGAAGAGGCGGTAGCCGACAAGAAGGGCAAGAAGTTCGGCAAGTGGATTCGGCTGGCCGGCAAGCGATTCCTGGCGGACCTCAAGCGCGCCAAGCGGAAGCGGCCGCCGTTCCTGTTCGATGAGTGGCACGCATGCGACCCATGCGACTTCATCGAGAAGCTTCCGCACGTTGAAGGAAAGTGGGCACGGCCGGAGATCGAGCTGCACCGGTCCCACGTGTTTTTCGTGGTGCAGCTGTTCGGCTTCCGCAACCTCGATGGCAGCCGGCGCTTCACCTCGGCGCTGTTCGCGGTTGCCCGCAAGAACGCCAAGTCGACGTTGGCTGCGGCGATCCTGCTCTACTGCCAGTGCTGCGAAGAGGAAGAGGGCGCCCAAATCATTTCGGCGGCCACGACCGGCAGCCAGGCGCGGATCATCTTCAACGTCGCTAAGCGCATGACGGAGAAGACGCCCGACCTGCAGGAGGCGTTCGGTCTGGCGTGCTGGGCCAACGCGATCAGCCGGGTGGAGACGGGGGCCACGTTCAAGCCGATCAACTCCAAGGCCAGTACGCAGGACGGCCTCAACCCGTCGCATGTAGGCCTGGACGAGATCCACGCCCACAAGTCGGCGGACCTCTTGAACGTGCTGACGTCAGCTGCTGGCGCTCGCAGCAACCCGCTATGGCTGTACACCACGACTGAGGGATATACCAACCCGGGGCCGTGGGGAGAAATACGGCAGTTCGCCAAGCAGGTGCTACAGGGCATCCTGGGCGATTCGGCCGACCACTTCCTGGTGGTGTTCTTCGCCGTCGACGATGACGACGATGAATTCGATGAATCAGCGTGGCCGAAAGCCAACCCGCTGATGGACGCCAACCCGCACCTGTTGAAGGCCATCCGCAAGGAGGCCGTCGAGGCGCGGCAGATGCCCTCGAAGCTTGCCGAGTTCAAGATCAAGCGGCTCAACCGGCCGGCGTCTTCTGCCACCGGCTGGGTGGACCTGACGAAGTGGCAGAGGTGCGGTGGCGCGGTCGATCTGGGCTGGCTCGAAGGGCAGCCGTGCTGGGGCGCGTTCGATCTGGCAAGTACGCTGGATATGACGTCCTGGCGCCTGGTATGGAAAGTTGACGGCGTCTACTACACCTGGGGCCGGCGGTTCGTTCCGGCAGACGCGGTGCGGGCGCGCACTGAGCGCGGGGTGGTTCCGTATGCCGGCTGGGTGGCGGCTGGTTTGATTGAGGCGACCGAAGGGGAGGTCACCGACTACAGCGTGGTGGAGGCAAGGATCCGCGAGGACATCGCCCGCTTCGGTCCCCAGGCGATCGGATATGACCGCTGGAACGCAGCTGAAATTTCACAGCGTCTCTTGGCGGATGGGCACCCGTTGGTCGAATTCAACCAGACCACGAAGAACTATCACCCCGCGATGAAGGAGCTCGAGCAGGCCTACATCGGTAAGAAGATCCAACACGGAAACGACCCGGTCCTGAACTGGTGCGCGTCCAACCTCATCGCGTTGAAAGATGGAAACCTGAACATGAAGCCCGACAAGAAACGGTCGCCGGACAAGATCGATGACATGGCGGCACTGCTCATGGGTATCGGTCTGTCGATGCCGACAGGCGAGGACGAAGGCGACATGGACGGATTCCTGTCATCGCCGATCAGGGGCCAGGCGTGACGGCCGGGGCACTGAAGCAGCCCGGCCGCATCGCCGCCGCTGTCCGCGACTGGTTAGGGCTTCCCTTGTCGCTTACCGATGAGGCGGGGTGGAGCAGTTTCGCCAGCGGGCGCGGGCCTGCTGGCGTGTCTGTCACCCCCGCCACTGCGATGCAAGTCTCTGCAGTATGGGCCTGCGTGCGCCTGATCTCCGAAACTATCGCTACCCTGCCTCTGGGCATGTACGAGCGTGCAAAGAATGGTAAGAGGCCCGCGCCACAACACCCGCTGCACTTGCTCATCCGTGACCAGCCGAACGTCGACTCTTCGGCGTCGGTGTTCTGGGAAGCAATGGTCGCAGCCATGCTGCTGCGCGGCGCTGGGCGCGCCGAGAAACTTTTGATTGGCGGTCGCCTGGTGGGGTTGCAGTTCCTCAACCCAGATCGGCTGTATCCCTCGCGTGGTGCTGATGGGAAGAAGCAATGGCGCTATACGGAAGAGGATGGCCGGCAGCGTGTAATTCCCCGTGAGCGGATCTGGGAGATCCCGGGGTTCACCCTGGACGGAAAGAACGGTGTTTCGGTGATCGCCTATGGGGCTCACGTGTTCGGCGGCGCCATAGCGGCCGACCGTGCCGCAGCGCGTACTTTCAGTAACGGAATGTTGCAGACGATCTACTACAAGATCGCGGCCTTCCTGAAACCCAACCAGCGAGCCGAGTTCCACAAGAACGTGCTTGGTTCGGTCGAGCGTGGCGAGACACCGCTGCTGGAAGGCGGGAGCGATGTCGGGAGCCTTGGCATCAAGCCATCCGACTCCCAGCTGCTGGAGTCGCGGGGGTTCAGCGTCGAAGAGGTCTGCCGTTGGTTCCGCGTGCCGCCTTGGATGGTCGGGCACACCGAGAAGTCGAGCAGCTGGGGCACCGGCATCGAGCAGCAGATGATCGGGTTCCTCACGTTCACGTTGGCACCGTGGCTGAAGCGCGTTGAGCAGGCGATCAGCAAGGATCTGATGACGCCAACCGACCGGTCGCGCTTCTACCCGAAGTTTTCCGTGGAGGGCCTTTTGCGCGCCGATAGCGCCGGCCGCGCGGCGTTCTACACCGCGATGGTCAACAACGGCGTGTTGACTCGAGACGAAGTGCGAGAGCTCGAGGACCGGGAGCCGATGGGCGGCAACGCCGCGGTGCTGACGGTGCAGAGCGCCATGACCACGCTGGACAGCCTCGGGCAGGCGTCCGACGCCAACCAAGCCCGGGCCGCGATTCGCGCGTTCCTGGGATTCAAAGACGAGCCAGAGAAGGACTGACCGCATGACGATCAAGAAGCTGCCGGGCGCTCCGGAGGGCAGGGTGTGCGCGGGTGTTAGCAGCCAGATCCTGCCCCGCGCGCTGGACCGCTGGCACCCGGGCGTGCGCGCCGCCGCAAATGACGAAGCCGATCGCTCGATCAGCGTGTACGACGTGATCGGCCAGGACTATTGGACCGGGGAGGGCGTGACCGCTAAACGCATCGCCGGCGCGTTGCGCAACCTCGGCAAGGGGCCGGTCACCGTGAACGTCAACAGCCCGGGCGGTGACATGTTCGAGGGCCTGGCCATCTACAACCTGCTACGCGAGCACGACGGCGAGGTAACCGTGAAGGTGCTGGGCCTTGCGGCGTCCGCGGCGTCTGTGATCGCCATGGCCGGCGATACCGTGCAGATTGCCCGGGCTGGCTTCCTGATGATCCACAACGCATGGGTGGTCGCCGCCGGTAACCGCAATGACCTGCGCGAATACGCCGAGACGCTGGAGCCCTTCGACCGGGCCATGGCCGACATATACGCAGCGCGTACCGGCCAGGACCAGAAGGCGATGGCGAAGCTGATGGACGCCGAGACCTGGATCGCAGGTAGCGACGCGATTGAGGGCGGCTTCGCCGACGAGCTGCTGCCGACCGACCAAGTCGAGCGCGGCGCGGGCAAGACAAGCGCTTCTGCGGTGCGGCGGATTGAGTCGGCGCTGCGCGCGTCCGGCATGCCGAAGTCGGAAGCCATGCAGCTGATCAGTGAACTCAAGTCCAGCGCGGGCGATCCCGCTGGCGGCGGTGCGGGCGATCCCACCGATCACGGCCAGGAAACCCCTGTCGTTGCACCAACCGAGGCCGACTACCTGGCCGCGCTCAAGTCGTTTTCCATCCCCAACCGCTGAGGTACACCCAATGAAGAACAAGTACATCCTGGCCGCCATTGTCACCACGCTGGCGTTGCTGGTCATTTCCGCAGACGCGGTCGCCGGCACCCACTTGCTGTCCACCCTGTTCACCAGCCCCGAAGGTGCACTCATGGCGCCAGTGATGGCGGCCGCGCTGCCTGACGCGATCAAGGCAGAGCTGGAAAAGATCAGTGACCAGATCAAGTCGCAGGCGGAGACCGCCGAGAAGGAAATCAAGGCGCACGCAAGGCTCACCGATGAAACCCGTGCCAACGTCGACAAGCTGCTGACCGAACAGGGTGCGCTGCAGGCGCGGTTGCAGTCGGCCGAGCAGCTGGTGGCCAAGCTCGAGCAGGGCGGTGGCCAGTACGCCGCGCCGCAGTCCATGGGCGAGCAGCTGGCCTCCAACGAGGACTTCCAGGCGTGGGCCGCGCGCGCGGCCAGCGGCGGCGGCAGCAAGTTCAACATGGATGTGAAGGCTGTCGTGACCAGCGACGGCGCATCGGCCGGTGACCTGATCGTTCCGCAGCGCCGGGAGGGCATCATCGCCCCGGGCCTGCGCCGCCTGACCATCCGCGATCTGCTGAACGTGGTGCCGACCACCTCCAACGCCATCCAGTACGTGCGCGAGACCGGCTACACCAACAACGCGGACGTGGTGGCCGAAAACCCGACCGGCCTGAAGCCAGAATCCAACCTGACGTTCGAAGCTGATCAGGCGGCGGTGACCACCATCGCCCACTGGATCCACGCCTCCCGCCAGGTGCTGGCCGATATCCCGACGCTTCGCGGCTACATTGACGGTCGCCTGCGCTACGGTCTGAAGCTCAAGGAAGAAACCCAGCTGCTCAAGGGTTCGGGCGTGGGCCTGAATATCGATGGTCTTTACACCCAGGCGCGCGCATACGCCAACCCGGGCGTGACCGTCCAGAACGAAACCCGCATCGACCGCCTGCGTCTGGCGCTCCTGCAGGTCGAGCTGGCCGAAGCCTGGGCCGACGGCATCGTCATCAGCCCGCTGGACTGGGCGGCGATCGAGCTGCAGAAGACTGACGACAACGCCTACCTGTTCGCCAACCCGCGTGGCATCACCACACCGGCGCTGTGGGGCCGCAACGTGGTGCCGACCCAGTCGATGGGTGGCGGCGAGTTCCTCGTGGGTGCGTTCGGCGGCGGCATCGCGGCCGAGCTGCATGATCGCGAGGACGTCAATGTCATGGTGGCCACGCAAGACGACCGCGACTTCGTCAAGAACATGGTGAAGATCCTGATGGAAGAGCGTCTGGCGCTGACGGTCTACCGTCCGGAAGCCTTCGTGAAGGGCACCATGACCGACCTCGACACCCCGTAAGGGGGGGGCGTCACGGTCCACCGAGAGGGCGGCTTGGCCGCCCTTTCCTTTATCTGGAGACAGGACATGTACGAAGTACGAGCGATTGCCAGCTTTGACCACCACGGCTCCCGCAAGGTGGGCGAACGGTTCACCGTGGGAAACCAACGGCAGGCCGAAGAGCTGGAGAAGAAGGGCCTCGTGGAAGTTCTGGGCGGCGCGCCCGAGGTGAACAGCACCAGCGCCAGCACGAAAGCCGGCACCGGCCCCGGCCCCGGCAGCGGTACGGGGGAAGGCGGCACCACCGCCAGCACCAGGTCGACGCCGGGCGAGCTGCTGGTCGATGGCAACGCTCCGGACGTCATCGCGTCGCTGGCTGGGCTGCAGGACAAGGTCTTGCTGCAGTCCGCTCTCGATGCGGAGAAGGCCGGTAAGGACCGCAAGACCGTTGTCGAAGCGCTGGAAGCGGCGTTGAAGGCGGACTGACATGCGCCTGGTGACCATCGAACAGGCCCGGCAGCATTGCCGGGTCGATAGCGACGACGACCAAATGCTGACGCTCTACGGCGGAGCGGCAGAGGACGCCGCTCAAGATTTCCTGAATCGGCGGGTTTACGAGGATGAGGACGCCCTCGCTGCAGCGGTGCTGGCCGGCACCGCGGGCTGTGACCCGATCGTCGTCAACGACGCGATCCGGGCGGCCGTGCTACTCACCCTCGGACACTTGTACGCGAACCGCGAAAACGTGATCACCGGCACCATCGTGTCGGATATGAAGGAAGGCACCCGTAGCCTGCTCTGGCCCTACCGGGTCGGGCTCGGGGTTTGATGTGGCCTGCCAAGGTTGCCTGCGCCGTCGGGCCTGGCTGTTGAAATGGATGGGGGTTGCGCATGAACGATCAGAACGAACTGGCAGCGGCGCTGGCGGCGTCAGCGGCGGCCCAGCTGGCGCAGGCTCAGGCGATGATGGCGGTGGCCCAGGCGCTGGCGGAGAGCGCAGAGGCGACCAACCGGCTGATGGACTACGTCTGCCAGAGCGAGGACGTGGAGACTGATCCGGAGGCCGGCACCTACATGAGCGGGAAGCCGCGATGATCGCCGCCGGCAGATTACGCCACAGGGTCCTGATCCAGAACCCTGTGGAAAGCCAAGATCCCGGATCCGGCGCGCCGATCACGACCTGGGTCGATCTGGCCACGGTGTTCGCCGAAGTGGTGCCGGCGTCCGTCCGCGAGTTCGTGGCCGCCCAGGCGATCGACAGCGAGGTGACCGCCCGCATCACCATTCGGCATCGGGCGGGCGTCACCGACAAGAGCCGCATCATCCACCGGGGGCAGGTCTACAACGTCCATGGCGTGCTGGCCGATCCGGTCAGCGGGCTGGAATACATGACGCTGCCATGCAGCGAGGGCGTCAACGATGGCTGACAACATCCGGTTCGACGTGAGCGGCCTGGACGGCGTTAAGGCGAAGATGGCCCAGCTGAAGAACGAGGCCAACGCCAAGGGCGGTCGCGCCGCGCTGCGGAAGGCGACCGCCGTCCTCCGCGCTCAGGCGCAGAGCAACGCACGCCGCGTGGACGACTACGAGACCGGCGAGGCCATCTGGAAGAACATCGATCAGCGCTGGGACGCCCGGGCGTTCAAGCGTGACGGCCAGCTGGCATTCCGGCTGGGTGTGCTCGGCGGTGCCAAGCAGTACGGCAGAACCCGCGAGAATCGCCGTAAGCGCCGCACAGGTCAGACGTATGCCACGGATGGCAGCTCCAGTAATCCCGGTGGCGACACCTGGTACTGGCGCCATGTCGAGCTGGGCACGGCCAAGGTGGCGGCCCGTCCGTTCCTGCGGCCGGTGGCCGAGCAGGCCGGGCAGAAGGCAGTGGACACCTTCGCGCTCGAGTTCAATCGCGCGCTCGATCGCGCACTTGCGAAGCAGGCGAAGGGAGCAAAGAAGTGATCGCCCCCATCTTCGAGGCCTGCACGGCCAGCGCGGCGGTGTTGGCTCTGTTCGGCACCAACCCCACGCGGGTCTATCCCTTCGGACTGGTGGAGAAGCCGCCCGCGCGGCCCTACGTCGTCTGGCAGACCATCGGCGGGGAGTCCGCCCAGTACCTCCGGGACCGCCCAGATGTGGATGGGTACTCGCTGCAGATCGACGTCTACCACAACGACCCCGTGTCGCTGCAGACCGCGGCCCGAGCGATCCGCGACGCGATCGAGGGGCAGGCATACGTGACGCGTTGGGGCGACCAGGTGATGGACCCCGAAACCAAGCTGTACCGCTACTCGTTTGACGTGGACTGGCTCGTGCCGCGCTGAAGACGTTCGTCCGTTTCACCCACCCACACCCCGCACTGCGGGGTTTCTTTATGCCCGCAGGGAGACATTCATGAGCATGCTGACGCAAGGCACCCAGCTGTACGGCCTGATCAATGGCCAGATCCGCGAGATCGAGTGCATCACCAACTTCAACCCCGGCGCGAACCCGGCGGACCAGATCGAAGACACCTGCCTGTCCGAGACCAAGGCACGGTCCTACAAGAAGGGCCTGCGCACGCCTGGGCAGGCTTCGGTCACGATCAACGCAGACCCGCGCAACGAGAGTCACTACCTGATGTGGCAGCTCGGTGAGGACGATTCCGACGAGAAGATCCAGTGGGCTATCGGCTGGTCTGATGGAGTGGACATCGCCCCCACGCTGGCGCCGGGCGGCTCCATCAGCGGCGTCAACGTCACCAGCGGCGGCACTGGCTATACCAGCGCGCCGACCGTGACCCTGACGGGCGGCGGCGGCAGCGGCGCCACGGCAACCGCCATCGTGGACAGCGGCTCGGTGATCGGGGTCTCCATCACCAATCCGGGCACCGGCTACACGAGTGTGCCGACGGTGGCCTTCAATGGCGGTGCCGGCACCGGTGCGGCGGCAACAGCCCAGCGCAACAGCGAGCCGGAGATGGTGCTGCCCGAGGGTAGGACCTGGTACACGTTCCTCGGCTACGTCGCCGACTTCCCCTTCGACTTCCAGGCCAACGCTGTGGTTTCCACCGCTGCGAGCCTGCAGCGCTCTGGCGCCGGCGTCTGGGTCCGTAAGGTGGTGACCCCGTGACCGCAGCGAAGCCCCAGGGCCGGAAGCGGGGGGCGCCGCCGGCGTCTGTCCCGAAGAGCAAGGCGGTATCCCTTTCGATCGCTGGCCTGCTGCAGGCCGGCGCCTTCACCGGCCGCCCGGTCGAGAAGGAGATCAGCTGGCGCCAGGGCGAGCAGGAGTTCACCGCCACGGTGTTCGTGCGGCCGCTGGGTTTCCAGTCCGCAATCTCCGACGTGCTCGCCGCCGGCGGACGCGAGGACAGCGTGGCCGGCCGTATCGCAGCCTCCATCTGCGATGAGGACGGCAAGCCCGTCTTCACCGTCGGTGACATCACCGGCGCGTCCGATGCGGACCGTGGCGCGCTGGACGGCGCCCTGACACTGGCGCTGCTGAGCGCCATCGGCGAGGTGAACTCGCTGGGAAAAGCTACGAGCTAACACCGGAAGACGAGTTCTGGTGCGAGCTGGTGCTTAACGGCATCGGCGGCGAAACCATTGCTGTGGCGAAGGAACGCCTCAGCGCTCGCGAGGTGAGGCTCTGGGCTGCATACCGGGAACGCCACGGAGGCTTGAACCCGATGATGCGCGCCGACTGGAACGCTGGCCTTCTGGCCAGCCTGTTCGCCAACAGCAAGCGCAAGCCGTCCGCCCCGGCATTCCAAGTAACTGACTTCCTTCGATACCAGAAAGCGGAGCCGATCGGCCTTGATGAGGCGATGGCGAGCTGGGGATAACTGCACATGTCACGACGTTCTCTCGGCACGCTGACCATCGACGTCATTGCCGAGATCGGCGGCTTTGCGTCCGGCCTGGACAAGTCCGAACGCCAGACGGAGAAGTGGCGCAAGAACGTAGAGAAGCAGGCGAAACTGGCAGGCGTCGCTCTGGGCACGGCAATAGCCGGGGGGGTGACCCTGCTCACCGCCGGGATAGCCAAAGTTATCGCCAACAGTTCCGCGGCGGAGCGCGAGGTTGCGCAGCTCGATGCAATTATCAAGTCCACCGGTGGCGCTGCCGGTTACACCCGCCAGCAGTTGCTGGACATGGCAGACACCTTGTCGTCGAAGTCCACTTTCAGTGGTGGTGAGATAGTTGAGGCCCAGACGCGACTGCTTTCCTACTCGGGCATCTTGGGGACCAACATCACCCGCGCGATGCAAGCCATCATCGACCAGTCGGCCCGCTTAGGCATAAGCGTGAGCCAGTCCGCTGAGACCATTGGCCGAGCTCTGGAATCACCTAGCAAGGCGGCAGCAGCACTTGCGCAGCAGGGGTTCGGCGCTGCATTCACCAAGGAGGTGCGGGGCACCATTGATGAGCTGGTGAAGGCCGGCAAGGAAGGCGAGGCCCAGGTGATGATTCTGGAGATCCTCGAAGAGTCCTACGGTGGCGCGGCGCAGGCGGCCCGCGATACCTTCAGTGGTGCGCTGAAAGCACTGAGTAACACTCTCAACGATGTAACCACCGGCAAGGATGGGAGCCTGAAAGAAGCTGCCAGTGCGGTCAACAGCCTTGTCGAAACTCTGAATTCTCCAGAAACTAAGAAGGGTTTTGACACATTAATCACCTTTGCCGCAGAGTCCGCGGCCGACTTTTTCCGGCTCACCGGCTCGATTGCTGAATTCATCTCAAAAGCGAGCGAGCTGAGGCGGCTGGACGCTGGCGGCGCCATTTCAAGCGTCAGTGAGTCGGCCTTGGATGACAGGATTGCTGACCTAACTCGCCAGATTAACGAGGAGAAGAAGCGATCCATTGCCCCTCGCGGCCAGGCAATGACCTATGCGATCGAAGAAGACCGCATCAAGCGCATAAACGCTCTCACCAGGCAGCGTTTGGATATTCAGCGAGAGCTGACGCAGCGCTATCGCGATGCTGAGCTGGCGGATAACTTTAAAGGCGTTACTGCTACGGTCGATACCACTGCGGAGACGGCTGAGGCAGCAGCAGCGGCTGCTCGAAAAGCTGCAGAGGCAGCAGCGGCCGATGCAGAGAACGCAAAGAAGCGTTTGGCCGCACAGCAGCAGCTGCAGCGACTGTTCGAAGGTACTGACCTCCAGCTGCGCCGACAGATTGCGCTGTTTGATACGAGCGCTGACAAGTCATCCAAGGCTACAGAGCTGCAGAAGCTCAACTTCGAGTTGGCGGCCGGCTCTCTCCGTGGCTTCAATGCGGAGCAGCAGGAGTCGCTGCGCCTCGGTGCCATTGAGCTTGATCGACTCAACGCGGTCAGGGACGCCAACGAGCAGGCCGCCAAGGCCACGGACGAATTCGCCAAGCTGCGCAAGGAGCTGAACCGAGAGGACAGCCTGGGCGTCGATCTGGCACGCGAGCGGCTAAAGGTGATCCAGGCGGCGGCGGCCGCCGGCGCGGCGAATGATTCGGATTACGCGGCGACGGCTCGACGCGCGCTGGACCAGGTGGGTGGAACGGGTGCAGACGGATTCGCTGGGCCTGATGCGCTGTATGGCGGCGCGGCCGGAGAGTTCTCCAAGATCGACAAGGCGATGGAGCAGGAAAACGCGAGGTATGAGGCGCAGCTGGAAGCGCTGAATGAGTACCGGCAGGCGCGTGCGGATCTCGAAAGCGAATGGGATGCTCAGGAAGAGCAGATGAGGGCCGAGCACCAGAAACGTCTGCAATCCTTGGAAGACTCCCGCTGGCAGGTCACGTTGACCGCTGCACAGCAGGGCCTCGGCAGCGTCACAGACATCATGCGAAACAGCTTCGGCGAGCAGTCTGCGCTGTACAAGGTCGCCTTCGTGGCGCAGAAGGCGGCCGCGATCGCACAGGCAACATTGGCGATCCAAGCGGGCATGGCGGAGGCGGCGAAAAATCCGTGGCCGGCGAATCTGGCCGCGATCGCATCGGTTGCCGCAGCCACCGCCGGGATCATCTCGAGCATCTCGGCAGTTGGCATGGCGCACGACGGCATCGATAGCGTGCCCGAGACCGGCACTTGGTTGCTGCAGAAGGGCGAGCGGGTCACGACCGCCGCGACCAGCGCGAAGCTGGATGCGACCCTGGAGCGGGTGGCCCGCGATACCAGCACCGGCGGCGGTGCTGGCGATAACAACGAGTTCAACTTCAACGTCAACGGCTCGATCAGTGAGCGGGAGCGACTGATGCTAGAGCAGACCGTCACCCGGGCGGTGACCTTGGCGCGGAAGGACCGCGTAGCCGATACCACGTCTGGCACTGGGCCGCAGTCCCGGGCCATGCGCTCAAACTGGAACGTCAGAAGGAAGGTCGGGTAATGGCGCTGATCATGCAACCGCAGTGGCTGCCCGAGCCGCTGCGCGAAGGCTACGGCCTGCGCCACGTCTCGCCGATGAAGCGGTCCACGTTCGTCAGTGGTCGATCCATGCCGCGCCGCGCCTATACGGCCACGCCGACAAACGTCGAGGTCCGCTGGCTGTTGAACGACGGGCAAGCCGCACTGTTCGAGAAGTGGTTTCAGGAAGGACTGAACGACGGTGTCGCGTGGTTCGCGTGCCGGCTACGCAGCCCGCTGGGGATGGACTATTACAAGAGCCGGTTCACCGATATCTACGACGGCCCGACGCTGACCAACAGCAACCTGTGGCTGATCACGGCACCGCTGGAGATCTACGCCCGGCCGCTGCTGGCAGACGGCTGGTCTGAGTATCCCGAAGGAATCCTGCAGGCCAACGTCATCGACTTGGCTGCAAACAGGGAGTGGCCCAGGCCATGAGCATTCTTGAACGGCTGTACGCCTCCGGCGGCGCGGAGGTGGAGCACGAAACCCTGGCGATCGCGGTCGGTAGCAAGACCCACTATCTCACCAAGGGCTGGGAGGACATCACCGCGGTGCTGGAGACAGGGCAGACCGTGACTTTCAAGGCCTGCGGCATGGATGTGGCCAAGCCCACACGCAACGCTGACGGGGTCCAAGACCTCCGCTTCGCACTGACCAACATCGATGGGGTGGTGAGCACCGAGATCCGGGCGGCGCTGGCGGCCCGGCTCGAAATGACCGTCACCCTACGGATCTACCTGAGCAACGACCTGCTGGCGCCGGCCAAGAAGCCGTTGTCGATGGTGATCAAGGGCGGGCAGTGGACTGCAACGGAGGTCCAGGTGACAGCCGGCTTCATGAACATCCTCGACACGGCCTGGCCGCGCGACCGCTTCAACCTCACCAAGCACCCGGGGCTGCGCTACATCACATGAAAATCGATCTGGAAAAGTACCTGGACGTGGTCTGGGTCAGCGGCGGCCGCACGTTCCCGGAGCTGGATTGCTACGGCGTCGTCAACGAGGTGCGGCGTGACCTTGGCCTCGCGCCATGGGACGAGTACCCGGGTGCGACGCGCGCTGACCTGGCTGAACTGGCGAACGAGGCTGCCCTGCAGCACGCCGGCAGTGACCTCGTGGAGGGCGCGGTGGCGTTCTGCTATCAGGGCAGCGTGGTCACCCACGTGGCGGTGCTGGTGGAGGTCGAGGGCCGCATGTGCGCGCTGGAGTGCAACGACGGCCGAAACGTCACCGTGCTGCCGGTCGCCCGCTTCGAGTGCCGTTTCAATCGGGTGGAGTACTACGCGTGATCCGGATTTTCCCCTCACGCATGCCGGGCGAGCCGCTGGAGACCCATCGCCACGGCAGGACCACGATCGATGGGTGGCTGCGCTCCAACGTGCCGAGCTACGCGAGCGAGGGGCCCCACCCGATCGAGGTCGAGGTGTGCGGCGCTGCAGTGCCGGCGGACGCGTGGGCTTCTACGTGGATCGAAGCCGATAGCGACGTGCGGATCTACCCGATCCCCTACTACGAAGGCGCCTACGCGGTCGTTTACTGGGTCGTGGTGGCCGTCATGGCTGCCTACGCGATCTACATGGTGGCCACCATGCCCTCGGGTAGCCGGTACGGGCAGGGCGACACGCTCAGCCTGGATACCGCACGGGCGAACTCCGCGCGCCTTGGCAGCCCCGTACGGGAGGTCCTGGGGCGGTGCCGGGTCTGGGCCGACTATCTGGTGCAGCCGGTGTCGCGCTTCGTCGGCGGCAAGACCTACCGCACGCAGATGTTCGTGTGCGTGGGCAAAGGGAGGCATGTGATCCCGTTCGGCTCCGCGCGGCTGGGCAACACCCCGATCAGTTCCTTCGGCAGCGACGTGGAGATGACCATCTACCCGCCGGGCGCCGACGTGGGCGGCGACGTGCGCTCCGAGAATTGGGTCAACTCGACCGAGGTCGGCGCCACCGCCTCCGGCACGGCCGGCCTGGACCTGAGCGACACGGCGGACGTGGCCACCAGCCTCAATGCTGATTCGGTGACCGTGTCGGGCAACGTGCTGACGCTGAACAACGCGACGGTCACCGATGCGAACGGCAAGGAGCGGCCGGCCACGTCTGTGCCGGCGTCCTGGACCGTCGGCGCTGTGCTGACGCTGAAGGTGGCGGCGACCTTTACCGCGACCACCAGCGGCCTCTATTCCGTCATCGCCGGTGGCGCGGTAGCCGAGCTGGCCCCGTATGTGGGCATGCCGGTGCTGCTGACCTACAACGGCGCCGACTATGGCTTGTTCGTGGCGAGCTATGCGCCCGGTTCGCCGGCCGTGCCAGGTGTAGGCGGGAGCCCCGCGCGGCTCACTGGCTCGGCTGCGGCCACTGGCTTCGACTTCAGCGGCACGCCGGTCACCTTCGGCATCGGCTGGCGTGGCACCAGCTACAGCGTGGCGCTGGTGGCCAACTACATCACCCTGGGCGTGCTGCTCACCGCGATCAACGATCAGCTGGTGGACAGCGGCCTGGTGGCGACGCAGTCGGGCGGGGTGGTCACCATCGCCGAGGCGGCCAGCCCGTATGCCGGCGGAAGCATCAGCTTCAGCCGACTGCCGGCGGGGGTGTTCGGCCCCAGCCCGGCGGCCACGGCGGGCGTGGCCACCACCGGTGGCACCCCGGCCACGTTGCCCCGCGTGACGCTGGCCTATGACGGCCCGGGCGGCACTGCCTTCGGCGGGCTGCCCCCGGGCAGCGTCTCGCTGGCCATGTCGCGCGGCCAGAGCGAATACCGCATCATTGCCGTTTCCGGCCTCACCCTGGTGGTCCAGCGGCTGACCGAGGGCGGCGTGGTCGATAACAGCTGGCCGGGCTGGACCTCACGGACCGCAACCGACTACCGGGCGACGGGTCTGCAGGAGAGCGAAGAATGGCTTGGGCCGTTCCTGGTATGCCCTAACGGAGAGACTACCGACGCCTTCGAGTACGACTTCAACTTCCCGGGCGGCCTGATCTGGTACACCGACAAGGGCAACAAGCGCACCTTCACCGTGACCGTGCGGGTGGCGTGGCGTGTCTACGGGTCGGGCGATCCATGGTCAGTGCGTACCCACAGCTACACGGCCACCTCCGAGGATTCGCTGGGCTTCACCGAGCGCATCACGCTGGGCACGCCGGGACAGATCGAAGTGCGCGTGCGACGGGTGACCGAGCGCGGCGGCAACTCGGCGCGCGATGCCTGCTTCTGGCAGGGCCTGCGCGCCCGACTGCCACAGCGGCCCACGCGCTACGACGACCTGACGACCATCGGCCTGACGGTGACCACCGGCACCAAGCTGGCGGCGCAGACGGACCGCAGGTTCAACGTCGAGGCGACCCGGCTGTATGACGATGGCACCGCGCGCAGTATCAGCGGGGCGATGACCCACGTGATGCGCTCGCTGGGTCTGCCGGCCGACCAGATCGACACCGATACGCTGACCCACCTGGAGAACACCTACTGGACGCCGCGCGGGGAGTTCTTCGACTTCAGCGCGGAGAAGTCGGGCACCAGCGCCCTCGACCTGCTGCAGATGGCTGCCCAGGCGGGCATGGGGTACTTCCTGCTGATCGACTCCATGTGCTCGGCCGGCCGCGAGGGAATCAAGGCCTGGCGCGGTGGCATCTCACCGCAACGGCAGCTGGAGCCGTTGACCACGGCGTTCACCTCACCGGGGCCGGATGACTTCGACGGCGTGGACGTGACCTACATCGACGAGGTGACGTGGGCGGCCGAGACGGTGGAATGCCGGCTTCCGGGCGGCGACACCCCGTGGAAGGTGGAGACCTTCGAGCTGCAGGGCGTGGGCACGCGCGATCGCGCCTACCGGATCGGCATGCGGCGTCTCATGAAGCACCAGGGCCAGCGGCTTACCTACACGACCAAGACCGAGATGATGGGCCTGGTCTACCAGTACGGCGACCGCGTGAAGCTGTTCGACGATATTCCCGGATCCAGCACCACCAGCGCCATGATCGAATCGGCGCGCCTGGACGGCACCCGGGTGCTGATCGAGGTGGGCGAGTATCTGGACTGGACCTTGGCGGCACCGCGGTGCCTGATTCGGTTCCAGGACGGGACGCTCTCCAGCGTGATCGTGCCCACCCGGGTCGACGACCACCGCCTCACCATCGCCGCCTCGGCGCTGCCGGGCGAGCACGCCTTCAACACCTGGATCATGGACGACCCGACCATCGATCCCCCAGAGCTGATCTTCTGCGACAGCACGCGCGCTGGATATGACGCCGTGCTGGCCGAGCTCACGCCAGGCGAAGACGGCTCCGTCGAGCTGGCCGCCCTGCAGTACGACCCTGCCTTCTACCAATACGACGACGCGACCGCGCCGTAGCACCACCGGAGACGCACCCAGATGACCAAATACAACACCGGCAATCCGGTGGGCTCGAGCTCGCCCCTGGATTTGTACGACAACGCCGAGAACCTTGATGCCGGCATCAATGGCCCAGGGCATACCTGGGTTGACCGAAAGGGCGCAACGCGGAAGAGCTGGGTTGGGATCGAGTTTGATTTCCAGAAGTTCCTTGCCGATGGGAGCACGATCGAGTTTCCGACGTGGGCGGCCGCGGCTGCCGCCGCAGAGGCAGGCCAGATTCCGCAGAACCGCCAGGCGGCTGTCGTAGGTGACGAAGGCACGCACGTCGACCCGGTCTCAGGAGCGACTGTCCCCAATAGTGGCCGCTATGTGATGGTGTCCTCGGGCCTGCAATGGGCTGCGGCCGACGTTCTATCTCAAAAGGCTGACCGCGTCGAACTCGAAACGAAAGTGAACCTTCCTGTGTTCAACAGCTACGCCGATGCAGTAAGCCAAGCCCTGTCCAGCGGTTCAGTTATCCCCATTTCCTCGCGAGTGCCCACTGGTGTTTTCGGCCTGCAGCTGGCGCTTGCGAACTGGTCCGTCGCCTTCCACGCTGGCGAGGACATGGCTGTCGGTACTTACTTCGACAGCGTGTCCGCACCCATTGGGATTGGCAGCGCCGCCACGCGAATCCGGGTACGACTTTGGTCTCGCGCTATTCCAGGGGCAGGGGGATCGGGTTCCGGGCCTGGAGCGCCTGGCGACCTTTTGCTTGAAGACAGTTACATCGCGGCTTCAGAGCTCGGAATAGTGCCTGGAGCGACCGACTTGGTCGATGCGACGCTCCCACTCAACTATCGCGAGGTCGAAGTTGGCACCTCCTACCTCGTTGAACTGGACGCTGTGGACAATGCTGGGCAGCGGCAGCCGATGGCGGTTCGCAATCTCGTAGCCAGTGCATGGACGCAGGAGCGGCGCGGCTACTATCGAAATTCCACTTCCTCTAATTTCTGGTCGAACGTCAACGCTCCGAACGCGCTGGCGATCAACTTGGGCCGGGCACAACTGATCAGCATCCCGCAGCTGTCCAGCGTGGTCACGGCTAACAGCACGGAGCTAGAGGGGATTGGTGCCGCTTTCGATACCCTGCAGAAGGAAGTGGCGGCCAAGGTCGCCACCGCTGACTTTGGGCTTTCCGACGATGCTGGCTGGGCGGCCATGATCAAGTCGGGGATGGACATTGAAGTCGGTTCGGTGCTCTCTGCTCTGGTCATTCCCAGGGCTCGACTGGCTGTGGGTGCAACGCACCTCATCCTGAGCGTTCGCACGCGTGCTGCTAGCGGAAATGAAGCTCTGGTTCCGGGGGGCGATCCCAGTGATACGTTGGTGCTCCGTAAAACCTACACGGTCGCCGAAGCAGGTACTGCGGGCGATGGTGTTGCCCGCGACATCACCTTCGTTTTCCCGACCGAGTACCGCGTCGACGATCGCAACATCATCTTCGACTGGATTGCGTACACCGACTCTGACCAGGTAGCAGTCTCTTCGCAGGGCTACCGTGCTGCTGGAAGCGATAGTGCAGGTCGCCGCGGCTGGTACAAAACCACACCCGGTGCGGGCTTCGGGCCCCTCAATAGCGCCTTCTCGCTGTGCTGGTCTCTCCTTAGCCGCAAACTTGTTGTACGGCCGGAAGCGCTTCCGGATTCCACTGGACACTGGAGCATCGACCTTGTGACTTCTGCTGAGTTCGAGGTCACCGGCCTGTCGCTGGCTGTCCGCCTGCGGCTGGGTCGCGGCGGTGCCGACTTGGCCGTAACGGGTGCAGTGGGGATTACTCCTGCGAGCACTGGGCTCGTCACCGGTGAATCGCGCATTCTGGCTGCGTCGCTCAACAACTACGTGGCGTTCGCCTATGCGCCTGTGGTCGGACGGCTGACCAACGCGAATGTGGGCGGCGTGGTGGTGACCCGACAGTCTGACGGCGCTGTCCTGAGCCTTGGATCTGACTATCAGGTCAACGGTCCTCTCGGAGCGGTAATGCGCGCGAGTGCAGGGGCGGACGTCCCCGTGAAAGTCGCATACAACTGGGCAAATAGCCGCTACAGCTTGGTCTACTTGGATGCCAATACCCTCCAGCTCGGCGTCGTCGACGGAATCGAGAAGGCCCGGTTCGCCGCGGAATTTGCGCCGGGGATCGGCGTGTCATCCCGAATCCCGCTCGCCTACCTCCGGGTAGTGGGGGCGTCGATGACTGTCCACCCGGTGTGGGCGGTGAAGGACGGCTATCTGCACAGGGATATCTCCGCGCAGTGGGAAATGGACCGCCGGCGCAACGCTACGGCAATGCGATCCACTCTTGGAGCGCTGCGCAGCGGGAAGCCCGTTGTGGGGATCTTCTATGGAGACAGCATCGTAGCCATGCAGAATGCGACACCGTCTACTACGGTCCCCAACGGCGTCCCGCGGGACCGTGCGACCAGCAGCGGCGGCTACATCTCCATTCAGCCTCTGACGGATGCGATCCCCTTGTATGACTTCGGCGACGGGGCGGGGGCGGTGCACACGAAATGGGGTTTTGCGCGCGCCATGGTTGCCGCGATTGAGGATGCCTATGGGCAGGAGGTAAGCGTTCAGAACCTCGGCATCGGGGGAACCCGATCGGATTCTGCCGCGTCCAACGGACTTGATCCCGTCCGCCTTGCTGCCCTCACGGGGCTGATTCAGGCTGCAGTATCGGGCGGCTCCAAGCCATTCGTGCTGATCAACTTCGGTATGAACGAGGTTGGCGTGGCTACTACTGAGGCAAACGTCCGTCAGATCCTGGACGCGGTGTATGCCGCTGGTGGGGATGCCATTGTTGCCGGGGTGGCTCGACGCAACCTCATCGACGTGGGATACACGGATGATCAGTGGCGCTACACCAACCGCGCGCTACGACGTGCTGCAGAGTACGTCTCCCCTGAGACGGGCAAGTCCGCCGCCTTCATCGATACCGTGGGTCTCTTTGACGATGCGTACAATGTCATCGGCATCCATCGGCTGGACAACTGCGGAGCCAACTTCACGAATCATCCGGGAATTCGTGAGCACGCTGCGATGGGTAAAGCTGCGGCAGCGTGGATTGATTGAGAAAGCCAGCGGGGGCGCCAGCACTTGCTTCAGGCTGTACCCTCCAGCAGCTCCGCTCGGTTGTTCCTGGGTGTGTTCACCGCCCGGCTCACGCGATAGGCCTCCATCGCCGGCGGCTCGCTGGCCAGCAGCATCGCCATCGCGTCGTCGGGCTCGGCCGCCAGCCACTCATCTGCTTGGCCGGCCGTCAGCCAAACCGGCATGCGGTCGTGGATATCGGCCGACACGCCACTGCTGTCACCGGTTATCACGGTGAACGTGCCCAGGTTTTCCGGGTCTAGCAGAGGGCTGGTGTCTTCCCACAGGCCGGCCGCCAGCAGCGGCCCGGTCGCGTGGATGAACCATGGATCCTTCTTGCCGTCCTCGGCGTTGACCGACCACTCGTAGTAGCCGGCCATGGGGATCAGGCATCGGCGCTTCTTGAACGCCGACCGGAAGGCCGGCTTGGTGGCCACTGTCTCGATGCGGGCATTGATCGTCGAGCCCTGCAGCTTCTTGGCCTTGGCCCAGAAGGGGAGCAGGCCCCAGGACAGCCGGGTGACCTGCAGGCCGGTGCCGCGATCGAGGATCACGGAGGCGCGCTGTGTCGGCGCCAGGTTGTAGCTTTCGGGGATCGACATCAGGTCGCCGACCAGCTGGGGGAAGCCCAGGGTGTCAGCGTTCCGGATGGGGGTCTGGACGAATCGGCCGCACATTGTGTGATCCCGTGCCCCAGTCAGGGACGCTTCTTTCGCATCACTTTGACCGGTCCCGCGTGATTATCCGATGCCCGGCCAGTGAAGGAGATCGCCATGACGCCCGGCGCCGAGAGAATTCTCGACCATTGGGCGGCCGCCCCGGATTTTCGCCAGATTACCGTCCGAGAGGCCGCGCGGCAGCTGCAGGAGTTGGTGCCCAGCTATCCCCATCCCTCCGATCACCCCGTGGCGATCTGCGTCAATGGCTACCGGTGGTTCGGCTCCGAAATGGAAGCGGTTGCCGACGCCATCTATCGCACGGCGCGAAGGCCTCATCGGCTGGATGAGACGCTGGCCGGCCCGCATTGGGACGTGGAACGCGATGATGAAGGCCGCTGGTCGGTGCCGGGCATGTGCTTGGCCCGTGTCCATGCCGAACGAGCCTCCGACCGCCTCCACACGGCCTGATCTCGCCAGCCCAGTTGGACAGTTCTGCCGGCCGCAGGCGATAGTTGCGAGACCTACTCCTTACGGCCGCCCATGAGCATCCTCAATGTCCTGATGACGCCGGAGCGAGCATTCGTGGCCGTCGATACCCTTGCTCAAGATGCGGTAAGCGGGGAGGTCTCAGAGGGGGCCAAGCTGCTGCTGATCCCCCAGCACAACATCGTCGTTGCTGGGCGGGGATCCGGGCAGTTCTTCCTCCGCATCTATCAACTGTGTCTTGAGGCCAGCTTCCGGAAAGCTTTCAGCATTGAACAGATCATGCGGGAGGTCGGGCCGGTTATGGATCAGCTGTGGCCCAACTACGTTCAGGCAGCCCTAGACGCCGAGATGGATCTCGATCAGCTGCAGGCGGAAATCGTGGTGGTCGGTTGGTCCAAGGCCCAAGGCCGGATTGTCGGCAGCGCGTACGCGAAGTCAGATGTCGAGCACCACGCACGTGTCGCTGCGCTGGTGGGCGGGATTGCTGCGCCAGGTCAGCCGCTGCGGGATCTCCCCGATAGCTTCCATCCCGACGCGATCCTGGCCGCTGGGCGCCGGCAAGCCGAGTATGTGAATGCTGAAGAGGGGCGGCACGTAGCCGGCGGGCGGATCATCGCCGCCTTCCTGCAGCGGGGTGAGGCGATTGTGCGGGATCTTGGCGCCGTCTGACTGGCTTGGCCAACGCCTTTGCATGGCCCTGACGTGCCGTCGCGGAATCTGAGACCCCGGTCCGTATCCTGCGCCCATGCTCCCGCCCTGCAACTCCACCGGCTTTGTGACCGCACCTCGCCCCACGGGCTGGGTGCAGCATGGCGAGCACTGGGGGCTGTGGTGGGGGAAGCGCCAAATCGCCTGTGTGCAGCCTAGTGCCAAGGGCGTCCGGGTCGTCTTGGCCTGCAGGAAGCTGTGGCAGGACAAGGAGGTCGGGGCGGCCACCATCGCCCAGGGCAAACGCTATGCCGAGCGCTGGTGCGCGGCGCGTCTGCTGGAGGGAGTGCCGCTGAAAGATGCCGTGGCGCAGCTGGTAGCGAAGGATGAGCCGGCCCGCAAGCTCTCCCGCATCGAGATGCAGCAACAGAGACGGCTGAACGCGATCCCCAACCCGAAGCTGTAGCCGTGGCAGTCAGCCGGCGTTGCCTCCGTATCGGCGCGTGCGATCGCCGGCGGCGACAGTGGCTGCATGGATCAGAAGAGCATCGGCAAGGCGCGCTGGGCGCGCGCGAGGGCGGCTTCGCTATGGCAGCAGGCCGACGACCTGGAGAGCAATCACAGCGGCGACTGGCGGGCGAGGGCGACACGCCGCCGCGGCGCCGGCCGCCTCCGCGCCGAGGCCGCCCGCTTCGACGGCATCGCCAACCGGCTCCAGCCCTTGGACGACGACCAGGCCGCCTGATGGACTGACCCCAAACTGACCCCAGGCCACTGGTAAGTCGTTGATTTCCGTAGGCCACCAATGATCGCGGGTGATCGGCTTAGTCGTTGTTTTTGTTGATCTTCCGCGACCTTGACATGGTAGGGGGCTGGGGCCATCGTGCGACAAAAATTGCTGGGGCTATGGGCCCCCAACGGGGAAAGTCATGAGCGAACAAGCTAGAAGGCCTAACCTCGTGAACGACGCCGGGGTTGCCGATCACCATGTGGGTCAAGTGTTTGTGGCTGCCGCAGACCAGGGCTTTCGCTCGCTCGACGTATTCGTTACCTGGTTCACAGCCGGAACGGCCGCAGCTCTTGGTCTGGCTGCGGCAAACTTGCCAAAGCTACAGGGCCTGATTTCAATGTCAGCCATCAAGTCCGCCACCCCTTGGCTTGGCGTGGCGCTGCTGTTAGTGCTGATTTCTAAGTTCTTTGGGAGCCTGATCTGCACCATGGCTGGAGCGGCGGCTGAATCCCGAAGGATTCAGCGCGAGGCCGCAGCCGCAGGAGAGTTGCTTCCTAACGCCGCAGCGTTCTTGGCTGCAGTGCAACGAGCCAAACCCTGGCCGCTTTCTCGCTTTCCCCAGCGTTCCCAGCCGCAAGGAAGGGTGGTGATGCGACGACTTATGTTTAGCGGTCTGTCGGCTTTGATGGCGGCTGCATGCGTTGTGGCCTTCTGGTTCGTCTTGCTTGCTCCGGCTTGGTCATGAACCGAAAGCACGGGGCGTAGAATCCGCTCCGCAATCACTGATCGCAGGCGGAAATACCCGACAAAAACAGACCCTTTCCGCAGCCGATTGCGGAGCGGAAACGATGGGTAAGCGATTGAATTAATTGATTTGCTCGCCAGCTTCCCAAGCTGCTGATCGGCAGGGCTGAAGGGAGGGTCCTCGACCCCCCGTTCTGGCACAGCTTTGGCACAAGGTGAAGTGAACCCCTTGACCCATATAGGCGGGTCGCCCCCCTCCTAAGGGGAAGGTCGCCCGTTCGAATCGGGCCGGGGTCACCAACCATAGTCGTAGCGTATCCGCGCCCCAGCTCATGGCCCCTGCGGAGTTACCGGATCCCGGGCCCTTCAGGTGAGCAAGGGTGTGATCGAAAGAGCGCCCCGGTCATGAGTGCGCCCCCTGATCCTGATGATCATTCCCGGCGCTGCTTTTCCAATGCCTCGCTCACACTCTTGGCAGCAAACGCCTTGTATTCCTTCGAGAATGCCGTCAGCTGCTCCAATCCGGCCGGTACGCCGACCATGCCTGGCCGCTGGGCGTACGCCTTCATGAAGGCGCAGTCATCCGGAAGCATTGACGAAAGCAGTTCGCTGTCGGCGATGCTTGGACTCCACATCGTTCCCTTCGCGGCCATCGGAAGGATGAACGTCATCTCCCCCGTGTAACCACCGAAACTGTTTTTGGAGTTCACGGTCCCACAGGCAACCTCTCCGTCGAACATCGGGAAGACGTCCGTGACGACGATCTTGGCGGAGTCGGGGTCCTTGAGGTGCTCCTTGAGCCCAGCTTCCACCCGTGCGATCTGCTTTTCGTGATCCGTCGGGCCGCACCCCGCAACCGTCAACACCATCGCAGCCAACAGTGCGCACTTCTTCATACCCATTCCTCCTTGAATTAGGGAGCGAATGGTAGCTGAGCAAATGGTGCATTTACACCTTCCCGGGCCGCTCATAATCCTCAGGCTTGGCCCCATGCTCCGCCTCCGGCATGTCTTTGTCCTTCCACCGGGCGTCATCGTTCCTCAACTTGTCCGGCGTGTGGCTCTTCTGCTGGTCATCTTCTTTCGTGGCCGGGGCTCGCGGTGTCGTGTTCATGACATGTCCTCGTTGATCAGTGATCCAGCGTCTGCTTGCCGGCCGTCCCACCCTGGCCGAAATTCGGCTGGGTGATCCCATCGTCCTCGCGCACGCCGTCCGGCTCACCTTCACCGGCTTTGCCGCCCTTGCCGTGGCCGTGCTGGTTGTAGCCGTCGTTCTCGGCCTTCAGGCGGTCGGCATCCGGATCTTTTTCGTCCTTGTCATCCTTCGGCGGCTTGGCCGCGACGAACGGGGAGATCGGATCGCTCGCAGGGAAGGTCTCTTCGAGCGCTTCGTCGTGGTTCTCCGAGGTGCGCTGCTTGTCGACCTTGCCGTCCGCTGGAGGGCAGTTGTGGGTGGCATGGGCGTCTTCGGTGGAGGCGGGCGGGGTTTTGTCGTGCTGCATGGCATATCTCCTGCGCAAACGGGTAGGGCGGTGATGCCCCGACGCTAGCCCTGCCGCTGTTACGCAGCGGCAGGTGTCCTGTGAAGGGCGGGTGCTCCCATGGGCTTCACCCGGGAGTTCCTATCGTCCAGACCTCGCCACACGGAGGCTGCTGCCATGCATGCGATGTTCGAGCTGGGAATGGAATGGTGGGAGTTCGTCGTCCGCGCGGTTGCGGTGTACGTGGTGGTGCTGTTGCTGACCCGCATGAGCGGCAAGCGCTCAATGGGGCAATCCACCCCGTTCGACATCCTGGTGATCGTGCTGCTGGGCACGGCCGTGCAGAACTCGTTGATCGGTGAGGACACCTCGCTGCCCGGCGGGCTCATCCTGGCTGCCACCCTGATCGGGCTGAACTGGTTCGTCGGCTTTCTGGGCGCGCGCAGCAAGCGCCTCAACGAGATCGTGGAAGGGGTGCCGGTGGTGCTGGCGCGGCACGGCACGATCTACTGGGACCAGGTGAAACGCTGCAATGTCAGCCCGGCCGATCTGGAGGTGGCGATGCGCGCCAACGGCTGCGAGGGCTTCGGGCAGGTGGACCTGGCGGTGCTGGAAACCTCCGGCGAGATCACGGTGAACAAGCGCCGTTCCGAAGGCGATGACTGAGCCGAGGCGTTCGCCCGGCAGCGGCGCCGTCGCTGGATGTTGACGGCGCGCCGCGTAGCGTCGAGCTCAGCCCTTCAGAAGGAACATGCGCGATGGACACGACAGTACGCAGTGGATCCACCTCTTCACTGGAGAGCGTGATCGCCCAGGTGCCGGACGCCACGCCGGACCCGATGCCACCCACGCCGCCAGTGGAAGCGCCCGGCCGTGGTGATCCGCCTGCCCAGGAACCGCCGCAGGAAATTCCACCGGAGGGTGATCCCGCGCCTGCCTCGCCGCCGCAGGAGTTGCCGCCGGATCCGGAAACACCCTCGGCGCCGCCGGCTGAGTAACGACCAGCGCGAGCGGCGCCTGCCGCCGCAGCAGAATGAATGATTCAGTCCTCGCGCACTGGCGAGCGCCCCGCGTGCCGGAGCTGCAGCGCGGCCCCTCTGGCGGGGTAGACACGCCGCACACGGGGCGGTCACGACGCTGCCACGCCGTACCACGTACCACAGAGGTACTTGGACAACGGAGTTTGCTATGCGCGCACTGACTTACCACGGCAGCAAGGATGTACGGGTCGATACCGTGCCGGATCCGGCGCTGGCCGCCCCCGACGACATCATCCTGCGAGTCACCGCCACGGCGATCTGCGGCTCGGACCTGCATCTGTACCGCGGCAAGATCCCGGATCTGCACACCGGCGACGTGCTGGGTCATGAGTTCATGGGCGTGGTGGAGGAGGTGGGCGCCGGGGTGATGGATCTGCGCCCGGGCGATCGCGTGGTGATCCCGTTCGTGATCGCGTGTGGTGAATGCTTCCATTGCCGTCTCGCCGAGTTCGCGGCCTGCGAGACGACCAACACCGGCAAGGGCGCGGCGGTGAACCAGAAGGGCATCCGCCCCCCGGCGGCGTTGTTTGGCTACAGCCATCTGTATGGTGGCGTGTCGGGCGGGCAGGCGGAGTTCGTGCGCGTGCCCAAGGCCAATGTCGGGCCGCTGCGCATTCCGGATGCGCTTGCCGATGAGCAGGTGCTGTTCCTCTCCGACATCCTGCCGACCGGCTACCAAGCCGCCATCAACGCCGGGGTGAAGCCCGGTTCCACGGTCGCGATCTTCGGTGCGGGCCCGGTCGGGCTGATGAGTGCGGCGTGCTGCCGCCTGCTGGGGGCGGAAACGATCTTCATGGTCGACCATCTGCCGTATCGCCTGGCCTTCGCGCAGCAGACCTACGGCGTGACCCCCATCGACTTCACCCAGGTCGAGGACCCGGCGGAGTACATCATCACCCAGACCAATGGCCGCGGCGTGGATGCCACGATCGAGGCGGTCGGCTTTGAAGCCGAGGGCAGTGCGCTGGAATCGGCATTGACCACCCTCAAGGTGGAAGGCAGCAGCGGCGTGGCGATCCGTCAGTGCATCGCGGCGACGCGTCGCGGTGGCACGGTGAGCATCCCGGGTGTGTATGCCGGCTTCATTCACGGCTTCCTGCTTGGCGATGCGTTCGACAAGGGCCTCACCTTCAAGATGGGCCAGACCCATGTGCAGAAGTTGATGCCCGAATTGCTCGACCATATTGGCGAAGGCCGCCTGGATCCGGGCGTGATCGTGACCCATCGCCTGTCGCTCGAAGACGCCGTGCGTGGCTACGAGATCTTCGACCGCAAAGAGGAGGATTGCCGCAAGGTGATCCTGACGCCCTGATATGAATGCCGTGGCTTCTCTTATGCCGCCGGGGTCTCCGCAACCGGTGACCGATGGCGATGACCTGCAGGCCCAGGCCCGCGCGTGGATCGAGCACCAGCCGTCGCTGCCGCGTCCCGGCAGCGGCGATACGTTGGTGCGCTGGCAGGCGCTGGCGCATATCGCCGCCCGCGATCTATGTCTGGCCAAAGTGCTTGAAGCGCACTATGACGCGCAGGCGATCCTGGAAGAACTGGGCGCAACCGCCCCGGACCGGGATCGGTTGGGCGCCGTGTGGGCGGCCGAAGGACCGGCGGCCACCCTGCGCTTTGATCGGGCCAGCGGCACGCTGTCCGGTGACAAGCCGTGGTGCTCCGGCGCCGGCTGGGTCGACCATGCCCTTGTGACGGTGCGCGATGACGGTCGCTCGCGTCTGTTCCTGGTGTCCGTGCGCCGCGCCAATGTGAGCTTCCTGCCACAGACGTGGCAGGCCACCGGCATGGGGCGCGTTCCCAGTGGCACGGCGCGCTTTGACCACGTGCCGGCCGTGGAGGTCGGGGCGGCGGATGCCTATCTGCAGCGACCAGGTTTCTGGCACGGCGGCGCAGGCATCGCGGCGTGCTGGTTCGGTGGCGCCAGTGCATTGGCCGAGCCGTTGCTGCGCAGCGCACGGGCCGATGAGCCGGGTACGGCATCCGGCCTGCTCGGCGAAATCGATCTGGCGCTCTCGCCCTGTGCGTCATTGCTGCGCGAACTGGCCGCGTTGATCGATGCACAACCCGGGCTGCCGCATCAGCGCGAGATCGTGCGGGCACGCAGCGCGGTGGAGCGAGCTGCCTCGCTGACTCTGGACCGTGTAGGCAGGGCGTTGGGGCCAGGGCCGATGTGCATGGACCCGGCACACGCCCGGCGCTGGGCCGACCTGACGGTCTTCATCCGCCAGAGCCACGCCGACCGCGATTGGCAGCACCTTGGCAACCTGATGCATCGCGAGGGCCGCACGTGGACGCTGTGAATCGACAGATTGAAGGCGGCGGCGTCACCGAAGCCCAATGGGCGGCATCGCCCTGGCTGCAGACGCTGCCGCGTGCATCCGCTACCGCGCTGTTCGGCGATGCGCAGCGCCTGGTGGTGGTGTCCCCGCACCCGGACGATGAAGTGCTGGCCTGCGGCGGCCTGATGGCGCTGGCACACCAGTCCGGGCTGCGGGTCATGGTGGTCTCGGTCACCGATGGCGAGGCCTGCTATCCCGACCAACCGGCATGGTCGCCCGAGCGGTTGCGAATCGCCCGTGCGGCAGAGCTGGATGACGCGCTCCATTGCCTTGGCTTGTCAGGTGTTGAGCGGATTTCCTGGCACATCGGCGATGGCGAAGTAACGGCCAATGAGGCATGGATCGCCGCGCAGTTGGCGGCCGTGCTTCAGCGGGACGATCTGGTGCTGGCGCCGTGGCGGTTCGATGGCCATCCGGACCATGAAGCCGTGGCGCGTGCCTGCCTCCAGGCATGCAGTGAGCGCGGTGCCGACCTGAAGGAGTATCCCGTGTGGGGCTGGCACTGGCTGGACCCGCAGGCGGCGCCGACGGCCTGGGCGTCGGCCACGCGCGTTGCGCTGGATGACGCCCTGCTGGACCGCAAGCGCGATGCCATCCAGCAATTCGTGACCCAGACCGGCGCGGTGGAGGGGCTGGACTGCGACCCCATCCTGCCGGCCGCCGTGCTGCAGCGCTTCGAACGGAACTACGAGGTACTGATCGGATGAGTGATATCGCCTACTTCAACGCGCTGTACGAGAAGGACGATCCCTTCCAGTACCGCACCCGCTGGTATGAGCAGCGCAAGCGCGCGCTCACCCTGGCCAGCCTGCCGCGGGAGCGCTTCGCCCGTGGCTGGGAGCTGGGCTGTTCCAACGGAGTGCTTACCGCCGCCCTGGCCGAGCGCTGCGATCAACTGCTCGCGACCGACCTGAGCGACGGCGCGGTCCTGGCCGCGCGCGCGATGACGCGGCGCCATGCGCATGTCAGCATCGAGCAGGCGCGTCATCCACAGGACTGGCCAGCGGGGCGCTTCGATCTGATTGTGCTTGGTGAGATGGGTTACTACCTGTCGCCGGAGGACATGCAGCAAACGGCCGCGCAGGTGGTACGGTCACTCACGCCGCAGGGCGTGGTGATCGCCTGTCATTGGCGTGTGCCGTTCGAGCAGGCACGCTGCAGCGCCAGCTTCGTGCATGCCCAGCTGGATGACGGCCTGCCACGGCTGTTTTCCTATCGTGACGAGGACATGCTGCTGGAAGGCTGGTCGGCCGATACCACCTCGGTGGCGGAGCGGGAGGGCCTGCGATGATCGCGGTGACCCTTCCTGCGCACAACGAAGAACAATTGATCGCAGCCTGCCTGCAGTCGCTCAAGGTGGCTGCGCTGCATCCTGCCCTGCGCGACGAGCAGGTGGTGATCGTGGTGGCGCTGGATCGTTGCAGCGACGCCACCGGGTGGATCTGCGAGCGCTTCGGAGTAGAGGTGATCACGGTGGATGCCGGCTGTGTCGGCGTCGCGCGCGCGGCGGCGAGCGAGCGCGCCCTGGCCTTGGGCGCCCGCTGGATCGGCTGCACCGATGCCGACAGCGTGGTCCCGCCGGACTGGCTTGCACGCCAGCTGCAATGCGGTGCGAGCGCGTTCTGTGGCGTGGTGGCCGTGGGTGACTGGCTGGACTATCCGCAGGCCGTGCGCGAGCAGTTCCTGCAGGGCGAGCATGCGGTGGACGGGCATCCGCACGTCCACGGCGCGAACATGGGCTTCAGCGCGGTGGCGTATCGGCAATGCGGCGGTTTTGCGCCGCTGACGACCGGCGAGGACGTCGCGCTGATCCAGGCCATGCATGGTGCCGGCATGCAGGTGGCGCGCCTGGCCAGCCCGCGGGTGATGACCAGCGCACGTCGGCACGCCCGTGCACCGCATGGTTTCAGCGAGTTCCTGCGTCGGCTGGAACAGCGTGTTGGCTTGGCGACGGACGAGGTGGTTGTGGGCGACGCGGCGCCGCTGTCGTTGCTGGCGCGTTGATGGAAACCATTGACCTGCTCGGCTGGGCGGCGACGGCCGTGCTGATCGCCACGTTGTGGCGGCAGATCTGGAAGCAGTGGACGGCTGACGATCCCGAAGCGGTATCGACGTGGTTGTTCGTCGGTCAGATCACGGCCTCGGTGTTGTTCATCGCCTACAGCGCGGCAACCGGATCGCTCGTCTTCGTTGTGACCAATTCCCTGATTCTGCTCACCGCCATTGCCGGGCAATGTCTGTCCTGGATCAAGCGCAGGCGGGCAGGGAAGTAACACGCATTTCGCGCCTCGACGACGCGCCGTGCACATTCATCGCGCAGTGCGTTGAGCTCGCTGAACACTCGCATTTCAGTGTCACGCCGACTTCATGGCCAATGCGGAAAAGTCGACTCACCCCGACAACAACACACGGGTCAAACCGGACCAACAGGAGTACATCGCAGTGAATACCGAATCGAAGACCGCGCATAACTTGAACGACCTGATCGAAATCGCCCGCGATGGCCAGGAGTTCTACACCGAGGCCGCAGGCAAGGTCGAAGATGCCGAGTTGGCGGCGCTCTTCACCCGTATCGCCGGTGTCAAGAATGAGATCGTCCGCTCGCTGAGCGCCACCGTTGTCGCCGCCGGCGGCAAGCCGGCCGACCATGGCACCTTCGTCGGTTCCATGCAGCAGTTCTACGGCAAGGTGCGCGCCACCCTGGGCGACAAGCAGTACGGCTACGTGGCCGAGCTGGAAGAGTCCGAAGATCGCCTGCTGAAGGCGTTCAAGGACACCCTGACCGACGCCGACACCTCGCCGGCCGCGCGCCAGGAAGTCCAGCGCCTGCTGCCGCAGGTGCAGGAATGCCATGCCGTGATGCGCGACCGCAAGCACGCCATGAAGCACTGAGTTTCAGACAGGCGGTGCGCTGGCGATGCCCCATGGTCGCCAGTGGCCCGCTTCCTGAAGCGGTACCCGAACAGCCCCGGCCCTGCCGGGGCTGTTCGTTTTTGCCCGACACCGCCGGTGGCCGCCAGCGCACCGGACGGCCCCGAACGGTAGCAGGGGAATTGGTGCATACTCGGGACAAAGAGCCGCTTGGATTTGTCATGGAACACATGCGTTGGCTGACGCTTCGTCTCAGCAACAATCAATCCATCGGCCCGAAGGTGCTGATGGACCTGTGGGCCAACGCGTGCGAGACCAATCAGTCTTCGGTGACCCGCGAAACGCTGCCCGGGAAATCGACCTCCTACGCGCTGCATGCCCCCACCTCGCTCGCCTACCCAAAGCGTGCCGAGCTGCGCATGCGCAAGCTGCTGGAGGAGGCCGGGTACACGTTCACGCTCGGCTCGCTGGCCGACCGTCCGGCGCCGCAGCCGGTGCGCTTCCGCTGACGCGTTCATCGGCCACGCATTGATTCACTACCCCACCGGGCTGCCGCGGCCGCGCGTTCAGTCGATGCGGTCGGCGGCGGCGCTGCGCACCATGATCCGGACCGGCATGCCGGCGGCATGCTGCAGCGATTCCAGCGGTGCCCAGCCCAAGCGGCGATACAGCCCGCCATCATCGGCTTCGGTCTGCAGGTAGACATCTCGTACCCCGAGCGCACGGCCGCGTGCCAGCAATTCCCTGATGACCTTCTCGGCGAGGCCGCGCCCGCGGTGCGCCGGATGCACGTAGACGCCCCCCAGCCAGTGCAGGCGTTCGGGGCGTTCGGTACGTTCATGGAACTTGAGCTGCGCCGCGGCGACCGGAACCCCGTCGTCCAGGGCGATCAGCAGCAGGGGCAACTCGTCGTCCTGAAGGAAGACTTCCAGCCGCTGCTGTTCATCGAGCAGGGTCAGGCCCGGTACGTGGCTTCCCCACTCCTGGAAATACCACTGGGCCAGCACGGGTAGCAGGTCGGGGCGGTCACTGAGGGGAACGATGCTGCAGGCCACGGTGAACGCTCCATGTTGTACGGGTCGGCCGCCATGGTACGCGGATGCGGTGGCTTGCAGCGCCCTTCGCCCTGCGCGCAGACTATCGCCATGCTTGCCAGCGCCTGCCACCTGCGGTGTTACGGAACGTCCAGCGATGTGGACCGGCATGACTTTGCGCAATGGGTGCTGCCGCTGCGCGGTGATCTGGATTTTGAAGTCGACGCCTTCGGCGGCCGGCTGGATGTGCTGCAGGGGGCCTTCGTGGCGCCCGGCGAGGGGCATGCGCAGACCGGTGATGGCGAGCATCTGATGCTGATCGTGGATTGCCCGGCGGGGCTGATCGATGACGACACCCTGGAACATCTGCGCCGGCAGCGTTGGCTGGCCCTGCCGAAGCGATTGCGGCAGGGGCTGTCCGGCACGCTTCCGCAGGGCAGCGATGCGCTGCTGGCCACACTGCTGGAGCAGTACGCCCCCGCCGGCAGCGCGGCGCGTCTGCATGCCTTGTGCACCCGCTTGTCCGCCAACCCTGGCGCGGACTGGAACGTGGCCCGCATGGCCGCGCTGGTCGGCATCAGTGGCAGCCGCCTGCATGCAGCGTTCGTGCAGGAGTTCGGCGTGCCGCCGCACGCCTGGCTCAGTGCCTGCCGGCTGCGCTGGGCCAAGCACCGCTTGCTGACCAGTGCCGACAGCATCGCCACGATCGCGCTCGATGCCGGCTACTCCGAGCACAGCGCGCTGACCCGCGCCCTGCGGCGGGAGACCGGGCTGACGCCGCAGGCCTTCCGGCGGCAGTAGCCTGGGTCAAGACGCCGCCGGGCGCGGCTTCTACACTGCGCGGCCAATGCACATGCGTGAGCCGCAATGAATCGATCGATGGGAGTGGGCATCGCCAACGGCATCGCCGCCGGCGCGCTATGGGGCGTGGTGTTCCTGGCCCCGGCGATGCTGCACAGCTTCAATGCGGTGCAGCTCTCGGCCGGCCGCTACCTGGTGTACGGCCTGATTGCCGTGCTGCTGCTGGCACCGCGTTGGCGGCAGCTCAAGGACCGGCTGGCCTGGCCCGAGTGGCGCGGCCTGCTGTGGCTGAGCCTGGCCGGCAACCTGGTGTACTTCCTGCTGCTGGCCAACGCCGTGCAGTGGGCCGGCGGCGCGGCCGCATCACTGATCGTGGGGTTGATCCCGGTGGTGGTGACCCTCGCCGGCGTGCGCGAGGAGGGCGCCGTGCCACTGCGGCGGTTGGCGCCGGCGCTGCTGCTGTGCCTGCTTGGCGTGGCGCTGGTGGGCTATGAGGCCTTGATGGCCGAGCATGCACAGGGCTCTGCCGGGCGCCGCCTGCTGGGCCTGCTGTGCGCGATCGGCGCGCTGCTGTCCTGGGCGGTGTACTCGATCGGCAACAGCCGCTGGCTGGCCCGCCGGCCGGACCTGTCCGGGCACGATTGGTCGCTGCTTACAGGCATCACCACCGGCGGCCTCGCCCTGGTGCTGGTGCCCAGTGCCTTCCTGACCAGCACCACGGTGCATGCGCCCGGCGCGTGGCTGAACTTCTGGCTGATCAGTGCGGGTGTGGCGGTGGTCGCTTCGGTGCTCGGCAACGCCTGCTGGAACCGTGCCAGCCGCCACCTGCCGCTGACCCTGACCGGCCAGATGATCGTGTTCGAAACGCTGTTTGCGCTGCTGTACGGGTTTGCCTGGCAGCAGCGCTGGCCGACCCTGATGGAAACCTTGGCCATCGTCTGCCTGATCGCCGGCGTGCTGATGTGCGCGCATGCACATCGTCCGCCTGCCGCAGTGGCCGAGCATGTGGGATAGGGCAGCCCTTGCTGTATCTGGATGGTCACAATCGCAACTGTTTGGCCGACGATCGCGGCGGTTTACGTGCCGCGATCTTTTGCAGCGCAGCACTTGACAAGCAGGGCGGCGGCGTAGTTTTCTTGGCCCATGGTCATCGCCGCCGCCCACGTCCAGCTGCTCCTTCCCGCCTCCGCGGGCGGGCAGACCGTGTCGACCGGTACCACCATCATTACCACCGCCACCACTCGCCCGGTGCGGCCCGTCGTCTTCGCGTAATTTCCGAAAACCACGGCCCCGCACCCAGATCAGGTGGCGGGGGAAACTCTCAAGCCTGATATGCCGCGGGGCCTCGCATCGAGGTCAGCATGTCTTCTGTCGCCGCTTCCGCTCCACCCTCCGCCCAGCCTGCCGTTTCTGTCGCCTCGCGTGCCGGGGTCGCGACCGTCGTCCACAAGTTCGGCGGCACCTCGGTCGCTGATGCCGAGCGCTATCGTCACGTGGCGCAGCTGCTGCTGGCGCGTGACGAGGCGATGCAGGTCACCGTGGTATCGGCGATGAAGGGTGTCACAGATGCGTTGATCGGCGTGGCCACGCTGGCGGCCGAAGACGGGTCGGCCTGGCGCGAGCATTGGCATGCGCTGCGTGCCCGCCACCGTGGCGCCGCAGTGGCGTTGCTGGGCGAACACGCCGGCGCGACGGTGGAATGGCTGGACCAGCGCTTCGATCAGCTGGCCGAGGTGCTGGGCGCGCTGGCGGTGATCGGTGGCCTGCCCACCGAAGTGCTGGACCGGGTACAGGGCATGGGCGAGGTGTACTCGGCTCAGTTGCTGGGCAAGTACCTGCAGATGCTGGGCGAAGACTGCGCCGTGCTGGATGCGCGCGATGTGCTGGTGATCGAGCGCGGCGAACTGGGGGTGGACGTGGATTGGGTGCGCAGCGCTGAACGCCTTGCGCATTGGCGACTGCAGCATCCGCAATCGCGCATCGTGGCGACCGGCTTCGTCGCCCGCGACCGCCAGGACCGCATCACCACGCTGGGCCGCAACGGCAGCGACTACTCCGGGGCGATCTTCGCCGCCTTGTTCAATGCCGATGAGCTGCATATCTGGACGGATGTGGACGGCGTGCTCTCCGCCGACCCGCGCGTGGTGCCCGAGGCGGTCCAGCTGGAGGCGCTGAGTTACGACGAAGCCTGCGAGCTGGCCTATTTCGGCGCCAAGGTGGTGCACCCGCAGACGATGTCGCCGGCGATCGAGCGCGGCCTGCCGATCATCATCCGCAACACCTTTCACCCGGACCATCCGGGAACACGTATCACCGCCGAACGCACCGCCTCCGGCCCGATCAAGGGCCTGACCTTGAGCCCGGACCTGGCGGTCATCAACCTGGAAGGCACCGGCCTGATCGGCGTGCCTGGCACGGCCGAGCGGGTATTCGCGGCGCTGCGCAATGCACATGTGTCGGTGGTGATGATCTCGCAGGGGTCTTCCGAGCATTCGATCTGCTGCGTGGTGAAACAGGCCGAGGCGGTACGTGCGCGTGAGTCGCTGCTGCAGGCGTTCGCGCATGAGTTGAGCCTGGGCCAGGTGCAGCGCGTGCAGCTGACCGACAACGTGAGCGTGCTGGCGGCGGTGGGTGACGGCATGGCCGGGCAGCCCGGCGTGGCTGCGCGCCTGTTCGAGTCGCTGGGCCGCGCGCAGGTGAACATCCTGGCGATCGCGCAGGGCTCGTCCGAGCGCAACATCTCCGTGGCGGTGGACAGCCGCCATGCGACCAAGGCCCTGCGTGCGGCGCATGCCGGCTTCTGGCTGTCGCCGCAGACGTTCTCGGTCGGTGTGATCGGCCCGGGCAACGTGGGGGCGGCCCTGCTGGATCAGTTGCAGGCCACCCAGGTGCAGCTGCTGGGCCGCGCCAACGTGGATCTGCGGCTGCGTGCGGTGGCCTCGCGCAGCCGCATGGTGCTGGACGAACGGGGCTTGAAGGGCGACTGGCGCGCGGCGCTGTCCGGCCCAGCGCAGCCGAGTGACCTGGAGGCGTTCACCGAGCATCTGCTCTCTGCCCACCTGCCGCACGCGCTGATCATCGATTGCAGTGGCAGCGCCGATGTGGCCGACCGCTATGCCGGCTGGCTGGCCGCGGGCATCCACGTGGTCACCCCGAACAAACAGGCCGGCGCCGGTCCGCTGGAGCGCTATCACGCAATCCGCGAGGCGGCCGCCGGCAGTGGCGCGCGCTTCCGTTACGAGGCCACGGTGGGGGCAGGGCTGCCGGTCATCACCACGCTGCGCGACCTGGTCGATACCGGCGATGAGGTGCTGGCGATCGACGGCATCTTCTCCGGCACTCTGGCGTGGCTGTTCAACAAATACGACGGCCAGGTGCCGTTCTCCGATCTGGTCAGCCAGGCGCGTGGCATGGGCTACACCGAGCCGGACCCGCGCGATGATCTCTCCGGCGTGGATGTCGCGCGCAAGCTGGTGATCCTGGCGCGTGAGGCGGGCCGTGAACTCAGCCTGGAGCAGGTGCGCGTGGAGAGCCTGGTGCCCGAAGCGCTGCGCCAGGCCAGCGTGGAGGATTTCATGGCCGGCCTGCCGCAGATCGATGCGGTGTTTGCCGAGCGGCTGGCCGTCGCCAGGGCCGAGGGTGCGGTGCTGCGTTACGTGGCACGCCTGACCCCCGACGGCGCTGAAGTAGGACTCGTCGCGCTGCCGGCGGCGCATGCCTTCGCCAACCTGCGCCTGACCGACAACGTGGTGCAGTTCACCACGCGCCGCTACTGCGATAACCCGCTGGTGGTGCAGGGTCCGGGTGCCGGGCCGGAGGTGACCGCCGCGGGCGTGTTCGCCGATGTGCTGCGCGTGGCGGTGGGCGAAGGAGCGCGCCTGTGAGTCACGGCAGCAGCATTGAAGCACGCGCGTTCGCACCGGCCTCGGTCGGCAACGTGGGGGTAGGGTTCGATATTCTTGGCCACGCGATCGAAGGCGTTGGCGATACGGTCACGGTCCGCCGGATCGACGAGCCCGTGGTTCGCATCCACGCGATCCGCGGCACCACGGTGGACCTGCCGCTGGTGGCCGAGGACAACACTGCCGGTGCTGCGCTGATCGCGCTGTGCGCCGCCCTGGATCTGCCCTTCGGCTTTGAGGTGGAGATCGACAAGGGCATCGCCCTGGGCTCGGGCATGGGCGGTTCGGCTGCCTCCTGCGTGGCGGCGCTGGTGGCCGCCAATGCGCTGTTGCCGCAGCCGTTGTCGCGCGAAGCGTTGTATCCGTTCGCGTTGACTGGCGAGGCGGTGGCCAGTGGCGGCCGCCACGGCGACAACCTCGGGCCGATGCTGCTGGGCGGGCTGGTACTGAGCACGGCCGACCGCCTGGTGCCGGTGCCGGTCCCGGCGGCGTGGCACAGCCTGCTGGTGCATCCGGATGCGGTGCTGGAGACCCGCCGCGCACGCGCTGCACTGCAAGGGCACTACGCGCTGAGCGAGTTCGTCGCGCAGAGCGCGAACCTGGCACTGGTGCTCAGTGGCTGCTACACGTCCGATGCCGGGCTGGTCCGGGCGGGCCTGCGCGACGTGCTGGTGGAGCCACGCCGTGCCGGGCTGATCACCGGGTTTGCGGCGGCGCGCGATGCCGCGCTGTCCGCCGGGGCGATGGGCGCCAGCATTTCCGGCGCGGGGCCAAGCGTGTTTGCCTGGTTCGAACACCGCGAGGCCGCACTCGCCGCGCAGGCCGCGGTCCAGCGGGCGTTCGCCGAGGCAGGCTTCGACAGCCAAAGCTGGGTGTCGCCCTTGAATGCTCCTGCCGCCCGACTGCTGTGACGCCTCCACTCTTTCTACTTTGGGATCTCCGATGAAGTTTGTCTCCACGCGTCACGCTGCTCCCGCCACCTCGCTCAGCCAGGCGCTTGCCGCAGGCCTTGCCCCGGATGGCGGTCTGTATGTGCCCGAACACCGCCCGCAGTTGCAGAGCTGGTCAGCGCAGGCGAGCTTCGCGCAGACCGCGGCCGCAGTGCTTGCACCGTACTTCCAGGACGATGCCTTGGAAACGGTGCTGCCCGAACTCTGCGCGCAGGCCTTCAATTTCGATGCGCCGCTGCGCGCGCTGGCAACCGCCGATGACCATGTGCTGGAGCTGTTCCATGGCCCCACGGCGGCGTTCAAGGATTTCGGTGCGCGCTTCCTTGCGGCCTGTCTTGCCCGGTTGCAGCAGGGGCGCGAGCGCCCGCTGACGATCGTGGTGGCGACCTCGGGCGATACCGGCGCGGCGGTGGCCGCTGCCTTCCATCGGCAGCCGGGGATCCGCGTGGTGGTGCTGTACCCGGATGGCCGCGTCTCGCCGCGCCAGGCGCATCAGCTCGGCTGCTTCGGCGACAACATCCACACGCTGCGGGTGGCCGGTTCCTTCGATGATTGCCAGGCGATGGTGAAGCAGGCGCTGGGCGATCGTGAGCTGCAGGACGCGGTGCCGCTGAGCTCGGCCAACAGCATCAGCCTGGGCCGTTGGCTGCCGCAGATGAGTTACTACGCACACGCCGCACTGCTACATCAGGCGCAGACCGGCCATGTGCTCAATCTGGTGATTCCGACCGGCAACCTGGGCAACGCGATGGCGGCCATCCTGGCGCGGACGATGGGGCTGCCGCTGGGGCAGATCGCCCTGGCGACCAATGCCAACGATGTGTTGCCGCGCTATTTCCAGGGCGATGCCTACCAGGCGCAGACCAGCGTCGCGACCATCGCCAATGCGATGGACGTGGGCGCGCCCAGCAATTTTGAGCGGCTGCGGTGGTTGTACAACGAAGATGACGTGGCCCTGCGGGGCGCGTTCACGGCCGAAGCCGTGGATGATGCGGCGATCCGTGAAGTGATCAAGCGGCGCCATGACCTGCATGGCGAGGTGTTCTGCCCGCATACGGCGACCGCGGTGGCGCGCCTGGAGCACCTGCGTGCTGCCGGCGTGCAGGGGCATTGGGCGGTGGCGGCCACCGCGCATCCTGCCAAGTTCGAGTCGGTGGTGGAGCCGTTGATCGGCCGGCCGTTGCCGGTGCCGCCGGCCCTGGCCGCGTTGCTGGAGCGGCCGGCGCGGGCCGAGGCATGCGCGCCGGCGTATGGCGCGCTGCGTGAGGTGCTGCTGCGCGGCTGATGCGGGGTCAGTAAGACTCGTCGGCCGACAGCTTCTGGAGACCGGCTTCGTCGAGGATCTCGACGGTGTTCAGATGGGGCAGGGCGATCAGGCCCTGCTGGCGCAGCTTGGTGAAGGTGCGGCTGACGGTTTCCATGGTCAGGCCGAGATGGTCGGCGATGTCGCCACGGCCCATCGGCAGGGTCACGCGCAGCCCCGGTTCGCCGAGCAACGCTTCGCGCGCGGCCAGGCGCAGCAGGAAATCGGCGACCTTCTCGGCCGGCTGCAGCCGGCCCAGCGCCATCGCGGCATCCTGCGCGGCATCCAGTTCCTGACAGGCGCGCTGCAGCAGCTTCCGTTCCAGGTGGGGGAAGCGCGAGCGCAGGTCCTTCATCTGCGGCAGGGCCACGCGGCAGACCCGGCTGTCGGCGATGGCCTCGATGTCGTAGCGGTGGTGGTCGCTGCCGCTCAGGCCGAGGAAATCGCCGGGCAACACGAAGCCGCTGATCTGGCGGCGCCCGTCGGCCAGCGTGCGGACCAGGCGCAGCGCGCCTGCCGTAATCGTATAGACATGTTGGCGCGGCTCGCCGGCACGGGCCAGGGTAGAACCCAGCGGCAGCGCCTGCGAGACGGTGACCCGCTCCAGTGCCTGTACTTCATCCGGCGACAGCGCCGAGCAGACCGCCAGGTGCCGTACCGAGCAATGCAGGCAGTCGCGCAGGGGCGAGCAACCGGGGGCGGCGGGGTCTTCAACAGCGGAAAGCGCGGTACCGGAGTGGGGCCGGGTCATGTCAGGTCAGCAAGCGGGGCCTGCCTATGATACTTCATGCCGCCATTGGCCCGGTCCTGACGCGGGATGCGGCCCGTCGCGCTGGCTGCGGCTAGAATATGCCGCTCGCTCATCCCCCCGTTTCCGCAGGAGTCCCGCAAGTGATCAAGCCCCGTACGCCGCCCGGCATCATGGAATTGCTGCCGCGTGAGCAGATCGCGTTCCAGCGCATGCTGGACGTCATCCGCCGCAACTACGAGCGGTTCGGGTTCCTGCCGGTGGAAACCCCGGTGTTCGAGCTGTCCGATGTGCTGCTGACCAAGTCCGGCGGCGAGACCGAGCGCCAGGTGTATTTCGTGCAGTCCACCGGCGCGCTGGCCAATGCCGCCGAAGCCGAAGAGAAGGCGCTGCCCGAACTGGCCCTGCGCTTCGACCTGACCGTGCCGCTGGCGCGCTACGTGGCCGAGCACGAACACGACCTGACTTTCCCGTTCCGCCGCTACCAGATGCAGCGCGTGTACCGCGGCGAGCGTGCCCAGCGTGGCCGCTTCCGTGAGTTCTACCAGTGCGATATCGATGTGATCGGCAAGGACACGCTGAGCACCCGTTACGACGCCGAAGTGCTGGCGGTGATCCATGCGGTGTTCGCTGAACTGCGCATCGGTGATTTCTCGGTGCAGCTCAACAACCGCAAGCTGATGCGCGGCTTCTTCGAAAGCCTGGGCGTGGCCGATGGCGAGCGCCAGCTGGCCGTGCTGCGTGAAGTGGACAAGCTGGACAAGCGTGGCGCCGATTACGTGCGCGAGACGCTGGTGGGCGAGGGCTTTGATATTCCCGCCGAGCAGGTCGAGCGCATCCTGGCCTTCGTTGCCGTGCGCTCGAGCAGCCATGCCGATGCACTGGCCCAGCTGGACGCACTGCTGGCCGATGCGGCCGCCAGCGAGACGCTCAAGCAGGGCGTGGCCGAGCTGCGCGAAGTGCTGCAGCTGGTCAAGGCGCTGGGCGTGCCGGAAACCGCGTACTGCCTGAACTTCTCGATCGCGCGCGGCCTGGACTACTACACCGGCACGGTCTACGAGACCACGCTGACCGACCACCCGCAGATCGGCTCGATCTGCTCGGGCGGCCGTTACGAAGACCTGGCCAGCCACTACAGCAAGTCCAAGCTGCCGGGCGTGGGCATCTCCATCGGCCTGACCCGCCTATTCTGGCAGCTGCGCGAGGCCGGCCTGATCGCCGGTATCGAGGACAGCAGCGTGCACGCGCTGGTGGCCCTGATGGACGACAACGGCCTGCCGGAGTCGCTGGATATCGCCCGTCGCCTGCGCGTGGGCGGCATCAATGCCGAAGTGCAGATGGAGCCGAAGAAGATCGGCAAGCAGTTCCAATACGCGGCCAAGGCGGGTATCCGTTTCGTCGTGCTGGCCGGTGAGGATGAGCTGGCGCGTGGTGTGGTGGCGGTCAAGGATCTGCTGCGCGAGCAGCAGTTCGAGGTCGCCCGCGACGAATTGGCCAGCGCGCTGCAGGTCGAGCTGGAGCAGGCCAAGGCGATGGCATGAAGCGGCTGGGGGCGGGGGCACTGATGGTGCTCCTGCTCGCCGGCTGCCAGAGCGATCCGCAGCTGCGCAGCAAGCGGATCGGCGCCGGGCATTACCGGCTCGTCGTCGATCGCTGCCATGTGATCGATCACGACGGGCTCGAACGCGACCTGCGTGAGCTGGCCGACACCCAATGTCCCGGCGGCGCCGGGGCGTTGGAGGCGGTGGAGTCGATCCCGAGCCGCCAGGGCAGCCTGCTTGGCGAGTGCCTGCGCAGTGGCGCCCTGCGTGCCGAGGTCCGCTGCCGGTAGGTGCCGACCGCTGGTCGGCACGCTTCTCCGTGGATACCCATCCAACGCCCGCCAACGCGGGCGTTGTTCGTTTCCAGACCCTGAACCGGCCCATTCCGCCTGCGCGGCGGTTTGACCGTGTGCCGTCATTTGCGCTAATGTAATAGCACGCTATTACATTGATACGATGAAACTACGTCCGATCCCCCGCGAAAAAGATGCCCAGGCCGATCTGGCCTCGCTGGCGCGTGCGTTTGCTGCCCTGTCCGATCCGGAGGAAGTGACCGCGTTCCTGCGCGACCTGTGCACGCCTGCCGAGCTGGAGGCGCTGTCCGACCGCTGGAAAGTGGTGCCGTTGCTGCAGCAGGGCGTGCCGTATCGCGAGATCCATGAGTTGACCGGGGTCAGCGTGACCACCACCGGGCGCGTGGCGCGCTCGCTGGACCACGGCCACGGCGGCTATGCCGCCGCCATCGCCGCCACGCCGTCCTCCCCCGAATCCGAGTAGAGACCTCCCCATGAGTGCAACCCAGACCGCCCCGGCACGTGACCGGCTGCGTATCGCCATCCAGAAGAACGGGCGGCTGGCCGAGCCCGCGCGCAGCCTGCTGACCGCCTGCGGGCTGAGCTGGCGGCAGAGCCGCGACAAGCTCTTCTGCTATGGCGAATCGCTGCCGGTGGACCTGCTGCTGGTCCGCGATGACGATATCCCCGGCCTGATCGCCGATGGCGTATGCGACTTTGGCATCGTCGGCCGCAACGAGCTGGACGAGCAGGGGGCCGCGCGCCGCCGGATCGGCCTGCCGGACGCCTACCAGGCGCTGCGCGGGCTCAACTTCGGCCAGTGCCGCTTGATGCTGGCGGTGCCGGAGGAATGGGAATGGACCGGCGTCGAACAGCTGGCCGGCAAGCGCATCGCCACCAGTTACCCCGCGATCCTGGCCGACTGGCTGGCCGAGCGTGGCGTGGATGCGCAGGTGGTCGAGCTGTCCGGATCGGTCGAAATCGCCCCGCGCCTGGGTACGGCCGATCTGATCTGCGACCTGGTCTCCAGTGGCGCGACGTTGGCCGCCAACCAGCTCAAGCCGGTTGAAACCCTGCTGGAGAGCGAAGCGGTGCTGGCCGGCCCGGTCCGCACGCCCGATGACGCCCGTGCCGGCCTGATGGCGATGCTGCTGCGCCGCCTCGATGGTGTGGTGAAGGTGCAGGACAGCAAGCTGCTGATGTTCCGCGCCGAGCTGGATCGCGTGTCCGAGCTGACCCGCCTGCTGCCCGACGCCGACCCGCTGGTGCAGCTGCCCGATGATGGCGGCCACCTGCGTTTGCAGACCATGTGCCACGGTGCGTTGACGTGGCAGCGGTTGGAGGAACTGGAGCGCGCGGGCGCGCAGGGCTTGATGGTATTGAGTGTGGAGCGGTCGCTGGCATGAATCGTTTGACGTGGTCCCAATTGGATGCCGGCGCCCAGGCGCAGGCGCTGCAACGCCCGGTCCAGGCCGTGGCGGCACGCACCCGCGAGTCGGTCGCGGCCCTGATCGCCGCGGTGCGCGAAGGCGGCGATGCTGCGCTGCGCGAGATCACCCTGCGCTTTGACGGGGTGGCGCCGGATACCTTCGAGGTGAGCGAGGCGGAATTCGCCGCCGCCGAGCAGGCCGTCTCCGCCGAACTGCGGCAGGCGATGATCGATGCCGCCGCCCGCATCCGCACCTTCCACCAGGCGGGCATGAGCCAGGGCTATGCGGTCGAGACCGCGCCCGGCGTGCGCTGCGAGCGCGTGGTGCGTCCGATCGCCCGAGTGGGGCTGTATGTACCGGCCGGCAGTGCACCGCTGCCATCCACCGCCTTGATGCTGGGCGTGCCCGCGCAGCTGGCCGGCTGCCGCGAGGTGGTGCTGTGCACGCCGCCGCGAAAGGACGGCAGTGCCGACCCTGCGGTGCTGGTGGCCGCGCGCCTGACCGGCGTGCACCGCGTGTTCAAGCTGGGCGGCGCCCAGGCCATTGCGGCGATGGCCTATGGCACCGACAGCGTCCCGGCCTGCGACAAGCTGTATGGCCCGGGCAACAGTTTCGTGACCGAAGCCAAGCAGCAGGTGGCCCAGGACGGCGCGGCGGCCATCGATATGCCGGCCGGCCCGTCCGAAGTGCTGGTGATCGCCGATGCCGGCGCCAATCCGGCGTTCGTCGCCGCCGATCTGCTCTCGCAGGCCGAGCACGGCCCGGATTCGCAGGTGCTGCTGCTGACCGATGACGCGGCGATGGTGGATCGGGTTGAAGCGGCCGTCGAGGCGCAGCTGGCGCAGTTGTCGCGTGCGCAGATCGCCGCGCAGGCGCTGGCGTCTTCGCGCCTGATCCTGGTGGATTCGCTTGATGAGGCCTTCGCGATCAGCAACCGGTACGCGCCGGAGCACCTGATTCTCGCGCTGCGCGAGCCGCGCGCGTGGTTGGAGAAGGTGGAGGCCGCCGGTTCGGTGTTCCTCGGCGACTACACCCCCGAAGCGCTGGGCGACTACTGCAGTGGCACCAACCACGTGCTGCCCACCGCCGGTGCGGCACGCGCCTACAGCGGCGTCAGCGTGGCCAGTTTCCAGAACCTGATCAGCGTGCAGTCGGCCACCGCTGCCGGCATCGCCGCGATCGGGCAGTGCGCGCGTGTGCTGGCGCGCGCCGAAGGCCTGGATGCCCATGAGAACGCAGTGACCCTGCGCATGGAGGCGGCCGCATGAGCACTGCTTCCGTCCTGTCCCTGGTCCGCGAGGACCTGCAGGCCTTTGCCGGGTACTCCTCGGCGCGCAGCAGTGCGCTGACCGGTGATGTCTGGCTCAACGCCAACGAATCGGCCTGGGCCAACCCGGCCGACGCCGAGGGTGGCGCGCGCCGCTATCCGGATCCACAGCCGGCCGCCCTGCGTGATCGCCTGGCGGACCTCTACGGCTGCGCCCCCGGACAACTGCTGATCGGCCGTGGCAGTGACGAGGCCATCGATCTGCTGGTCCGTGCGCTGTGCGAGCCGGGCCGCGATGCAGTGGTGACCACGCCACCGGTGTTCGGCATGTATGCCGTCTGCGCCCGCCTGCAGAACGCGCCGCTGATCGAGGTGCCGCTGGTGGACCAGGGCGATGCACTGGTCGCCGATATCGACGCGGTCATCGCCGCTGCGCTGGCCGGCAAGGCGAAGCTGGTGTTCCTGTGCTCACCCTCCAATCCCGCTGGCAGCGTGATCCCCCTGGCGGAGATCGAGCGGGTGGCCGCCGCGTTGCAGGGCAGGGCACTGGTGGTGGTGGATGAGGCCTACGTCGAGTACGCCGAGCAACCGTCCGCAACGACGCTGCTGAGCCGTTACGACAACATCGCCGTGCTGCGGACGCTGTCCAAGGCGCATGCCCTGGCGGCGGCGCGCATCGGCAGCCTGATCGCGGATGCCGCGCTGATCCAGTTGCTGCGCCGCTGCCAGGCCCCGTATCCGGTGCCGGCGCCCTGCGCGGATCTGGCGCTGGCGGCGCTCTCACCCGAGAGCCTGGCCGTCACCGCCCAGCGCACCGCGCAGATCAAGGCAGAACGCGCCCGCCTGCAGTCCGGCCTGGCCGCGCTGCCCGGCGTCGCGCGCGTCTATCCTTCGCAGGGCAACTACCTGCTCGCCCGCTTTGCCGATGCACAGGGTGCCTTCGACGCGTTGCTCGCCGCCGGTGTGGTGGTGCGTGACCAGCGGGCTGCACCCCAGCTTGGCGATGCGCTGCGCATCACCATCGGCAGCCCCGAGCAGAATGACCGTGTACTTGCCGCCCTGATGGCCCGGAGGGCTGCCGCATGATCCCGATTCTGTTCGTCGACCGCGACGGCACCCTGATCGAAGAGCCCGCCGATTTCCAGATCGACGCCTACGAGAAGCTGCGCTTCGTGCGCGATGTGATCCCGGCGATGCTCAAGCTGCGCGATGCCGGCTACCAGTTCGTGATCGTCAGCAACCAGGACGGGCTCGGAACCGACGGCTACCCTCAGGCCAGCTTCGATGGCCCCAACGACCTGATGCTGCAGATCTTCGCCAGCCAGGGCATCACCTTCCGTGACGTGCTGATCGACGGCACCTGGCCGCAGGACAACGCGCCCACCCGCAAGCCGGGTATAGGGCTGATGCTGCCGTACCTGCAGGACCGCAACATCGACTGGGCCCGCTCGGCCATGGTGGGCGACCGCCTGACCGACATCCAGTTCGCCGAGAACATGAAGATCCGTGGTTTCCAGCTGCGCACCGAGCAGTTCGGCGGTGACTGGGACTGGACCTCGATCGCGCACGAGCTGGCCGACGCACCGCGCCGCGCCAGCGTGCAGCGCAACACCAAGGAGACCAGGATCCGGGTCGAGGTCGATCTGGACCGCACCGCCGAACCGCAGACCCACACCGGCCTGCCGTTCTTCGATCACATGCTGGAGCAGATCGGCAAGCACGGCGGTTTCGCGCTGAGCGTGCAGGCCGAGGGCGACCTGCACATCGATGAGCACCACACGATCGAAGACACCGGCCTGGCGCTGGGCCAGGCCCTGCGGGAGGCACTCGGCGACAAGCGCGGGATCGGCCGCTATGGGTTCACGCTGCCGATGGACGAAACGCTGGCCAGTGCCGCGCTGGATTTCAGCGGCCGCCCGTATTTCGTGTTCGAAGGCGAGTTCAAGCGTGAGCGCGTGGGCGACATGCCGACCGAGCTGGTGCCGCATTTCTTCCGCTCGCTGTGCGATGCGGCCGGGCTCAACCTGCACCTGAGCGTGCGCGGTGACAACGACCACCACAAGGTCGAGGCCTGCTTCAAGGCGCTGGCCCGTGCACTGCGCCAGGCCTTGCCGCGCCAGGGCACCGCGTTGCCGAGTACCAAGGGGGCGCTGTGACGGAGGTTGCGCTGATCGATGCGGGTGGGGCCAACCTTGGCTCGGTCCGCTATGCGCTGGAGCGGCTGGGCGTGCAGGTGCGCCTGGTGCGCGATGCGCAGGGGCTGGAGGGCGTCAGCCGGGTGATCCTGCCCGGCGTCGGCGCCGCCCCGCACGGCATGGCGCGCCTGCATGCGCAGGGACTGGTCGAGCCGCTGCGCAACCTGCAGGTGCCGCTGCTCGGCATCTGCCTGGGCATGCAGCTGCTGTTCGACGGTTCCGAAGAGGGGCACGTCGAATGCCTGGGCCTGCTGCCCGGGGTGGTGCGTCACCTGCGCCCGGCCACCGGCATCCGCGTACCGCACATGGGCTGGAACCGGCTGCTGCCACTGCGCGAGTCGCCGTTGCTGGCCGGTGTGCCGGCACGCGCCAGTGCCTACTTCGTGCACAGCTATGCGGCACCGTTGGGCGAAGACACCGTGGCGGCCTGCGATCACGGCGGGCTGTTCGCGGCGGTCGTGCAGCGCGGTCGGCACAGTGGCGCCCAGTTCCACCCGGAGCGCTCGGCCGATACGGGCGCGCGCATCCTGCGCAACTTCATCGAGAACGAACCCACATGAGTTTCATCGTCTATCCCGCCCTGGACATCCGCGAAGGCCGTGTAGTGCGGCTGCTGCAGGGCGATTACGCGCAGCAGACCACCTACGGCGATGACCCGCTGCCGCGCGCGCAGGCCTTTGCCGCGGCCGGCGCAAGCTGGATGCACCTGGTGGACCTGGATGCGGCCCGGGCAGGCGGTTACACGCTGGCGCCGCTGCTGGCTGCGATCGCGGCGCAGACCGGCCTGAAGGTGCAGACCGGCGGCGGCGTGCGCTCGCGCGATGATGTCGCCCGGATTCTTGATGCCGGTGCGGCCCGGGTGGTCGTCGGCTCGGTCTCGGTGCGCGAGCCGGACACGGTGATCGGCTGGCTGCGCGAGTTCGGCCCGGACCGGCTGACCATCGCACTCGATGCCCGCCAGGCCGAGGACGGCCGCTGGCTGTTGCCGGTGCATGGCTGGACCGAGACCGCCGAGGACACGCTGGAGGCGTTGGCCCAGCGCTACGCCGAGGCCGGCATGCAGCACCTGCTGTGCACCGATATCGCCCGCGACGGGATGCTGTCCGGGCCGAACATCGACCTTTACCAGCACTTGGCGCGGCTGTTGCCCGGCGTGGCGGTGCAGGCCTCCGGCGGCGTGCGCGATGCCCGGGACGTGGCCCAGGCCAAGGCCGTCGGCTGTGGCGGCGCGATCCTCGGTAAGGCGCTGCTGGAAGGGCGCATGACCCTGGAAGGAGCGCTGGCATGCTGAGCCGCCGCCTGATTCCGTGCCTGGACGTGCGCGATGGCCGCGTGGTCAAGGGCGTGCGCTTCCGCGACCACGTGGACATGGGCGATATCGCCGAGCTGGCGATGCGCTACCGCGACCAGGGCGCGGACGAACTCGTGTTCTACGACATCGGCGCCAGCCCGGAAGGGCGCGCGGTGGATGTGGGCTGGATCGAACGCATCGCGCGCCTGATCGACATTCCGTTCTGCGTGGCTGGCGGCATCAGCGATGTGGAGACCGCGCGGCGCGTGCTGCATGCCGGTGCCGACAAGATCTCGATCAACTCCCCGGCGCTGGGCCGGCCGGAACTGATTGAGGAACTGGCCGATGCGTTCGGTGTGCAGTGCGTTGTCGTTGGTATCGATTCGGTACGTGAGCCGGATGGCGAATGGCGGGTGCGCCGGTTCAGCGGCGATCCGGACAAGACCCAGGCGGTGGCCGTACGCACGCTGGACTGGCTGGTGGAGGCGCAGCGCCGCGGCGCCGGCGAGATCGTGCTGAACTGCATGGACAGTGATGGCGTGCGCCGCGGCTACGACGTGGCCCAGCTGCGCCAGGCGCGTGCGCTGTGCCAGGTGCCGCTGATCGCCTCCGGCGGTGCTGGCGAGATGCAGCACTTCGCCGATGTGTTCGACCAGGCCGACGTCGATGGCGCGCTGGCTGCCAGCGTCTTCCACAGTGGCGCCATCGCCATTCCCGCGCTCAAGCAGTTCCTGCGCGAGCAGCAGATCGAGGTTCGAGATGTCTATTGAGGTGAATTCCATCGACGTGCGGCCGTCGCGCGAGGCGCTGGCGCAGCTGGACTGGGGCAAGGGCGATGGCCTGCTGCCGGTGGTGGTGCAGGACACGGACACGCTGCGTGTGTTGATGCTGGGCTATGCCAATGCGGCCTCCTTGGAGCAGACCCTGGCCACGGGCCAGATGACCTTCTTCAGCCGCAGCAAGCAGCGGCTGTGGACCAAGGGCGAGTCCTCCGGCAACGTGCTGGCGGTGACCGCCATGCGGATCGACTGCGACAACGACACCGTGCTGGTCAGTGCGCGCCCTGCCGGCCCCACCTGCCATACCGGCAGCGAGAGCTGCTTCCCGCAGGCGCCGGGCAACTTCCTGGGCCGGCTGGATACCGTGGTACGCGAGCGCGAGCAGCAGCGCCCGGCTGGCAGCTACACCACCTCGCTGTTCGACGGCGGTACCCGCCGCATCGCGCAGAAAGTGGGGGAGGAGGGGGTGGAGACGGCGCTGGCCGGCGTGGCGCAGGATGACGAGGCGCTGCTCGGCGAGTCGGCCGACCTGCTGTTCCACCTCACCGTGCTGCTGCGCGCGCGTGGCCTGTCGCTGGACGATGCGGTCGCGGTGCTGGCGGCGCGCCACGCGGGGTAAGGCCGGGCTGCACATCGTTTAACGTCGGTGAAACGCGGTGCAGGCGATGATGTGCGGCTCTACAATTCCCCACCCCCGACCGGACCACCCCCGATGACCCGTACTGCCGCCTGGCTGGCTTGCCTGCTGTTGATGACTTCGCCTGCCTGGGCTGCTGAAACGACCGTTACCGGCAAGGTGTATCAGGAGCGCGACGGCAAGCCGGGCCGCGGCCCGACCGATCCCGGCCTGGCCGGTGTACAGGTTTCCAACGGTGAAACGATCGTGCGCACCGCCGCCGACGGCAGCTACAGCCTGCCGGTGCGCGAGGGCCAGACGGTGTTCGTGATCAAGCCGGACGAGTACCGTTTCCCGGCCGCTGCCAACGGACTGCCGTCCTACTGGCGCCACTATGCGCCGCAGGGGTCGCCGAAGCTGAAGTACGACGGCATCCGTGCCACCAGCGGTGCCACCCGCAACTGGGATTTCGCGCTGGAGCCGGCCAAGGGCACCGATGCCGCGCGCAACGGTTTCGAGATGCTGGTGTTCACCGATTCGCAGACCGCCAGCCGCCAGGACATCGGCTACTACCAGCGCGCCATCGTCGAGCCGATCATCGGCAAGCACCCGGCACGGCTGGGCACCACGCTGGGCGACATCGTCAACGACGACCTGAGCCTGTACCCGGACATCAACAAGGTCACCGCCCAGCTGCAGGTGCCGTGGTTCCACGTGCCGGGCAACCACGACCTGGACATGGACGCCGGCAACGATGCCCATTCGCTGGACAGCTGGCGCGCGGTCTACGGGCCGGATACCTACGCGGTGGAAGAGGGCGGGGCAAGCTTCGTGTTCCTCGATGACGTGGTCTACGACCCCAAGGCCAAGCCGAGCTACGTGGGCGGGCTGCGCGCGGACCAGTTCACCTTCCTCGGCAACTACCTCAAGGGCCTGCCGCGTGATCGCCTGGTCGTGCTCGGCATGCACATCCCGCTGTTCGATGCGGCGCCGGGCCGTGAGACGTTCCGTCATGCGGACCGCACGCGCCTGTTCGCGCTGCTCAAGGACTTCCCGAATGTGCTGGTGCTCAGCGGCCACAGCCACACCCAGCAGCACTACTACCACGGTGCCGCCGAGGGCTGGCAGGGCCGCAAGCCGCTGCACGAATACAACGTGGGCGCCGCCTGCGGTGCGTTCTGGTCCGGGGTGAAGGACGGCAGCGGGATACCTGATGCCACCATGAGCGATGGCACCCCGAATGGCTACGCGGTGCTCTCGGTCAAGCCCGGTGGCGAGTACGGGCTGCGCTATTACGTGGCGCGCGCGCCGGACGATTACCAGATCGCCCTGCATGCGCCGAAGGTGTTGCGCCAGGGCGCGTATCCGGCGTGGGGCGTGTACGCCAACGTGTTCATGGGCCAGGCCGATTCGCTGGTGGAGTACCGCGTGGACGATGGCGCCTGGCAGCCGATGAAGCGCGTCGAGCAGCCGGACCCGCGCCTGCTGCAGGAAAACGTCGCCGACGATACCGCCGAGCGCCTGCGCGGGTTCGACCGCTCGCCCGAAGCCACGCCGTCGCCGCACCTGTGGCGCGGCGCACTGCCCACCCACCTTGCGGTGGGGGAGCACAAGGTGGAAGTGCGTGCGGTGCAGGGCGATGGCCCGACCGCCACGGCCAGCACCAGCTACCGCCTGCAGACCGCCAAGCCCTGAGCGCGGCGTTGTCGTTTCAGTACGCCGCTGTATGGCAGGCGCGGCTTTGCAATCCCCCGGCGATGCCTGAGAATCGCCGGGATTCAATCGATTCAACCAAGGCAAGCGAGTGAGCGCAGCGGTACCGGTTCCGGCTCAACCTGAGGTGTCGCCGACCGCGGCGCAGCGGGATTCCCTCCCTGACAGGCTGATCGTGGCCGACGTCGGCGGTACCTTCGCCCGCGTCGCGTTGGCCAGCGTGCGCGCTGGTGCAGCGCCACAGCTGAGCGGTCTTCAGCGCTATGCCTGCGCCGAGCACGCCAGCCTGGCCGCGATCCTGGCCGATTTCATCGCCACGCTGCCCGCCGCGCCGGACAATGCGGTGGTCGCGATTGCCGGCCTGCTGGACGGCGATCACCTGGTCAACACCAATCTGCCGTGGCCGGTCTCGGTCGCGCAGACCCGTCATGATTCGGGGCTGGCTTCGCTGGCGCTGATCAACGATTTCGAAGCAGTGGCCTACGCGATTCCGCACGTAGCGCCGGAGTCCATGGTGGCCCTCAATGGCGATCCGGGCGCGGGCCCGCGTTGGCCGGCATTGGTGTTGGGGCCGGGCACCGGGCTGGGCGCGGCACTGCGCTTTGAAGGCGGCGAGCGGCCGGTGCTGGCCAGTGAAGCCGGCCATGCCGCGTTGAATGCCTGCAATCCGTTGGAGCTGGAGGTGCTCTCGCGCCTGCTCCAGCGCTGGGACCACGTGGACAACGAGCGCGTGCTGTCCGGTGGCGGCCTGATGAACCTGTATCCCTGCCTGTGCGATATCCGTGGCGTCACACCGCACTGGACCAGCACCGAGGCGCTGATCGCCGCCGCGCACGAGGGCGTGGATCCGGTGGCGGTGGAAACGCTGGAGGTGTTCTGCGCCTGGCTTGGCAGCCTGGCCGGCGACCTGGCCACCACCTTTGGTGCCCGCTCGGTCTATCTGGCAGGCGGCATCTCCACGCGGGTGGATCGCTTCCTGCGTGATGGCCGTTTCCGCGCGCGTTTCCTGGCCAAGGGCGTGATGCACGAGGTGCTGCGCCAGGTGCCGATCTGGCGGGTGGACCACGGCGAGCTGGGCGTTCTTGGCGCGGCGGTCTGGCACGCGGAACATCGCTGTATCGTCGTGTAATTCTTTCCTTGCCCGTTCGCTGGAGACCTACCCATGACTGACCGCAGGCGATTTCTCCAGGCCGGTGCCCTGGCCGCTGGCGCCCTCGCACTGCCGACGCTGCAGGCGCGTTCCGCCGCCGGTGCTCGGGTGGTGTCCACCTGGGATTTCGGCGTAGGGGCCAACCAGGTCGCCTGGAAAACGCTGTTGGCCGGTGGTTCGGCGCTCGATGCCGTGGAAGCCGGTGCGCGCTGGGCCGAGAGTGATCTCTGCAATCCCACGGTCGGGCGCTGCGGCAATCCCGATCGTGATGGCGTGCTGAGCCTGGATGCCAGCATCATGGATGGCGATGGCCGCTGTGGTTCGGTGGCGGCGCTGAGTGATATCGCGCACCCGGTCTCCGTGGCACGGCGGGTGATGGAGCAGACCCCGCACGTGATGCTGGTCGGCGAGGGCGCGCAGCAGTTCGCCGTGCAGCAGGGCTTTGAGCGGAAGAAGCTGCTCACCCCGGAAGCCGAGAAGGCCTGGCGCGAGTGGCTCAAGACCGCGCAGTACACCCCCGAGATCAATGCCGAGCGGCGCAGCCGCCCCGGTGACAGCAGCAACCACGACACGCTGGGCATGCTCGCCATCGATGCCCAGGGGCGTCTGGCCGGTGCCTGCACCACCAGTGGCATGGCCTGGAAGATGCACGGCCGCGTGGGCGACAGCCCGATCATCGGGGCGGGCCTGTACGTGGACAACGAGGTCGGTGCCGCCACCGCTTCGGGCGTGGGCGAGGAAATGATCCGCAATGCCGCCTCGTTCCTGGTGGTCGAGTTGATGCGCCAGGGGCGCTCGCCGGCCGAGGCCTGCCGCGAGGCGATCGCGCGGGTGGTGCGCAAGCGCCCCGAGGCGAGCAGGACCCTGCAGGTCTGTTTCCTCGCCTTGAACAAGCACGGCGAAGTGGGTGCCTACGCACTGCACCGCGGTTTCGTCTACGCGGTCTGCGACAAGGACCGGCAGGACGATCTGCGTGATTCCGCTTCGGTGTACACGAGCGAGCAGACGTGAGCGCGCCGCGCCGGCTGCTGGAGATCGCCTCGAATTCGGTGGCCTCCGCCCTGGCGGCCCAGCACGGCGGGGCGGATCGGGTCGAGCTGTTCGACAACCTCGCCGAGGGCGGCACGACCCCGTCGCAGGGCAGCATCGCGGTCGCCCGTGATCGCCTGCGGATTCCCTTGTTCGTGCTGATCCGGCCGCGGCCCGGGGATTTTCGCTACACCGCGCTCGAGGCCGAGATCATGCTGCGCGACATCGCGCATTGCCGCCAACTCGGCTGCGATGGCGTGGTGATTGGTGCGCTGGATGCCGACGGTGGCATCGACATGCCGCTGTGCCGGGAACTGGTATCCGCAGCGGGCCCGCTCGGCATCACCTTCCATCGCGCCTTCGATGCCGCGCGTGATCTGCCCGCGGCGCTGGAGCAGATCGTGACGCTGGGGTGCCATCGCATCCTGAGCTCGGGCGGGCAGGCAAGTGCGCTGGCCGGTGCCGATGTCCTGGCCGCGTTGGTGGCGCAGGCAGGTGATCGGCTATCACTCATGGCCGGGGCGGGAATTACGGCGGGCAACATCGTGGAGCTGGCCCAGCGCAGTGGGTGCCTCGAACTGCATGCCTCGGCGAAGACCACACACCATTCGGCGATGCGCCATCACAATCCGGCGCTGATCGGGTTGTCGCCGGACTGGACCGTCACCGACGCGGCGCAGGTCAGTGCACTGCGCGCGGCGCTGGATTAAAAAAACGGCAGCCGCCTGTGAAAGCGCAGCTGCCGTGGAGGACCGTTGCCCCGCCCGGAGGCGGGGGCGGGTGACGCTTAGAACTTCCAGTTCACGCCGAAGTACAGCTGGCGCCCGGTGTAGGTGTTGGACACCAGGCGGGCCTTGGTGTCGTTGCCCAGATGGATGCGCTGCTCGGACTTGGTCGCGTTCAGCACCGAGGCGGTGAAGGTCAGCGCTTCGGTGAAGTTGTAGGCCACGTTGAGATCCAGCTGGTCGTACGGTTCGGAGTACTGGCTCATGCCGTTGACCGGACCGCCCACGACTTCACCACGGCGGTTGTACGACGCCCGTGCCAGGAACTTCTCGTTCTCGTAGAAGAGGGTGACGTTGGCCTGGTTCTTGGCGCTGCCCACCAGCGGCGAGGAACCGATCTCTTCGCCATCGAGCACGATGGCGGCCAGGTTGGTGTCGTTGTAGGTGTAGTTGGCCTGGATGCCGAAGCCCGTGTCGAAGGTGTACTGACCGTACAGCTCTACGCCCTGCGAGACGCCATCGCGGCCGTTGGCCTGGGTCTCGTACTTCTGCACCGTGACCGTTTCGCCACCGACATTCATCTGCTGGTCGCGGACCACCGGCACCGTGAAGTTGTCCACGTTCTTGCGGAACAGGCCCAGGCCCGCCACCGCGCCGGGCTTGAAGTACCACTCCAGGCCGACGTCGAACTGGGTCGCTTCGAACGGTTCCAGGTTCTTGTTGCTGCCATAGCCGTACCAGCCGGGCGTGTCCGTGCCGCCGGCAACGCGACGGTCGTTGCTGTACTCCTCGCTGATGTAGTTCAGCGCGCCGGGGGCGGCGATGCTGGTGTAGCTCGGGCGTGCGATGACCTTGGAGGCCGCACCGCGCAGCACCAGCGTATCGGTGATGTCCCAGGCGATGTTGAAGCTCGGCAGGAAGTCCGTGTAGGTCTTGTCCATCGAGGTGAAGGCGTACGTTCTCTCGCGTGCCAGGCCATCCGGCAGGCGCACGAAGCCGCTCTGGCAGACATAGCCGGTATTGGAGGCGATCAGCGGCGCGGCAGCAGGATCGTTGCAGCCCATCGGCGAGCCGGCGGCGTTGTCCTGGAAGTAGTCGTTGAACTTCTCGACCGAGTCACTGGATTCGGCGAACTGCTTGGTCCGGACCACGCGCACGCCGACGTTGCCGCGCACGCGCTCGGTACGGAAGTTGGCCTGGAAGTAGCCCGAGTAGATCTTCTCGTTGACGTTGTAGACGAAGTCCTCTTCCTTGCGGCTGTGCGATCCGCCGTACTTCTCGTTGAGGTAGTTGATGTAGGCCGGGTAGTTGATGCCCGGGAACACGTTGGCGTTGAAGCCGCCGGCGATGTTGCTGATCGGGTTGGACAGGAAGAAGCCCGGCTGGGCGACACCGGCGGTGGCATCGCAACCGGCCTGGTAACGGTTGTTGTCGTAGTCGGCCGGATCCTTGCCCTGGCACACCCAGTAGGTGTTGCCGGTATTGCGGTGCACATCGCCGTCGCGGTACTTGGCACCGAACTGGATGGAGTCCAGCCAGCCGCTTTCAAACAGCTTGGTGAAGTCAGCCTGGAAGTAGTTCTGCTTGACCTCGGTCTGCATCCACGACGAGCCGGTCGAGCCGGTGTCGATCTCGGCGATGCCGGCCATCAACTGGTCCTGCAGGTTCGGCGAGAAGGTGGCGCTCGGCGTACCGGTCAGATCCCATGCGCTGTAGGTGTTGCCGGACTGCCACACACCGTCGACCTGGCGGCGCGGCTTGGCGGACATGTCGAAGTTCATCGACGGGCCACCTTCGGACCAGGTGCGGCCACCGGTGAAGGAGGCCTTCCACAGCGGGCTGATATCCCACTCGACGGTCAGGTCGCCGGTCTGCGAGAGCGCCTTTTCCTTGCTGTAGGTACCGGTCAGCTGCGGGGTGGGGATGGTGCAGTCGTCCGGACCCCAGCCGCCCGGCGCCATGCCGGCGGCCGCAGCCTGTTCTTCGCTGCAGTAATACGTCTTGCCGGCCAGCTTTTCGTACTGCGCGCCGGTCACGATGCTGCCGGAGGGGTCGAAGTTCAGCCCGTTGAGCAGGCGGCCGCCGTCCCAGTTGCCGTCGCCGTTGAAGCGGGCGAGGTTCCATTCCGGGATCTTCAACATGTTCTGGGTGTAATTGCCTTCCAGCTCGAAGCGGAAGTAATTGGCGGTCAGCGTCAGGTTGTCGGTCGGCTTGAACTGGAAGGTCAACTGGCCACCAGTGCGCTCGCGCTTCTCTTCCTTCACGGCGAAGTTCACCGAGGTCGGCATGAAGAATTCGCTGTAGTTGCGGCCGCTCTGGTCATTGAAGCCGGACTGGCCCCACCAGTAGTGGATACCGTCCTGCAGCTGCGGATTGCCGTACGCATCCACCGCGTCGGTTCCGTTGCCGTACCACTGGTAATCCTCGGTGCTCGCCTGCATGGTGCGGCTGGTGCGGGTCTGCTTGGTCGCGCCGACCAGCACGCCGAAGCGCTCATCCTTGCTGTGCCAGGAGTACAGCGCCGACGTCTGCGGATCCACGTCGTGGCTGGTGTCCGAGGAGGTGCCCTCCAGGTTCACGTAGCCGGAGTTGGCTTCCATGTCGAGCGGGCGACGGGTGTGCAGGATCACGGTGCCGCCGATGCCGCCTTCATCCAGGCGGGCCTCCGGCGATTTGAACAGCTCGGCGCTGGAAAGCATGTTGGCCGGCAGCAGCGTGTAGTTGAACGAACGGGTGGCCTCGTTGTTGGTTTCCGAGGTCGCCACGTAGTTGCCGTTCAACTGGGTCAGGGTCAGGTCCGGAGCGAGGCCGCGGACACTGACGGTCTTGCCTTCGCCACCGCTGCGCTCGATGACCACGCCAGGCACGCGCTGCAGCGCGTCGGCGACGTTCTTGTCGGGGAACTTGCCCACGTCCTCGGCGGTGATCACTTCCACCACGGCGTTGGCGTCGCGCTTCTGCTGCAGACTCTTTTCGATGGCGTAGCGGTAGCCGGTGACGGTCACGCTGTCGAGCGTGGTGGCATCGGGTGTACCCGTGGCCGGGGTGGCTTGCTGCGCGAGCGCGGCCGGCACGACGGCCGTGGCCAACGCGCTGGCAATGGCCGCGGACAACGCAACGCGGCGGTGCATGCGTGACATCTTCATTCCACTCTCTCCCTCTCCTGGATTGAAACGGTGGCGATACGAATTCTTTGAATCGATCTAATGGGTGGAGCCAAATTATCTCGAGCGTCGAGTTGCCTGGCGCGTCCCGCATGCATCGCGTGGGGCAGTCCCCCGGCTCCCCACTTCCGGCAATCGTGACCGTTTTAAGTTGGATCGATCTAAACGATTGGCGGGGGATTTTTAGCACGACCGCGCGAGGGAAGCATGCTGCTCCGCAATATGGACGCGGGGCGTGCTTTCGCTTGACCCGGGCCGATCCCGCGATGTTGCTGGGTCCGGGGCTTCAGCCCGCTATATCGGCCGATGAGGCGGAATGTCGGCCCCCGGCACCGGGCACTGCCAGGCACTGCGCAGGCTCGGGCAGGGCGGGGTGCTGGCGACCGGTCCTCGATGTTGCAGCGCAGAATGCATCGATTGAAATTCCCGTGCTTTACTTAAATCGATCTAAATTCACCGGGGTGTGGATTGGGTCGCCCAGTCCAGGGAATTAGAGGCGCCCGCCGCCACTGGTTCGCGCTGCCGCCACGTCCGCCAAGGAGTCCGTGTCCGTGACCCGTCTTTCTCACCGTCCTTCCGTCGTTTCCGCCGCCGGCGCCATCCCGGCCCGCCGCCGCCCGCTCGCCGGCCTGGCCTGCCTGCTGGCGCTGAGCTGCGCGCCGCTGATGCTGCAGGCCGCGCCCGCCGCGCTGGAGCGCGAGGTCAACACCTTCATCGGCAGCAAGGACGATGGCAATACGTTCCCGGGTGCCTCGGCGCCGTTCGGCCTGATCCAGGTCAGCCCGATCGGTGAGCACTACGCCGGGTGGCGCTACGACGATCCGAAGATCCGGGGTTTCGGGCATTCCTTCCTCTCCGGTGCGGGCTGCTGGGAGCAGGGCGGCCAGGTCTCGGTCCTGCCGGTGACCGGCAGCATCGGCCCGGGCGGCGACTTCAATACCGACGACGCCAAGAGCTTCGATCACAAGCGCTACGCCTCCAGCTATACCCACGATGGCGAAGTCGGGCAGGCGGGCTACTACAAGGTGCGCCTGACCAACTACGGCGGCATCGATGCCGAAGCCACCGCACGCACCCGTGCCGCGGCCGAGCGTTACACCTTCGCCGCCGATGCAGGCACCGGCCACGTGCTGGTGAACCTCGGCCAGGCCAACGAGCGCCATTCGGTGATCGGCAGCGTGGTCGATGTGGTCGGCGACCGCGCCGTGGAAGGCAAGCTGGTCACCAAGAGCTTCTGCGGTGGCCATCAGTACACCACGTGGTTCCGCATCGAGTTCGACCGCCCGTTCAAGTCGTTCGGCACCTGGGGCGAGGGCGGTGGCCTGCCCGGCGCCCGCCATGGCATGGAAGGTGAGCTCAAGCCGAGTGGCGCCTGGCTCAGCTTCGACCTGGGCAAGGGCCGCGCGGTGACCGCGGTCAGCGCGATCTCCCACGTGGATGCCGAAGGCGCGCGCGCCAACCTGCGCAGCGATGGCATGCAGGGCGACCGCCTGCTTGGTTTCGACCAGATGCGGCAGATGGCACAGCAGCAGTGGCGCAAGGAACTGGCGGCCGTGCGTGTGCAGGGCGGCAGCAACGATGACCGTACCGTGCTCTACACCGCGCTGTACCACGCGCTGCTGCAGCCACTGACCGGCAGCGATGCCGACGGCCGTTACCGTGGCTACGACGACAACATTCATCGCGCTGACGGCTGGACCTACTACGAGTACTTCTCGCTGTGGGATACCTACCGCGCGCAGAACCAGTGGCTGGCCCTGACCAAGCCGGAGGTCGCGCGCGACATCGGCCGCACGCTGCTGGCCATCGAGGCGCAGGGCGGTTGGCTGCCGCGCTGGGGCTATGCCAACTTCGAAACCAACGTAATGACCGGTGATCCGGTGACGCCGTTCCTGGTCGACCTGTGGCGTTTCGGCGCGCTGGCCGGCCGCGAGGGCGAGGCCTACACCGCGCTGCGCAAGAACGCCTTCGAGGTGCCGCCGATGAACTCGCGTCATGCAGGCCGTTCGGGCAACCCGAGCTACCTGGCCAACGGCTACGTGCAGTACGACCGCGCCTTCCCCTCCAAGGGCATGGACGTGGATCCGCACCATGGTGGCTCGGCAACGCTGGAGTACGCACTGGCCGACTGCGCGCTGGCGCAGATGGCCGATGGCCTCGGTCATGCTGCCGATGCCGGCGTGCTGCGTGAGCGTGGCCGCAACTGGCACAAGGTGTGGGACCCGTCGGTGCGCGACGAAGAGGGTGATTTCAACGGCTTCCCGCGGCCGCGCATGGAAGATGGCGCGTGGTACCTGCCGGCCGATGGCAAGTACAGCCCGCGTTCGCACCATGGCTTCCATGAAGGCACCGCGTGGCAGTACCAGTGGCTGGCGCAGCAGGACGTGCCCGGGCTGGTCCAGGCCATGCACGGCCGCGAGCAGGCCGCTCGCCGCCTGGACACGTTCTTCGCCTACGACGCGCTGGTGACCTCGCCGCTGACCGCCGCACGCAAGGAATGGGTGGTTGGCCCGTACAGCTACTACAACCAGTACCGCTATAACCCGAACAACGAGCCGGATCTGCATGCACCGTGGATGTACACGCTGATCGGCCAGCCGTGGAAGACTGCCACCGTGGTGCGCGCCGCGCAGCAGCTGTTCACCAACGCGCCCAACGGGGTCACCGGCAACGATGACCTGGGCACGATGTCGGCCTGGTACCTGTTCAGCGCGCTCGGCCTGTACCCGGCCGTGCCGGGCAGCGGCGAGTTCCTGCTGCATACCCCGCGCTTCGCCCGCGCCGAGATCGATCTGGGCCAGGGCAGGACGCTCACCCTGAAGGCACCGGGCGCCGACGGACGCAAGCTGCAGTACGTCCAGAATGTCCAGGTCGATGGCCGCGCGCATGCGCCGGTGTGGCTGGACTGGGCGCAGCTGCAGCGCGGTGGCACCATCGCCTTCGCCCTGGGCGGCACCGCGCCGGAGAACGGCTGGGGCACCCAGGCCGAGGCGCTGCCGGCCTCGTTCTGCGCCACCCCGGGCGCGGCGCTCGAATGAGCCACGCACCGGCCCGTGCCGTGGCCAGCCCATCGGGGCTGATCGCCGACACGGGCATGGACCGCTGGTCAATGCGATCGTTTAGGCTTGCACCTTGCTTGAGGAACCCGACGACCCGATGAAAGACAAGGCCACCCCCGCCGGCAAAGGCACGCGCGCGGTCACCGTGACCGACATCGCCGAAGCGATCGGCGTGTCGCGCGCGACCGTCTCGCTGGTGTTGCGTGGCAGCCCGCTGGTGAATGTCGACACCCGTGCCAAGGTGGAGGCCGAACTGCGGCGCCAGCGCTATGTCTACAACCGTGGCGCGGCCAATCTGCGCCGGCGTACCTCGTCCAGCGTGGCGCTGGTCATCAACGACCTGTCCAACCCGTTCTTCGCCGAGTTCGCCTCCGGGGTGGACGAAGCGCTGGGCGGCAAGGGCTTCGTGACCCTGCTTGGCAGCACCGGTGAATCGCCGGAGCGGCAGCAGGCGGTGCTGACCACGTTGATGGAGCACATGCCGGCCGGGCTGATCCTGTCGCCCGCCGAAGGCAGCGATGCCGGGCAGCTGCGCCAGGTGCTCGGGCACGCCAACGTGCTGCTGTTCAACCGCGAGCTGCCCGGTGCCGACTGGGACTTCCTGACCCTGGACAACCAGCAGGGTGCTTACCTGGCCACGCGTCATCTGATCGAGCAGGGCCACCGCCGCATCGCGTTCTATGGCGGCCATGCGGTCTCCAGTTCCTGCCATCAGCGCCGCACCGGCTATGCGCAGGCCCTGGTGGAAGCCGGCATGCCGGTGCAGCCGGAGTGGCTGATCGAAACCTCGCCCAGCCGCCTGGATGCGGCCGCGCGCACCGGCGAGCTGTTCGCGCTGGATGCCGTGCCGACCGCAGCGGTCTGCTACAACGACAGCGTCGCCTTGGGCCTGATGCTGGGCCTGGCGTCGCGTGGCGTGCAGCCGGGCCGCGATTTCGCGGTGACCGGTTTCGATGATATTTCCGAGGCCTCGGTGGCATCGCCGCCGCTGACCACGCTGACCGTCAACCCGCGCGAACGCGGGCGACAGGCCGCCGAACTGCTGCTGCTGCGTCTGGATCATCCCGACGCCGCACCGGCCCGTACCGTTGCACCGGTCCAGCTCCGCGTTCGCGAGAGCAGCGGCGCGATGACTGTCTGATGGCTCCCCCAATCACCTGCTCGCGCACTGAGGCGCGTACCTGAATGCCCATCTCTCCAACGCCCCGCCTCCCATCCTCATCCTCCGCCGCGCCCGTGGTGAACACGCGCGTTGCGCTGGCCGTGGCGACCACGATCTTCTTCATGTGGGGCTTCCTCACCTGCCTCAATGACATCCTGATCCCGCATCTGAAGGCCGTGTTCGATCTGACCTACGCCCGCGCGATGCTGGTTCAGTTCACCTTCTTCGGCGCGTACTTCCTGATGTCGGTGCCGGCCAGTCGCCTGGTCGCACGGCTGGGCTACAAGAACGGCATCGTGGCCGGCCTTGCCATCGCCGCAGTGGGCGCGCTCGGCTTCTGGCCCGCGGCCGAGCTGCGCGTGTATGAAGCCTTCCTGGGTGCGCTGTTCGTGCTGGCCACGGGTATCACTGTCCTGCAGGTGGCGGCCAACCCGTATGTGGCGCTGCTCGGTCCGGAACAGACGGCGTCGAGCCGACTGACCCTGGCCCAGGCGCTGAACTCGCTGGGGACCGCGATCGCGCCGATCTTCGGTGGCCTGCTCATCCTGGGCAACACCGTCAAGAGTGCGGACGAGATCAATGTGCTGCCGATGGCCGAACAGCTGGCCTATCGCACTCAGGAAGCCCAGTCGGTGCAGGGCCCGTATGTCGGCCTGGCAATCGCGCTGGTCCTGCTTGCCGTGTTCGTCTATCTGTTCCGCCTGCCGGCACTGAATGAGACGACCGAGCAGAACAGCGGCGACAAGCACACCCTGATGGAGGCGCTGCGTCACCGCCACGTCCGGTTCGGCGTGCTCGGCATCTTCTTCTACGTGGGTGCGGAGGTGGCGGTCGGCAGCGTGCTCGTGAACTACCTGTCGCTGCCGAACATCGGTGGCTTCAGCGAACAGCAGGCCACGCATTACGTCTCTGCTTACTGGACGATGGCGATGATCGGCCGCTTTGCCGGTTCGGCCATCATGACCCGCTTCTCGCCGCGTCTGCTGCTGACCCTGTTCGCCAGCATGAACGTGGCGCTGCTGGCGCTGACCATGCTCACCCAGGGGCAGGTGGCGTTGTACTCGGTGGTGGCGATCGGCCTGTTCAATTCGATCATGTTCCCGACGATCTTCGCGCTGAGCATCGAACGCCTGGGCACGCTGACCACCAAGGCGTCGAGCCTGCTGATCATGGCGATCGTCGGTGGGGCGCTGATCCCGGTCCTGCAGGGCAAGCTGGCCGACCATATCGGCCTGCAGCCGTCCTTCATCCTGCCGCTGCTGTGCTACGGCTACATCATCTTCTACGGCCTGTGGGGCTCGCGCCCGGCCGCTGGAATCCGCCAGGGAGCTTGAGGCCACGATGTCCAAGATTGTTTGTTTCGGCGAGATTTTGATCGATCTACTTGCCCAACCGCCGGCCACCCCGGACACCCCGCGTGCCTTCCTGCAGTATGCCGGCGGTGCGCCCGCCAACGTCGCCGTTGCTGCGGCGCGGCTTGGTGCGGACACCCATTTCGCCGGCATGCTCGGCCAGGACATGTTCGGCGACTTCCTCGCCGAGAGCCTGGCCAGTGCCGGCGTGGCGACGGACTGCATCGTACGCACCGATGCGGCCAAGACCGCGCTGGCGTTCGTGGCACTGGATGCCAGCGGCGAGCGCAGCTTCAGCTTCTACCGCCCGCCGGCGGCGGACCTGCTGTTCCGCAGTGCGCATTTCCACCCGAACTGCTTTGAAGGTACGCGCAGCTTCCATGTGTGCTCCAACAGCCTGACCGAGGCCGAGATCGCCGAGGCGACGCTGGAGGGCATGCGCCGCGCGCGCCAGGCCGGTGCGATGGTCAGCCTCGACCTCAACCTGCGCCCGGCGCTGTGGCCGACCGGTGTCGACCCGCTGCCGCGGTTGTGGGAAGCGCTGTCGCTGGCCGATCTGGTCAAGCTCTCGCGCGAAGAACTCGAGTATCTGGCGGCCTCGGTGCCGGGCGGTGACGCCGCCGTGGTCGGGCGCCTGCTCGCCGCGCAGGCGCAGGCGGTGGTGATCACCGACGGTGCCGCGCCGATCCGCTGGCACACCCGTCACACCCACGGCGTACTCACCGGCTTCCGCGTCACCACGGTGGATTCCACTGCGGCGGGCGATGCCTTTGTTGGCGGGCTGCTGTTCGGCATCGGCGAGCGCGGTGGCGACGGGACGGGCTTTGCCGCCTTCTGCCAGGACCCCGCCGCGCTGGTGGAGGCGATCCGTTTCGGTGCGGCCGTCGGGGCGCTCGCGGTCACCCGCAAGGGCGCCTTCGCCGCGATGCCCAGCCGTGATGAAGTCCAGCACCTGCTCCAGCAACAACAGGATGACGCCGCATGACCACGCCGGTTCCGCCGACCCCCGATTTCCGCTCGCCCGCGTTCCTGCGCGCCCATATCGCGCAGACGATGGCGTTCTACCAGCCGCATGAAATCGACCCCAAGGGCGGTTTCTTCCATTACTACCGTGACGATGGCAGCGTCTACGACGCCAGCCATCGCCATCTGGTCAGCAGCACCCGGTTCGTGTTCAACCACGCGATGGCCTACCGCGAGTTCGGCAAGCCGGACGACCTGGCCGCGGTCGAACACGGCCTCCGCTACCTCCGCGAGGTGCATCGCAACCCGGCGACCGGCGGTTACGCCTGGACGCTGCGCGATGGGGTGGTCGAAGATGCGACCAACCACTGCTACGGCGTGGCGTTCGTGCTGCTGGCCTACAGCTGCGCGCTGAAGGCCGGCGTCAACGAGGCCCGTGCGTGGATGGACGAGACCTGGCAGCTGCTGGAGACGCGCTTCTGGGAGCCGGCGTTCGGCCTGTACAAGGACGAAGCCGACGCCGACTGGACCTTCAGCGATTACCGCGGCCAGAACGCCAACATGCACATGTGCGAAGCGATGCTGGCTGCATTCGAGGCCAGTGGCGAGCAGCGCTACCTGGAACGTGCGCTGCTGCTGGCCGACCACATGACCCGCCGCCAGGCGGCGCAGGGCGACGGGCTGGTGTGGGAGCACTACGACACCCAGTGGCAGATCGACTGGAACTACAACCGTGACAATCCCAAGCACCTGTTCCGCCCCTGGGGTTTCCAGCCGGGGCATCAGACCGAGTGGGCCAAGCTGCTGCTGATCCTGGATCGCCACGTACAGGCCGACTGGCTCGTGCCGACCGCGCGGCATCTGTTCGATGTGGCGGTGGAACGCAGCTGGGACGCCGAACGCGGCGGCCTGTACTACGGGTTCGCCCCGGACGGCAGCGTGTGCGATGACGACAAGTACTTCTGGGTGCAGGCCGAATCGCTGGCCACCGCCGCGCTGCTGGCCAAGCGCACCGGCGACGCCGTGTACTGGGACTGGTACGACAAACTGTGGGGCTACGCCTGGCAGCACATGATCGATCATCGCTACGGCGCCTGGTATCGCATCCTGGACGCGGACAACCGCAAGTACAGCGATGAAAAGAGCCCGGCTGGCAAGACCGACTACCACACCATGGGCGCGTGCTACGAAGTGCTCAACGTAGTGCGTTGAATCAGTAGCCGACCGCCGGTCGGCTACCCCAACCCGGTAGAGCCGACCGTTGGTCGGCTGCTCCCGCAGCCAGGCAGATCCCCATGCGCACGCACAGCCGTCTCCATGTCGTTGCACCGGCCTGCTGGCTGATGCTGGTCCTGCTGGCCGCCTGGGCACTGCCCGTGGCAGCCGCCCCGCTGGCGGCGGAGTGGTCATTCCGCCTGCTACCCGGTGACGCGCGCGGTGCCGCGCACCCTGGCCTGCAACAGTGGCGCCCGGCGCAGGTGCCCGGCGCCGTGCACACCGACCTGCTGGCGCAGGGGCAGATTCCGGATCCCTACGTCGGCGCCCCGGAGGCCGGCCTGCAGTGGATCGGCCTGGCCGATTGGGAGTACCGCGCACGGTTCGATGTGGATGCCGGCACGCTCGCCCGTGCGCATGCCGAGCTGGCGTTCGACGGGCTGGACACGTTCGCCACCGTCACCCTCAACGGTCAGCCACTGCTGCAGGCCGACAACAGCCATCGCACCTGGCGGGCCCGGGTCGACGGGAAGCTGCGCGCGCGCGGCAATGAACTGCGCATCGTGCTGCGCTCGCCGATCCGCACCCTGCTGCCGGGCGTGCAGGCGATGCCGCACAAGATCGCCGGCAACTATCCCTCGCCCTATGGCGATGAGCCCAAAGACGCGATGGTCGGCAATTTCGTGCGCAAGCCGGGCTACCACTTCGGCTGGGACTGGGGCCCGCGATACGTGACCGCCGGCATCTGGCGCCCAGTGCGACTGGAGAGCTGGGACGCGCAGCGCCTGACCGCGCTGGCCGTGCAGACCCGCGCCCTGGATGCGACGCGGGCGGACCTTGAGGTTGCGGTGGAGGTGGAGAGTGCTGCCGTCGGCACTGCAGCGGTGCAGGTCGAGGTGCTGGATCCGGACGGCAAGCGCGTGGCGCGCATCGACCGCAAAGCCCTGCTCAAGGCCGGTGACAACCGGATCGTCATGCCGGTCGCGCTACCGCAGCCACGGCGCTGGTGGCCGGCCGGGCAGGGCGAGCAGGCGCGCTACACCGTGCGCGCCACGCTGGCCCCTGGCACGACGGACGCGACCCGCATCGAGCATCGCACCGGCCTTCGCACCGTCGAGCTGCGCCGGGAAGTGGACCGCAACGGCGGGCAGGGGTTCGCATTCGTGATCAACGGCGTGCCGATCTTCGCCAAGGGCGCCAACGTGATCCCGTTCGACATGTTCCCGGCGCGCGTGGACGCGGCGCGGATCCGGCGCGAGCTGACCGCTGCACGCGATGCCAACATGAACATGCTGCGCAACTGGGGCGGCGGCTACTACGAAGATGACGTGTTCTTCGACATCGCCGACGAACTCGGTCTGCTGGTCTGGCAGGACTTCATGTTCGGGGGCGGCATGCAGCCCGGCTACGATCCGGACTTCCGCGCGAACGTGGTCGCCGAGGCGCGCGACAACGTGCGGCGCCTGCGACATCACCCCAGCGTGGTGCTGTGGTGTGGCAACAACGAAGAAGAAACCGCGTGGAAGGACTGGGGCCACGGCCGCGACATGACCGCCGCCGATCCCGCGTTCGCCGCGAAGGTCTGGCAGGGCTACGTGGACCTGTTCGGCAATGACCTGCGCCAGGTGGTGGCCGAGGAGGGCCTGGGCGTGCCGTACTGGTCGAGCTCGCCGAGCAACGACCTGGACGAGAAGGCCAACGATTCCACCCGCGGCGACAAGCACTACTGGCAGGTGTGGGGCAATCCGGCCCTGCCGGTCACCGCCTACCTGCACGAAACGCCGCGCTTCATGTCCGAGTACGGGCTGCAGGCCTGGCCGGTGCTGCGCACGCTGGACGGCATCATTCCCGCCGCGGAACAGCAGGTGGACAGCCCGACGGTGCGCGCGCACCAGAAATTCATGGCAGGCGAGGGCAACCAGCGCCTGCTCAAGTACATCGAGGAGGAGTACGGCACGCCGCGCGACTTCCCGGCCTTCGTGTATCTGAGCCAGGTGATGCAGGCCGACGGCATCCAGCTCGCCGCGCTGCATCACCGCGCCTCCAGGCCGTACACGATGGGCTCGCTGTACTGGCAGCTCAACGATGTGTGGCCGGGCGCCTCGTGGTCCAGCATCGACTACGCCGGCCGCTGGAAAGCGCTGCACTTCCACGCCAAACGGTTCTTCGCCGACCGCGCGGTGGCCGCACTGCGCGACGAAGGCGTGACCCGGGTGAGCCTGCTCAACGATCGTCAGCAGGGCCTGCAGGCGACGTGGCGGATGCGGGTGATGGATCTCGATGGCGCGCTGCGCAATGAGCAGCGGCATACCGTGGCACTGCCGCCGTTGTCTGCGCTGGAGGTGGGGCGATTCGCCGACGCGGACCTGTTGAAGGGCGCCGATCCCACCCGCACGGTTGCGGTAGTCGAGCTGTTCGATGGCGCCACGCTGTTGTCGCAGCAGGTGGTGTATTTCGCACCGGCCAAGGCGTTGGCGCTGTCACCGGCGAAGATCGACAGCACGCTGCGCGCGGACGGCGAGGGTGCCGTGCTGACCCTGCGTGCACCGAAGCTGGTGCGTGCGTTGTGGATCGACTTCGACGGCGTGGATGCCACCCTGGACGACAACGCGCTGGACCTGGTGCCGGGCGAGACGGTCACCATCCGCCTGGGCAGTAAAGCGGACCTGCCGACCCTGCGCCGCACCCTCCGCCTCACCTCGCTGGCCGACGCAAGGTAGAGCCACCCCATGGGTGGCTGGCGCGGTGCCGGCATCGCGCCAAACGCAGCCACGCATGGCGTGGCTCTGCCGATGGGGGGTCTTACAACGTGATCTGCTGGAAATTCTCGACGCGGTCGTGGCCGTGGGTGGCTTCACCGCTGCGCGGCAGCGGGTAATCGTCCAGGCGATCCAGCAGACGGGTCTGCAGGCCGGCGTCGCGCGCGGCATCCAGTTCTTCGACCACATCAGACAAGAAGACGATCTGCCCGGCCGGCACGCCGATCGCCTCGACGATGTGGCGGTAGCTGTCCGCCTCACGTTTGCCGCCAACCTCGGTGTCGAACCAGCCCGAGACCAGCCCGGTCAGGTCACCGGCCTCGCTGAAGCCGAAGAACAGCTTCTGCGACGGCACCGAGCCGGAGGAATACACGTATAGCGGCTTGCCCTCGGCATGCCAGCCCTTCAGCACGGCGGCCACTTCGGGATAGAAGTGCGCCTTGTAGTCGCCGTTGCGGTAGCCGGCTTCCCAGATCATGCCCTGCAGCGCCTTGAGCGCGGTGTGCTTGCGGTCCTGGTCGATCCAGCCCTGCAGCGTCTCCACGATCAGGCTGTCCTGGCAGGCGCCGCCGATCTCGACCGCCACCGCATCCAGCCAGCGGCGCACCTGCGGCTCCTGGCCATGCGCGGCGACGAACGCCGGCAGCGCCTTGCGCGCATAGGGGAACAGCACGTTCTTGACGAACGAAATGCTGCTGGTGGTGCCCTCGATATCGGTGAGGATGACGGTCGGATGCGGCATGGATCAGTCGGCCTGGTGCTGTGCGGGGTGGTAACGCGGGAAGGTCTGGGCAATGTCACTGCCGGTGAAATGGCCGACCCAGCCATCCGGCTCGGTGAAGAAGCGGATGGCCACGAAGCTCGGCTCCTCGCCCATGTCGAACCAGTGGGTGATGCCATCGGGCACGGCGATCAGATCGTTCTTCACGCACTCGATCTCGTAGACCTTGCCATCCACGTGCAGGGTGAACAGCCCCGAGCCGGCGACAAAGAAGCGGACTTCATCTTCCTTGTGGAAGTGCTCGTCCAGGAACTTCTTGCGCAGTTCGGCGCGGTTGGGGTTGTCCGGCGCGATCGAGGCGACATCCACACTCTTGAAACCGTGCTTGGCGACCAGCCGGTCGATGTCGACCTTGTAGGCGGCGAACACCTCGTCCTGGCTGGCGCCCGGGGCGACCTCATGGGCCGCCTGCCAGCGCTCGAACGTCACGCCGATCGGGGTCAGTTCGGCAGCGATCGCCTCGCCATCCCGGCTGTCGAACAGCGGGACATCCGGGGCGGTGTCATCAAATATGCGGAGTCGGCTCATGGCGGCGGCATCGAGGCGAAGAGGGGGAAGGAAAGGGTACCAGTGCGGCGCCGAGGCGGGGGCGACGCACTGATGGCGATGCGCGGAATACAGATTCTCTTCAGGAATCTGAGCGCGATCAGCCGCGCAGCTTGCGCAGCTCCAGCTCACAGTGGAGCAGGAATTCGAAGGCTTCCATGTGGCGGCGTGCCTCGGCCATGGTGCGGCCCCAGGCATACAGGCCGTGGCCGTCGATCAAGTAGCCCCACAGCGGCTGGGTGTCGAGCAGGGCATCGACCTGGGCCGAGAGCACATCCATGTCCTGGGTGTTGGCGAACACCGGCACATCGACCGCCATCTCGTGGGTGCTGTTGCCGTGGAAGGCCTTGAGCAGCTCGTAGCCTTCCAACCGGATATGGCCCTGCGGCGCATACAGCCGCGAGGCGATGGTCTGCACCGGCGAATGGGTGTGCAGCACGCAGCCGATCTCCGGGAAGCGGCGATACAGCTGGGTGTGCAGCAACGTCTCGGCAGACGGGCGCAGCGGCCGGCCGACGGCCTTGCCGTCGAAATCGACCACCATGATGTCGTCCTCCACCAGCCGGCCCTTGTCCTTGCCGGACACGGTGATCGCGGCATGGCGGTCATCCAGGCGGTGGGAGAAGTTGCTGCTGGTGGCCGGGGTCCAGCCGGCGTGGGCCAGCTCGCGGACGTTGTCGATCAGCAGCTGGGCCAGCTCGCTCAGGCGCGCGGTGTCGTACGGGAAGGTGGGGGTGCTCATGCCGGTCATTTTAGCTAGGTCAAACGCTAAAAGCAGGTTTGTCGACTGGGCCGGACGGGGTGGGGTTTGCGGGGGACGCCGCAAGTACGTCCCTGTAGGCTTATGTCGCCGCATCCATGCGGCTCATAATAAGCCATCCATGGATGGATTCACGGCGTCCCCCGCGAACCCATACCGCCCCGCCAAACCGACCGAAACAGGAGAGCTGACGCTTCGGCCGGTGCTTCGGCCGTTGGCTTAGGCGTGATCCTTAATTCCCGCGCAGCCGGCTATGGCGATACCCATAACCGAAGTAGATCGCGAAACCGCCCAGCGTCCAGAAGCCCATCAGCATCCAGTTGTGGGCCGTCATCGCGGTCAGCAGCGCGATGCAGCTCAGCACGCCCAGACTGCAGATCAGCCACGCCATCGGCATCCGGAACGGACGCGGCAGGTCCGGCTGGGTGCGGCGCAGGATCAGCACGCCGGCGCAGACCGCCGCGAACGCGATCAGCGTGCCCATCGAGGTCAGCTCGCCCAGAACGTCCAGCGGGAACACCGCCGCGAGCAGCGCGATGCCGATGCCGGTGATCACGGTGTTGATGTGCGGCGTGCGGTACTTGGGGTGGATCTTGGTGAACAGCGGCGGCAGCAGCCCGTCGCGGCCCATGATCATGAAGATGCGCGGCTGCGCGATCACCATCACCAGCACCACCGAGGACAGCCCGATCAGCGCGCCGATCTCCACGACCACGCGCAACCAGCCCAGCTGCGGATGTGCGGCCACCGCGGTCACCACCGGCTCATCGGTACCCAGCAGCTGGTACGGCACCAGCCCGGTCATCACCGCGGCCATGGCGATGTACAGCACGGTGCAGATCACCAGCGAGAGCAGCATGCCGATCGGCATGTCGCGCTGCGGCTTGTGCGATTCCTGCGCGGCTACGGACACCGCCTCGAAACCGATATAGGCGAAGAACACCATCGCGGCACCGCGCAGCACGCCGTCGAAGCCGTACTTGCCCGGGCCTTCGTTGTCCGGAATGAACGGGGTCCAGTTCGCCGGATCCACATATTTCCAGCCCACCACGATCACCAGCAGGATCAGCGCGGTCTTCAGCACCACCATGGCCATGTTCATGGCCGAGGACTTGCTGATGCCCACGTAGCACAGCCAGGTCAGCAGCAGGACCAGCACGGCGGCCGGGATGTTGGCGATCGCGCCGGTCGGGCGCAGCTGGCCATCCAGCGGCGCGCTGACCAGCGCGGCGGGTAGATGGATATCGAAATGGCTGAGCAGGCTCAGGAAGTAGCCGGTCCAGCTGACCGCCACCGCCGAGGCGGAGACGCCATATTCCAGTACCAGCATCCAGCCGATGAACCAGGCCGAGAGCTCGCCGAACGTGGCATAGGTATAGGTGTAGGCGCTGCCGGAGACCGGCACCATCGCCGCGAATTCGGCATAGGCCATCGCGCAGAACGCGCAGCAGATCGCGGCCAGCACGAACGACAGCATGATCGCCGGGCCGGCATGGTTGGCTGCGGCCTGGCCGGTGATCACGAAGATGCCGCCGCCGATCACCGCACCGATGCCCAGCGCGGTCAGGCCCCACGGGCCGAGGGTACGGCGCAGGCTCAGGCCATTGGCGTCTTCATGGGCGGCGTGCGGATGCTTGGTGGCCCACAGTTGCTTGAACATGGTTTGGATTTCTTCTCAGGCGCGATGTAACAAACGACCGGGCCGGCACTGGGCCGGCCCGGCAGCACTCAGGCGGACTTCTTGTTCAGCTTGCTGTGGCGGATGCCGTAGCCGAAGTAGATCAGTGTCCCCAGCAAGGTCCAGCCAACAAACAGATGCCAGTGCTCACGGAATGCCATGCCGAACAGCGTCAGGCATGCCAGCGCGCCCAGGGGGCAGATCAGCCACACGGCCGGGACGCGGAACGGTCGCTGCAGTTCCGGGCGCGTGTAGCGCAGGATCAGCACGCCCACGCAGACAGTGGCGAACGCGAGCAGCGTGCCCATCGACACGAGTTCACCGAGGACATTGAGGGGCATCAGGCCAGCCAGCGCCGCTGCGATGACGCCCACAATGATGGTGGCCACATACGGGGTCTTGAACCGTGCGTGCACCTTGCCGAACAGTCTTGGCAGCAGGCCGTCGCGCGAGATCGTGTAGGCGATGCGGGTCTGCCCCATCATCATCACCAGCACCACCGAGGAAAGGCCGGCGATGGCGCCGACTTCGACGAAGGTCTTCAGCCACGACAGCTGGGGGTGGGCTTCCAGCGCGGTCACTACCGGCTTGGCAGTACCGAGCTGGGTGTAGGGCACCAGACCGGTCAGCACCAGGCACACGATCACGTAGATGATGGTGCAGATGGCCAGCGAACCCAGCAGGCCGATCGGCATGTTGCGCTGTGGATCCTTGGTTTCACCGGCGGCGGTGGACACCGCATCGAACCCGATGAACGCGAAGAACACGATGGAGCCCGCGCGAAGGACGCCGCTCCAGCCGAACTCGCCGAACGTGCCCGTGTTATCTGGAACGAACGGAGTCCAGTTGGCGGGATCGATGTACGCCACGCCGACGCCAATGAACAGGCAGATCACCGCGACCTTGATCGCGACGATGATGGCGTTGATGAAGGTCGACTGGGTGATGCCGACGTAGAGCAGGCCGGTGACGGCCGCCACGATCAGAACGGCGGGGAGGTTGAACAGCTTCCCAGAGGACACGAACTGTCCTGCTTCCCACGCCACCGGCGCCGATGCCAGCGCGTCCGGGAAGGGCAGATGCAGGGTGGTGGTGATGAAGCTGATCAGATACGCCGACCAAGCCACCGCAACGGATGCCGAGGCGAACAGGTACTCCAGTACCAGGCACCAGCCGATGAACCAGGCCATGCCTTCGCCCAGGGTCGCGTATGAGTAAGAGTACGCGCTGCCCGAGACGGGCATCATGGCCGCGAACTCCGCGTAGCACAGGCCGGCAAGAGCACAGGCCAGGCCTGCTGCGATGAATGACAGGGTGACGGCAGGGCCGGCATGGAAGGCCGCGGCCTGGCCGGTCATGACGAAGATGCCCGCACCGATCACCGCACCGATGCCAAGCAGGATGAGGTGTTTCGCTGTGAGGGTCCGTTTCAGTGTGGGCTCGCCATCCAGGCTGCCTTCGATGGGCTCGCCAGCATCGACGTGCGGTGCCGGTGCGACCGGTTTGACCCTCAACAGAGACTTCAGCATGCAGTGCTTCCCTAAAAGAACAAAGGTGAGGCGCGCGGTACATTGCCGCACGCCCTGATGGCGACTGGGCGCCCCAGCGGTGCGGGGCCCGCTGTACCTTAGCCAAAGCTGAAGCCGCTGTACAAGCACAAATGCAGCATGGCCGAGCGATAATCGGCCAAATCCGCACGATGCCTGCTCCTGCCATGTCGCTGAACCCCGAATCCGTTGCCATTCCTGACGCTGCACTGCGCAGTCAGCTTGACGCCTACGCCCGCCGCCACCCGGATCAAGCCGCACTGGCTGACGAATTCAGCACACTCCTGGACGATCCTCTGAATCCCTTCCTGCGTGAGCGGCTGGCCGGCCACTTCACCGGCAGCGCCTGGCTGGTCAGCGCCGACGGGCAGCGGGTCCTGCTGACCCACCACCGCAAGCTGGACCGCTGGCTGCAACTGGGCGGCCACGCCGATGGCGAGCGCGATCTGGCCCAGGTGGCGCTGAAAGAGGCCGAGGAGGAATCCGGGCTGACCGCGCTGGTGCTGGAGGACGGCGAACTGTTCGACATCGACAAGCACTGGATCCCGGAACGCAAGGACGTGCCGGGGCATTGGCACTACGACGCCCGCTATGTGGTGCGGGCGCTGGGCAGCGAGAAGTTCGCGATCAGCGAAGAATCACTGGCGCTGGCCTGGCGTGAGATCCGTGACGTGGCCAACGCGGCGATCGAGACCCCCGATGGGGATGATTCGCTGCCGCGCATGGCCAAGCGCTGGCTGACCCGTCAATAAAGAACGCGGGTGCGCAGGGTGCCCGGGATGGCCGCCAGCTCCTCGCGCACCGCGCCGGCCTGGGCTTCGCTGGCGGTGATGTCGATCACCACGTAGCCGACCTTGGGGTCGGTGCGCAGGAACTGGCCGTCGATGTTGACGTTGTGGCGCGAGAAGATCTCGTTGACCTTGGAGAGCACGCCCGGCACGTTCTGGTGGATGTGCAGCAGGCGCAGGCTCTCGGCATGCTCGGGCAGGGTCACTTCCGGGAAGTTGACCGCCGAGAGGGTGCTGCCGTTGTCGCTGTAGCGCACCAGTTTGGCCGCCACTTCCACGCCGATGTTGTCCTGCGCTTCCAGCGTGCTGCCGCCCACGTGGGGGGTCAGGATCACGTTGTCGTGCGCGGTCAGCGGCGAGACGAAGGCATCGCCGTTGCCCTTGGGCTCGACCGGGAACACGTCCACCGCCGCGCCGCCGAGGTGGCCTGAACGCAGCGCCGCATCCAGAGCGTCGATGTCGACCACGGTGCCGCGCGCGGCATTGATCAGGTGCGCGCCAGGGCGCATCCGGGCCAGTTCATCGGCGCCGATCATCCACTGGGTGGCCGGGGTCTCGGGCACATGCACGGTGACGATGTCCGCACGTGCCAGCAGGTCGTCCAGGCTGATCGCCGCCCGGGCATTGCCCAGCGACAGCTTGGTTTCGACATCATGGAAGATCACCTGCATGCCCATCGCTTCGGCCATCACGCCGACCTGGGTGCCGATATGGCCGTAGCCGATGATGCCCAGCGTCTTGCCGCGCACCTCATGGCTGCCGGCGGCCGACTTGGACCAGCCGCCGCGATGGCATTCGGCGTTCTTCTGCGGGATGCCACGGGTGAGCATGATCGCCTCGGCGATCACCAGCTCGGCCACGCTGCGGGTGTTGGAGTAGGGCGCGTTGAACACCGGGATGCCGGCCAGTTCTGCCGCCTCCAGGTCCACCTGATTGGTGCCGATGCAGAAACAGCCGACCGCCATCAGACGCTTGGCATGTACCAGGACGTCCGCGCTGAGCTGCGTGCGCGAGCGGATGCCGACGATGTGGGCCTCGGCGATGCGTGCCTTGAGCTCGTCTTCGGGCAGCGCCTTGCTGTGCAGTTCGATCTGCGAATAGCCGGCCGCGGTGAACACGTCGATCGCGGTCTGGCTGACCCCCTCGAGCAACAGTACGCGGATATCCTGCTTCGGGAACGAGGTCTTTTTCGGCGACATGGGCGGCGTGCGACGTGTGGCGGCGGGAGCCCTCAACTATGCCAGAAGCGGGCGGCGATGGTGCGGTGCGCCAATCGGTGGCAAAACGGTTTCAGATGCACCTATTTCCGTTGCGCGCCCTGGGGATCGCCACGGGCTCCGGCACCCGGGGCTCCGCTACTGGACGCGGCCCGTGGTGGCTGGCAGGCTTGCGGGCTCCCCCGGCACCGCCAGACGCCCCATGACCGATCCGCGCCTTGATTCGCTCCTGCACGACTGCCCCGGGCTGCGCCTGAAGACCGACCCGGCCGATCTGGAGCACTACGGCCGCGACTGGACCCGGCGCTGGGTGCCGGCACCGTTGGCGATCGCACTGCCGGGAACGGTCGATGAGGTGCAGGCGATCCTGCGCTGGGCGAGCGCCCAACACGTGGCCGTGGTTCCCTCGGGCGGCCGTACCGGCCTGTCCGGTGGCGCGGTGGCGGCGCACGGCGAGCTGGTGCTCAGCCTGGAGCGCATGAACAAGCCGCTGGCCTTCGATGCGGTCGACCGCACCTTGACCGTGCAGGCCGGCATGGCGCTGGAGGCGGTGCACAACGCCGCGCTCGAACACGGGCTGATCTACCCGGTGGATTTCGCTGCGCGCGGTTCCTGCTCGATCGGTGGCAACATCGCCACCAATGCCGGCGGCATCCGGGTGATCCGCTACGGCAACACGCGCGAGTGGATCGCCGGGCTGAAGGTGGTGACCATGGCCGGTGAGCTGGTCGAGCTCAACAAGGGCCTGATCAAGAATTCCAGCGGCTACGATTTCCGTCAGCTGCTGGTCGGCTCGGAAGGCACGCTCGGCGTGATCGTCGAAGCCACCCTGAAGCTCACCGATCCGCCGCCGGCCAGCAACGTGATGCTGCTGGCGCTGCCCTCGTTCGAGGTGCTGATGCAGGTGTTCGCCGCGTTCCGCGAGCGGCTGCAGCTGCAGGCGTTCGAGTTCTTCACCGACCGCGCGCTCGAGCATGTGCTGGCGCATGGGGCGCAGGCACCGTTCGCCGAGGTCTACCCGTATTACGTGGTCACCGAGTTCGCGTCCGGCGATGAGGCCCAGGAAGCGGCGGCCATGGCGGCGTTCGAAGACTGCATGGAGCACGGCTGGGTCAGCGATGGCGTGGTCAGCCAGAGCGATGCGCAGGCCGCGCAGCTGTGGCGCCTGCGCGAGGGCATCACCGAGGCGGTGGCGCGCTACAAGCCGTACAAGAACGATGTCTCGGTGCGCATCTCGGCCATGCCGGCCTTCCTCGCCGAAACCCAGGCGCTGATCGGGCAGGCGTACCCGCAGTTCGAGGTGGTCTGGTTCGGGCACATCGGCGACGGCAACCTGCACATCAATGTGCTCAAGCCTGACGATACCGCCGATACGGAGTTCCTGACCCAGTGCGAGCACGTCACCAAACTGCTCGCCGGTGTGCTGAGCCGTTTCGATGGCAGCATCTCGGCCGAGCACGGCATCGGCCTGGTCAAGAAGGGCTACCTGGACAGCACGCGCAGTGCGCCGGAAATCGCCCTGATGAAGGCGGTCAAACGCGCGTTTGATCCCCAAGCGCTGCTGAATCCGGGCAAGGTTTTCGACCTCTGAGGCAAGACAGGATTTCACGCAGCCTATACGCTCTGTGTTTTCCACCGCGAACGACACCCCGATGATGCGTCCGATCCTGCTCCTTGCCGTGCTCGCCCTGCCGTTGTCGGCGATGGCCTCCAGTTTTGCCGGCAGCTCCGCCGGTTCCGCCTCCGGCGCGTCGTCGGCCGGTTCGTCCAGCTCCGGCGACGACAAGATCGTGATTGATGCCCGCGACGACGCTGCTGCCTTCGTGGCCAGCGATGGCGCCATCCGCGGTGCACGCCTGGAAGCGGCGCTGCTGCACCTGCGCGAGCAGAGCGTCGCGCAGCAGCAGGCCAGTGACATGGTGTTGGCCAGGACGCTGCTGGCCCGCTGATGCGCCCTACCGGTCAGGTCCGCCGCTGGCGCTGGGCGGTCCTGGTCGCATGGCTTGCCGCGCCATGGGCGCACGCGGCACTCACGTTGGAGCTGCAGCCGCAGGGACTGGATCCGGCGCAGATCGTCGCGGCCGAGCGTACCCTGCAGCAGGTGCGCGGCCGCTTGCCGCCGCAGTGGCAGGCACGGTTCCAGCACCCGGTGCAGGTGCGCTGGTCGGACACGCTCCCCGCGCACGTGCATGGGCGCGCCCGCAACGGGGCGATCACCCTGCAGCGCGCCTTGCTCGACACCGTGAAAGACGATCAACCGCTGCCGCGCCCGCTCGAGGCCGCGCTGATCCATGAACTGACCCACGTACTGGACCGTTCGCCGCAGGGCGGTTGGTCGCGCGATGCGCGGCTGCGCGATCTGGCCGGGTGGCAGCGGCGACCGTGGAAACTTGGCCGTACCGCCAACGCCTTCAGCGGGCGCAGCCCCGACGACTATGAGCGCGCACGCCCCGCGGAATTCCTGGCGGTGAATGCCGAGCACCTGCTGCTCGATCCCGATTACGCCTGCCGTCGGCCGGCGGTGGCCGCCTGGTTTGCCGAGCATCTGGGGCCGATCGACCACACCGTGGCCTGCGACAGCCGCCTGCCGTTGATGCAGGCCGAGGAAGACGCGGGCGCGGCGAGCCTGCTGGAACTGGACCCGGCCCGGATCTACGCCGTCGACTACCTGCTCGCCGAAGGCAACGAGCAGCTGATGAGCCGCTGGGGCCACAGCATGCTGCGGCTGGTGATCTGCGCACCGGGCCGGCCGCGCGGGCCGGCGTGCCGGATGGACCTGTCCCATCACCGCGTGCTGTCCTACCGCGCCTTCGTTGGCGATGTGCAGATCTCCAGCTGGCGCGGGCTGACCGGTTCCTATCCCTCGCGCTTGTTCGTGCTGCCGCTCAACCAGGTCATCAACGAGTACACCCAGCTCGAGCTGCGCGGCCTGTCTTCGGTGCCGCTGGCGCTGGATGACCAGGACATCGCCCGCCTGCTCGAGCGTGTCGCGCAGGTGCACTGGAGCTATGACGGCCGGTATCTGTTCGTCAGCAACAACTGCGCGGTGGAGACCGGCAAGCTGCTGCAGGAAGGCGTGCCACGCCTTGCTTCGCCCGGGTTGAACCGGATCACCCCGCGCGGATTGCTGACCCGGCTGGAGCGCCAGGGCGTGGCTGATGCCAGCGTGCTGGCCGATCGCGCGCAGGCGACGCGCCAGGGTTACTACTTCGCCTCGGCCGCAGACCATTACCAGCAGCTGTTCGATGTCGCCCAGCGGCAGCTGCCGCTGGGCGCGACAACGGTAGGCGACTGGTTGCGGCAGCCTGCCAGCGCCCGGTCACGCTGGGTGGAGCAGGGCGACCTGCGCGCCACCTCCGCCTTGCTGCTGCTGGAGCAGGCGGCGCTGCACCGTGAGGAGCTGCGCGCGCGCGATGCCCTGAAACGGCTGCTCGGCCATCCGCGCCCTGGCGATGCCGCGGCGCGCAACACGCTGCGCGCGCTGCTCGAGGACACCGGGCAGCTGGTCAGTCCGGCCGCCTTGGTGAGCCTTGGCGGCTACGGGCTGCCATTGGCCGAGGAGCGCGTGCAGGCTGCGGAGGCGGCGGCGCAGCTGAGCGCCCAGGGCGTCCCGGCCTGGAAGGCGCTGCAGGCGCAGTTGAAGCAGCGCCTGCCGGCCGCACAGCAACGCGAACTGGCCACGATCGACCGCAATCTGGCCCGGCTCGGCACGCGGATGCGCGAGCTGGCCCTCCAGGACGCTGCTACTGCCGCGGCAGCTCGATGACGAAACGTGCGCCGCCCAGGGTGCTGGCGCTGCAGGCGACCTGGCCGCCATGCGCATCGGCGATCGCCTTGACCACCGCCAACCCCAGCCCGCTGCCGCCGCGCTGACGCGAGCGCGAACCATCGCCGCGCAGGAAGGGATCGAAGATCTGCTCGCGCAGCGCTGCATCGATGCCGGGGCCTTCGTCATCGATGGCGATCTGCACATGGGTCGCGGTGTCGTGCACCGCGATGCGCACCCGGCCCGGCGTCGCATAGCGGCGTGCATTCTCCAGCAGTGCCATCAATGCCTGCCGCACGCGGGTCGGGTCGCAATGTGCGGGATGCTCCTCGCGTGAGGTCTCCAGTTCCAGCACGAAGCCGCTGCTGCGGAAACCCGGATCGACCAGGGTCATCACCGTGTGCACTTCCTGCACCACATCGTTGCGGGCGCGGCGCACGTCCAGGCGGGCGCTGTCGGCCAGGCTGAGCACACGCAGGTCTTCGATCAGCCGCGACAGCCCCTCCACCTGCGCCAGCAGGCTGCGGAACTGGCCTTCGTCCGGGGCGAACACGCCTTCGGCCAGGCCCTGCAGGCGGCCGCGCAGGATGGTGACCGGCGTGCGCAGTTCATGCGCGATCGCCGCGTGCCACATCACCCGGTCGGCCTCGATGTTCTGCAGCCGGCGCGCCATGGCGTTGAAGTCGTCCACCAGCAGCGCCACTTCGCCCAGCGAGCGGTCACTCACTGCCGCGCGTGCACCCAGGTCGCCATCGGCCAGCCGCCCGATGCTGTCCACCACCGCGTTGAGCGGGGTCAGGATGCGTTGGGACAGGCGCACGGACGCGGCGACCGCCAGCGTCAACCCGATCAGGGTCACGCCCACCATCCAGACCAGTTCCGGGCCACTGGGCACCCAGCTGACCGGTTCGTCCACGCCGCCGGGGTAAAACGCCACCAGCACCGCATAGAGCAGGTAGGAGCTGAGGATCACCATCACGATGACCGCCAGCACCATCATCGACATCGACACCACGATGTGCCGGCTCAGGCCCGAGCGGCGCATCAGTGGTCCGCCGCCAGCCGGTACCCGACGCCGCGCACGCTGGCCGGCACGTTCGCCAGGCCGACATCGTCAAGCTTGCGGCGCAGCTTGCTGACGTGGCTGTCCACGGTGCGCTCCAGCGCCTCGCTTTCCGGCAGGCACTCATGCATGAGTTCGCTGCGGCTGAAAATGCGCATCGGTGCCAGGGCCATGCAGTGCAGCAGCTTGAATTCGGTCAGGGTCAGCAGCAGCTCGTGGCTGTAGCCGTCGCCTTCGACATGCACCGTGTGGTGCTCCGGATCGATCACCAAACTGCCCACGCGCAGGATCTCCGGTGCACTCTGGCGCGCGGCGTTCAAGGTGCGCCGCAGTACCGCGCGCACCCGCGCGGCCACCTCGGCCGGGTTGAACGGCTTGACCACGTAATCGTCCGCGCCCATCCGCAGCGCGGTGAGCTTGTCCAGGTCCTGGTCCAGCGCGGTCAACATGATCACCGGCGTGTCGCCGCGCTGGCGCAGTGTGTTGAGCACGGTCCAGCCATCCATGCCCGGCATCTGCACGTCGAGCAGGACCAGGTCCGGGCGTGCGCTGCGGTGCAGGGAAAGGGCAGTGTGGCCATCCTGCGCGCGCAGTGTGCGCAGGCCTTCGCGGACCAGGTAGGCCGCGACGATGTCGGCGATCTCGGGTTCGTCCTCGACGATCAGGACCAGGGCATTGAGCGAATGATCCCAGCGCGCGGTCGGGGCGCCGGGTAGATCGGAGGCGGGCATGCAGGGCAAAGCCGGAAGGTGCTTGGGCTCCATCGTATCTCCACACTTCCTCCATCGAAACCCCACCGAGGCCGCGCAGACTGCCGCCATCGTGATTTCGGCCGGTGTTCCGGCAGCTGTGCAGATGAAGAGCAGGAAGACGCATGCCGCCCTGGTGGCGGCAATCCATACGCTGGGCGTGCGCGCCAGCGGGCCACGACGACGATGTCCGGTGCGCCCATGAGCGCGATACTGCAACCGGCGCACGTGGAGGCGGCCGAGGCGCGACTGTGGGACGCGCTGATCCAGTGGCAGCCGCAGCAGGTGAACGCACTGCTCTCGCCAGCGCTGTTCCTGACCGACCACGATGGCCAGCGTCAGGATGCCTCGGCGTTGCTGGCGGGCTGGAATGCGCGGCGCATCCGCATCGTTGCCATCGAGCGGCAGCAGACCGAGCAGCTCGCCTGCGGCGCCATGGTGCTGGTCACCGGCGAGATGCGCCTCCATCTCGACGGCGAGCACGGTCGGCAGCTGCATGCGATGCGGCTGCTGCGGGTCTGGGCGCGCTGCACGGGCGCACCCGGCGTGCATCTGCTTTCGCTGTGCGTGCTGCCGGCCGCGCCGCGTGCGCACTGAACCGCGTGTTCAGGCCTGCCGCCGGGGTCAGCCTCGCTTCACCCGCTCTCACGGCGCGGCAGGTACGATCAAGTGTTGTCGACGTTATCGCAAGGAGTTCCTCATGCGCGCATCTCCCTGGCTGTTGAGCCTGGCCATTACCGGCGCACTCGCCGCCTGCCAACCGGCCACCGAGAGCCGCCCTGCCGCCGATGGCAGCGAAGCGCCCCCACCGATGGATGCCTCCACCACCGATGAGCGCAGTTACGCGTTCCGCTGTGGCGAGCTGGAAGTGCATGCCACGTATCGCGGCCAGGATTCGGCCACGGTGGTGGTTGCCGATCGCACGTTTGCCATGTCCTCGCAGCCGGCCGCCTCCGGCGCGAAATACGGAGACGGGCAGGGCAACGAATTCTGGACCAAGGGCACCACTGACGGGATCCTGATCCTCAAGGGCGAGCCCGATCGCACCTGCACCGGTACCGGCGAGCAGGGCGGCGAAGCGCCGCCGGCCAATGCGGCCGCCAAGGCCGATACTGAAGCCGGCGCCGATGCAGCCGCCGGGTTCCGCGCGACCGGCAATGAGCCCGGTTGGCTGGCCCAGGTCGGCGCGGGGGCCACCCCGGCGCTGCACATCGAGATGGATTACGGCGAGCGCAAGCTCGAGATCGCCAGCCCCACCCAGGGCTGTGATGGCTGGTCCGGTACCGCTGCTGACGGCACCCCGGTGAAGCTCACCTTCCAGCGCACCGTGTGCCAGGACAACATGAGTGGCCAGGCCTTCGGCGCCACGGCCATGCTTACCGTCGGCGCGCGCCAGTACCACGGCTGCGGCGATTTCGCCGGTGCGCCGTCGTTGGCTGCCAAGCCCTGATCGAAGGGAACGCACCGGATTGCGCGCCTGCGCGTCCGGTGCAGGGTCACAAGCCGCGTGGGCAGGGGTTGGGTTGCGCCCGGCTGTCCGCATCCAGCGCGAGCTCGTTACGCGTGCCCAGCAGCATCAGCTCGGTGTGCACAAGGCAGTTGTCGGCGTGGCGCTGCAGCAGCTGATTGAACAGCGCAGCCCGGTCGTCGCAGGTTTCGTGGATCGCATACGCCAGTTCGCGGGCGCGGTCCTCGTCGTAGGCTTCTTCGCCAGCGAAGTGCTGACAGGCGCTTTCGCGCGTCAGAAACGCCTGCACGTCGCCCGGCATCGCGCAGTACATGCGGATGTCCTCGGCCACGAAGATCTCTGCAGGCACTTCGCAGCGCGCATCAGCGGTGTTCCCCGCCGGCGCTGTGCCCGTCGCCGAAGGTACGGGCGCCAGCGTCTCGCTCTCCACTGCCCGCGGCGAACACGCCGCGAGCAGCAGGAGCAGGACGGTCGGTGCGGCGCGCTTAGTCGGCACGGCCGGCGAATTCACCGGTGGTGGTGTTGACCAGCACGCGCTCGCCGTTGGCGATGTACTCCGGCACCATGATTTCGATGCCGGTGTTGAGCTTGGCCGGCTTCGGGCGCTTGGTGGCCGTGCCACCCTTGAGTTCCGGCGGGGTCTCGACCACTTCCAGCACCACGCTGGTCGGCAGCTGCACACCCACCGGGGTCTCGTCGATCACCTGCACGTAGATGCCGGTCAGGCCGTCGGTGATGTAGCCGGCGTCATCGCCGAGCACATCGGCATCGACCATGTACGGGGTGTAGTCCTCGTCATCCAGGAAGACGAAGGCATCGCCGTCCATGTAGGAGTAGGTCGCCTGGCGGCGCAGCAGTTCGACTTCCGGCAGGTTGTCGTCGGCGTCGAAGCTGGAATCGAGCTTGTTGCCGCCCGGCACGCTGTACATGATGAAACGGAAGCGGACATTGCCGCCGCGGCCCTGCGGGGAGCTGCGTTCGATGTCGCGGATCTGGTAGACGCCGTTGTTGAATTCGACGACGTTGCCTTTCTTGATGTCGCTGGCTTTCATGGGAATGAAGGTCGGTTCGTGGAGGTGGCGGGTGCCGGAACCGGGCACCCTGCGGGTTGCGTGCTCGCTTACTTCGGCGCCAGACGCACGGCGCCGTCAAGGCGGATGGTCTCGCCGTTGAGATAGGTGTTGCCCAGGATGTAGGCAACCAGCCCGGCAAAGTCTTCCGGCTTGCCCAGGCGCGGCGGGAACGGGATGGAGGCGGCCAGCGATTCCTGCACCGCCGGCGGCATGCCATCGACCATCGGGGTCCAGAAGATGCCCGGGGCGATGGTCATCACGCGGATGCCGAAGCGCGACAGCTCGCGTGCCATCGGCAGGGTCATGCTGACCACGCCGCCCTTGGAGGCGGCATAGGCGGCCTGGCCGATCTGGCCCTCATAGGCGGCCACGCTGGCAGTGTTGATGATCACGCCGCGCTCGCCATCGTCGCCCGGGGTGTTGTGCTGCATGCGGTTGGCGGCCGCCTTGGCGACGTTGAAGCTGCCGACCAGGTTGACCATCACCGTGCCCTGGAAGTTGGCCAGCGGCATCGGCGCCTCCTTGCCCAGCACGCGCCCGGCGCCCAGGATGCCGGCGCAGTTGATCGCGGTGTTCAGCCCACCCAGGAAGTCGCAGGCGGCATCGATCTGCGCGGCCACGGCGGCTTCGTCGCTGACATTGGTGCTGTAGTAGCGCGCGTTGGCTTCGCCAAGCGCGGCCACGGCGGCCGCACCCTTGTCGTCATTGAGATCGAACAGGGCCACCTTGGCGCCGTTGGCGACCAGGTGCTGGGCCACGGACAGGCCAAGGCCGGAGACACCGCCGGTGATGACGGCGCGGACAGAAGACAGCTGCATTGCACGATCCCGCTGGTTCAAGAACCGCTGATTCTAGCGGAAGCGGCCGCCATCACCGTTGTGCACTGCCCACCGCGACGCGGGCGCGCAGCGCCAGGCGCCGCGCGAATTCGTCCGGCGCCAGCCCGGGCGCGAACAGGAAGCCCTGGCCGACCGAGACCCCCAAGGAGGTCAGAAACTGGCGCTGGGCCTCCGATTCGATGCCTTCGGCCACCAGGCCCAGCCCGAGGCTGCGGGCGATCCCACAGACCGCCTCGCACACCGCCACGTCCGAGCGGTTGGCCGGCACCCCCTCGACGAACAGCTGGCTCAGCTTGAGGCCATGGATCGGCAGCCGGCGCAGATAGTTCAGCGCGCTGTAGCCCTCGCCGAAGTCGTCGATGGTCAGCAGCACGCCCATCTCGCGCAGCTGCGCGAAGGTGCGCAGGGTGTCCGGGGCATCTTCGATCAGCACCCGTTCGGTGAATTCCAGTTCCAGCGCGCTGCCGGGCAGATGGAACTCGTCCAGCACCGCGCGGACATGCCGGGCCAGGTCCTCGCCCACGAACTGCCGGTAGGACACATTGACCGCCACCCGCACGATGCCCAGCCCGTCATCCTGCCACTGGCGGACCTGCCGGCAGGCTTCGCGCAGCACCCACAGGCCGATCCGGACGATGTCACCGGTGCTCTCGGCATGGCCGATGAAGATGTCCGGGCGCAGCTCGCCGAGCTGGGTATTGCGCCAGCGGATCAGCGCTTCGGCGGCGATCAGCTGGCCGCTGTGCAGGTTGACCTGCGGCTGGTAGACCAGATGGAACTCGTCGTCGTCCAGCGCCCGGTGCAGCCGGCTCTCGATCTGCAGGCGGTCATGCTGGCGCTGGGCCAGCTCGGGCGAGAACACCTGCCAGCCGTTGCGGGTGCGCCGCTTGCAGTCGTACATGGCGATGTCCGCGTTCTGGATCAGCTGCTGCGGGCGCAGCCCATCCTGCGGCGCGCGCGCGATGCCGATGCTGGTGGTGACCGGGAATTCGTCGGCACCGAAGCGGAACGGTGTGCTGAAGGCGCGCGTGATCGCCGTGGCCAGCCGCTCGGGTTGATCGGCCTGGTCGCGGGTATCGCAGATCACCAGGAACTCATCGCCGCCGAACCGGGCCAGCAGGCCTTCGGTGCCGATCGCGGTGGCGATGCGGCGGGTGGCATCGATCAGCAGTTCGTCACCGGCGTTGTGGCCCAGCAGGTCGTTGACGGTCTTGAACCGGTCCAGGTCGATGTACAGCACCGCGACCCGGCAGTGGGTCGGGTTGGCCATGCGCATGGCCAGGTCGTTGAGCACCGCATCGCGGTTCATGATCCCGGTGAGCGGATCGGTGCGCGCCTGGATCCGCAGCGTCTCCTCGGCCTGCTTGCGCGCGGTGATGTCCTGCACGGTGCCGGCGATGCGCGCGGCATCGACATCCCCGGCCTCGGCCTCGCCGATCATCCGCACCCAGAACGAATGCCCGTCGCTGCGCTGGCCCTGCAGCTCCAGTTCGAACGAGACCTGGCGGTCGACCACCTCCAGCAGCGCCTGCTGCAGCTGCGCGCGGTCGTCCACGCGCAGGCATTCCAGCAGCTCGGCCATGTCGCGCATCGGCAGCTCCTGGCCGAGGATGCGGGTCGCCTCGTCCGTCAGGTACAGCCGCTGCAGGCCGCGGTCCCACTCCCAGCCGCCGATGTGCGCCAGCGACTGCGCGCGGTCGAACAGCGTGTTGTTGCGTTTGAGTTCGGTGATGTCGCTGAACAGGCCGAACACATGGTCCGGCGCATCGCGCCCGTTGCCGTACACCGGCACGTTGGTGGTGGAGATCCAGATCATCCGGCCGCGCGGGCGGTGGTACAGCCCGACGATGGTGCTGCGCACGATGCGCCCACTGTGCAGAGAGACGCTGGCCGGCCATTGCTCGCGGGTGAGCGGGTGGCCGTGCTCGTCCACGCTGATCCAGTCTTCCGGGGCAAGCATCGCCTGCAGGCTGCCGCCATTGCCGGCGGTGCCCAGAATGCGGTGCGCGGCCGGGTTGGCCGAGACCACCCGCAACTGGCGATCGAACAGGATCACGCCCTTGTCGATGGATTCCATCAGCAGCCGGTAGCGCGATTCGGCCTGCCAGCGGCTGCTCAGGTCGCGCGCGACCGCCACGATGCAGTGCTCGCCCTGGTGCTCGAAGCCGGCCGAATGCACCTCCACCGGGAAGCGGCTGCCATCGCCGCGCATGTTCGTGACCTCGATGACATAGGTCTCGCCCCGGTGCAGTGCCTCCCAGACCGGATCGAGGTGGTCGCCCGGCAGGTCCGGGTTCAGCAGCTCGATCGGTTGCCCGACGATTTCCTCGCGGGGACGGCCATAGGCGCGCACGCCAGCCTTGTTGAGGTCCAGTACCACGCCGCGTTCGCTGAGGATGCTGACCGGGTCCGGGACCGCATCGAACAGCGCGGCATAGCGACGCAGCGCCAGCTGGCGCTCGTCCATGGCCTCCTGCAGGGCCTGCTGCACTTCTTCCAGCAGGCCGCGCAGATCGCCCGGCGACTGTGCCAGGGCGCGTTGCAGGGCGGCCAGCGCGTGGACGTGGGCGGTGAGATGATCACCTACCGCAGCGTCCTTGCGCGGGCCGCCGCTTTTCATGTCGCCGCCAGCGCCCTGCCGGTCTTGCTGCCGGTCTCGCGCCCCAGCCGTGCGGCCAGCCAGCGCCCGGTGGCGGCCAGCGCCGGCAGATCGATGCCGGTGCGCATGCCGATGCCATGCAGCATGTAGACCACGTCTTCGCTGGCGACGTTGCCGCTGGCGCCCTTGGCATACGGGCAGCCGCCCGCTCCGGAGACCGCCGAATCGACCACGCGCACGCCTTCTTCCAGGCAGGCATCGATGTTGGCCAGGGCCTGGCCATAGGTGTCATGGAAGTGCACCGCCAGCGCGGCCATCGGCAGTTCGTTGGCGACGGCCTTGAGCATGGCGCGGGCCTTGCGCGGCGTGCCGACGCCGATGGTGTCGCCGAGCGAGATTTCGTAACAGCCCATCTCGTACAGCGCGCGCGCGACGCGCACCACCTCGCTCACCGCGACCTCGCCCTGGTAGGGGCAGCCAAGCACGGTGGAAACGTAGCCACGCACCTTGACCCCGTCGGCCTTGGCCCGCTCCAGGATCGGCGCGAAACGGGCCAGCGACTCGTCGATGCCGGCATTGGTGTTGGTGCGGTTGAAGGTTTCCGAGGCGGCCGTGAACACCGCCACTTCCTGCACGCCCACCGCGCGTGCACGGTCATAGCCCTGTTCGTTGGGGACCAGCACCGGGTAATCGATGCCCGGGCGGCGCTCGATGCCGGTGTACACCTCGGCGGCATCGGCCAGTTGCGGCACCCAGCGCGGGCTGACGAAACTGGTCGCCTCGATGGTGCGCAGCCCGGTCAGCGAGAGCTGGCGGATCAGTTCGATCTTGTCGGCGGTGGCCACCGGCTGGGCTTCGTTCTGCAGCCCGTCGCGCGGGCCGACCTCGACGATGCGGACGAAGTCATCCATGTGCCGGCCCTCCGCGAACGGAGCGACGGACGACCAGCAGGGGGCGGGGTGGGGTAGAGGTCACGGAGATTCCTGTCAGACGAAAGGCGGCCCACGTTCCCCGGCGGGCCACGAAAAGGGGATACGCGGGATGGGCGACAAAGCGGCCATCCCGCCGGCGTACGCGGTCAGCCGGGGTGGTGGCAGACCGCTTCGATGTTGTTGCCGTCCGGATCGAGCACGAACGCCCCGTAATAATCGGGGTGGTAATGCTCGCGGATGCCCGGGGCGCCATTGTCGGTGCCACCGGCCGCCAGTGCCGCACGGTGGAAAGCGTCCACGTCGGCCCGCCGTGTCGCGCTGAAGGCCAGGTGCACGCCGCCATGGGCGCCGGGGGCGTTGCTGATCCAGAAGTCCGGTTTACCGCTACGGCCGAAGCCGGCGTGGTCATGCTCGCCGGTCTGGGCGGCCGAGACCTGCATCACCACGGTGATGCCCAGCGGCGCCAGGGCCTGCTGGAAGAACGCCAGGCTGCGCCCGAAGTCGGCGCAGCGGATACCTACATGGTCGAGCATGACGCTGTCCTCAGTCCTGGGTGACCCAATGCGGGGAACGCTTGTCGAGGAAGGCCCCGAGGCCTTCCTGGCCTTCGGCCGAGACCCGCAGGCGGGCGATCAGCGCCGCGTTGTCGCGGTCGGTGGCGTCCCGGTCGCGGCCCAGCGCCACGCGCCGGACCAGGTCCTTGGCCGAGGCCGACGCCACCGGGCCGGCCTTGTCGAGCAGGCCGAGCTGGCGCTGGACGGCCTCGTCGATCCGTTCCGGCTCGATCAGCTGGTGCACCAGGCCGATGCGCAGGGCGGTTTCGGCGTCGAAATGCTCGCCGGTGGCAAACCAGCGGCGGGCCTGGCGCGGGCCGATCGCGTCAATGACATAGGGCGAGATCACCGCCGGCAGCAGGCCCAGGCGGCTTTCGGTCAGGCCGAAGCGGGCGCTGGTGCTGGCGATGGCGATATCGCAGCAGGCCACCAGGCCGACCCCGCCACCGAAGGCGGCACCCTGCACGCGGGCGATGGTCGGCTTGGGCAGCTCGTCCAGGGTCCGCATCAGGCGGGCCAGGGCGAGCGAATCCTGGCGGTTGTCCTCCTCGCTGGCGGCGGCCATGCCACGCATCCACTGCATGTCCGCACCCGCCGAGAAGGAGGCGCCTTCCCCGGCCAGCACCACCGCGCGGACATGGTCGTCGCGTCCGGCGGCCTCCAGTGCGGCGGTCAGCTGGGCGATCAACGAGGCGTCGAAGGCATTGTGCAGGGTCGGGCGGTTCAGCCACAGGGTCAGCACCGAGGCGCTGCGTTCAATCCGTAATGCGTCACTCATGGGCGGGTTTACTCCATACATGTACAGATCATAGCGGGCCGTTGGTCACGGGCAATGACGCGGCGCGGCGATGGTAGAATTGATAACCATTCCTATCATCGAGAAGGCGCTCCGTGACGTTGTCCGATCTGGCGCTGTACAGCTCCGCCCTGGTGGAGTCCGTGCAGGAACTACACGCAAACGATGCGATCGCCCGCCGCCTGAAGGAGCTTGGCTTCGTCAAAGGGGAAGAGGTCCGTCTGGTAGCCCGTGGTCCGGTCGGCGCCGAGCCGCTGCTGGTGCAGGTCGGGTTCACGCGCTTCGCGCTGCGCCGCAGTGAGGCCGCCCGCATCGTGGTCACCGCGCTGCAGGGCCAGGAGGCCCGCGCATGAGCGCTGCCACCAACGCCCTGCGCATCGCCCTGGTCGGCAACCCGAACAGCGGCAAGACCGCGCTGTTCAACCAGCTGACAGGCAGCCGCCAGAAAGTAGCCAATTACACCGGCGTAACCGTGGAGCGCAAGGAAGGCCGCCTGCGCGCGCCGTCCGGCCGCGAATTCGCCGTCCTCGATCTGCCGGGCGCCTACAGCCTGCAGCCGGCCAGCCTGGACGAGGCGATCACCCGGGACCTGTGCCGGGGCTTCTACCCGGGCGAGGCCGCCCCGGACGTGCTGCTGTGCGTGATCGATGCCACCAACCTGCGCCTGCACCTGCGCTTCGCGCTGGAACTGCGCGAGCTGGGCAAGCCGATGATCGTGGCGCTGAACATGGTCGATGCGGCCGAGCGCCGTGGCATCAAGATCGACGTCCAGGCGCTGGAGCAGGCGCTGGGCGTGCCGGTGGTCGAGACCGTGGCGGTGCGCCGCAACGGCGCGGCCAGGCTGGTGGAGCGCCTGGATGCGATGGTGCCGCACCTGCAGGCCCCGGTCGCGGTGCCCGCGGCGACCGATTACCACGCCCAGGTGCGCGACATCCTCGCCGCTTCGGTGAGCATGCCGACGCGGACGGCGAAGATCGACGACGCGCTGGACCGCTGGCTGCTGCACCCGGTGTTCGGGCTGCTAACCCTGGCGGTGGTGATGTTCCTGATCTTCCAGGCGGTGTATGCCTGGGCCACGCCGGTGATGGACCTGATCGAGGCCGGCACGGCCGCGCTGGGGGGCTGGATCGGCGGCGCGCTCCCCGAGGGCCCGCTCAACAGCCTGCTCACCGACGGCATCATCGCCGGCGTCGGTGGGGTGATCGTGTTCCTGCCGCAGATCCTGATCCTGTTCGCCTTCATCCTGGCGCTGGAAGAGTCCGGTTACCTGCCGCGCGCTGCCTTCCTGCTGGACCGCATGATGGCCGCGGCCGGCCTGTCCGGCCGTTCGTTCATCCCGTTGCTGTCCAGCTTCGCCTGCGCGGTGCCGGGCATCATGTCCACCCGCAGCATCCAGGACCCGCGCGACCGGCTGGCCACGATCCTGGTCGCGCCGCTGATGACCTGTTCGGCGCGCCTGCCGGTGTATGCGCTGCTGATCGGCGCCTTCATCCCGCAGAAGCAGATCTGGGGCGTGTTCAACCAGCAGGGCCTGGTGCTGTTCGGGTTGTATGCGGCCGGCATTCTCAGCGCGCTGCTGATGTCCTGGACCATGAAGAAGTGGCGCCGCGACAAGAGCGAGCATCCGTTGATGCTGGAACTGCCGTCCTACCGCATCCCGCACCCGCGCGATCTGGCGGTGGGCCTGTACGAGCGCGGCATGATCTTCCTCAAGCGCGTGGGCGGCATCATCCTGGCGCTGACCATCCTGCTGTGGTTCCTGCTGTCCTTCCCGGGCGCGCCCGAGAACGCGACCATGCCGGCGATCGACTACAGCTTCGCCGGGCAGATCGGCCACGCCATGGCCGTGTTCTTCGCGCCGCTGGGCTTCAACTGGCAGATCTGCATCGCGCTGATTCCGGGCCTGGCCGCGCGTGAAGTCGCGGTGGCCTCGCTGGCCACGGTGTATGCGCTGTCGGCCGCTGATGACGATGCGGCCAGTCAGGCGCTGACCCCGCTGATCAGCGATGGCTGGTCGCTGGCCACCGCGCTGTCGCTGCTGGTCTGGTACATCTACGCGCCGATGTGCATTTCGACGCTGGCCACGATCAAGCGCGAAACCAACTCGTGGAAGCAGATGGGCTTCGCCACGTTCTACCTGTTCGCGGCCGCATACATCGCCTCGCTGATCACCTACCAGGTGACCGTGGCACTGGGCGGCGGCTGATGGAGACCGGCCTGCTGCTGCAGTACGCCGTGATCGCGCTGGCCGTGCTGGTCAGCGCGTGGGTGGTGATGAAGAAGCAGTTCCCCGGCACCGTGCGCAAGGCGCGCGGGGCGATCGCGCTGGGGCTGGTGAAGCCGCGGCGCGCCGCCTGGCTGCAGGTGCTGGGCCGGAAGATCGCGCCACCTGCCACGGGTGGCGGTGGTGCGTGTGGCGGCTGCGACAGTTGTGGGCCGACGCCCCCGAAGCAGCACTGACGCGGGATCCACGCGGCGCAGGGGTATCGCGCGCGACGTTCACCTGTTCGATACGCTGAGGCTTACACAAACTGCCCCGACACGGTGGGAACATCGGCGGCAAATGCCGTGCACGGCTAACGTAGCTACACTTCTTTAAGGATCATCGCGTTGAACAGGCGAGCATCCGTCAGCTGGCGGAGCGCCTTGCGATCAGCGTGCGCGTCAACGAATGCCAGTAAAACCCCCAGTGCCAAGCCCAGCGTTCTGCGGAGATCGTCAGTATCATTCTGCACGACCAACGAATCCAAATGCTCCTGCGTGACAGCGGCGGGCATCCCCGGCGTGTTTTCTATGCGCCAGCTGACGTGGGGGTGGGGAGCCGGAGTATGGACTTTGAACGCTCCTCTTATCGCGGTTTCGCCCAGTGGTTCTTCCAGCATCTCATGGAAGTAGAGGCCCACGTTCAGGTAGAAGTTCCTGCCAAATGCGGATTTTTGATGGTTAATGACAAGCAGAAACTTGTCATGATCGCGATACCGAGTGACTGTGTTTCCCAGAAAACCCGCATCCTTGGCAAGCGCCAGGTGCTACGCCGCCGCCCGTCCCAGCGCGGCCACCTTGCGCAGCCACCCCTCGCGCACCTGCAGGCTGGTGCTGCGCACCGGCCCAAATCCGCTGATCCTGACCGGATTGATCCCGCAGAACGCCAGGATCGTGCGGCGGATCTGCTGATAGCCCGGCATGCGGTACACCCAGCGGTAGTACCAGGGTGGGGTGTCCAGGGTAGTGATCACCCGCGCGCTGCGCCCACTGAGCAACCTGTCCCACCACACCGACTCCTTGCGATAGCGGAACGCGACGCCAGGCAGGAAGGCGCGGTCAAAGAAGCCCTTCAACAGCGCCGGCATGCCGCCCCACCAGGTCGGGTAGATCAGCACCAGGTGATTGCATTCGGCAATGGCGGCCATGATCTCCTGCAGGTCCGGCTCCAGCGGCTGGATCTGGCGGTAGCCATGGCGCAGGACAGGATCGAATTCTGCCTCGCCCAGCGCAAACAGGCGGACGCCGTGGCCGGCCGCCTGCGCGGCGTCCCGGTAGCGCTTGGCCATTGCGCCGCACAGGCTGTCACGGTCGGGGTGGCCAAGCAGGATGACGATGGAGCGGGACATGGGCGTACTCGCAGGAGCGGAGCGCAAGCCTGCGGTCTGCCCCATGGGGCAGAGTCAAGCGGCCCGGCAGTCGCCAGCGGCCATGCAGCTTTCCAGTGCGCCGGTATCCCCGTGGACGACGAGTTCGGCCACCTCATCGCGTAGAACGGTGAGCGCCTGGTCCAGTTGGTGGAGGCGCTCCATGTCTGCGCGCACCGCCTGTTGGCGCGTGACCAGCAATGTCTGCACGCGTGGCCAATCGATGCCGCCGTCGGGACGACGCAGGCAGGCCACGTCGGCGAGCCGGAACCCCAGTGTCAGGGCCTGGCGGATCAGCTGGACCAGGTGGAGATCCTGTTCGCTGTAGTCGCGGTAGCGATTGACCCGCGGGACCGGCGCCAGCAGGCCGCGTGCTTCATACAGGCGGATGGCCTTCTGGCTGGCGCCGCTGCGTCGCGCGATGTCGGAGATGCGCATGGATCAATACCGCATCGGCCCGCCACGCAACGCCAGGTGATGGCCGAGGGCCGGTGCGCTACGGGTGACGGGAAGGCGCTGCGAACGCTGCATGGAGAGGCTGCCAGAGGGACCGGTCGTCCAGCGTAGCAAGCCGCGGGTGGTTTTCCTCTTGTACATCGTCGTTGCCACCCGCTAGCCTGCTGGCATGACTACCACTCCCCTACGTTTGCTCATCCACGGAGCCTCCGGCCGCATGGGCCAGGCGCTGCTCCGTCTTGCCGCCGACAATCCCGCCCTGCAGGTCGTTGCCGCGGTCACCCGCCGCTCGCCGGCCCAGCGCGTGGTGGACGGCGTGCCGCATTTCGCCAGCAGCGAGCTGGCCGGCGCGCCCCAGTTCGATGTCGCCATTGATTTCAGCCTGCCCGAGGGCTTTGATCCGGTGCTGGCGCTGTGCGTGGAGCGCGGCGCGGGTTTCGTGTCCGGCACCACCGGCATCAGCGAGACGCAGCGCCAGGCACTGATCCAGGCGGCGGGTCGGATTCCACTGGTCTGGGCCTCGAACTTCAGCCTGGGCGTGGCGGTGCTGGATGAACTGGTGGAGCGGGCCGCAGCGGCGCTGGCCGGCTGGGACTGCGATATCGTCGAATCCCACCACACCCAGAAGAAGGATGCGCCTTCCGGTACCGCCCTGACCCTGGGCGCCGCGGCGGAGAAGGGCGGGGCGCACCCGCACTACGCCAGCCTGCGTGCCGGGGACATCGTGGGCGAGCACCTGGTGCAGTTCACCGGGCTGGGTGAGCGCATCGAGCTGACCCACCGCGCCACCAACCGCGACATCTTCGCCCGCGGCGCGCTGTTTGCCGCCGCCCAGCTGCCGGGCCGCGCCCCGGGCAGCTATCGGGTCCGCGACCTGCTGGATGGCGCCACCCCGCCGCCCGCCGTCTGAATGGGGCCCGCGCGGCCAGCTGGGGCAGGCGCCTGAACCGGCGCCATGCCCTCTGTCGGGCTGAATAGGGCAATTGCACGCGGATACTGGCGTCGAACCCGGCTTCCCTTTACAATTCCCGCTCGCCGAATCACGACAGCCGGACCGGTCCAGAACCGCAGTCCGCGCTTTTTTGCAGCCGCTTTTTCGTGAAGCGCAGGCGTGACTTCGGCGACCCCTCGGTAGCCAAAGTGAGATTTCCGTGACCCAAGCCGCAATCCTCGTCCTCGAAGACGGCACCGTATTCGAGGGCGAATCCGTAGGCGCGCCCGGCCTGTCCGTTGGTGAGGTGGTGTTCAACACCGCCATGACCGGCTATCAGGAAGTGTTGACCGATCCTTCCTACGCCCGGCAGATGGTCACGCTGACCTACCCGCATATCGGCAATACCGGCATGACCGACCAGGACGACGAAGCGGCCAAGGTGTGGTCGGCCGGCCTGATCGTGCGCGATGTGCCGCGCCGCCCGAGCAACTGGCGCAGCCAGGTGTCGCTGCAGGATTGGCTGATCCAGCGCGGCGTGGTCGCCATCTCCGGGATCGATACCCGCAAGCTGACGCGCATCCTGCGCGAGCGCGGCGCCCAGAACGGTGCGCTGATGGCCGGCGAAGGCCTGAGCGTGGAAACGGCGCTGGAAGCGGCCCGCACGTTCCCCGGCCTGAAGGGCATGGATCTGGCCAAAGTGGTCAGCACCGACAAGCGCTACACCTGGACCGAGGGCCAGCTGGATCTGGACAGCAACGCCTTCGTCAACGCCGCACCGCGCTTCAAGGTGGTGGCCTATGACTTCGGCGCCAAGCTCAACATCCTGCGCATGCTGGCCGAGCGCGGCTGCGAGCTTACCGTGGTGCCGGCGCAGACCCCGGCCGCCGAAGTGCTGGCGATGAACCCGGACGGCGTGTTCCTTTCCAATGGCCCGGGCGACCCGGAACCGTGCGATTACGCGATCGCCGCCATCAAGACCTTCCTCGAGAAGAAGGTGCCGACCTTCGGCATCTGCCTGGGTCACCAGCTGCTGGCGCTGGCCTCCGGTGCGAAGACGGTCAAGATGGGCCACGGCCATCACGGCGCCAACCACCCGGTCCAGGACCTGGACGGTGGCCGCGTGATGATCACCTCGCAGAACCATGGCTTCGCGGTGGATGAAGCCTCGCTGCCGGCCACCCTGCGCGTGACCCACCGCTCGCTGTTCGACGGCACCAACCAGGGCATCGCCCGCACCGACGTGCCGGCGTTCTCGTTCCAGGGCCATCCGGAAGCCTCGCCGGGCCCGCATGACGTCGGTCCGCTGTTCGACCGCTTCGTGACCCTGATGGCCGAGGCCAAGGCGTGATGCGCAGCCCCGTGCTGCTGCTGTCGCTGTTGTGCTTCACCGGTGTGGCCCAGGCCGCACCGGCCACGGATGCGGAGGTGCGGGCGGTGGTCCAGTCCCTGGGCCTGGGCACGCTGGGCACGGACATGGCCAAGCTGATGGTCGACAACGTGCCCGCGCTCAATGCGCTGCCCGAGACCGATCGCCAGTGCGCGCATGCGCCGATCAAGAGCCTCCTCGACGCACAGTTCCGTCGTTCGGTGATCTCCGGCCTCGGCAACGACGGCGACGAGGTGATCGCGGAGTGGTCGCGCTTCCTGGGCACCCCCGGGGGCAAGAGCCTCTCCTCGGCCTTCGCCGCTGCGAATCCATCGACGATCGCCGAAAAGTCCAACGTGGATCTGAGTGAAGCCGAGCGCGCCGAAGTGGCTGCGTTCCTGGCCAGCCCGGCCTACACCCGCTTCATCGCCACGCTCGACATCGAATCGGAGCTGCCCGACGACATCGGCGTGCAGCTGGCCAAAGGACTGCAGGACCAGTGCCGGATCGCGCTGAACCCCGACGATATTTCCTGATCGACAGCGTGCGATCACCCCCATCTGCCTCGCTGTCCAGACTTAGAGAAGACAATGCCCAAGCGCACTGACCTTAAAACCATCCTCATCATCGGTGCTGGCCCGATCGTCATCGGCCAGGCCTGTGAGTTCGACTACTCTGGCGCGCAGGCCTGCAAGGCACTGCGCGACGAGGGTTACCGCGTGGTGCTGGTCAACAGCAATCCGGCCACGATCATGACCGACCCGGAGATGGCCGACGCCGTCTACATCGAGCCGATCAACTGGCAGACGGTCGAGAAGATCATCGCCAAGGAAAAGCCCGATGCGCTGCTGCCGACCATGGGTGGCCAGACCGCGCTGAACTGCGCGCTGGACCTGGCCGACAACGGCGTGCTGGAGAAGTACAACGTCGAGCTGATCGGCGCCAAGCGCGACGCCATCCGCATGGCCGAAGACCGCGAGCTGTTCCGCGTGGCGATGGGTGAGATCGGCCTGGAGTGCCCGTCCGCCGCGGTGGCGCACACGCTGGAAGAAGCGATCGAGATCCAGACCCGCGTCGGCTACCCGACCATCATCCGCCCCAGCTTCACCCTGGGCGGCAGCGGTGGCGGCATCGCCTACAACCGCGAAGAGCTGGTCGATATCGTGACCCGCGGCCTGGAGCTGTCGCCGACCACCGAAGTGCTGGTGGAGGAGTCGGTGCTGGGCTGGAAGGAATTCGAGATGGAGGTGGTGCGCGACACCGCCGACAACTGCATCATCGTCTGCTCGATCGAAAACCTGGACCCGATGGGCGTGCACACCGGTGACTCGATCACCGTGGCCCCGGCCCAGACCCTGACCGACAAGGAATACCAGCGCCTGCGCGATGCCTCCATCGCCGTGCTGCGCAAGATCGGCGTGGACACCGGCGGCTCGAACGTGCAGTTCGGCATCAGCCCGACCACCGGCCGCGTGGTGGTGATCGAAATGAACCCGCGTGTGTCGCGTTCCTCGGCGCTGGCCTCCAAGGCCACCGGCTTCCCGATCGCCAAGGTCGCGGCCAAGCTGGCCGTGGGTTACACCCTGGACGAATTGAAGAACGAGATCACCGGTGGCCTGACCCCGGCCTCGTTCGAGCCGTCGATCGACTATGTCGTCACCAAGATCCCGCGCTTCGCCTTCGAGAAGTTCCCGGCCGCCGACGCACGCCTGACCACCCAGATGAAGTCGGTGGGCGAGGTGATGGCGATGGGCCGCACCTTCCAGGAGTCGCTGCAGAAGGCCCTGCGTGGCCTGGAAACCGGCAAGATCGGGCTGGACCCGACCGGCCTGGACCTGGCCAACGAAGACGACATCACCACCCTCAAGCGCGAGCTCAAGGCCCCGGGCCCGGAGCGCCTGTTCTTCGTGGGTGATGCGTTCCGCGCCGGCTTCAGCGTGGAAGAGGTCTTCGCGCTGTCGCACATCGACCCGTGGTTCCTGGACCAGATCGAAGAGATCATCCAGGCCGAGGCCGAGGTGGCCGCCGACGGCATCGATGCACTGGACGCCGCACGCCTGCGCAAGCTCAAGCGCGCCGGTTTCTCCGACGCCCGCCTGGCCGAACTGACCGGCACCAACGAAGCGGCCGTGCGCGCGCTGCGTCGTGCCCACAAGGTACGCCCGGTGTACAAGCGCGTAGATTCCTGCGCCGCCGAGTTCGCCACCAGCACCGCCTACCTGTACTCGACCTATGAGGACGAGTGCGAAGCGGCCCCGAGCAACCGCGACAAGATCATGATCCTGGGCGGCGGTCCGAACCGCATCGGCCAGGGCATCGAGTTCGATTACTGCTGCGTGCACGCCGCGCTGGCGCTGCGCGATGATGGCTTTGAAACCATCATGGTCAACTGCAACCCGGAAACCGTCTCCACCGATTACGACACCTCCGACCGTCTGTACTTCGAGCCGCTGACGCTGGAAGACGTGCTGGAGATCGTCGAGCTGGAACAGCCCAAGGGCGTGATCGTGCAGTACGGCGGCCAGACCCCGCTGAAGCTGGCGCGCGCGCTGGAAGCCAACGGCGTGCCGGTGATCGGCACCTCGCCGGACTCCATCGATCTGGCCGAAGACCGCGAGCGTTTCCAGCAGCTGGTGGAGAAGCTCGGCCTGAAGCAGCCGCCGAACCGCATCGCCCGCAACGACCAGGAAGCCCTGCTGCTGGCGCGCGAGATCGGCTACCCGCTGGTGGTGCGCCCGAGCTACGTGCTGGGCGGCCGCGCGATGGAAATCGTCTACGGTGAATCCGACCTGGCCCGCTACGTCCGCGACGCGGTGAAGGTCTCCAACGATTCGCCGGTGCTGCTGGACCGCTTCCTGGACAACGCCGTGGAAGTGGACGTGGACATCATTGCCGACAAGGACGGCAACGTGCTGATCGGCGGCGTGATGGAGCACATCGAAGAAGCCGGCGTGCATTCGGGCGATTCGTCCTGCTCGCTGCCGCCGTACTCGCTGTCCGCTGAAACCCAGGCCGAGCTGCGTCGCCAGGTGGTGGAGCTGGCCAAGGCCCTGAACGTGGTCGGCCTGATGAACACCCAGTTCGCTATCCAGGCCGGCGAGAACGGCGAAGACATCGTGTACCTGCTGGAAGTGAACCCGCGTGCCTCGCGCACCGTGCCGTTCGTCTCAAAGGCCACCGGCATGCCGCTGGCCAAGATCGCCGCGCGCTGCATGGCCGGCAAGACGCTGGCCGAGCAGGGCGCCACCAAGGAAATCGTGCCGGGCTACTACTCGGTCAAGGAAGCGATCTTCCCGTTCGCCAAGTTCCAGGGCGTCGACCCGATCCTCGGGCCGGAGATGCGCTCCACCGGTGAGGTGATGGGCGTGGGCCGCAGCTTCAGCGCCGCCTTCGCGCGTGCGCAGGAAGCCGGTGGCATCAAGGCCCCGCCGCTGGGCAAGGCCTTCGTCTCGGTCCGTGATCCGGACAAGAAGCGCGTCCTGCCGGTGGCCCAGGCCCTGCTCGAGCGTGGCTACACCCTGGTCGCCACCCGTGGCACCGCCGCGTGGCTGCAGCAGCACGGCATGGACTGCGAGATCGTCAACAAGGTGGTCGAAGGCCGTCCGCACATCGTCGATTCGATCAAGAACGGCGAGATCGTCTACATCGTCAACACGACCGAAGGTCGCGCGGCGATCAACGACTCGTTCTCGATCCGTCGCGAGGCGCTGCAGCACCGCGTCACCTATTCGACCACCATTGCCGGCGCCAAGGCGCTGGTGCAATCACTGGAATTCCGCGGGACCGGCCCGGTCTGGTCGCTGCAGGAACTGCACAAGGAGTTGAACGCATGAGAGCACCGATCACCCTGAAGGGCGCGCAGCGTCTGCGCGAAGAGCTTGACCACCTGAAGTCGGTCAAGCGCCCGAAGGTCATCGCGGCGATCGCCGAGGCCCGTGAGCACGGCGATCTCAAGGAGAACGCCGAGTACCACGCCGCCCGCGAAGAGCAGGGCTTCATCGAAGGCCGCATCAAGCAGCTGGAAGGCGAGCTGTCGCATGCCGAGATCATCGACATCACCAAGCTCAACGCCGGCAGCAAGGTGGTGTTCGGCGCCACGGTCGAGTTGTCGGACGTGGAGAGTGATGAAGAAAAGCGCTACCAGATCGTTGGCGACCTGGAAGCGGACATCAAGCTGGGCCTGATCGCGATCTCCTCGCCGCTGGCGCGTGCCCTGATCGGCAAGCTGGAAGGCGATGCGGTCACCATCGACGCGCCGGCCGGCCAGCGCGAGTACGAAATCGTCAGCGTCCAGTACCTGGACTGACCGCGATGGCCACGGCGACGTTGTTGCTGCCGGCGCGCAGCCGGTTTCCGGCGGCGCCGCTGCCCGATGACGTCGCCAAGGCGCTGGGGCGTGCCGAACGCCGCAGTGCCGATGCGGGCGAGCGCGCCCAGCTGCGTCGGCATTTCCAGACGCAGCCGGACGCGTGGTCGGCCGCAGCCCTGACTCGCCAGCTGGATGTCGGCGATGCCGACGGGGCGGTGTGGCTGCGGGCCGATCCGGCCAATGTGGTGCCGGACATGCATGGCGCGCGCCTGATGGGGCACGGGGATACCCTGCGCCCCGAACTGGCCGATGCCATGCACCTGCTGCCGGCGTTGCAGCCGTTGTTTGCCGGGTTCGGTTTCGTGCTGGATGCCCCGGTGCCGTCGCGCTGGTACCTGCGTCTTCCGCCGGGCACGACCCTGCCAGCCTTTGCCGAGCCGGATGAAGTGCTCGGCGATGATCTGTTCGCCCATCTGCCCGAAGGCGATGCCGGCCGCCGCTGGCGCGCCCTGCTGACCGAAGCGCAGGTGGTGCTGCACCAGCATGCGTGGAACCAGCAGCGCGTGAGCGAGGGCAAGCGCGCTATCAATTCGCTGTGGTTCTGGGGCGGCGGTGAGCTGCCCGAACGTGTGACCACCGCGCATGCCCAGGTCCGCAGCCGCGATGCGCTGCTGCAGGCACTGGCCAAGGCCGCGGGCCTGCAGGCCGACGGGGAGCAGACCGTGGATGCCCTGGTGGACCTGCGCCAGCTGCGTTCGCTGGAACAGCTGGGCAACGATGCGATCCGCCCGTTGCTGGCGGCGATCGCACGCGGGGAGTTGAAGCGGCTGGTGCTGGATTTCGAGGACGGCACCCGCGTGGAGATCGACAAGGCCCAGCGCTGGCGGTTCTGGAAGAAGCCGGTGCAGCTGCACGAGCTCTGAGTGCGCCGAACGGCAGCCGGCCAGCGGACGGCTCTACCGGTAGCAGGGCGGTATCATGGGCGCGCACGTCATTGATCGAGCCTGTTTTGACCCAGTCTGAAGCACCCCGTATCCAGCGCCGTCCTGCCGCCGCCGTCAGCGAGTGGCCCTCGTCCATGTTGCCGTTGCTGCAGCGCCTGTATGCCGCCCGCGGCGTCACGGATGCCGCACAGGCCCAGCCGAAACTGGCCCAGTTGCATGCGCCTGACCTGCTCGGCAGCATGCAGGCCGCGGTAACACTGCTGGCCGATGCGATCGCCAACAACGAACGCATCCTGATCGTCGGTGATTTCGACTGCGACGGCGCCACGGCCTGTGCGGTTGGCGTGCGCGGCCTGCGCATGCTCGGCGCGCGCGATGTGGTGCACGCCGTGCCCAACCGCATGCTGCACGGCTATGGGCTGTCGCCGTCACTGGTGGCCGAACTGGCCCCGCTCAATCCCGGGCTGCTGGTCACGGTCGACCATGGCATCGCCTGCCACGCCGGCGTCAACGCGGCCAAGGCGCTGGGCTGGAAAGTACTGGTGACCGATCACCACCTGCCTGGCGAGCACCTGCCGCCGGCCGATGCGATCGTGGACCCCAACATCAGCGGCGATGCCTTCCCGAGCAAGGCACTGGCCGGCGTCGGGGTGATTTTCTATGTATTGATGGCGCTGCGCCGCCACCTGCGCGGGCAGGGCGCCTACGCCACGGCCCCGGAGCCGGACCTGCTGACCCTGCTCGACCTGGTCGCGGTCGGTACCGTCGCCGACCTGGTGGCGCTGGATGACAACAACCGCGCCCTCGTCTCGGCTGGCCTGCGCCGGCTGCGCAGCGGCAAGGGCTGCGTCGGGCTGCAGGCGCTGATCGAAGCCAGCGGGCGCGATGCCTCGCGGCTGACCGGCAGCGACATCGGTTTCGCGCTGGGCCCACGTTTGAATGCGGCCGGCCGGCTGGAAGACATGGCACTGGGCATCGAGCTGCTGCTCACCGAAGACCGCGCCCACGCGCGTGAGATCGCCACAACGCTGGAATCGATCAATACGGAGCGCCGTGCGGTTCAGCAGCTGATGACCGACGACGCCGAACTGGCCGTGTCCCGTGCGGTGCTCAGTGCCGAGGGCGTGCGCCCGGTTGCGGCCTGCCTGTTCGATGCGCAGTGGCACCCGGGCGTGGTCGGCCTGGTGGCCTCCAAGATGAAGGACCGGCTGCACCGGCCGGTGGTCGCGTTCGCGCCTTCCGAGCCTGGCGGCGATTCACTGCGCGGTTCGGCGCGCTCGATTCCCGGCTTCCATATCCGTGACGCGCTGGCCTTGGTCAACGCGGCGCACCCGGGCCTGATCGACAAGTTCGGTGGGCATGCGATGGCCGCCGGCCTGAGCCTGCCGCACGCGCAGCTGCCCGCGTTTGAGCAGGCCTTCGTGGAGGTGGTGGAACGTACGCTGGATCCGCTCTCGCTGCAGCAGCTGCTGATCACCGACGGCGAGCTGTTGCCGCAGGAACTGGATTTCGCCCATGCCGAGGCACTGCGCCTGGCCGGGCCGTGGGGGCAGGGTTTCCCGGAGCCCTTGTTCGATGGTCACTTCCAGGTAGCCCGCTGGCAGGTGCTCAAAGAGAAACACCTCAAGCTGAGCCTGCGCGTGCCCGGCCGTGCCGAGCCGATCAGCGCCATCCACTTCAGCGGCTGGACCGGCAATGCACCGGCCAACCAGGTGCATATCGCCTACCGGCTGGTCAGCGATGATTACCGGGGCGGCGGCGCGATCCAGTTGATTGTGGAGCACTGCGCCGACGCGTGACGGCGGCGCGGATGCGGCTTACTCGCGTACCTGCGTCACCAGCGTCGGCATTTCCCAGGCGCCACCGGCGGCAACCAGGCGGCACAACCCGGTGCTGGAATCGGCCGTCTTCACGAACTGCGAGCCCGTCCAGCCCCACGTGGTGGTGGACCAGCAGTCGCCGAGGCCACGGCCCTTCTGCGCCTCCTGGATGGTGCGCACCTCATCCCCCACGGCTGCCGTGGTGACCAGCCGCGGCTGGTACGGCGCGCGGTCGTTGATCACCCAGTAGCCGTCGCCGGTGTTGTAGGCCCCGCGCCAGCAACTCAGCGACACCAGCAGCTTGTCGGCACTGAGCCGCTGTACGGTCAGCGCTTCGGGTTCGCCGTCCGGTGACAGGCTGCCGCCGGCGCCCAACCCTTCGCAGTCGTCGGCCGACGTCACCGCCGCCAGCGCGGCGCGCAGCGCGGGCGACGCGGCGAGCGCCTTGTCCGCCGGGCGGGTTGGCACCGGCTTGCCCAGTTGCACGACCGGCACCGGCAGTGCAGGCGGCACCGAGGATTCGGCCTGCGTGCCCTTGCGCATCAGCGCGCCGGGTGTGCCGAGGCGGCCCTGGAACGCATCCATCTTCAACAGCACGGCCGAGGCGCCCTGATCGGAAACCGTCCAGCGCGCGCCATCGTCGCCCATCAGCTCGATGCGGCTGTTGCGTGCCAGCGAAGCGAGCAGGGCAGCGAGTTGCTTCGCGGAAAAGGTGGCGGTGCCCTCGGCGGCATCGAACTGCATCGGGCCCAGCGAGGTGCCATTGATACTCAGGCTGAGCCGCTTGGTGGCCGTGTTGTCGTCGTACTGGCCGAGCATCAGTTCCGCGTGGACCGGTTGATCCGGCCCGCCCGCGCGGGTGAGCAGGATCGAGACCGGGTCGCCGCCATTGTCATCGGCCTGATAACCGGCGGCGCGGCAGGTGCGGGTGTTGTCGCAGGCCAGCGTCCAGTCGTGGTGGGTGAACGTCACGCCCTCGATGGCGGCGGCATAACCGGGCAGGGCGAGCCCCATCAACAGCGGGGCGGTCAACAACAGGCGCATGCGGCATCCTTGGTCCATCAATCCGTGGAGAGCGATCTTGGCCCAGCGCGGATGAGGCGTCCATGACCGGAACAGGCGATTGCCACCGCTCAACCCCATTGCGGATCGCGGTGCGTTCAATGGAGGGACATCGGATCAGGAGCCTCACATGGGACTCGCACTGCGCAGTATCGGTCTGCTCGCGCTGCTGTGCTGGCAGCTGCCCAGCGCCCACGCACAGCCACGGCGTTTTCCCTCGCCGCGCCCACCCATCCTGGAGGTCGCCGGTGCCGAGGTGCCGGTGCGGTTGACCGAGGCCCACATCGACAGTCGCGTCGTGGCAGGGCTCGGCGAAACCACGATCGAATTGACCTTCCACAATCCCAATGCGCGCGTGCTGGAAGGGCAGCTGGAATTTCCGTTGGCCTACGGCCAGCAGGTGGCCGGCTTCGCACTGGATATCGATGGCACGCTTCGCGATGCGGTGCCGGTACCCAAGGCGCAGGGACGCCAGGTCTTCGAGGCGATCGAACGCCGCCAGGTCGATCCGGGTCTGCTGGAACAGACCGCCGGCAATCAGTTCCGGCTGCGCCTGTATCCCATCCCGGCGCGTGGCGAGCGGCGTGTGCGGCTGGTGCTGCGTGACAGCCTGCCGCTCGTGCCGCAGGGTCTGCACTGGTCACTGCCGGTGTCCTTCGCACGCCAGGCCGAGCAACTGACGCTGCGGTTGGAGACCAGCGGGACCGGCAAGCCGGTCGGCGTGGGCGTCAATCCTCTCGGGTTTACGTTGAAGGCCGGTGCCTACGCGGCGCAGTGGCAGGGGCGGGGCGCCGATCTGCCTGCCCAACTGCAGTGGAGCCTTCCGCTTGCGCGCAGCACTGACCTGGTCACCGGGCTGCATGATGGGCAGCGCTATCTGCTGGCCAGCGTGCCCGTCCGCACCCCGACCGCCGCGCGCGTCCTGCCTGCGCGCATCGGTCTGCTCTGGGATGCCTCCGGTTCGGCCGGTACGCGCAACCGTGCGGCTGAGCTGGCCGTGCTGGACCGCTATTTCCAAGTGTTCGGCTCGGGTCAGGTCCAGCTGACGGTGCTGCGTGACCGCAGCGAAGCGCCGCGTGAGTTCCCGATCACCCGGGGCGACTGGTCGGCGCTGCGCGAGTATCTGTTGGCGCTGCCCCACGATGGCGCCAGTGCGCTGGGCGACTGGACGCCGAACCGCACCATCGGCGAGTACCTGCTGGTCAGCGATGGCCTGGCCAACTATGGCCGCCAGGCGTTGCCCACCCTGTCGCCCGATCAGCGCCTGTATGCATTGAGCAGCGCCGGTGCGAAGACCGACGCGCCGCGCCTTCGTGCGTGGACCAGCGCCCATCATGGTCAGCTGCTGCAGCTGGGCAGCGAGGCGGAGGTGGAGACGGTAATGCCGCTGCTGCTGCGGCAGCCCGCCGAAGTGACCGATGTGCTGGCACGTGGCGTGGAGGACGTGAACGTGGATGCCTCGCGGGCTGCGCAGGGCTGGATTCGCGTCACCGGCCGCCTGCTGCGTCCCGATGCGACGGTGCTGCTGTCCCTGCGTGGTGGCGACAGCGATCCGCAGCCGGTCACGCTCAACGTCGCGAACGCGCGTGCGGTGGACGGCGGCCTGGTCGCTCACGCGTGGGCGAATGACCGGTTGGCAGCACTGGCGGCGGACCCCGCCGGGGCGCCGGAGGCCAAGGCGCTGGCCCGGCAGTTCGGGATCGTGACGGCCGATACATCGCTGCTGGTCCTGGAGACGCTGGAGGACTATCTGCGCTATGGCATCCGCCCGCCGGCTCCGCTGCGCGCGGCCTACGACCAGCGCCATGCGTTGACGGTGGCCGACGTGGCAACCGAGCGGAAGCGCCGCCTGGATGGCATCGCCCGCCAGTTCGCCGAGCGCGAGCAGTGGTGGAATACCCGCTGGCCGAAAGATACGCCGCCGCAGCCCAAGCCGGACGTGCACGCTGTCGCCGCGCCGGTGGCCATGGCGATGGCCGCGCCACCGCCGGCACCTGCGGCGCCGATGGCGCTGGACCGTGTCGAGCTGACCGCCTCGGCGGCGGCCGATGAGGCGGAGGCCACCACCGAGCGTCGCCCCAAATCGGCACCCAGGGCCAACAGTGGCCAGATCACACTGACGCTGGCGCCGTGGGCACCGGATTCGGCCTATGCACGCCGCCTGCGCGATGCCAAGCCGGCGCAGCTGTATCCACTGTATCTGCAGGAGCGCGAACAGCACGCCGGCAGCAGCGCCTTCTATCTGGACGTAGCCGATCTGCTGCAGGCCAGCGGACAGCGGGAGCTGGCCCTGCGCGTGCTCTCCAATCTCGCCGAGATGGAACTGGAAAACCGCCACGTGCTGCGCGTGCTCGGCTATCGCCTGATGCAGGCCAAGGCGCCGGCGCTGGCCGTGCCGGTGTTCCGCCAGGTGCTGGCGATGGGCGAGGAGGAGCCGCAGAGTTTCCGTGACCTCGGCCTGGCGCTGGAAGCGGCCGGGCAGTACCAGGCGGCGGTGGCATCGCTGTATGAAGTGGTGGTACGCCCGTGGGATGGCCGCTTCGACGGCATCTCGCTGATCGCGCTGGATGAATTGACCCGACTGATCGCGCGCGAGCGTGTGGATGCCTCGGCCATCGATCCACGCCTGCGCCGTGCGATGCCGCTGGACCTGCGCGTGGTGCTGAGCTGGGACAGTGACAACAGCGACATGGACCTGTGGGTCACCGATCCCAATGGCGAGCGCGCCTACTACGGCAACCGGCTGACCTACCAGGGCGGGCAGATGTCGCAGGACTTCACCGGCGGCTATGGCCCGGAGCAGTTCTCGTTGCGCGATGCCAAGCCGGGCATCTACAGGATCGAAGCGAACTACTTCGGCAGCCGCGAGCAGCTGGTCACCGGTGCCACCACCTTGATGCTGCGCCTGAGCACCCGATGGGGCAGCCGCGACCAGCGCGACCAGCAGGTCACGCTGCGGTTGAAGGACCGCGCGGAGACGGTGCTGGTCGGGGAGTTCGAGGTGAAGTAGCCGCTTAGCCGGCCCCTGGCGATCCCGCCGCTGCGCCACCGGCGGCGGGACGCATCGGCGAGAGCCGCTCCCGGCGCAGTCCGAACAGTGGGCGCAGCCAGCCAACGCGCCGGATCAGCCCTTCGTACAGCACCAGGCAGCCGGCCACCGTCCCGGCCAGCACCAGCAGCGGCTCCCACCACGGCCCCAGGTGCAGCGGTTTGAGCCAGAACAGCAGCGCGATGATCAGGCTCTGGTGCAGGATGTACCAGGGATACACCGCCTCGGTGCAGTACGGCAGCCAGCGGAACGGGCGATCCAGATACACCTTGGCCCAGCCGAGCAGGGCCAGCAGCACGGCCCACAGGTACAGCGACTGGCTGGCCATCACCTGCAGCGTCCAGACACTGTCCGGCCACTGCCGCAGCACCGAATCGTCAGGCAACACCCGCCCCAGGAGGCGGATGCCGAAGTACCAGCTCGCCGCAACGGCTGCCACCCACAGGGTGGTCCGGCGCAGCTCGACCACGCGCGCCCAGAACGGGGTGGCGCGGGCAAGCAGGTAGCCGGCCAGGAACACCGTTCCGTACTTGGCGTGCTGGTACCAATCGCCAAACAGCAGGTTGGTGGACGGGAACCGGGGATCGAGCCAGGCCACCCAGCCGAAGGAGAGCAGGCTGGGCAGCCCGATCAGCAGCGGCGCCGGCGCACGGGCGAAGCGCTCCACGGCGCGATGCACGGCAGCGGTATCCAGGACGGGCATCAGCAAGGCCAGTACCAGCGTGTAGACCCACAGGTAGGCCAGGTACCACAGGTGGTTCCAGGTGATGCGCAGCTGCCAGCCGGCAAAGCTGTCCTGCGGCCAGGCCGGCATCTGCCAGTAGCGCAGCAGGAACGCGCCGAAGCCGGGCTCGATGCGGCCGTTGGTCACTGCCTCGCAGTAGGGTTGGATCGGCACCACCACCCACATCCCGAACACCAGCGGCAGCAGCAACCGCCACGAGCGCAGCACGGCAAAGCGCACGATGGGTGTCTCCGGCCGCATCAAGGCGATGGCGATGCCCGAGAGCAGAAACAACAGCTGCATCCGCCAGCGGTTGACCAGCAGCATCGGCCATTGCAGCCACTCGGCGGTGTGGTCGCTCTTGAGATGGAACCCCCAGCCGTCCACGTAGGCCATGGCGGTGTGATACAGGATGAGCAGGGCGAAGGCGAGTACGCGCAGGGCGTCGATGTCGTGGCGGCGTGGCATGGATGGGGCAGGGAGGGCAGGAGCCTCCACGGTGCGCACTGTGAGGGGGTTCGGCCATGGCAAAGGGCTCTGCCGTGGGTGCCAAGTGACCAATGGCGGTCGCCAAGGGACGGGCGGGGCGCACTACCATGGCGTGATGAGTCAGGCTGACGACCCTTTGCGAATGGACGATTCAATGGCGAACGGACGTGCCGCGCGGTGGCGGCCGGGTGCGCGGATGCTGGTGTGGTCGGTGATCCTGCTGACCACCGCGGTGGCCAATGCGCTGGTGGAAGTGATGGATGCGGGGCGCCGTGGCGAAGACCTGGGCCTGTGGCAGCCGATGATCTGGGAGTTGAGCAGCGTCACGATGATCCTGCTGACCCTGCCGGTCCTGTGGTGGGGCTGCCAGCGTTGGCCGCTGCATGCCGATACCTGGAAGCGCCGCCTGCCGCTGTACCTGCTGGCCAGCGTGGCGTGGTCGCTGGTGCATGTCACCGGGATGATGGGGCTGCGCCATCTCGCCTATGCCGCGCTCGGCTACCACTACCAGGACGATGCCAGCTGGCCGGTACGCCTGGTGTACGAGTACCTCAAGGATGTGCGTGCGTTCTTCACCTTCGTGGCGATCGAGCACTTCTTCAGCTGGTTCGGACGGCGCCGGCAAGGCGAGGCGCATCTGCTGGCCGCGCCGGACGATGCTCCGCCGGTGGACGCCGTGGAACGTCCGGAGCGGTTCCTGGTGCGCAAGCTGGGCCGCGACTTCCTGGTCGCCACCGGTGATATCGAGTACGCCCAGGCGGCCGGGAACTACGTCAATCTGCGGGTGCGCGGGCACGACTACCCGCTGCGCAGCACCATGGCGGCACTGGAAGAACGGTTGGATCCGGCCGTGTTCGTGCGGGCCCACCGCAGCTGGCTGGTGAACGTGCGGCACCTGGTCTCGATCGAGCCGCTGGACGGGGGCGAGGCCTTGCTGCACATGGACGATGGTGGGCGCGTACCGTGCAGTCGCCGGCAGCTGCCCTCGTTCCGGCAGGCGCTGGCGGTGCAGGCAACGGCCTGACCCGGCCTGGCTGACCGGCACCCTGGCGGAGCAGGGTGCCGGCAGGGAACTCAGCGCTTGCTGTCTTTCTTGATCATCGCGTCGATGCGCCCGGCGCGGGCTTCCGAGCCCGGGTGGGAGGACATCAGGCCACCTTTGCTGGACAGCTTGCGGAACATGCTGGCCAGGGCGGCCGGATCGTACTGGTGGCGCTTCATGAAGCGGTAGCCGTATTCGTCGGCAGCGCTTTCTTCCTTCTGCGAGAACTGCGCGTTGACGAAGCCCTCGGCCAGTTCGCCGAGCTGGCCTTGGGTCAGGGTGGCGATATTGGCATTGCCCGAGGCGGCCAGCGTGTCGCGACCGGCCGAGGCCAGCAGTGCGGTACGCATCTTGGTCTTGGAGTGGCCCAGTTTGACGTGGCCGATCTCGTGGCCGATCACGCCGCGCACTTCGTCGTCCGAGGCCATGTCCATCAGGCCCGAGTACACGCGCACGCAGCCGTTGGCCATGGCCCAGGCATTGACGTCGTCGGTCAGGTAGACCTTGAAGTTGAGGTTCATGCCGTCTTCGTTGGCCAGGCCCTGGGTGATCCTGGCCAGGCGCTGGGCGTAGGGCGAGTTGGCGGGGGCGACCTTGTTCTGCTGGTCCATGTAGACGCAGGCTTCGTCGGCGGCCTTGGCCACGTCCTGGTCGGACAGGGTGAGCGCCTGGCCGGCCTTCAGGCCGGTGCTGGTCAGCTGCTTGAGGTCCAGGGCCGAAGCGGCGGTGGAGGCGGTCAGGCAGGCGAAGGCCAGCAGCAGGGCGGAGGATGACGTCCTCATCGGGGTGGTGCTCCATGTAGTGCGTTGGGGGACGCCGCGGGCAGGGGGCCGCGCGGCGGGGCCGAAGTCTACCGTCTGGCCGGGCGCCCGTGTTCAGCGATCTCGCTTTCCTGCCCGCCGGCGGGTACCTGCCGCCCCGGCCACCGCCGGAAAGGCCCGGATAGGCTATGATGGACAGTCTTTTCGCACGCATTAATCGCCGACATGATCGAGCTCAATCCTGTCCGCCAGCGCATCACCGATCTCACCGATCGCGTGCTCTCGCTCAGGGGGTATCTTTGACTACGACGCCAAGAAAGAGCGTCTGGAAGAAGTAACCCGGGAACTGGAAAACCCGGATATCTGGAACAACGCCGAGTACGCCCAGAACCTTGGCCGCGAACGCGCCAACCTGGACAAGACCGTGGGCGGCATCGCCACGATCCTCGACGGCCTGACCGAGTCGGGCGAACTGCTGGAACTGGCCGAAAGCGAACAGGACGAAGAAACCGCCCTGGCCGTGGTCAGTGACCTGGACAAGTACCAGAAGCACGTGGAGCAGCTGGAGTTCCAGCGCATGTTCTCCGGCCAGATGGACAACGCCGCGGCGTTCGTCGATATCCAGGCCGGCGCTGGCGGTACCGAAGCCCAGGACTGGGCCGAGATCCTGCTGCGCATGTACCTGCGCTGGTGCGAATCGCGCGGCTGGAAGACCGAGCTGATGGAAGTCTCCGGCGGCGACGTCGCGGGCATCAAGTCGGCCACGCTGCGCGTGGAAGGCGATTACGCCTACGGCTGGCTGAAGACCGAGACCGGCGTGCACCGCCTGGTGCGCAAGTCGCCGTTCGATTCGGACAACCGCCGCCACACCAGCTTCACCTCGGTGTTCGTGTCGCCGGAAGTCGATGACAACATCGAGATCGACATCAACCCCGCCGACCTGCGCACCGATGTGTACCGCTCCTCCGGCGCCGGTGGCCAGCACGTCAACAAGACCGAGTCGGCGGTGCGTATCACGCACATTCCGACCAATACGGTCGTGGCCTGCCAGACCGGCCGCAGCCAGCACCAGAACCGCGACAACGCGATGAAGATGCTGGCCGCCAAGCTGTACGAGCTGGAGATCCAGAAGCGCAATGCCGAGCGTGACGCGGTGGAAGCCACCAAGTCCGACATTGGCTGGGGCAGCCAGATCCGCAACTACGTGCTCGACCAGAGCCGTATCAAGGACCTGCGCACCGGCATCGAACGCTCCGATACGCAGAAGGTGCTGGACGGCGACCTCGACGAATTCGTCGAAGCCAGCCTGAAGTCCGGCCTGGCCGTGGGTGCCAAACGCACCGACGCCTGACCGTCGGGGCCGCCACGCGCGGCCCCGATCCGTTGTGCCCGGGCCGCGCCCGGTTTCGCAATCCGCCCCGACCATCGGCATGATGGCGGGGACCGTACCTCCCCCCCGACATACATAGACCCACGCCATGAACGATCAGACCGCCGCGCCGCAGCCCCCCGTCGACGAGAACAGCCTCATCGCCGAGCGCCGCGCGAAACTGACCGCCCTGCGCGGGCAGGGCATTGCCTACCCGAACGATTTCCGCCGCGAGCACTTCGCCGGCACCCTGCAGGCCGAGTTCGCCGATGCAGAGCAGTGGACCGCCGAAGCGCTGGAGGCCAGCGACCGCCAGGTCAAGATGGCCGGCCGCCTGATGGCCAAGCGCGTGATGGGCAAGGCCAGCTTCGCCCAGATCCAGGACGAGTCCGGCCGCATCCAGCTGTTCCTGCAGGGCAGCACGCTGGGCGATGCCTACACCGCCTTCAAGGGCTGGGACGTGGGCGACATCATCGCCGTGGAGGGCGGGCTGACCCGGACCAGGACCGGTGAGCTGTCGGTCAAGGCCACCAGCATCCGCCTGCTGACCAAGTCGCTGCGCCCGCTGCCGGACAAGTGGCACGGCCTGGCCGACGTGGAGCAGCGCTACCGCCAGCGTTATGTCGACCTGATCGTGACCCCGGAGTCGCGCGAGGTGTTCATCAAGCGCTCGCGGATCATCCGCGCCATGCGCGCGTGGCTGGACAACCGCGACTTCCTGGAAGTCGAAACGCCGATGATGCATTACATCCCCGGCGGCGCCACGGCCAAGCCGTTCACCACCCACCACAACGCGCTGGACCTGGACCTGTATCTGCGCGTGGCCCCGGAGCTGTACCTCAAGCGCCTGGTCGTGGGTGGGCTGGAGCGCGTGTACGAGATCAACCGCAACTTCCGCAATGAGGGCGTGAGCACCCGCCACAACCCGGAATTCACCATGATGGAGCTGTACGAGGCCTACGCCACGTACACCGAAGTGATGGACCTGACCGAAGGCGTGATCCGTGACGTGGCCAGCAAGGTGCTGGGCACCACCACGGTGGAGTGGGACGGCGCCACGATCGACCTGGCCCCGGCGTTCCGCCGCTGGCGCATGGACGAGGCGGTGCGCCACCACAACCCGGAGATCAGCGCCGCCGACTGCACCGACCGCGATGCGCTGGCCGCCCACTGCGAGCGCCTGAAGATCCGCATCAAGCCGTCCTTCGGCTGGGGCAAGCTGCTGCTGGAGATCTTCGAGGCCACCGTCGAGCACACCCTGATCCAGCCGACCTTCATCACCGACCACCCGGTCGAGGTCTCGCCGCTGGCCCGCGCCAACGATGACCAGCCCGGCTACACCGACCGCTTCGAGCTGTTCATCAACGGCAAGGAGCTGGCCAACGGCTTCTCCGAGCTGAACGACCCGGAAGACCAGGCGGCCCGGTTCCAGGCCCAGGTCACGGCCAAGGAAGGCGGCGATGACGAGGCCATGCACTACGACGCCGATTACATCCGCGCGCTGGAGTACGGCATGGCCCCGACCGGCGGCCTGGGCATCGGCATCGACCGACTGGTGATGCTGCTGACCGGCAGCAGTTCGATCCGCGACGTGCTGCTGTTCCCGTACATGCGTCCGGAAAACTGAGACCTGGGTCCGGGCGTGCTTGGGGCACGTCCGGCGCGGGGGTTCCGCTGCCGTGGCCGCGCGGGTATGGTTTCTGCGTGGCCTTAACAGGCGCTATGGCGTGATGGCCACAGACCATGACGGGTCGCAGGGAGACGCCCACACCGGCGTCACACTGTGACGACGATCATGAACTGGGATGTTCATGACGGGAGGCGGACCGATGCAAGGTGCCAGTGTGCAGAGCGGCGGAGTATCCTCTTCGCAGCATGTTCCAGTGTGGTCAAGGAAGAAGGCAGAAGCAGCCTTGAATATTGTCATCGTTGACGATCAGACGTCCGCGCGTACCATGCTGCGCCATGTCATCGAGGACATCGCGCCGGAACTGTCCGTGCACGACTTCGGCGATCCGCTGACGGCGCTTGCCTGGTGCGAGTCGCACGCCGTGGATCTGCTGTTGCTCGATTACCGCATGCCGGAGATGGACGGGCTGGAGTTCGCCCGCCGCTTCCGCCGCCTGCCCAAGCACCGCGACATCCCCGTGATCCTGATCACCGTGGTCGGCGACGAGCCGATCCGACAGGCCGCGCTGGAGGCCGGGGTGATCGATTTCCTGGTCAAGCCCATCCGCCCGCGCGAACTGCGCGCGCGCTGCTACAACCTGTTGCAGCTGCGCCAGCAGTCGGAGAACGTCAAGCAGCGCGCGCTGTCGCTGGAGCAGCGCCTGCTGGCCAGCATGCACGAGGTGGAGGAGCGCGAGCGCGAAACACTGTCGCGGCTGGCGCGGGCGATCGAATTCCGTGATGCCGGCACCAGTGCCTACCTGGAGCGCATGGCCCATGTCGCCGGGCTGATCGCCGAGCAGCTCGGGCTGCCGGAAGAAGAGGTCAAGCTGATCGAGATGGCCGCGCCCCTGCACGACATGGGCAAGATCGCCATTCCCGATGCGGTCCTGCTCAAACAGGGCAAGCTGAGCGATGAGGAGCAGGCGATCATGCGCCGGCACCCGCGGATCGGCTACGAGCTGCTGAGTGGCAGCCAGAACCGTTTCATCCAGGTCGGGGCCCTGATCGCGCTGCGCCACCATGAGCGCTACGACGGCAGCGGCTACCCGGATGGGCTGGTCGGCGATGCGATTCCGCTGGAAGCGCGGATCGTGGCGGTGGCCGATGTGTTCGACGCGCTGATCTCACCGCGTCCGTACAAGGAAGCATGGACCATGGAAGCCACGCTGGCGTATCTGTATGCCCAGCGGGGCCGGTTGTTCGATCCGCGCTGCGTCGATGCCCTGCTGCGCGGCCGCCTCCAGCTTGATGAGATCTGCGCACAGCACTCCACCGCGTCATCCCGCCCGGGGATGTGATATGCGTCGTCTGTACCCGCGCCTGAAGCACCGCCTGGCGCAGCGCCCGGATACCGAACACGGCCAGGCGATCGTGCGCATCGTGCTGATCACCCTGATCCTGCTGTATGTGCTCATGCCGGGGCCGCGCCACGACCTGCCCCCGGCGCAGTACCACGGGGTGCTGGCGATCGTGCTGACCGGCCTGACCCTCTCGCTGGGGCTGTTCGGCTGGCTGCTGTGGCGGCCGGGACGCTCGGACCCGCGCCGCGTGGCCGGCATGCTCGCCGATTACGGGCTGATCGCCGCCGGCATGGTGCAGATGGGCGAGCCACTGGCCTGGGTCTACATCGTGGTGATGTGGGTGACGGTCGGCAACGGCATGCGCTACGGCAACAACTATCTGTACGTCGCGGTGGCGATGGCGATGGTCAGCTTCGGCAGCACCGCACTGCTGACCCCGTACTGGCATCTGAACGCGCGGCTGGCATTCGGCCTGTGGCTGGGCCTGGCGGCGGTGCCGCTGTATTTCTCCACGCTGCTGCGCCAGCTCACCCGTGCGATGGCCGAGGCGCGCCGCGCGAGCGAGGCCAAGAGCCGTTTCCTGGCCAACATGAGCCACGAGTTCCGCACGCCGCTCAACGGCCTGTCGGGCATGACCGAGCTGCTGGCCACCACCAAGCTCGACGACGAGCAGCGCGAGTGTGTGAACACCATCCAGGCGTCCTCGCGCAGCCTGCTGGCGCTGGTGGAGGAAGTGCTCGATATCTCCGCGATCGAAGCGGGCAAGTTGCGCGTGACCGCCGAGGACTTCGCGCTGGCCGATGTGATCCAGGCCATCGGGTTGATCCTGCTGCCGCAGGCCAAGGCCAAGCGGCTGGATTACCGGGTCAAGGTGGCCGATACCGTGCCGCCGCTGCTGCGCGGTGACCTGGGTCACCTGCGGCAGATCCTGCTCAACATCGCCGGCAACGCAGTCAAGTTCACCGACCACGGCCGTGTCGAAATCCGCGTGGCCGTGCTCGATGCCGAATCCAACGGCGGGGTGCGCCTGCGGTTCGACATCCTCGACACGGGCATCGGTGTCGCCCCGGAGATGCGCCCGCGCCTGTTCGAAGCGTTCGAGCAGGCCGACGTCAGCATGGCGCGCCGCCACGAAGGCACCGGCCTGGGCACCACCATCGCCAAGGGCCTGGTCGAGGCGATGGGCGGGGACATCGGCTACGAAGAGAACCCGCCGCAGGGCAGCCATTTCTGGTTCGAGCTGCCGTTCGCGCCGCCGCGCGTGCCGCTGGGCACGGTCACCCCGGCGCTGGTCGGCGACGGGCTGCCGGACCGCAACGGCAATGTGATTGCGTTTGCCGACCCGTTCCTGCGCCACCGCGCGCGCGTGCGCAGCATGCACATCCTGGTCGCCGACGATCACGAGGCCAACCGGATGGTGCTGCAGCGCCTGCTGCAGAAGGCCGGCCACAAGGTGCTGTGCGTCAACGGCGGTGAAGCGGTGCTCGATGCGATGGCCGAGAGTGATTTCGATGCGGCCATCGTGGATCTGCACATGCCCGGCATGAGTGGCCTGGACATGCTCAAGGAACTGCGCGTGATGCAGGCCGGTGGCGGTCCGCGCACGCCGGTGCTGGTGCTCAGCGCCGACGTCACGCCCGAGGCCATCCAACGCTGCACGCAGGCCGGCGCGCATACGTTCCTGGCCAAGCCCGTGGTCGCGGTGCGGCTGCTGGATGTGCTTGCCGATATCGCCTCCAACGGCCAGCTCAAGGCCAGCGCACCGATCGTGCGTACCGCTACCGTGCTGGATGGTGTACTGGACCCGGGCGTGCTCGACGAGCTGGCCTCGCTCGGCATGGGCGACGGTTTCGAACGCGAGTTCATCCGCCAATGCCTGGCCGATGCCGACCAGTGCATCGGCGTGGCACTGGCCGACGGCGAGCGCAGCGACTGGGTCCATTTCCGCGAGCAGGCGCACGCGATCAAGGGCGTGGCCAGCAATCTGGGCCTGGTCCGCGTTGCCAACCGCGCCGGGGATCTGATGCGCATGGCCGACTGGCAGCTCAAGAGCGAATGGCGGCAGCGCGTGACCCTGCTGCAGGCCGGCATCAAGGAAGGCCGGCAGGCGCTGGATGCACGTGCGCAGCGCAAGGCGCAGGGGCAGGCCGACGACGGCGGCGACATGCGCTGAGTGGGGCTGCAATAAAAAAAAGCCCGGCGGCAGCCGGGCTTGAACAACACAGGGGAGGGGATGGCTCAGGCGACGTCGAGGGTGGCGCGGCGGGTCTGGGCCTTGATCAGGCGGTCCATGGTGCGCAGCGACTTGTCGCCCAGCGCAAGGGCGGAGTCCACCCAGACCTTGGTGATTTCCAGCAGTTCGTCATAGCGCACGGCCTGGGCGAGGTTGCGCGCGGCGTTCATCGCCAGATACGAATGCGGAATGCGCTGGTGCTGGCGGATCAGGTCTTCCACGGCCTTGACGCCCTGGCCCTTGGGCACCAGCACATCGACCACGCCCATGGCATGCATCTCTTCGGAGGAATACACGCGGCCGTCGAGGATGATCTTCTCGGCCAGCTGCGGGGCCACGCGCTTGCACAGGAAGGAATAGGCGCCCATGCCCGGGAACAGCCCGAACAGCACTTCCGGCAGGCCCATGCCGCAGCCTTCCTCGGCCACGATGGTGTGGCAGGCCAGCGCCATCTCCAGGCCGCCGCCGAGGGCATCGCCCTGGATCAGCGCGATCGAGCGCACGTCGCCACCGAAGCCGGTGTGCAGGTGGTGCACGCCTTCCACGCAGCGCTGCGCATAGGTCAGCAGGCGGTCGCGGTTGCCCTCGCGGATCAGGCGGGTGAACAGGTCCAGATCGCCGCCCAGGTTGTAGGCATTGGCATCGGAGGCGAGCACGAAATGGCGCAGCTTGCCGCTGTTGCGCTCGGCCGGGCTGCGGGTGATCGCGCTCATGAAGTTCCACATTTCGTCGAGCATGTCCTTGCGGCAGCACGGGCGGATGCCGCTGGCGGCATCGGCATGCATGAACAGCCAATGGGCATCGTCGTTGCCGGTGGTTTCCGTGCGGATGGTGGCGTAGCGGTGGTTGACGGGCAGCTTTTCAATGGTGCTCATGGCGATTTCCTCGGAGGCTGGCCCGCTGGGAGGACGGTGGGCGGCGGGCCTGACGGGTCCACACGCCGCGATCCTACACCCCCGGCATCTCACGCAATGCAAAAGGCCCCCGCCGTTGCCGGCAGGGGCCCTGTGAAGATGCAGCCGTTGGGGAACCGTTACGGCGCAGGGGTATCGCGCAGTTCGCGGCGCAGGATCTTGCCGACGTTGGTCTTGGGCAGTTCCTTGCGGAACTCCACGATCCGCGGGTGCTTGTAGCCGGTCAGGTTCGCGCGTGCATGTTCCTTGACCATCTCGGCGGTGAGGTTGGGGTCCTTCTTGACGATGACCACCTTGACCACTTCACCGGACTTCTCATCGGGCACGCCGACCGCCGCGACTTCGAGCACGCCGGGCATCATCGCGATGACGTCTTCGACCTCATTGGGGTACACGTTGAAGCCGGACACCAGGATCATGTCCTTCTTGCGGTCCACGATGTAGAAGAAGCCCTGCTCATCCATCCGTGCCATGTCGCCGGTGTGCAGCCAGCCCTCGGCGTCCACCGCCTGCGCGGTATCTTCCGGGCGCTGCCAGTAGCCCTTCATCACCTGCGGACCCTTGATGCACAGCTCGCCGACTTCGCCGACGGCCAGCGTCTTGCCGGCGTCATCCTTGACGCAGGCATCGGTGGACGGGATCGGCAGGCCGATCGCACCGTTGTACTCGGCCAGGTCGAGCGGGTTGATGCAGGCGGCCGGCGAAGTCTCGGTCAAGCCATAGGCCTCGACCAGGGTGACGCCGGTGACCTTCTTCCAACGCTCGGCGACGGCGCGCTGCACCGCCATGCCGCCGCCCAGGGTGACCTTCAGCGAGGAGAAATCGACCTCGTCGAAGCCCGGGGTGTTGAGCAGGCCGTTGAACAGCGTGTTGACGCCGGTGATCGCGGTGAAGCGGGTCGCCTTGAGCTCCTTGACGAAGCCCTTCATGTCGCGCGGGTTGGTGATCAGGTAGTTGCAGCCACCGAACTTCATGAAGACCAGCCCGTTCGCCGTCAACGCGAAGATGTGGTACAGCGGCAGGGCGGTGATGATCACCTCCTTGCCCATCTCGATCCCCGAGGCGGAGATCCAGGCCGAGGCCTGCTGCATGTTGGCGACCAGGTTGCGGTTGGTCAGCATCGCGCCCTTGGCCACGCCGGTGGTGCCGCCGGTGTACTGCAGGAAGGCGACATCGTCGTGGTCGATCTCGACCTTGGGCAGGGTGTGGCGGCTGCCCAGCTTGAGCGCCTGGTTGAAGCGGATCGCGCCGCGCAGGCTGTAGTTGGGCACCATCTTCTTGATGTACTTCAGGACGAAGTTCACCACGATGCCCTTGGCGCCGAGCATGTCGCCCAGGCCGGTGGTCACCACCTGCTTGATCGGGGTGTCGGCAATGACCTGCTGCACGGTGTCGCAGAAGTTGTCCACGACCACCAGCACGGCCGCGCCGGAATCCACCAGCTGGTGCTTGAGCTCGCGGGCGGTGTAGAGCGGGTTGACGTTGACCACGGTCAGGCCGGCACGCAGCACGCCGAACGTGGCGATCGGGTACTGCAGGCAGTTGGGCATCATCAGGGCAACGCGGTCGCCCTTCTTGAGCTGCAGCTCACCCAGCAGATAGGCGGCGAACTGTTCGACCAGTGCGTCCGTTTCCCCGTAGGTCAGGACCTTGCCGAAACTGGAGTAGGCGGGGCGGTCGCGGAACTTGGCCACCGAAGTGTCGAAGACGGCCGAGACCGAATGGAACTCGTTGACGTCGATCTCGGCGGGTACGCCTTTGGGATAGCTCTGCAGCCAGGGTCGTTCCAGACTCATATTCCCCCTCCAGGAAACGTGGATGATGTAAAGCGATGACGGAGAGTATCCGTCGTTTCATGCCTCGGCAGCATACCGTCCCGAATGGAAAACGCGAAGGGCCGGTGAACAACGGCGGCAGTGGGGCCGCGGGGCAGGGTGGCGCCGGCGATAAATGACGTTTGCAGCCGCATGTGTTCGCTCATCCGTCCATCCCCGCTCATCGCGGCGGCTCGTCAGCGCAGCTGTCGTGGCACTGCAGTGCAGCTTCCAGCACCGGCACGGCCCAGTCGGGTGTCTGCCGCAGTTGGGCGACGTCATCGGCCGCAGGCCAGGTCAAACGGCCACCGTCCATCTGCAGCACAAGCTGTGGATCGGCAACCGGCTGGCCAGGACCGGCCTCGGCACTGTTGTCGTACACCTGCAGCTGTGCCAGCGCTGGCAGCAGGGCGATCAGGTTCTGCAGCGCCAACGGGTAGCGGCGGTGGATGTCCGCATCGCTGATCGGGTGGCCACCGGCCGCAACGCGTGCGCGCACCCGTGCGATGTGCTGCTGGGGCGAGGCCAGGCCGCAGTACCAGACCAGTACGTCATGCGTGGCGCAGGCCTCGGCCAGGGTCGCGGCGATCGACTGCCCGCCCAGGGTGGTTTCGAAGGCGTGGTTGCGGCGTTCGGCGATGGCAGAGCGCAGTCGGCTGAAGCCTTCCGTCCACGCCCGGCCATTGGCCTCGCGCTGATTCATGCCGAATTCGCGGCACAGCTGGCGGGCCCAGTCGTCGGGATTGAACCAGTCCAGACCCGCTTGGCGGAGCAGATGACCCCCAATGGAGCTCTTGCCTGCGCCGTTGACCCCTGCCAGCACGAACAGGAAGGGCCGTGCAGGCATCAGTAACCGCTGCCTGCGGCCACCTTGCCCTTGAGGCGTGCTGGCTTGCGCAGCAGCGCGCGCGCCTTGTTGGCGGCCGCGGCGCTGTCCAGCACGGCAAGGCGATCATCGAAGCGCTGACGGAGCTGCTGCAGGGCCGGGGCCTGTTCGCGCAGGGACGCGAGGTCCCGCTGCAACGACACAACCTCGGCCTGCATGGCCTGGTACTGCTGGGCGGACAGAATGACGGCCTGCGGCTCGTTGTGATTGGTGACCAGTACGGCCTGCTGTTCGCGGACGTCCTGCATCACCTTGCGCCAGTGCTCCTTCACCGTCGAGGCGGTGGTGCGGGTCAGCTCGGTGATCGGGTCGAACTTGAGCGCGTGCAGCATGGCGGCGGCTCCCTGGCGGATGGCGTCAAGTGTAGCCCGATCCGTACGGATTGGGAGAAATATGGGATTTATGAAATTTATGAAAATGAAGACTGGCGGCGGGGAACGCCAAACAGCAGCAAGGGGGCGTCTGCCCCCTTGCTGTCGTGCGATCCCTCTACCGGAGAGGGCGTAACTGGCGCCGTGCCAGGCGCTTACTTCTTTCCGGCCAACTGACGCAGCACGTACTGCAGCAGGCCGCCGTGCTTGAAGTACTCCACTTCCTTCGGCGTGAGCAGCATCACATGGGCCTCGAAGGTCTTCTTCGTGCCATCGGCCTTGGTCGCGGTGAGGGTGGCCGTCTTGCTGGCGCCATCCTCCAGGCCGGTGATGTCGATTACTTCCGAACCATCCAGGCCCAGGCTCTGGGCGTTGTCGCCGTTCTTGAACTGCAGCGGCAGCACGCCCATGCCGACCAGGTTGGAGCGGTGGATGCGCTCGAAGCTCTCGGCGATGACCGCCTTGACGCCCAGCAGGTTGGTGCCCTTGGCCGCCCAGTCGCGCGAGGAGCCGGTGCCGTATTCCTTGCCGGCGAAGACGACCAGCGGAACGCCCTCGGCCTTGTACTTGACGGCCGCATCGTAGATCGCCAGCTTCTGCGGCTCGCCGCCATCCTTCGGGAAGTACAGGGTGTTGCCGCCTTCTTCGCCGCCGAACATCAGGTTCTTGATGCGGATGTTGGCGAAGGTGCCGCGCACCATGACGTCATCGTTGCCGCGGCGGCTGCCGTAGCTGTTGAAGTCGGCCGGCTGCACGCCGCGCTCCTGCAGGAAGCGGCCCGCCGGGGAATCCTTCTTGATGTTGCCGGCCGGGGAGATGTGATCGGTGGTGATCGAATCGCCGAACAGGCCCATCACGCGGGCGCCATGCACGTCGTCGATGTGGCCGACGTCCATGGTCATGCCCTCGAAGTAGGGCGGGTTCTTGATGTAGGTCGAGCTGCCGTCCCACTCATACAGATCGCCATCGGGCGACTTGATGGTGTTCCAGCGGGTGTCGCCCTTGAACACGTCGGCATAGTTCTTCTTGAACATCTCCGGCCCGATGGTCGCGGCAATCACATCGCCGATTTCCTTGTTGCTCGGCCAGATATCGCGCAGGTACACCGGCTGCCCATCGCTGCCCGTGCCCAGCGGCTCGGTGGTCAGGTCGATGTCGGTGGTGCCGGCGATTGCGTAGGCGACGACCAGCGGCGGGCTGGCCAGGTAGTTCATTTTGACTTCCGGGTGCACGCGGCCTTCGAAGTTGCGGTTGCCCGACAGCACTGAGGCCACCACCAGGTCACCGGCGGCGATGCCAGCGCTGACTTCGGTGGGCAGCGGGCCGGAGTTGCCGATGCAGGTGGTACAGCCGTAGCCGACCACGTAGAAGCCGACCTTCTCCAGCTCGGTCAGCACTCCGGCTTTTTCCAGGTAATCGGTGACCACGCGCGAGCCTGGGCCGAGCGAGGTCTTGACCCACGGCTTGCGGTCCAGGCCCTTGGCCGCCGCGTTGCGGGCGAGCAGGCCGGCACCGATCATCACCGCCGGGTTGGAGGTATTGGTGCACGAGGTGATCGCGGCGATGACCACCGCGCCATCCTTCAGCCGGAATTTCTGGCCATCCAGTTCGACATCGCTGTAACCCTTGGCCAGCTGTTCGTTGCCGACCGCCGCGCCGCCACCTTCGTTGACGAACTTGGCGACATCATCGTTGCGCTTGTCGCGGTTGGTGGTCAGGCCGACGAGGTTCTCGCGGTAGTTCTGCTTGACGTCTTCCAGCAGCACGCGGTCCTGCGGGCGCTTGGGGCCAGCCAGCGACGGCTTGACCTGGCCCATGTCCAGTTCCAGCGTGGCGCTGTAGCTGGCGTGCGCGGTGTTGGCGGCATGCCACAGGCCCTGGGCCTTGGCATAGGCTTCCACCAGCGCGATCTGCTCCTCGCTGCGGCCGGACAGGCGCAGGTAGGTCAGTGATTCTTCATCGATCGGGAAGATGCCGCAGGTGGCGCCGTACTCCGGGGCCATGTTGCCGATCGTGGCACGGTCGGCCAGCGGCAGGTGCTGCAGGCCTTCGCCGAAGAACTCCACGAACTTCCCGACCACGCCGTGCTTGCGCAGCATCTGGGTGACGGTCAGCACCAGATCGGTGGCGGTGGCGCCTTCGGGCATGCGGCCGGTCAGCTTGAAGCCGACCACCTGCGGGATCAGCATCGACGACGGCTGGCCCAGCATGGCCGCCTCCGCTTCGATGCCGCCCACGCCCCAGCCGAGCACGCCGATGCCATTGATCATGGTGGTGTGGCTGTCGGTGCCGAACACGGTGTCCGGATACGCAACGGCCTTGCCATCCTTGTCTGCGGTCATCACCACGCGGGCCAGGTTTTCCAGGTTCACCTGGTGGACGATGCCGGTGTTGGGCGGCACCACCTTGAAATTGTCGAACGCCTTCTGGCCCCAGCGCAGGAAGCCGTAGCGTTCCTGGTTGCGCTGGAATTCGATCTTGCCGTTGAGATCCAGCGCGTCGGGGGTGCCGAACACATCGACCTGCACCGAGTGATCGATCACCAGCTCGGAGGGGATCTGCGGGTTGATCTGCTCCGGGCGTCCGCCGAGCTTGACCACGGCATCACGCATCGCGGCCAGATCGACCACGCAGGGCACGCCGGTGAAATCCTGCAGCACAACGCGCGCGGGCATGAACGCGATCTCGATGTCCGGTTCGGCCTTGGGGTCCCACTGGGCGACGGCCTGGATGTGGTCCTTGCCGACGGTGACGCCGCCATCCTCGTGCCGGAGCAGGTTCTCCAGCAGGATCTTCATCGAGTAGGGCAGGTGGGAGATGTCGAACGTCTGTCCGAGCTTGGGCAGGCTGAAGTAGTCGTAGGTGGTGCCGCCGACGTCCAGCTGGCTGCGGGTGGAGAACGAATCGCTCATTGCAGATGACTCCTCTTGCGGATGGCTTGCGTTGGCCCGCCCGAGGCAGGCCTGCTTGCGTTCGCCGCTGACCGGTGGGCCCGCGATCGTCCTGAGTATGAACGATTCAGGGCGGTGCCCACCTGCGGCAGTTGGTCTCAGGCTACATGGAGATATGTATCCCTCATGTCACGGATGAGACAGATCCTTTCTGTGCCAAGGGTCTTGGCGGCCAGATCAGTACTCCAGTGGAAGTATGCCCCCGGAAGTATGTATAATTTGTGCATACTTTGGAGGGCGTACCGATGGAAGCTACCGTTGCAGAACGCGGGCAGATCACCTTGCCCAAGGCGGTCCGTGATGCGCTTGGCCTGACCAAGGGCACCCAGCTGAAGGTGGAGCTCGAGGGCAGCCGCATCATCCTGCGCAAGAGCGTGGACGATGCGATCTCCCGTGCCCGCGGCAAGTTCGCGCTGGATGGTTTCGATTCGGCCGAAGCAGCCGTGCGCGCGGTCCGCGACGAGGAATGAGCGCGTGATGATCGCCGTGGATTCACCGGTGCTGATTGAACTGCTCAGCAATGGCCCGCAGGCTGATGCGGTCGAAGCGGGCCTGCGCCAGAGCCTGGTCGGCGGGCGCGTGGTGATCTGCGGGGTGACCCTCGCCGAGATCTGCGCGTCGCTGCGCGGCGGCGCCGAAGTGCAGGAGGCGCTGGAGGAAATGGGCGTCCACTTCAGTCCGCTGGAGGCCAAATCCGCATTGCGCGCCGGTGAGATGCACCGCCGGCACCGGCAGCGGGGCGCCAAGCCACGCGGGCTGGACGAATTCATGGTCGGGTCGCATGCACTCCTGCAGTGCGATGGCCTGATCACCTGGAACGACACGTTTTACCGCGACTACTTCAAGGGCCTGAAGCTGATCGTGCCGCACGCCTGAGCCCATACTTTTAAACCGCATTCTTTCAAAGAATCACCCGGGAGTTGTCATGTTGGAAGCCTACCGCCACCACGTAGCCGAGCGCGCCGCGCTTGGCATCCCGCCGCTGCCGCTGAGCGCCCAGCAGACGGCCGACGTCATCGAGCTGCTGAAGGACCCGCCGGCGGGCGAAGCCGAGTTCCTGCTGGAACTGCTGACCCACCGCGTGCCGGCCGGCGTCGATGACGCCGCCAAGGTCAAGGCCTCGTACCTGGCCGCGATCGCGCTGGGCAGCGAAGTCAATCCGCTGATCACGCGTGAGCGCGCCACCGAACTGCTGGGCACCATGCTCGGTGGTTACAACGTTGCCCCGCTGGTGCAGCTGCTGGACGACGCCATCGTCGGCGCGATCGCCGCCGATGCGCTGAAGAACACCCTGCTGGTGTTCGATGCCTTCCACGATGTGCAGGAAAAGGCCAAGGCCGGCAACGCGAACGCCCAGGGCGTGCTGCAGAGCTGGGCCGATGCGGAGTGGTTCACCAGCCGCCCGCAGGTGCCCGAGAGCCTGACCATCACCGTGCTCAAGGTGACCGGCGAAACCAACACCGATGACCTGTCGCCGGCCCCGGATGCCACCACCCGCCCGGACATCCCGCTGCACGCCCTGGCGATGCTGAAGAACAAGCGTGATGGCATCGAGCCGGAAGAAGACGGCAAGCGCGGCCCGGTCAAGTTCATCGAATCGCTGAAGGACAAGGGCCACCTGGTCGCCTACGTGGGCGACGTGGTCGGTACCGGTTCGAGCCGCAAGTCGGCCACCAACTCGGTGCTGTGGTTCACCGGCGAAGATATTCCGTTCATTCCGAACAAGCGCTTCGGCGGTGTGTGCCTGGGTTCGAAGATCGCCCCGATCTTCTACAACACGATGGAAGACGCCGGCGCGCTGCCGATCGAACTCGACGTGTCGCAGATGAACATGGGCGATGTGATCGAGCTGCGCCCGTACGACGGCAAGGCCCTCAAGGACGGTGCGGTCATCGCCGAGTTCAAGGTCAAGTCCGACGTGCTGTTCGACGAAGTGCGCGCCGGTGGCCGCATTCCGCTGATCATCGGCCGTGGCCTGACCGCCAAGGCGCGGGAGGCGCTGGGCCTGGCCCCGACCGATCTGTTCCGCCTGCCGATGGACCCGCCGGATACCGGCAAGGGCTTCTCGCTGGCGCAGAAGATGGTCGGCCGCGCCTGTGGCCTGCCGGAAGGCAAGGGCATGCGCCCGGGCACCTACTGCGAACCGAAGATGACCTCGGTGGGCTCGCAGGACACCACCGGCCCGATGACCCGTGACGAGCTGAAGGACCTGGCCTGCCTGGGCTTCTCGGCCGACCTGGTGATGCAGTCGTTCTGCCACACCGCCGCGTACCCGAAGCCGGTGGACGTCAAGACCCACCACACCCTGCCGGAGTTCATCTCCACCCGTGGCGGCATCTCGCTGCGCCCGGGCGATGGCGTGATCCACAGCTGGCTCAACCGCATGCTGCTGCCCGACACCGTCGGCACCGGCGGCGACTCGCACACCCGTTTCCCGGTGGGCATTTCGTTCCCGGCCGGCTCGGGCCTGGTCGCCTTCGCGGCCGCCACCGGCGTGATGCCGCTGGACATGCCCGAATCGGTGCTGGTCCGCTTCAAGGGCACGATGCAGCCGGGCGTGACCCTGCGTGACCTGGTCAACGCGATCCCGCTGTACGCGATCAAGTCCGGCCTGCTGACCGTGGCCAAGGCCGGCAAGAAGAACATCTTCTCCGGTCGCATCCTGGAAATCGAGGGTTTGCCGGATCTGAAGGTCGAGCAGGCGTTCGAACTCTCCGATGCCTCGGCCGAGCGTTCGGCGGCCGGTTGCTCGGTGCACCTGAACAAGGAGCCGATCATCGAGTACCTCACCAGCAACATCACGCTGCTGAAGTGGATGATTGCCGAGGGTTACCAGGACGCCCGTTCGCTGGCGCGCCGCATCGAGAAGATGGAAGCCTGGCTGGCCAACCCGGAGCTGCTGGAGCCGGATGCCGACGCCGAGTACGCCGCCGTCATCGAGATCGACCTGGCCGACATCCACGAGCCGATCGTGGCCTGCCCGAACGATCCGGACGACGTCAAGACGCTGTCCGACGTCGCCGGTGCGGCGATCGACGAAGTGTTCATCGGTTCGTGCATGACCAACATCGGTCACTTCCGTGCGGCGGCCAAGCTGCTGGAAGGCAAGCGCGACATCCCGACCAAGCTGTGGGTCGCCCCGCCGACCAAGATGGATGCTTCGGAGCTGACCAAGGAAGGCCATTACGGCACGTTCGGCACCGCCGGTGCCCGCATGGAAATGCCGGGCTGCTCGCTGTGCATGGGCAACCAGGCGCAGGTGCGTGAGGGCGCGACGGTGTTCTCCACCTCGACCCGCAACTTCCCGAACCGCCTGGGCCGCAACTCCAACGTGTACCTGGGCTCGGCCGAGCTGGCCGCGATCTGCTCGCGCCTGGGTCGCATCCCGACCAAGGAAGAGTACATGGCCGACATCGGCGTGCTGGATGCCAGCAGCAAGGACATCTACCGCTACATGAACTTCGACCAGATCGAGGACTATCAGGACGTGGCCGGTACGGTTGCTGCCTGATCCGACGCCGGGCGCTGCCCGGCTTCGGTAACCCATCGGTCACTGGCCGATGGATGAAACACGAAAACACCCGGCGCGAGCCGGGTGTTTTTTCATGTGCACGATCAGGTCGCTGGAAACCGGAACGGCCAGGCGTCGTCGGTCACCTCGTTGCGCTCGGCACAGACCTGGCGGAAGGTTTCCACGAACGCCTGCTGCAGCCGGGTAGGGTGCCAATCGGCGCGGGTGGTGAGGCCGATGCGGCGGCGCAGGTCATCACCGGCCCGCCCGACCTCGCAGAGCAGGCCGGCGCGACGTTCGAACACGAACTGATCGCGCGACATCAAGGTGAGCCAATCATCTTCAAGCAGCAGGCCGCGCGTGATCAACACCGAACCACACTCGATGCGCAGCCGCGGCGGTTCGTGGCCGTGCTGCCGGAACATGTGTTCCCAGCGCGCCCGCACCGGTGCGCCGGTCGCGGCGATCACCCACGGGTAGTCCAGCAGCCGGGCAAAGCCGAAGCCCTTGGTCGCGGCCAGGGGATGACCGCTGCGCGCGACAATGACCGGGTCGTCGTCGAACAGCCCTTCCTGGGCGATATCGCGCACCGGCAGCCTGTCGCGCATCGCGCCGATCAACAGGTCCAGGCTGCCCTCGCGCAGATCGCCCAGCAGTTCGGCGTAGGGGCCTTCGATCACGTTCACCGTGGCGCCCGGATAGGCCCGCGCGAAGCGTGCCAGTACCTGGGGCAGCAGGATCGCCCGCGCGAGCGGCATGACCCCCAGCGAAACCCGGCCGCCCTGCTGCGAGCGCAGCGAGGCGAGTTCATCGATGCCGGCGCCGAGTTCGGACAGGGCCAGCCGGACCAGGCGCAGCATGCGCGTCGCCGCCGGAGTGGGCTGTACGGTCTTGCCTCGGCGCACGGTCAGCGGTGTTTCGATCACCTCGGACAACTCGTGCACCGCACGGTAGATCGCGGGCTGCGACACGCCCGCGCGACTGGCAGCCAGGGTGAAGCTGCCGGCCGTATCCACCGCCGCCAGGGCGCGCAGCTGGCCCAGGGTGACGCGGCGTTCGACAGCCGGCATCGCCGGCAGCCGCTGCGCGCGACGGGCCACGCGGACCCCGTGCGTGATGTAGTCCAGCGCGCGTTCGATGCGGGGGACCAGCAGGTCGGCCGCCTCGGTGGGCGACATGCCACCGGGCTGCCGGTCGAACAGCGGCGCGTCCAACTGTTTCTCCAGCCGCGCGATGGCCTGGGTCAGGGCCGGCTGGGACAGGTTCACGTGCGGAGCGGCGGCGCTGATGCCGCCGTGGTGGTAGACGGCGGCAAGGGCGTGCAGATGCTTGAGGTTCAGATCCAGAGGGCTGCTCATGGATCAACTATAACCAAATCCAATGGCTGTTTCGAAAAACGATCTTGAGGGGGCAGGCCGGGCGACGACAGACTGCGTCATCGTCAACGAAGGATGGATGGATGTCCCGGGTAGTTTCTTCTATCGAACGCGCTGCTCCGGCGGCGATTCAGGCTCTGGCAGAGGCCGGTGTCGCCACCGCGCACGAAGCGCAGGGTCGCAGCGGCCTGCTGCATCCACGGCTGCGCCCGATCTACAGCGGCGTCCGCATCGCCGGCAGCGCGGTCACTGTGTCGGTGCCGCCGGGCGACAACTGGATGATGCACGTGGCGATCGAACAGCTGCGCGAGGGCGATGTACTGGTGGTCGCGCCCACCAGTGATTGCACTGACGGCTACTTCGGCGATCTGCTGGCGACCTCGGCCCAGGTGCGCGGCTGCCGCGGGCTGGTGATCGATGCTGGCGTGCGCGACGTGCGTGACCTCACCGCGATGGGCTTTCCGGTCTGGAGCCGCGCGGTCCACGCACAGGGTACGGTCAAGGAAACGCTGGGTTCGGTGAATGTGCCGGTGGTCTGCGGCGGGGCGCTGGTCCAGCCGGGCGACGTGGTGATCGCAGACGATGACGGCGTCTGCATCGTGCCGCGTGCCGATGCAGACCGGGTAGCCGCCGACGCACGGGCGCGCGAGGCGCGCGAGGCCGACAAGCGCGAACGCCTGGCCAACGGCGAGCTCGGCCTGGACATCTACCAGATGCGTGAGCGCCTGGCGGCCAAGGGCCTGCGCTATGAGTGAGGGAGTGCGCGCGATGTGGATGCGCGGTGGCACCTCCAAGGGCGGGTTCTTCCTCGCGTCGGAGCTGCCCGCCGAGCCGGCCGCGCGTGATGCCTTCCTGCTGCGTGCGTTCGGTTCGCCCGATCCGCGCCAGATCGATGGCATGGGCGGCGGCGATCCGTTGACCTCCAAGGTCGCCGTCGTGGCGCCTTCCAGTCGCGCCGATGCCGACGTGGAGTACCTGTTCCTGCAGGTTTTCGTGGACCAGGCCGTGGTGAGCGATGCGCAGAACTGCGGCAACATGCTGGCCGCGGTCGGCCCGTTCGCGATCGAGCGCGGGCTGGTTGCCGCCACCACGGATCAGACCGAGGTGCGCATCTTCATGTGCAACACCGATACGCTCGCCGTGGCCAGCGTACAGACGCCGCAGGGCAAGGTGGCCTACGACGGTGAGGCGCGCATCGATGGTGTCCCTGGCAGCGCCGCGCCGGTGCCGCTGGCGTTCGCCGATGTTGCTGGCTCCAGCTGTGGTGCCCTGCTGCCGACCGGCCAGGCCGTGGATGTCATCGACGGCGTGCAGGTGACACTGATCGACAACGGCATGCCGTGCGTGGTGCTGCGTGCCGGCGATGTCGGGATCAGCGGGCATGAGGACCGCGCCACGCTGGATGCGGACGAGGCGCTCAAGGCACGGTTGGAGGCCATCCGCCTGCAGGCCGGCCCGCTGATGCGGCTCGGCGATGTCCGTGCCCAGTCGGTGCCCAAGATGATGCTGGTGGCCGCGCCGCGCGCGGGCGGGGTGATCAGCGTCCGTTCCTTCATTCCGCACCGCTGCCACGCCTCCATCGGCGTGCTCGGCGCAGTGACGGTCGCCACCGCCTGCCTGCTGCCGGACTCACCCGCGCACGCCCTGGCGGTGCTGCCCGGCGGCCTGCACCAGACGCTGGAGATCGAACATCCCAGCGGCAGCACCGCGGCCGTGCTTGATCTGGATACGGCCGGGCAGGTGTCCCGCGCCGCCGTACTGCGCACTGCGCGGAAGCTCTTCGACGGCGTGCTGTTCGACTGAATACGCACGACGTCCTTATTCTTGTGACCTGGGAGGGTTGATATGACCGTTGTAGAGAAGCGGCCGAGCCGCTTCGGCATTGTTGGCCAGCTCTGGTTCCAGGTGCTGGCCGGTACGCTGATCGGTGTGTTGTTGGGGTGGCTGCAGCCAGACATCGGCTCGGCGATGAAACCCTTCGGCGACGCGTTCATCAAGCTGATCCGGATGATGATCGGTCCGATCATCTTCGTCACGGTGGTGCATGGCATCGCCGGCATGCGCGACATGCGCAGCGTGGGCCGCCTGGCCTTGAAGTCGCTCATCTACTTCGAAGTCATCACCATCCTGGCGCTGATCGTGGGCCTGGTCGTGGTCGATGTCTGGAAGCCCGGCGCCGGCATGAACATCGACCCGGCCACGATCGACATGGCCAGCATCCAGGGCTACGTGCACAGTGCGCACGACCAGTCGATCGTGTCCTACATCATGGCGATCATCCCCAACACGCTGGTCAGCGCCTTTACCGAAGCGCATGTGCTGCAGGTGCTGTTCGTGGCGGTGCTGTTCGGCGTGGCGCTGGCCTCGATCGGCGAGCGCGGCGCGCCGGTGATGAAGGTGATCGAGTCGACCTCGGGCGCGCTGTTCAAGATCATCGGCTACATCATGTACTTCGCCCCGATCGGTGCGTTTGGTGCGATCGCCTTCACCGTCGGCCAGTTCGGCGCGGGTTCGCTGCTGTCGCTGGGCGAGCTGATCATCGAGTTCTTCGTGGTCTGCGGGCTGTTCACCGTGCTGGTGCTGGGCAGTGTGTGCTGGTGGACCGGCGCCAGCCTGTGGCGGCTGCTGGGCTATCTGCGCGATGAGATCGTGATCGTCGCGGCGACCACCTCAACAGAAACGGTGCTGCCGCGCCTGATCGAGAAGATGAAGAAGCTGGGCTGCGAGGAAGGCGTGGTCGGTTTCGTGATCCCCGCCGGTTACTCGTTCAACCTGGATGGCACCTGCCTGTACCTGACCACCGTGGCGCTGTTCCTGGCCCAGGCGACCAACACCGAACTGACCGTGTGGCACCAGCTGGGCCTGATTGCGGTGCTGCTGCTGACCTCCAAAGGGGCGGCCGGCGTGGCCGGTGCGGCATTCGTGGTGCTGGCGGCGACGCTGGGCACGACCGGCACCATTCCGGTGGCGAGCATCGCGTTGATCCTCGGCATCCACCGGATCCTGGCCGAGGGGCTGACCTTCGTGAACCTGATCGGCAATGCGATCGCGGTGCTGGTCATCGCCAAGTGGGAAGGCAAGCTGGATGAGAAGGTGCTGGCCGAGCAGATCGGCACCCGCCGGCTGCGCCGCCGCGTGCTGACCGCCGCCACGGTCTGATCCTCTCGCCGCGGCGCTGCCGCGGCCTCCCGACATCCATCCGTTGCGCGGCTCCTGCCGCGCACAGGAGGCGCTTGTGTCCCGTTTCTCCCGCAACACTCTTTCCTTGCTGGTGGCTGCCAGCCTGGCGGCGCCGGCGTTCGCCGCGTCCTCTTCACCCCAGGGCGGTCTGCCCGATGGCGTCGATCTCACCTTGGACCTGGTCGGCAACGTCGCCTCCAATCCGGTCGGCGGCGTCGAGCAGGGTACCGAAGGCTCGTACTGGGTGATGGCCCAGTCCAAGCTGGATCTGGACACGCTGTGGGGTATCCACAACACCGAGGTCGACGCGCAGTGGGCCTGGTTCGCCGGCCGCAACCTGGCGCGCGAGAAAATCGGCAATTCGATCAGTGCCCAGCAGACCTGGCGGCCGGTGGCCGGCGGGCGCCTGACCCGCCTGACCCTGCGCCACCGCTTCGACAACGGCCTGAGCATCATCGCCGGGCGCGCCCCGGTGAACAGCTACTTCAACAGCTCCGCGCTCAACTGCGTGTTCATGAGCAATGCGATGTGCCTGACCCCGTATGGGGCGATCACCGACCTGGGCATCACCGCCTACCCGAACGCGTCCTGGGCCGGGATCGTGCGCTACGACGTGAGCGAGCGCTGGTATGCGCAGGCCGGCGCGTTCGACTACAACAACGAGTTGAACAAGGCTGGCAAGAACGGCCTGGACTTTTCGGTGGGCGAGGGCACCGGCACCATCACCGCCTATGAAGTGGGTTACCAGACCAGCTTCGCCAATGACCGCATGCCACGGACCTACCGGCTGGGCATGTACCGCAACAGCGATGGGGGCAAGAGCTCCTACTACGACGCCGACGGCAACTCCGCGGCGCTGACCGGCAGACCGACCGCCGTGCAGGACGGTGCGCGGGCGGGCGGGTATGCGATGGCCGACCAGACCGTCTGGCGTGGCGAAGGCAAGCGCAACCTCGCGCTGTTCGCACGGGCATACGTGAACACGGCCAACGAAGCACCGATCGACACCTTCTTCTCGGCCGGCTTCGTCAAGACCGGTACTTTCGCCGGCCGCGAGCAGGACACGCTGGCGATGTTCGTCTCCAACACCCATTTCAGCGATGAACAGATCGACTTCCTGCACGACCGGCGCACCCGCAACGGCGGTAGCGGGGCGTCACACGCGGACGAGATCATCGCCGAACTCAGCTACGGCTGGGCCGTGCACAAGGGGATCCGCGTGATGCCCAACCTGCAGTACGTCATCAACCCCGACCCCATCTACGCGCCGACCCGCACCACCGACATCCCCGATGCGCTGATCGTCGGGCTGCGCGTTGACATCCACTTCGCCCAGCTGTTCGGCTGGTGATTCCTCCCCCACGAGGCCCTTGCATGATCATCGACTGCCACGGTCACTACACGACCGCCCCCGCCAGCCACGACGCCTTCCGCAAACAGCAGATCGCGCACTACAACGATCCCTCGCTGCCTGTGCCGGTCTATCCGGACATCAGCGATGCGGAACTGCGCCAGAGCGTGGAGGTCAACCAGCTGCGCCTGCTGCGCGAGCGCGGTGCGGACATGACCATCTTTTCCCCCCGCGCCAGCACGATGGCCCACCACATCGGCGATGAACGGGTCAGCGCCGAGTGGACCCGCCGCTGCAACGACCTGATCGCCCGCGTTGTGGCGCTCTACCCGGAAACCTTCATCGGCGTGTGCCAGCTGCCGCAGTCGCCTGGCGTACCGATCGCCCACTCCATTGCCGAGCTGGAGCGCTGCGTCAACGAACTCGGCTTCGTCGGCTGCAACCTCAACCCCGACCCGTCCGGCGGACACTGGACCGGCCTGCCGCTGACCGACCGCGCCTGGTATCCGTTCTTCGAGAAAATGGTGGAACTGGACGTGCCGGCGATGGTGCACGTCTCGGGCAGCTGCAATGCCAACTTCCATGCCACCGGCGCGCACTACCTCAATGCCGATACCACGGCGTTCATGCAGTTCCTGCAGGGCGATCTGTTCCGTGACTTCCCGGACCTGCGCTTCATCATCCCGCATGGCGGCGGCGCGGTGCCCTACCACTGGGGGCGCTTCCGCGGGCTGGCCGACATGCTGGGCAAGCCGCCGCTGAACGAGCACGTGATGAAGAACGTGTTCTTCGATACCTGCGTCTATCATCAGCCGGGCATCGATCTGCTGTTCAGGGTCATCGACATCGACAACATCCTGTTCGGCTCGGAAATGGTGGGCGCGGTGCGGGGCATTGACCCGGAGACCGGGCAGTTCTTCGACGACACGCTGCGCTACGTGAACGCGCTGGGCCTGTCCGAAGGCGACCGCCGCAAGGTCTGCGAAGGCAACGCGCGGCGCGTCTACCCGCGCCTGGATGCACAGCTGAAGGCAAGGGGTCTGTGAGATGACGACGTTCGTGAAAGACGCTGACTGGCTGGATTTCTGCCCGGACCCGAGCGTGCCCGGTTTCGTGCCGCCGCCCGGGGCGGTGGATGCGCATTGCCACGTGTTCGGCCCGGGCGACCGGTTTCCGTATGCCCCCGAGCGCAAGTACACCCCGTGCGATGCAGGCAAGGATCAGTTGTTCGCGCTGCGCGACCGGCTGGGTTTCGAGCGCAACGTGATCGTACAGGCCACCTGCCACGGCGCCGACAACAGCGCCCTGGTCGACGCCCTGCGCAGCGCGGAAGGACGCGCCCGTGGCGTGGCGACCGTGCGTGACAGCGTGACCGATGCCGAGCTGCAAGCGCTGCACGCGGCCGGTGTGCGCGGGGTCCGCTTCAACTTCGTCAAGCGGCTGGTCGACCCCAAGCCGGATGCCTACTACCGCGCGATCATCGAGCGCATCGCGCCGCTGGGCTGGCACGTGGTCGTCTACTTCGAGGCGGCCGACCTGGCCGAACGCTGGGGCTTTTTCACCTCGTTGCCGACCACCGTGGTGGTGGACCACATGGGGCGCCCGGACGTCACCCAACCCGTGGATGGCCCGGCGTTCCAGCAGTTCGTGCGGCTGATGGCCGAGCACCCGAATGTGTGGAGCAAGGTGAGCTGCCCGGAGCGTCTGTCACGGAGCGGCCCGCCGACCTATGACGACGTGGTGCCGTTCGCCCTGCATCTGGTGGAGCGCTTCCCCGATCGCGTGCTGTGGGGCACGGACTGGCCGCACCCGAACCTGAAATCGCATATGCCCGATGACGGCGCGCTGGTGGATGTCATTCCCCGGATCGCGCCGACCGCCGAGCTGCAGCGCAAGCTGCTGGTGGACAACCCGATGCGGTTGTACTGGGCATAGGGCCAGCGGGCGGTCCGCCGCGGTCAGCTGCGCGCCAACGCCATCAAGCGCTCGGCGATCCGCTCCAGCGGCACCATTTCCTCGGCCGCGCCGATCCTCACCGCGCTGCCGGGCATGCCCCAGACCACGCTGGTGGCCTCGTCCTGCACCAGGGTCGGGGCGCCGGCGTTGCGCAGGTCCAGCAGGCCGCGGGCGCCGTCGTCGCCCATGCCGGTCAGGATGGCGCCGATGGCGTTGGCCCCGGCACTTTCGGCCACCGAGCGGAACAGCACATCGACCGCCGGCTTGTGGCGGTTGATCGGGGGGCCATCGTCGATCCGGCAGCGCCAGCGGGCACCGTCGCGGATCACGCGCAGGTGCTTGCCGCCAGGGGGCAGGTAGGCGTGGCCGGGCAGCACCGCTTCACCGTCAGTGGCCTCGCGCACCGACATCGCCGAATGGCGGTCCAGGCGCTCGGCGAAGGGCGTGCTGAACTGCGCCGGCAGATGCTGGGTCATCACCACCGCCGGGGCGTCTGCCGGCAGGCCCTCCAGCACCACGCGCAGGGCTTCGGTACCCCCGGCCGAGGCACCAATGGCGATCAGGCGGTCGGTGGTGCGGAACTGGATGGAGCGGGGCACGGCCACGGGCGCAACGGCATCGAGCGTGATGCGCGGCGGGTTCGGCCGCGACAGGGGCCGCACCCGCGAGCGCGCGGCCATCTTGACCTTGGCGATGATCTCCTCGGCGTAGCCCTGCAGACCGCGGGCGACGTCGAGCTTGGGCTTGGAGACGAAGTCCACCGCGCCCAGCGCCAGTGCCTGCAGGGTGGTGTCGGCACCGCGCTCGGTCAGCGAGGAAATCATCACCACCGGCAGGGGGTGCAGGCGCATCAGGTTTTCCAGGAAGGCCAGCCCGTCCATGCGCGGCATTTCCACGTCCAGCGTGATCACATCCGGCGCCAGGCGCTTGATCTTCTCGCGCGCCAGCAGCGGATCGGCCGCGGTGCCGACCACCTCGATACCGGGATCGCTGGCGAGGATCTCGCTGAGCATCTGGCGCACGACCGCCGAGTCGTCGACGATCAGGACCTTGCAGGGCACACCGTGGCTCATTCGAACAGCTCCACGCCACCGGTGACGGGGGCTTTGGACAGGCGGGCGCGCACGGCCGATTCGGTCGCGGCCACTTCGGCTTCGTGGGCGTGCGGCAGTCGCTGCACCACCACGCGCCCGGTATCGGCGAAGAACCACACCTTGCGCGGGTGGATGCCGCACAGGTCCTCGGCGATGATCGGGATGTGCTCGGCCTGCAGGTACTGGCGGACGAACTCGGCGTTGCGGGTGCCGACCGGATTGCTGGTGAATCCCTTGAGCACGTTGGCACCGCCGAATACTTTGGCCTCCAGGCGCTTGCGGTGGGCGCCGCGCTTGAGCAGGTCGTTGATCAGCAGTTCCATGGCATAGCTGCCGTAGCGTGCAGGCGCGCCATCACCGACGTTGCCCTCGGGCAGCAGGAAGTGGTTCATCCCGCCGATCTTGAGCACCGGGTCGCGCAGGCAGGCGGCCACGCAGGAGCCCAGGGTGGTGGTCAACGCAGTGGCGTCGTCCACGGCCAGGTACTGGGTCGGCAGCAGCTTGGCCGCGGTGACCTGGAAGCGGCTGTCGAAATACCGCATCACCTCGTCGTTGCGGATCGGCAGACTCATGCCGGCGCTCCCGGCGCGCGTTTGTACAGCGTGCGGCCACAGGGCTGGATCAGGTCGGCGGCGTGCAGGTAGTTCTCCGAGTGGCCGGTGTAGAGCAGGCCGTCATCGCCCATGTGCTGGATGAGCCGCGAGAGGATGCCGCGCTGGGTGGGTTTGTCGAAGTAGATCATCACGTTGCGGCAGAACAGGGCATCGAACGGGCCGCCAACGTCGTAACGGGTGGCGAGCAGGTTGAGCGGGCGGTAGTCGATCAGGTCGCGCAGCGCGGGGTTGACCCGGCAGTGACCTTCGTTGGGACCGGTGCCGCGCTGGAAGTAGCGCTTGCGGATCGCCGGATCCAGCCCGGCGACGCGGTCGATCGCGTAGACGCCACGGCCGGCGGTGGCCAGCACCTGGGTGTCCACGTCGGTGGCCAGGATGCGTACCGGCGGCTTGAGCGTGCCGAAGGTCTCGCAGGCGGTGATCGCCATCGAGTAGGGCTCCTCACCGGTGGAGGCCGCGCACGACCACAGCTGCAGCGTGCCCTGGCCGGCGCGCAGGCGCAGTTCCTCGGCCAGCTTCTCGAAGTGGTGCGGCTCGCGGAAGAAGGCGGTCAGGTTGGTGGTGAGCGCATTGGTGAACGCCTGCCATTCGTCGCCGCCGTGGGCTTCAAGCTGGTCCAGGTACTCGCTGAAACTGCGCATGCCCAGCGCCCGCAGCCGGCGCGACAACCGGCCGTAGACCATGTCGCGCTTGGCCGGCGCCAGCGAAATGCCGACCCGCTGGTAGATCAGTTCGCAGACGCGGCGGAAGTCGCGGTCGGCGAACTCGAATTCGCGAGCGTTCGGTGAAGCGGCGTTGGCGGGGGGCGTGGACACGGGCGGACTCGCAGGGGAAGGGGATGCGGCGACCGGGTGATCGCCGCGGGCACTCAGAACTCTTGCCAGTTGCCGTCATCGGCCGGCGTGCTGCGCGCGGGACGCATCGGCGTGGCGGCACGCGGGGCCGGCGTTGGGCGGCTGGCGGGACGCACCGGCGGCATCCCGGCAACCGCGCGGGCGGTGACCGCGCTGACGGCCTGCGCGACCTGGTCGTCCAGGCGGAAGATGGCCACGGCATCGGCCAGCTGGGTGGCCTGTTCTTCCATCGCGCGGGCGGCAGCCGTGGCTTCTTCCACCAGGGCGGCGTTCTGTTGGGTGGTCTCGTCCATCTGCACCACGGTCTGGTTGACCTGGTCGATGCCGGCGGACTGCTCCTGCGAGGCCGCCGAGATCTCGGCCATGATGTCGGTCACGCGCTGCACCGAGGCGACGATCTCGCCCATGGTCGCGCCGGCCTGGTTGACCAGCTGCGAGCCTTCGGCGACCTTGCCGACCGAGTCGTCGATCAGCCCCTTGATCTCCTTGGCCGCACCCGCCGAGCGCTGGGCCAGGGTGCGCACTTCGGAGGCGACCACGGCAAAACCACGTCCCTGTTCCCCGGCACGTGCCGCCTCCACCGCGGCGTTCAGCGCCAGGATGTTTGTCTGGAAGGCGATGCCGTCGATGACCGAGATGATCTCGGCGATCTTCTTCGAGGAGGTCTGGATCGCGGCCATGGTGGTGACCACTTCGCCGACGACATGGCCGCCCTGGGTGGCCACGGTGTGGGCGCCGATCGCCAGCTGGTTGGCCTGGCGCGCGTGCTCGGCGTTCTGGCGCACGGTGGAGGTGAGTTCCTCCATCGAGGCCGCGGTCTCTTCCAGGTTGGCAGCCTGCTGCTCGGTACGGCGCGAGAGATCGCTGTTGCCGGTGGCGATTTCGCCGGCGGCGAGGTTGATGCTGCCCGCGGCCTCCTGGATCTGGCCGACGATCTGGGTCAGCTGCGCGACGGTGGCGTTGGCATCGTCGCGCATGGTGGCGAACACGCCCTGGAAGTCGCCGTGCATGCGTGCGGTCAGATCACCCTCGGCGATCGCCGAGAGCAGCTGGGAGAGCTTGCCCAGGTTGTCATCGCTGACCTGCATCATCGCGTTGAGGTGGCCGATCATCCGGCGGAAATCGTGATCGAAGCGGGCGGTGTCGCCACGCTGGCTGAAATCGCCGGCGGCGGCCGCCGCGGCCAGGCGCTGGATCTCGCCGTTGATGTTGCCCAGGTTCTGCTTGACCGCATCCACGGTGGCGGTGATGGCGGCCTTCTCGCCGGGGTAGCGCGCGATGTCCGCGCTGAGGTCGCCCTGCGCGTAGCGCTGCACCACCGCCAGCACCGCATCCATGGTCTGCACGTGTGCGCCGACCAGGGTATTGGTTTCATGCACCATCAGGCCGTACTCACCGGGGAAGGCGGTTTCGTCCATGCGGTAGCCGGTGCTGCCGGCATCGTGGCGGCGGGCCATCTCGCGCTGGCCGCTGATCACCGCATGCAGCTGTTCCTGCATGCGCGCCATGCTTTCCAGCAGGCGGCCGGGCTCGTCGTGCGCCTGCTCGCCGATGCGGCTGTCCAGCTTGCCGCGGGCGATGCTTTCGGCCACGTGCGTGGCCTGGCGCAGGGGCAGGGTGATGCGATTGCCGATCAGCCAGCTCAGCCCCAGCACGATCAACACCACGGCGCCGCCACTGGCGGTCATCACGGCCGTGAAGGCCAATGCGTCGGACTGCACGTCATCCATGTACACGCCGCTGGTGATGACCCACTGCCACGGGGCGTACATGCCGGCGTAGGTGACCTTCTCGATCAGGGCGTCATTACCGGGCTTGGTGGTCTTGTAATACGTGTAGCCGCCCCCGGTCCTGGCCATGTCGACCTGCTGCAGATAGATCGGCACGCCGTCCTTGGAGGTGTAGTCCTTCTGCACCTTGCCCACGCGGTCACGCGCGAAGGGGTGCATCAACAGGGTGTAGTCGGTGCCGAGCACGTTGTAGTACGCGCTGTCATTGTCGGCACGCATCACGTCCAGCGCCTGCAACGCCGCTGCCTTGGCAGCCTCTTCGGTCAGCTCGCCGGAACTGGCCAGTCGGGTGTAGTGCGCCAGGATGCCGTAGCTGAGTTCAACCTGGGTCTTCAGCGCTTCCTTGCGGGTTTCGGCAAGGTCCAGGTACTGCATGCGGGCAGCAATGATCGCCAGCGCGATCACGCCGACGGCGATGAGTGCGGTCAGCAGGTTGAGCTTGCGCCTGACGGACAGGTTGGAGAAGGACTGGTTCCAGCGGCTGAGTAGATTCATGGGCAGGGGTCTTTGATCGACAGACATGTCGCGGCAATGCTGTTATCGGCCGCAGGTCGCCACGATTGAGTCCGCTCGACTGAGCGTATTCAGGTTGCGGGCGGCGCCGCAGTGGAACGCGCAGAAAAAAGGCCCCGATGCGCATGCATCGGGGCCTTTCCGCGTGGTGCGTGGCGGGGCTTAGAACTCCTGCCAGTCGCCGTCGGCCAGTTCGGTGGCCACCGGGCGCGAGGCCGGGCGACGTACCGCGGCCTGCGCCAGCGGCGCACGCACGGCGCGCGGCGGTGCGGCCACGACCGGCGCCGGGGCGATCTCCTGCTCGTCGAGCTTGAAGATGGACACCGCGTCGGTCAGGTGACCGGCCTGTTCTTCCATGGCACGGGCAGCGGCGGTGGCTTCTTCCACCAGCGCGGCGTTCTGCTGGGTGGTCTCATCCATCTGCACGACGGTCTGGTTGACCTGCTCGATGCCGGCCGACTGTTCCTGCGAAGCTGCGGAAATCTCGGCCATGATGTCGGTCACGCGCTGCACCGAGGCGACGATTTCGCCCATGGTGGCGCCGGCCTTCTGCACGAGCGCCGAGCCATCGTTGACCTTGCCGACGGAGTCGTCGATCAGGCCCTTGATCTCCTTGGCCGCGCCGGCCGAGCGCTGGGCCAGGGTGCGCACTTCCGATGCGACGACCGCAAAACCACGCCCCTGCTCGCCGGCTCGCGCAGCTTCCACCGCGGCATTCAGCGCCAGGATGTTGGTCTGGAAGGCGATGCCATCGATGACCGAGATGATCTCGGCGATCTTCTTGGACGAGGTCTGGATCGCACTCATGGTGGTCACCACCTGGCCGACCACATCACCGCCCTGGGAGGCGACGCTGTGTGCGCCGATGGCGAGCTGGTTGGCCTGGCGGGCGTGCTCGGCGTTCTGGCGCACGGTGGAGGTCAGTTCCTCCATCGATGCGGCGGTTTCTTCCAGGTTGGCAGCCTGCTGCTCGGTGCGGCGCGACAGGTCGCTGTTGCCGGTGGCGATCTCGCTGGCGGCCGAGTTGATCTGCTGGCTGGAGTGCTTGATCCGGGTGACGATGCCGCTGAGCTGTTCGGCGGTGGCGTTGGCATCGTCGCGCATCCGGGCGAACACGCCCTGGAAGTCGCCGTGCATGCGCACCGTCAGGTCGCCCTGCGAGAGCGAGGCGAGCAGGTTGGAGACCTGTTCGATACTGGCCGAGTTGGCATCCAGCAGACCGTTGAGCTGCTGGGCCAGCTGCAGGAAGAAGCCTTCCTTGCCGTCGCTGTCGATGCGACCGGAGAGGTCGCCGGCCGCTGCCTGGGCGATCACGCGGGCAACTTCGGCTTCCACCAGGGCTTCAGGGGTGCGGTCGCGCCATTCGATGACGTGGCCGACGGTCTCGCCCTGCTCGTTGGCGATGGAGGAGATCACCTGGGCGAACTGGGCCTGGCCGAACTGCATCGGGCGGCGGCTGACGCCGTGCTGCTGCAGCTGGGCCAGCGTGCGGGGATCGATTTCGCTGCCATGTTCCAGCGTCGCGGCCGACTTGCCGATCAGCGAAGCGGCGGCGTCGAAGTCCGGCAGGTCCTTGCGGATGTCGGCTTCGTACTGGCTCAGGGTCTGCTGCAGGGCGCGGTTGCTGTAGACGATGGTGTGGTGGGCATCGGTCAGGTAGACGCCGGTGGAGCTGTAATCCAGCGCGGTGCGGATGCGCAGGTTCTCGCGGGCGATGGCCTGGTCGGTTTCGGTGCGCTCGCGCAGGTCGCGCTGCATGCGCTGCATCGCCTGCAGCAGATCGCCGACTTCATCCTTGCGGCTGACGTCGATATGGCCGTCCAGCTTGCCGCTGGCGACATCGTTGGCGACCGAGACGGCGCCGCGCATGCTGCCCACCAGCGAACGGGCAAACAGATACACCAGCACCAGGCCCAGGGCGGCGCCGCCCAGCAGGGTGATGACGGTCAGCGTGGCGGAGGCGGCGTAGGTGGATTCGGCTTCCTCGCGGGAGGCGCGTGCGAGACGGTTGTCTTCAGCAATCAGCGCTTCGAGCGCCGCCGAGGCCTTGCGGTGCTTGGCGCGGGTTTCGCCGACGAAGGTGTCCACGGCATCGTCGGGCAGGTCCAGCTCGAGCATTTCGGTAACGGCGTCGTAGGACGCCAGCGAATCGGTCCAATCCTTGGCGAAGGTGTCAAACAGCTTCTTCTGCTGGGGATTGTCGATCAGCGCGGGGTATTTCTTGATCGAGGCGTCGATCTGGGTGCGAAGCTCCGCGGCGCGGGCCTTGGCTTCGGCCTTGACGTCATCGCTGGCGCGGATGAGGCCCTGGTAGGCGGAGTTGCGGTACTCGCCGACCATGCCACGCAGCTCACCGGCGGTGCGGATGCTGTCCATCCGGGGGCCGGCCAGTTCGGTGGTGACGTTGTTGAGTGAGTGCAGGCCACGATAGGCCACGATGCCCTGCAGCAGCATCACCAGCAGGAGGACGCCGAAAGTCAGCATCAACTTGGGCATCAGTTTGAGGTTGTTGATCCACGGCATGGCAGGTGCGGTCTCCAGTGGCAAACGCGTCCGGCCGTCGGGGCCGGTTGCAGCGACCACGCCGGCCAGGGCCGGCGTGGCAGGGCGAACGGGCAGTTACTTGATGTTGGCCAGCTTCAGGCCGGCCGGCGAGCTGACTTCGATTTCAGCACGCGAGGCATCGCGGGCGATCTTGCCGATCACGCAGACGGTCTTGCCTTCCAGCGATTCCAGCGGGAAGCTGAACTTGTCGCGGTTGGCGCCGGCGATGCGGGCCGAGAAGGTGTGGCGCGGGAACGCGCCGCCCATGTACAGGAAGGTCGGCTGGCCTTCGGAGCCTTCGGCGTAGCGGGCCTTCTCGACCTTGCCGCAGACCATGCCGTCCTTGCCGACCGAGCGCGGTGCCAGTTCCGGCGGAATCATTTCACCGGACTGGGCGAATGCAGTGGAGGCGGAAGAGGCGATCACGGCGACCGAGAACAGGGCAAGCAGGGACTTCATCGGGAAAATTCTCCGGGGATATGGGCAAGGTGGCCCGGCCATGGGCGATCCAGTGCAGCCGGGTTCTGAAACCAGCTATCGGCCGGTCAGGGGGGAACTGAAGCAATTTTTTCGACGGTGGCCGTTGCAGACGGCGGCAGCGGCGTGACTGCCGTTTTTCTGTGACGGTTGTCTCAGGCGGCGACGTCGTCGATGACCGCTGCCTGGCCCATGTCGGCGCTGTCGAGCAGGGTTTCGATATCCAGCAGGATCAGCATCCGGTCGTCCTGGGTGCCGATGCCGGAGATGAAGCGGGTATCGACGGCGGCGCCGAATTCGGGGGTCGGGCGGATCTGGTCGGCGGCGAGCGGGATGACGTCGGAGACGCTGTCCACGACGATGCCAACGACGCGGTCTTCGACGTTGAGGACGATCATCACGGTGAAGGCATCGTAGGTGGCATTTTCCAGGCGCAGTTTGAGGCGCAGGTCGATGACGGGGACGATGGTGCCGCGCAGGTTGATGACGCCTTTGATGTAATCCGGGGCATCGGGCACGCGGGTGACGGAGTCGTAGCCGCGGATTTCCTGGACTTTGAGGATGTCCACGCCGTAGTGCTCGGCGCCGAGGGTGAAGCTGAGGTACTCGCCGCCGTCGCTGGCGGCGTTGCTGTTCTTGTCGTTCATCGAGGGGTCCTGGGTCGGGCGTGGCGGTCGAAAAACCGGGGGTCACGCTGGATATCGGCCTGCCCGGGGGCGACTTTAGCTTCCACCCACCCAAACCCTGCCTTCAGTCGGGAGCATGAGCCGCAGGGATGCGGCGACGCCATGCCGTTGAAGCAGCGATCAACTCTCCCCGTTCTTCCGCGCACTCCGCTGCCGGTCGATACGGAAGATGTAGCGCTGGATCGCGCTGTCGCCGCCGCGCGGGAGGTCGTCGAAGCGCATGCCGATCCGCTTCATCTCCGCCCCGTTGGGCAGTCTGAGCGCCAACTGGTTGCAGACGATCAGCGAGACGTGCAGCGGGTTGCCGTCGGGGAGGTCGAGCCGGGCGGCGTAGCGTTTCTGCAGGGAGAACACGTTGCAGTCCACCGGCACCGTGACGGCCAGGCCACCGCCGCTGATGTCGACCACGCGCAGCTGGAGCGCTTCGCTGCGATCTTCGTTGACCGGGAACTGCAGGTGCGGGGAATCGGTGATCGGCGTTTCCAGCCGGTACAGTTCGCGGCGTTGCAGATGCACCAGTTCCTGCGGGAACGGCACGCGGAAGGCAACATGGCCTTCGTTGCGCACGCGCTCCAGCCCGTCCAAGCGGAAGCGGACCATCACCCGGTCCAGCTGGGCGAAGCAGAGCAGGTGGCCGGCGTCCTCGGCGGCGCGATTGGAGGGCTCGGACGGGCTGCCGTCGAGCAGCAGCCAGTCGTCGTCTTCGTCCAGCTCCAGGACGGCCGTGGGGAAGGACTGGTCACGGCCGCCGAGATGGGCGTTGATCAACGAACGCTGGTCGATCAGCGCCTGCAGCAACTGCCGGATCTGGCGGGGGTTGCGGACCAGGTACCTGTCATCCGTGGCATCGTCGTGGATGCCATGGGGGCGGTCGTGTGCGTCGAGGCTGCCTTCGGACATGGAATCTGCTGGGTTGGGCGGGTGCCGGCAGGCGTAGATGCCGGGGCTCTGTCCGTTTATCGGCAGTAGTTCACATTTATGTAGGGGCAATTGCAGCGCGGCGATGCGCGATGGCCCTGCCGAAACGACGACACCCCGCCGGAGCGGGGTGTCGAAGGGCGCGTGATCACGTGGCAGGCGCGATCAGAACTCCTGCCACTCGGTGTCGTTGGCCAGGGCCGGTTCGCGGGGGCTGACCCGGCGCGGTGCGGCAACGACGCTGCGCGGCTTGGCCGCTGCGACGGCTCGTGGCGCGGCCGGTGCATGGACCACGGTGGCCGGTGCCGCGTGCCCGTGGCTGTCCAGCTTGAACAGTGCGACAGCGTCGGTCAGGTGACCGGCCTGTTCTTCCATGGCACGGGCGGCGGCAGTGGCTTCTTCCACCAGCGCGGCGTTCTGCTGGGTGGTCTCATCCATCTGCACGACGGTCTGGTTGACCTGCTCGATGCCGGCCGACTGTTCCTGCGAGGCGGCGGAGATCTCGGCCATGATGTCGGTCACGCGCTGCACCGAGGCCACGATTTCGCCCATAGTCGCGCCGGCCTGGTTGACCAGCTGCGAGCCTTCGGCAACCTTGCCGACCGATTCGTCGATCAGGCCCTTGATCTCCTTGGCCGCACCGGCCGAACGCTGGGCCAGGGTGCGCACTTCCGAGGCGACCACCGCGAAACCACGGCCCTGCTCGCCGGCACGGGCCGCTTCCACCGCGGCATTCAACGCCAGGATGTTGGTCTGGAAGGCGATGCCGTCGATCACGGTGATGATGTCGGCGATGCGGCGCGAGGAGGCGTCGATCTCGTGCATGGTGCTGACCACGCGGCCCACCACGTCACCGCCCTGCGAGGCGACCGAGTGCGCGCCGATCGCAAGCTGGTTCGCCTGACGGGCGTGTTCGGCGTTCTGGCGCACGGTGGAGGTCAGCTCCTCCATCGAAGCCGCGGTTTCTTCCAGATTGGCGGCCTGCTGCTCGGTACGGCGCGACAGGTCGTTGTTGCCCGACGCGATCTCGCCGGCCGCGGTGCTGATGCTGGAGGAGGCCTGCTGGATGCGGCCGACGATCCGGGTCAGCTGGGCGACCGTGGTGTTGGCATCATCACGCATCGAGGCGAACACCCCGCGGAACTCACCCTGCATGCGGGCGGTCAGGTCGCCGTTGGCGATCGACTGCAGCAGGTGCGACAGCTGGGACAGGTTGCCATCGGCGACCTGCATCATGGTGTTGAGGTGCTCGATCATGACCCGGAAGTCGTGGTCGAAGCGGGTCGCATCGCCACGCTGGGTGAAGTCACCGGCCGCGGCCGCCTGGGCGAGTGCCTGGATCTGGGTATTGATCGCCAGCAGGCTGGCTTTGGCCGCATCCATCGATTCGTGCAGGATCGCGCGGCTGCCGGGCAGGCGGCGGGCATCGGGCGAAAGGTCGCCGGCGGCGTACTGGTTGAGGACGTTGATCGCGTCCTTGATCGCATCCAGGTGCTCGAAGATCACCGTATTGATGCCGATGGCCAGCTGGCCGTACACGCCGGGGAAATCTTCCGGGATGCGGTGGCTGATGTCCGGGCCGGCGTGCATGTCGACCATCTGCTGGGTCTGCTCGGAGAAGCGGCGCAGCATCACGGTCATGTCGCGGGTGGCGGCCAGCATCTTGCCTGCTTCATCCTTGCTCGTGGCCTGGATGTTGACCGACAGGTCACCACGGGCGACCGACTGGATGGCGTGCACGGCCTGGCCCAGCGGGCGGGTGATGGCGCGCGAGATGACCACGCCCATCACGGCGGCCAGCAGCGACAGCAGCAAGATGCAGCCGATGATCGCGTAGACGCTGTTCTGGTGGGTAGCGTTGGCCGTCTCGATGCGGCTGGCCATCACGCCATTGCTGAACTCCCCCAGCTCCTTGAGCGCGGCGAACAGGGCGCGGCGTGCCGGGCGGGACTGCTCATCGGAAATCTGCTGGGCGGTGACGCCGTCGCCGGCGGCGATCGCTTCCTTGATCAGGCCGTTGGCCTTGAAGTAATCGGCGGTGCGCGCGGCGACCACGTCATACAACTGGCGTTCCTTGTCGCCGGCCGGCAGGGCGGCATACGCGGCCAGCTCGGCGTTGACGACCTTGCCGGTGTCGGCCATGCGCTTGTCGTAGTCGGCAACCGACTCGGGTTTGTCGAGCACGGTCAGCTGCGCCATTTCGTAGGTGCGGAACTCGCCGAGCTGCGCGCGCACTTCGCCCAGGTGCTGCACCGAGGGAATGTCGTTGGTACTCATCGCGCGCAGCTGTGCGTTGGCCTCGCCCAGGCGGACCAGGGCGAAGCTGCCCAGGGCCAGCGTCATCAACGTGGTGAGGGTGAACCCTACCGCCAGCTTGCGGGCGATGGGCAGGTCGTGGAACCACTTCATGGTTGAAACTCCGGGCAGGGCAGTGGCGCACAGCCGTGGGGTGCTGGGCGGAATCAGCGGGGTGGGAGAGGGTGGAGCGCAGGCGCGAGCCGGTTGCCGTGGTCGCTACTTCGGATAGCGGCGTCGATCCGTTGCAACTTGATAGTGCGACGTCACATTTTTTTCACGAGCGCAGCTGCGGTTCATCGGTCGCCGATGGTTGCTGTTGCAAGGGTTATGGGTGGATCGGCCATACCGTGGCGAACGGATGGCAGGGCAATCACGAGGGCGAGGCGGTGGATGAAGGTCACACTTTCCGGCCCACGCGCATGGGACCGCGCGCCCACGAACGAACGCCGCCGCTCCCGGGGGAGCGGCGGCGTCGGGACCAACGCGATGGCAGCGGCGTTACGCGGCCTGCGGCACCTTGAGCGAACGCACGAGGCCGCCGATGTCCACGATCAACGCGACCCGGCCATCGCCCAGGATGGTTGCGCCGGACACGCCGCTGATCCGCCGGTAGTTGTTCTCGATGTTCTTGACCACCACCTGCTGCTGGCCGACCAGTTCGTCCACTTCCAGCGCGATCTTCTGGCCATCGCCCTCGACGACGACCACCAGCGGATCGTCCAGCGCGCGCCCGCCGTAGCCGTAGTACTCGCTGAGCGAGAGGATCGGCAGGTACTCGCCGCGGACGCGCAGCACGCGGCCTTCGCCCGCCATGGTGCGCACATCGTCGGCCTGCGGCTGCAGGGCTTCGAGGACGTAGGCCAACGGCAGGATCAGGGTTTCGCCGGCCACCGAGACGGTCATGCCGTCCAGGATCGCCAGCGTCAGCGGCAGGCGGATCAGCACCCGGGTGCCGTTGCCGGCCTGGCTTTCCAGCTGCACCTCACCGCCCAGTGCCTGGATGTTGCGGCGGACCACGTCCATGCCGACGCCACGCCCCGACAGATCCGTGACGGCATCGGCGGTGGAGAAGCCCGGCTGGAAGATCAGGTCCCAGACCTGCGCGTCGGTGGGGTTGTCCGGCACGCTCAGGCCACGCTCGAGCGCCTTGGACAGGATCTTGTCGCGGTTCAGGCCGCGGCCGTCGTCACTGACTTCGATCACGATGTGCCCACCCTGGTGCGAGGCGGCCAGCGTGATCGTGCCGGTTTCGTCCTTGCCCGCCTCGCGACGCACGTCCGGCATTTCCAGACCGTGATCGATCGAGTTGCGGACCAGGTGCACCAGCGGGTCGGCGATCTTTTCGATCAGGCCCTTGTCCAGCTCGGTGCCTTCGCCGATGGTGCGCAGGCGCACGTGCTTGCCCAGGCGCGAAGAGAGATCGCGGACCAGGCGCGGGAAACGGCGGAACACCGCATCCACCGGCAGCATGCGCACGCCGATGACTGCTTCCTGCAGATCGCGGGTATTGCGTTCCAGCAGGTCCAGCCCGGTCAGCAACTGCTCGGCCTGTGCCGGATCCAGTGCGTGCGAGACCTGCTTGAGCATGGCCTGGGTGATGACCAGTTCGCCGACCAGGTTGATCAGCGCATCGACCTTGTCCACGCTGACGCGGATCGAGGTTTCAGCTTCGTGTGCGGCGGGGGCCGGTGCTGCTGCGGCCGGTGCGGCGGGGGCGATGGCGGGGGCGACGGCAGGCTTGGCCTCGGCCGGCGCGCTGGTGGCCAGGCTCGGCGGCGCGGCCGGACGGATGTCCAGTTCGCAGTCGTCCACGACCCAGGCAAAGGTATCTTCGATCTTGCTGCGCGGCACCTTGCCGACCAGCCCCAGGTCCCAGGCCAGATGCGCTTCGAGCGGATCAAGCTGGTCGAAGCCGGGCAGGCGGTCCAGGCGCGCGGCAACCTGCAGCGAGCCCAGGTGTTCAAGCTCGCGGATGATGCGCAGCGGGTCGTTGCCGCTCATGAACAGCGACGGTGCCGGCACGAAGCCGATCTGCCACGCCTCGGGCGTGTCATCGACCTTGGCGGCGGCGACCGGCGCCACGGCGGCGGCCTGGCCGGACAGCACCGCTTCCAGGCGCGCCTTGACCTCGGCAACCGCCTGCGGGTCTGCCGCCTGGCCATGCTCTGCTTCACGCAGCAGGGCGCGCAGCACGTCCACCGAGGCCAGCATCGCGTCCACCGCGGCCGGCTCCAGCGCGCGCTTGCCGGCGCGCAGTTCGTCCAGCAGCGTTTCCAGCACGTGGGTCAGCGCGGCGATCGCATCGAAGCCGAACGTGCCGGCGCCGCCCTTGATCGAGTGCGCGGCGCGGAACACCGAGTTGATGATCTCCGGGTCCTGCTGGCCCGATTCGAGCGCCAGCAGGCCAGCTTCCATCGCATCCAGCCCCTCGCGGCTTTCTTCGAAGAAGGTGGCGTGGAAACGTTGCAGATCCATGCTCATGGTGCGGGGTGTCCGGTTGCGAGGGGAGGGAAAGGTGAAGCGGGATCAGCCCAGGACTTTCTGGACGGTGGCCACCAGCTGTTCCGGATTGAACGGCTTGACCAGCCAACCGGTGGCACCGGCAGCCTTGCCTTCGGACTTCTTGTCCGCAGCCGATTCGGTGGTCAGCATCAGCATCGGCGTGAACTTGTATTCGGCCAGCTGGCGCAGCTCACGGATCAGCGAGATGCCATCCATGTTCGGCATGTTGACGTCGGTGACCACCGCGTTGAAGCGTTGGCCCTTGGCACGCCCGAGGGCGACCGCGCCGTCTTCGGCTTCCTCGACGGAAAAGCCGGCCGAGGTGAGGGCGAAAGAGACCATCTGGCGCATCGACGCCGAATCGTCCACCACCAAGATACGTGCGCTCATGCAGCGTTCTCCACAGATTTCAGGTTGTCATGGGGTGCATCCAGGCCGAGGGCCTGGGTGACGCCGAGCAGTCGCGCGGCATCACGGAAGGTTGCGGTGCAACCGTGGAATCCGGTGGGATGCCCGGCCTTGCGGCGGGCCTCGACGAATGCGCACAGCACCTGCACCGAGGCGGTATGGATACGGCCGATCTGGCTGGCATCCAGCGTCAGATCGCCGGCCTGATCCACCAGGGGGGCCAAACGTGTTTTCAGCTCGGTGCTGGTCTCGATACCGAGATCATCACCCAGGGCCACAGTGCTCATCATTGCTCCGGACAAACGGTTCCGAGAGAGATAACGGCCCGAACCCACAAAGCTTTAGGGGCGGCGTGGGCGATCGCGTGGGTGCTGGTCAGTTCAGCAACTGGGTCGCGTCCAGCAGGATCATCGGCTGGGCGCCGCACCGGGCCACGCCACGGAACAGGTCGTTGGAGATCTGGCAGATGCGGGCGGTGTCGGGGGGCTCGATCTGGGAATCGGTGAGATTGGCGACATCCTCCACGGCCGATACGCGCAGGCCCATGGTCTCGCCGTTCTCCTCCAGCACCACGATGCGGGTGTTGGCGTCATTGCCGGCCGCACTGCTGCCCAGGTGGAGGCCCAGGTCCATTACCGGCACGACCTGGCCACGCAGGTTCATGATGCCCAGCATCGCCGGGGAGGTGCCGCGCAGCGGCAGCAGCGGCACGGGCAGGACCACTTCCTGGACCTTGAGCAGTTCGAGCGCGTAGGCCTGGGCGCCGCAGCGCAGGCGCAGCCAGCGCGAGGTACGCTCGCTGGCACGGCGGTTCTCGCGCGGGCTGGAGGCCGGGTCGCGTGCCTGGCGCTGCAGCTCTTCCCAGCTGCCAGGCCGGCTCTGTGCCAATGAGGGCGTGCCGGCGCGGGCACTCGTTGCTGCCGGCATGGGCGGCATCGAGGGCATCTGCCGGGCAATCGGTGCGCGGGCGGCTGGCGCGACAGGCGCGGGCAATTCGGCCGGCGTGCTGGCGCCTGCGCGCATGGGATCGGTTTCGTAGACGACCTCGGGCGGCAGGTCGTCCCAGCTGGGGCGCGCTTCTTCGGCGGGCGCGGGCATCGCGCCGCTGAGCAGCGGATCGTTGCGCAGTTCGTCGAGCAGGTCGTCGAATCCCGGCGCAGGCGCGCTGATGGCAGCCGAGGCTGCCTCGGCGTCCAGTGCAGCGCCCGCCGTGGGCAGCGTCATGGCGCCGCTCAGCAGCGGATCGTCGCGAAGCTCGTCGAGCAGGTCACTGAAGCCTGGCGGGACAACCGGGTCGTCTGCCGCCGGCGCTGTACCAGCGGCGGTCTGTTCGTCGGTGGCCGGCGCCGCGTCGGCGCTGGCCGTTTCGACAGTCGCAGGTGCGGCGTCGAGGCCGCCGGTCGCTTTGACGGTGTCGGCCGTCGCGACGGCCACCGGTGACGCTGCCGGCGGCGGCATCGCGTCGCCAAGCAGCTGCTCCAGGTAATCGTCGAGCACGCCGGCGGTGTTCATGCCGCGCGCTCCATCTGCTGTGCATCGTCGGCCAGGATCCATTCCAGCGCGCGGCGATACGCGGCCAGGCCACGGCCGGGGTAATCCTCCGATTGCGGCGGCACGGTCAGGCTGGCGGCATTGCAGATGCGGGTATCGACCGGAATCGCGTCTTCCCAGACGCGATGGCCATGCTTGTCCTGCATCAGCTTGACGGTCTCGTTGCCGGCGCGGGTGCGGCGGTCGAACAGGGTCGGCAGGATCGACATCGGCAGCGCGCGGCGGCGCGAGCGCTCGACCATCTCGCCGGTGCGGACCATGCCATCCAGGCCATGCAGGGCGAGTGGCTCGGCCTGGGTCGGGATGATCAGGCGGTCGGCCGCGGCCAGTGCGTTGATCATCAACAGCCCCAGGGTGGGCGCGCAGTCCAGCAGGATGTAGTCATGCTGGCCCTGGTGACGGCCGAGCGCGTTCTGCAGGGCCAGGCCGAGGCCCGGCTGGTTGGCGCTGCGCCGTTCCAGCGTGGCCAGTGCCGCCTGTGCGCAGACGTAGTCCAGGCCCGGGATGTCGCTGTGGCGGGCGAGGGTGGGCAACTCGGCCGGCGGCGTGGCGAACAGCTCCAGCACACCCTGCGGAGGCGGATCCAACGGCACGCCGAAGGCGCGGGTCAGCGAGGAATGCGGATCCAGATCGATCAACAGCACGCGGTGGCCCTGCGTGGCCAGGCCGCGGCCGAGTGCGAGCGTCGTGGTGGTCTTGCCCACGCCGCCTTTCTGATTGGCAACAGCCCAGATACGCATGCGGTTCACTCCTTCATTGCGGGCGGAACGGCGGCGCCAACGCGGCTGCCGGCCGGCACCGGTGGCAACTGCACCGGTGCGATGGGGGTAACGGGGGTAACGGGGTTGCCGGCGCTGGACGCCTTGGCGGCATCGGTGGCGTCGGCGTCGGCGCTGAGCCGGTCGGTGATCGGGTCGATGCTCTGCGCCGTGTCGGCCAGGATGATCACCATCACCCGCCGGTTGCGGTTTCGGCCTTCGGCGCTGGCATTGTCTTCGCGCGGGCGGAACTGGCCGTAGCCGACCATCGCCAGGCGTGCCGGCTGCAGGCCCTGGTCGGCGAACAGGTGCACCACGCTGGCCGCGCGTCCGGCCGAGAGCTCCCAGTTGGAGGGGAACAGCGAGGTGGCGATCGGGATGTTGTCGGTATGGCCTTCCACGCGTACGCCGTTGGGGGCATCCCGCAGCACTTCGGCCAGCTTGGAGAGGGTGTCGCGCGCGTGAACGTCCAGCGTGGCCGAGCCGGTCGGGAACAGGATGTCGCTGTTGATCTCCACCTCGATCCACAGCTCGGTGCGGCGCACGGTGATCATGCCGCGCTCGATCAGCGGTGCCAGCGTGGCGGTGAGCTTGTCGGCGATGCCGCTGAGCTGGCGCTCGGCACGCTGCAGCTGTTCCTGGTTGCGGATCGAGACCGGCATGCGCATCTGCGAGGCCATCGCCGGCAGCAGGGTCGGGTCGTTGCTCGGTGCTGGTGCGGAGGGGCCGATCCGGTTTCCGGCCTTGATCACCGAGGGACTGTCCCAGCCACCGCCCTGGACCTGCTGGTTGCCGACCTGCACCGGGTTGATCGTGCGCGGCGCGCCACCGAAGGCGGTGGTCAACGCGTCGGCCATGATCCGGTACTTGCCTTCGTTGAGCGAGGAGATGGCGTACATCACCACGAAGAAGGCGAGCAGCAGCGTCATGAGGTCGGCATAGGGAATCGCCCAGGCCTCATGGTTGGCGTGCTCTTCGTGGTGCCTGCGGCGGGCCATGTCAGTGCAGGAACCCGGACAGGTTGGTTTCGATGTTCCGCGGGTTCTCGCCCTGGGCGATGGAGATCAGCCCTTCGATGATCATCTCGCGGTCGCGGCTGTTGTGATGGATCACGCTCTTGAGCTTGGCCGAGACCGGCAGGAACAGCAGGTTGGCCGAGGCGATGCCGTAGATGGTGGCGGTGAACGCCGCGGCGATGCCATGCCCGAGCTTGCTCGGGTCGGCCAGGTTCTTCATCACCGCGATCAGGCCGAGCACGGCGCCGATGATGCCCAGGGTCGGGGCGTAGATGCCCATGCCCTCGAACACCTTGGAGGCGGCCAGGTCCTGGCTTTCCTGGCTGCTCAGTTCAATTTCCATCATGTGCCGGATGGTCTCCGGCTCCACGCCGTCCACCAGCAGCTGCAGGCCTTTGCGCAGGAACGGATCGTCCTGCGCATCCACCTGCGCTTCCAGGCCGAGCAGGCCCTGGCGGCGTGCGATGTTGCTCCATTCCACGATCTGCTGGATCAACTGGCGACGGTCACTGCTCGGCGGCCGGATCACCCAGCGCACGATCTTGAACGCATGCTTGAAGACTGCCGGCGAGGTGTGCAGCAGGATCGCGGCGATGGTGCCGACGATGACGATCACGAAGGCGGCCGGCGACCACAGCGACGCCAGACCGGCTCCCTTGAGGATGCTGCCGCCGACCAGCGAGGCCAACGCGAGGAATAGTCCAATGAGGCTGAGTCTGTCCATGGGTCCGTTATCGGCTTGTATGAATGGGACTTGAGACGCCGAAAGAATCCAGTGATGCGGCGGTCACACTTTCACGCGGTCAATCGTGGTGGGTGCGCAGTCCATCCACGTCCAGGATCAGCGCCATCCGGCCATCGCCGATCAGGGTGGCACCGGCATAGCCGCGCAGGCCACGCAGCGCCTTGGGCAGGGGTTTGATCACCACTTCCTCGCGGCCGCGCACCTGGTCGACCACCAGGCCGAAGCGGGCTTCGCCGGCCTGCAGCACCACGATGGTCAGCAGCGAGGAGGGCATCGGCTCCACATCCAGCCAGTGGCGCAGATCGACCAGGGCCAGCGTGTGCGACTTGCGGTCCAGCACGGCGCGGCCATCGAACCAGCCCAGCGAGCTGTTGGGCGCATGCAGCACCTCCATCACGCGGGCCAGGGGCAGGGCGTAGACGTCTTCGCCGGCCTGCACCAGCAGGGTGGGCAGGATCGCCAGGGTGAGCGGCACGCGGATCATGAAGCGGCTGCCACGGCCCAGTTCGGACTGGATCTGGATCTGGCCGCTCAGCTCGCGGATGCGCGACTGGACCACGTCCATGCCCACGCCGCGGCCGGAGATGTCGGTGACCTGCTGTTTGGTCGAAAAGCCGGGCAGGAACACCAGGTGCAGGCATTCTTCGCTGCTCAGGCGAGCCGCCGCTTCCGGATCGATCAAACCTTTCTCGCGCGCCTTCTGGCGCAGGCGTTCGGGATCGATGCCGGCACCATCGTCCTGCACCTCGATGCTGACGTAGTCGCCTTCCTGCTGGGCCGACAGGCGCACGTGGCCGCTGCGCGGTTTGCCCTGGGCTTCACGCAGCTCCGGCATTTCCACGCCGTGGTCGATCGCGTTGCGGACCAGATGCACCAGCGGATCGGCCAGTGCTTCGACCAGGTTGCGGTCCAGTTCGGTTTCGGCGCCGATCAGCTCCAGCTCGACTTCCTTCTTCAGCGAGCGTGCGACATCGCGGGCCACCTTGGGGAAGCGCGAGAACACCTTGCCGACCGGCTGCATGCGGGTGCGCATGACCGCCGACTGCAGGCGCGCGGTGGCGATGTCCAGCGTGGACACCGCGCGGTCGAGTTCTTCATCGTGCAGGCGCGCACGCAGGGTCTTGAGGCGGTTGCGCGAGAGCACCAGCTCGCCGATCAGGTTGACGATCGCATCCAGGCGCTTGGTATCCACGCGCACGGTGTGTTCGGCTTCGGCGACCGGTTTGGCCGGGGCCGGCTTGGCGTTCGGCGCCGCCGGGGCGGCCACGGCGCGCGGGGGCGCGGCAGGCACGGGCGCAGCGGCAATGGCCTTGGCACCGGGAACGGCGCCGCCATGCAGCTGGTCAAGCAGGGCTTCGAACTCGTCTTCGCCAATCAGGCCGTCGTCCTTCTTCGACACGGCCACCGCGGTCGGCGCGGCGCCGCCATGCAGCTGGTCGAGCAGTGCTTCGAACTCATCATCGGTGATCAGCTCGCCACCGCCGCTGCCGGCGCTGGCGGCAGCCGCGGGTGTCGGGGTGGCCGGACCGTTGACGTCGAACTGGGCGATCAGTTCCGGCGGGGCATAGCCCGGCTCGGTTCCGGCCGAGACCGAATCCAGCATCGACTGCAGGTAGTCCAGCGACTGCTGGGCCGCATCGAAGTGGTGCGCCTGCAGCGTGGCCTGGCCCGAACGCGCCATGCCGAGGGTTTCCTCGGCCGCGTGGCACAGTTCGACCATCGCCTGGATGCCGAGGAAGCCGGCACCGCCCTTGAGCGTGTGGAAGCCGCGGAACACGGCATTGAGCTGGTCGGCGTCCTGGGGCGCCTGCTCCAGCGACACCAGCTGTTCGCCGAGGCGGTCCAGGATTTCCTGGGCCTCGAGGATGAAGTCGGCAGCGATATCGTCTGGAACAGCACTCATGATCGTTACAGTCCCAGGTCCGAGAGCAGGTCGTCGGCGTCGTTCTGTGACACCGCATGGCGATCCAGGCCGTTCACGGCCGGGCCGGCCAGGCCGTTGTTGTCGCGCTTCTTCTCGTCTTCCTGTGGCGGCAGACCGAGCGCACCGAAACCTTCATGCACGCGGCGCACGATCCCCACCACGCGGCGGATGATCTGGCCGGTGAGGTCCTGGTAGCTCTGCGTCAGCGCGATTTCGGTGAGATTGTGGCGGATCCGGTCGAGCTGTTGGCCCTGGTCGGGCGTCAACCCGTTGGCGCGCAGCTGTTCGGTGAGCGAGCGACACTCCTCGGCCAGGTCCAGCGTGCGGTGGGTGGCCTGTTCGGTCATCGCTACCACGTGGTCCAGGCGCGCGCAGGCGTCATCCAGTTCGCCGGCTTCGCTGGGGAGGCTGGGCAGCTCGCCCAGGGCCTGGCCGAGTTCGCGAGCCAGGCGGTTCAGGCCGGCCATCATCGGCTGCGTGCGCAGCGCGGCGAGGGCGTCGATTTCCCGGCGCCAGCCGGCTTCGTCGCCAGTTTCCAGGGCGGCCAGGGCATCCTGCAGGCGCTGCACCAGCGCGGATTTGTCGCTCAGGGTCTCCATCAGGCGCTCGCCGCCAGGCGTTCGAAGATCTTGCCGAGCTTCTCTTCCAGGGTCTGTGCGGTGAAGGGCTTGATGATGTAGCCGTTCACGCCGGCCTGGGCCGCTTCGATGATCTGCTCGCGCTTGGCTTCGGCGGTCACCATCAGCACCGGCAGGGTCTTGAGCTTGGCATCGGCACGCACGGCCTTGAGCAGGTCGATGCCGGTCATCACCGGCATGTTCCAGTCGGTGACCACGAAATCGAACGGCTGGCTCTGCAACATCGCCAGCGCGGCATGCCCGTCCTCGGCTTCGGCCGTATTGGTGAAGCCCAGATCGCCCAGCAGGTTCTTGACGATACGACGCATGGTCGAGAAGTCGTCGACGATCAGGATACGCATGTTCTTGTTCAAAGCACTTTCCTCGATTTCAATGGTTCTCGAGGCCGGCGTCTGCCGCCTCGAAGATCTTCAGCCGGCCCCGCAGGCGCAGCACGGCCTGGCCATGGATCTGGCACACGCGCGATTCGCTCACACCCAGTACGGCGCCGATCTCTTTCAGGTTAAGTTCCTGCTCGTAGTACAGCGACAGGACCAGCTGTTCGCGCTCGGGCAGCAAGCCGATCGCGTTGCCCAGCTCGCGCCCGAACTCGCCGCGTTCCAGCACCTGCTGCGGGGTTGGGCCGCCCTGAGCGACGGTGTCGAGCTCGCCCTGGTCTTCGATCCGCGATTCCAGGCTCAGCACCTGGCCGCGCGAGGCGTCTTCCATCAGCCGCAGGTAATCCGGCAGCGGCATGTCCATCGCGGCCGCCACTTCGGTGGCGCTGGCGGCGCGGCCGGTGCTCTGCTCGAGGCGACGGATGGTGGCGGCGGCATCCCGGGCCCGGCGGTGGACCGAGCGCGGCACCCAGTCGCCCCGGCGGATCTCGTCGATCATCGAACCGCGGATGCGGATCGAGGCGTAGGTCTCGAAGGAGGCGCCCTGGTCGGCGTCGTAGCTGCGCGAGGCCTCGATCAGGCCCATCATGCCGGCCTGGATCAGGTCGTCCACTTCCACGCTCGCCGGCAGGCGCGCGGCAAGATGGTGGGCGATCCGCCGGACCAGGTCCGAGTGCTGGGCAATGCACTCGTTGGCCGCGGTCCGCTGGACCTCTTTGTATTGTGCTGCGCCCTTCATACCGTCACCCCGCGTTGCTTGAGGATGCGTTCCAGGAAGAACTCGACCCCGCCACGCGGCTCGGTCGGGGCCTGCCAGCGGGCGGTGCGGCGCGCGATCTCGGTCAGCGCCAGGGCCGCCGGGCTGGAGGGGTAGGCCTTCACCACCGGCTGCTGGCGCTGCACCGACAGGCGCAGCCAGTCATCCTGCGGCACGCAGCCCAGGTAGTTCAGCGAGACATCGGCGAGGAACTTCTCGCACACGCGGGTCAGCTTCTCGTACAGCACGCGGCCTTCGTTCGGGTCGCGGACCATGTTGGCCACCACCTGGATCCGGTCCACGCCGCGCTCGCGCGAGAGCACCTTGATCAGGGCGTAGGCATCGGTGATCGAGGCCGGCTCGTCGCAGACCACCACCACGGTGTCCTGCGCGGCCTGGCAGAAGGTGAGCACGCCATCGGTGATGCCGGCGGCGGTGTCCACGATCATGATGTCCAGCTCGCGCTCGAGCTCGGAGAACACATTGACCAGGCCGACGTGTTCGGCCGGCTGCAGTTCGGCCATGTGACGGCGGCCGGAGGCGGCCGGGACCACCAGCACGCCACCGGGGCCTTCCATGATCACTTCTTCCAGCGTGCAGCGCCCGGCGACCAGGTCGGCCAGGGTCACCTTCGGCTGCAGGCCCAGGATCACGTCGATGTTGGCCAGGCCGAGGTCGGCGTCCAGCAGCAGCGTGCGTTTGCCCATGTCTGCCAGCGCCACGGCCAGATTGGCCGAAACGTTCGTTTTGCCCACGCCGCCCTTGCCGCCGGTGACGGCGATGGTGCGGACCGGGCCCAGCGGCTGGCTTCGGGGAGCCGACAACGGGAAGGTCTTGGTCAGCTTGGCGTACTCACGCGACGGCATGGTTCAACTCCGGGTTGCAGGGCATATCGGCCGCGCGGCGCAAATCTTCAAGGCGAAGTACAAGATTGGCCGCACTGGCACGGTGCAGGTCTTCAGGAACGTCCTGGCCATCGGTGACCCAGGTGATCGGCAGGCGGTGGTCCACGGCCACCGACAGGGCGCTGCCGAAGCGGCCGGTCTCGTCCAGCTTGCTCAGCACCACGCCCTGCGGGTTGGCGGCGCTGAAGCGGCGGACCACCTCGTCCATGTCGCCGAAGCTGGTGTTGGCCGGCAGCACCAGCAGGGTGCGGATCTGCTGGGCCGCGCGCAGCCACTGCAGCTGGGCGGCCAGGGCGCGGTCACGCGGGCCCAGGCCCGCGGTGTCGATCAGGACCAGCTTGTAGTCCTTCAGGCGCTCCAGCAGTTGGTTCAGATCGCTGCCGCTGCTGGCCTCATGGACCGCGATGCCGAGCTGCCGGCCGAAGCCGTACAGCTGCTCGCGGGCGCCGATGCGGCCGGTATCGGTGGTGACCAGGGCGACATCGCGGGCCGCATGCGCCTCGGCAAAGCGCGAGGCCAGCTTGGCGATGGTGGTGGTCTTGCCGGCACCGGTGGGGCCGACCAGGGCGATCACGCCGCCAGCTTCGAGCGGGTCGACCGGGGCGATCGGCAGCTTTTTGGAGAGCAGGCCGAGCATCAGCCCGCGGCCACGGTGGGCTTCGGTGTCCAGCGGAACCTGCATGGCCACGTCGCGACTGATGCCGGCATCGAAGCCGTACTCGTCCATCAGGTCCAGTGCGGCAGCGCGGACCGGCGAGCCGCGCAGGCGCTCGTCGGTGAAGCGGTTCATCTCGCGCTCGATGACATGGCGCATGCCGGCCACTTCGTGACGCAGCTGGCGGATCTCTTCGTCATCACGCTGCACCACCACCAGTTCGGCGGCCGGCTGGGGCTGGGCCTGCGCCGGTTCGGCGACAACGGCGGGCGCCGGGTTTTCGGCACGCGCTTGGGCGGCCGTGTCCTGCGCTGCCACGACGCTCTCGGCCGCAGGCAGGGCCGGCGGCACGGTGACGCTGACCGGCAGCGGCGGCATCGCCACGGCCGCGGCCGGCACGTGCATCTGGAAGTGCGGTTCGTCGTCCATCGGCGGGTCGATGACGAAGCGCGCGCGGTTGATCGGCGGGTTCACGGCCGCCACGGTGGGCTCGGCGACAGGCGGCTCAGGCTGCAGCAGCGCTGGCGACGCGGCCGCCGCCTGCTCGACATTGAACGGCGCGAAGATCTGCTCCGGCAGCGACGGTTCGTTGACGGCCGGGCCGACGCTGGCACGGGCCAGGGTGGCGGCGAAGCCACTGCTGCCCGGCGGCGGCACGATCTCGTTGGCGGTATCCAGGGTGCGACCGGTGGCGCCGACGGCGGCGCGGGCCAGCGCGGCGACGGCCGAAGTGGTCGCGGCCACCGGCTCGGGCGCCGCGGCCGGGGCCCTGCGGCGGGTCACGGCGGCGATCACGGCATCGGCGGCGCTGCGCGGGCGCGGCACCGGCGGTGGGGCCACGTCCTTGCGGGCCGCTTCCAGCGCACGCTGCACGGCGCTTTCGTCATAGTTGGCCGCCGCCACGATTTCGACACCTTCCTCGATCCGGCGGTTGGACAGGATCACTGCGTCCGGTCCGTGTTCCTTGCGCACCAGGTTCATGGCCGAGCGCATATCGGAGGCGACGAAGCGTTTGATTTTCATGCTGTGGTACCGGGACTGGGGCGGCGGAGTCGTGGAAGGGAAACGCTGGTTGTCGGTGGTCTGCACGGTCAGGGAGTCCCTTTATTTCCTGCTGCGGTGAAATCGAATGAGGTGTCTGTTTTCTGTCGCGGTACCGTCGGGCGTCCGGCTCAACTGATCGTGCCGACCAGCTTCAACCGTTTGTCCTCGGGCACCTCGCTGTAGGCGAGTACGGACAGCGAGGGGACGCTGTGGCGTACCAGCCGTGCCAGCGCCGCACGTACCGGGCCAGGCACCAGCACGACCGCGGGCTCGTTCTTCGCTTCCTGCTTGCCGACACATTCGGCCAGGCTTTGATGCAGTCGCTCGGCGAGTCCGGGTTCCAGCGCGGCGCCGTTGCCCTGCGTGGACTCCTGCAAGACCCGTTCCAGTTGCGGGTTGAGGGTGAACACCGGCAGCTCCGGCGACATCCCGGCGATCTCCTGCACGATGAAGCGGCCCAGCGCGTTGCGCACGGCAGCGGTGAGCACGGCCGGGTCCTGGCTGGTCGGCGCGCTTTCCACCAGCGATTCGACGATCTTGCGCAGCTGGCGGATCGGGATGCGCTCGATCAGCAGGTTCTGCAATACCCGCACCACGGCCGACAGCGGCAGCGACTTGGGCGTCAGATCTTCGACGAGCTTGGGGGCGCTCTTGGCCAGGTTGGCCAGCAGCTGCTGCACTTCCTCGTGGCCGAGCAGCTCCGGGGCGTGCTCGCGGATCAGGTGCGACAGATGGGTGGCGACCACGGTGGCCGGGTCGACCACGGTGTAGCCCATCGATTCGGCATTGGCGCGCTGGTGCGGCTGGATCCAGGTGGCATCCAGGCCGAAGGCAGGGTCCTTGCCGGCAATGCCTTCCAGCGTGCCCAGCGCACTGCCCGGGTCCAGCGCGAGTTCGCGGTCGGGATGGATCTCCGCGGTGGCCACCGGCACCCCGTGGATCAGCAGGCGATACGCGGTCGCCGGCAGTTCCAGGTTGTCGCGGATATGCACCGAGGGAATCAGGAAGCCGATGTCGTGGGTGAGCTTGCGGCGCACGCCCTTGATCCGTGCCATCAGCTCGCCGCCCTGGTTCTTGTCCACCAGCGGGATCAGCCGGTAGCCGACTTCCAGGCCGAGCGGGTCGACCGGGCGCAGTTCGTCCCAGGTCAGCTCGGCGGTGGGCGAGGGCGCTGCACCGGGCAGGCCGAGGGTATCGGGGCGGTTGGCGGCCGGGGAATCAGCCGCCGCGGCCTGGGCGGTGCTCTTCTTCCACGCCTTCCAGGCGATGAAGCCGAGGATCGCGGCCAGCGTCAAGAAGGCGACGTTGGGCATGCCCGGGACCAGGCCGACGACTGCAAGGATCGCTGCGGCGATGGTCAGTGCGCGGTACTGGCCGAATACCTGGCCCATCATGGCCTGGGCCATGTCCTGCGAGCGCGAGGCGCGGGTGACCAGCATGGCCACCGCCGAGGACACCAGCAGGGCCGGCAGCTGGGCCACCAGGCCGTCACCGATGGAGAGCAGGGTGTAGGTCGCGGCGGCATCGCCGAAGGGCATGCCATGCTGCAGCACGCCGACCGCCAGGCCGCCGACCAGGTTGATGAACAGGATCAGGATGCCGGCGATCGCGTCGCCGCGGATGAACTTGCTGGCACCGTCCATTGCGCCGTAGAAGTCGGCTTCCTCGCGGACCTCCTCGCGGCGGGCCTTGGCCTCTTCACGCGTCAGCAAACCGGCGTTGAGATCGGCGTCGATCGCCATCTGCTTGCCGGGCATGGCATCGAGGATGAAGCGTGCGGTCACTTCGGACACGCGCCCGGCGCCCTTGGTGATCACCACGAAGTTGATGATGGTCAGGATCGCGAAGACCACGATGCCGACCGCGTAGTTGCCGCCGATGACGAACTCGCCGAACGAGGCGATCACCTTGCCGGCGGCCTCGTGGCCGTTCTGGCCGTGCAGCAGGATCACGCGGGTGGAGGCCACGTTCAGCGCCAGCCGCAGCATGGTGGTGATCAGCAGCACGATCGGGAAGATGGTGAAGTCCAGCGGGCGCTTCACATAGACCACCGCCAGCAGCACCATCAGCGAGATGGCGATGTTGAAGGTGAACAGCGCGTCCAGCACGGGCGGCGCCAGCGGCACCACCACCATCGCCAGCAGGGCCAGCACGATCAGCGGGGCACCCAGCCCGTGGCGGATCATGTCCAGCGCGCGGCGCGCGTTCATGCCGGCCGGCTGCGCGCTCACGGGCGGCCTCCCTTGCCGAATTCATCGATGTCGATGCTGGGCGCTGCCGGCATCGGCCCGGTCTGCCAGCCACGCAGCTGGTAGACATAGGAGAGCACCTGGGCCACGGCCGAATACAGTCTCACGGGAATTTCCTTTCCAAGTTGACCTTCCCGATACAAGGCGCGTGCCAAAGGCGGGGCGGAGACGATGGCGACCTTGTTGCCGTCGGCCACCTCACGGATGCGCAGGGCGGTTTCATCCACGCCCAGGGCCACCACGGTGGGCGCCCCCATCTTTCCGCCTTCATACTTCAGGGCGACCGCGTAATGGGTGGGATTGACCACCACGACATCGGCGGTGGGCACCGCTTCCATCATCCGGCGGTTGGACATCTGCTGCTGCAGCTGGCGGATGCGGCCCTTGACCTCCGGGCTGCCCTCGCTCTCCTTCATTTCCCGGCGCAGCTCTTCACGGGTCATCTTCAATTTGCGCATCCAGTTCCAGCGCTGGTACGGGGCATCGATGGCGGCCAGCAGCATCATTGCGCCGCCGGTGGCGAGCATGAGCTTCAGGGTGAAGCCCAAGCCGTGGATCATCGCGGACTCCAGTGGCTGGTTGAGCAGGTCGCGCAGCGGGCGGATGCCGTGCCACACCACCAGCCCGGCGGCGGTGCCGACAAAGGCGATGCGCAGCAGGGACTTGGTGAACTCGGCAATCGCTTCCGGGCCATACAGCCGCTTCATGCCGGCCATCGGGCTGAGCCGCTTGAAATCGGGCATCAGCGACTTGTTCGACCAGCGCAGCCCGCCCATCGCCACCGGCGACAGGAAGCAGGCCAGCAGACAGATCACGAGCAGCGGCCACATGGCCACCAGCAAGCGCAGCATCAATTCACCGAAGTGCCCGAACAACGCCTGGGGATGCAGGCGCAGCCCCGGCTCGGGGCTCAGCGCGACCTGCATCCAGGTCTTGGCGTTGCGGGCGATGGTGCCGGAGAAGGCCATCAGCGCCAGCACACCCGCACCGAACACAGCCGCCGTCGCCAGTTCACGCGAACGCGGGATGTTGCCCTGCTCCCGGGCATCGCGCAGGCGTTTTTCGGTAGGTTGCTCGGTCTTTTCGCCGGCTTGTTCGTTCTCGGACATGGGCTGCACGACACGGGGGAATACCCGGGGTCGTGCAAGAACCGTTCCGTGACGTCAGATCGAGCCGCTGCGCGCGTGCGACACCTGCACCTGTCCGGACGGCGTCGCGGTGGCGATGGCCTCCTTCAAGGGCACCTCACCCACGCCCAGCGCCCGCTCGACCACCAGCTCAGTGCCTTGACCGTGCAACAGCGCCTGCAGCCGTCCGAACTCGCCGCACCACAGGGTTTCGATGTCGCGGTCGCGACTGCGGTCGCGGTCGGCCGCCAGCGCCACGGCCCGAACCTGCAGACGCCCACCGTCGGCCTGGCCGCCCACTTCAACGCCATAGCCGGGGGTGGCGGCTTTCTTGAGCACCACCGCGCCGCTGTCCTGCCATGCGGTGGCCATGCCTTCGCGCACCTCATAGCCGAGGCTGGCCAGACCGTCGAGTACGGCCTGGCGCCGGGAAACTGCCGCCAGCGCCTGCTGGTGGCTGGCCAGGGCGGTGTCGCACTGCTGGGTCAGCGCGGTCAGCAGCGGCAGCGCGGTGTCGGTACTGCACGCGCCCACCTGGGCCAGCAACGGCGCAGGGTCAACCGGGTCCAGTGCCGCCAGCCTGCTGGCCACATCCTGCAGCCGCTCCAGCTGCACGCGGCGCTGGGCGAACGCGGCCGAGGCGGCGGCCAGTTCCAGAACCAGGCTGTCCAGCAGCAGGTTGCGCCGCTGCGGAGCGGTTTCCTGCTCGGCATGGTGCAGCGCCTCCAGGTAGGGCGCGGCGACTGCCGGGCCTTGCAGTACCTGCAGTTCGGCGATGTAGCGGTCCACGCGCAGCAGGCGCGCCTCGCGTCCGGGGTCGGCGGGCTGCCCGGCGGCCCAGTCGGCCAGCGTGGGGGTGGGCGCCGAGGTCTGCAATGCAGTGGCCAACGCGCGCTGGTCCTCGCTCAGTGTTGCCTGCTCCTCCGGGGGCGAAAGGAGGGCGAAGGCACGGGCCAGCACCGCCTCCGCGTCAGCACCGGGATGACCGTCGGCCAGTGCCCGTAGCGCCTGCAGCAGGCCCGCGTCTGCATCGACGGGTCGATCCTGCAGCGTTTTGAGCACGGCCGCCGCGTTGTCGCGCCGCCGCCGCTGCTGCTGGCGGCCTGCCGCAGCGCGGTCCACGGCGCGCGCCTCGCGGTCGCGGGTGTCGGCCTGCAGGAAGGCGATTTCGGCCTCGATCAGTCGCGCATACCGCGTGTTGTCGCTGTCTGCCAGCAGTGCCTGCAGCGCCTGGCGGCGTGCCATGACGGCGGCCACGGCCGAGGCGTCACGCTCGCCGACCTGCTCGCACTGCGCCTGCCAGCGCGCAACCGCCTGGTCCAGCCGGTGCAGCATCGCCTCGCGCAGGGCCAGCAGTTCTTCGGCAGTCACGATGCGGACGACTTTGGGACCACTCATGGCAGGGTTTCCGGTTGCGCGGGGACAGGCGGGGCCGGCACCGGGGCGGGGGCCATGGCCGCCTCGATGGCAACGCGCAGGCGTGCCCGTTCGGCCTCGCCGTCGTGGTACCAGGCATGCGAGGACACCCGGTGGATGCCGCCGATGGCGCGACGCAGGACCGAGGGTCGCCAGATTTCACGGGCGCGGGCATGCGCCAGCAGCGGGTGGCTGGGCGCGTCGCACTCGATGCCGATGGCGAAGTTGCCGGTGTCGGGGTGTTCGATGGCGAAGTCCAGCCCGAATGCATCGCCTTCGCTGGCGGCGGCCGCATTCCATCCCAGCGACTGCAGGTAGGCACCGACGATCTGCGTGAACCCGTCGGCGGGCGCCGCGTGGGTGCGGTTGGCCACGCTGCGGTCGGTCTGCAGGCGATCCAACAGCCGTGCGCTGCCGTCGAACTCGCCGGCACACAGGGCCCGGGCGTACTCCAGGTAACCCTGCAGGTAGTCGCGCGGGCTGGCCGGGGCGCGCTGGGTGTTGAACAGGTCGGAGATGTCGGCGATCGGCATGGAGGTGATCATCACCACCCGTTGCCGGGCGCGGGTGACGGCCACGTTGAGGCGGCGCTCGCCGCCGGTCTGGCCGAGCACGCCGAAGTTGCGCCGGAAGGTGCCCTGCGCGTTGCGGCCGAAGGTGGAGGAAAACACGATGATGTCGCGCTCGTCGCCCTGCACGTTTTCCACGTTCTTGACGAAGACCGCCATGTCCTCGCCGTCTTCGCTGCGCTCGCGTTCCTCGGCGAATGCGGCGCGGAAGGCGGCATCCTGCCCGGCGCGCTGTTCCAGGTGTTCCTCGATCAACTCGGCCTGCTTGCGGTTGAAGGTGACCACGCCCACCGAGGGGCGCATGGCATAGGGCTGTTGCCACACCTGGGCCAGGTACTCCACCACCCGCGCCGCCTCGGCAGGGTTGCTCTGGTGCTGGTACACGCCGTCGACCTGGATCAGCTCCAGGGGCTTGATCCGCGCGATGCTGCTGCGCGGATGGCGTACCGGCACGTTGAGGCGGTTGCCGTAGAAGGCCGCATTGGAGAAGCCGATCAGTTCGCGGTACGCCGAGCGGTAGTGGATCTGCAGCGTGGTGCTGGGCAGGGCATTGCGGGCCAGCTGCAGCAGGTCCGGGCAATCCTTGATTTCGCGCCGGTTCCAGGTTTCCTCGAAGGCGTCGCGCTGCTCGGCATCGACCTCGGCATCGGGCTCGTCGCCATCGAAGACCTCTGCTTCATCGCTTTCCACCCGGCTGGAGAAGAACGCGGTGGGCGGCATCTGCTTCTCATCACCGCTGACGACCGTGACCCGGCCACGGAACAGCGTGGGCAGGGCGAACTCGACCGGCATCTGCGAGGCCTCGTCGTAGATCACCGTGTCGAACAGCCCCGCCTGCAGTGGCAGCACGCGGCTGGCCACGTCCGGGTTCATCAGCCAGACCGGGCGCAGGTGCATCAGGCCCAGTTCGCTGCCCAGCTCGATGAACTCGCGCAGGCGGCGCGAACGGCGCCCGGTCAGCCGGGTGACGTCTTCCCACTGCTTGCGGTTGCCCAACTGCTCCAGGTCGATGTGGGTGCCCAGCATCTGGCGGTTGAGCCGCCGCATCTGCTGGTCGGCAGCTGCCAGGCTGGCGACCTTGGCCCGGGTTTCATCCTGGCCGAACTGCAGCGCCGGGTTCGCCTGCTCCATGCGGTGCTTCCAGCCCAGCCGTGCTTCGCGATGCAACAGGCGGCGCACGGCCGGCTCCAGCGCGTCGGTGGCAAGAGTATCCAGCTGCGGTTGCAGCTGGCGCAGCAGTGCCAGCAGTTCGAGGTCTGCGCTTGACAGCTGCCCGGCGCGACCGCGGAAGGCCTGGTAGGCAGCCAGATGGGGCAGGGAATCGTGCAGGTGCTGCAGCGCCTGGGCGTTGCTCTGGTTGTGGGCGATGGCGGTGGCCAATGCGTCGGCCAGCGCCTGCTCCAGCCAGTCGGCCAGCAGTGCGAGCTGCTGCGCGCTGGCATGGCGGGCGGCATGCCGGGCGAGCGAGGCATCCAGGTCCTGCAGCAGTGCGTCCAGGTGCGCGCGGTCGCCCGCCAGGGCTGCGTCGTCGGCCTGCTGGGGGCGCGGCGACTGCGCCAGCGCCTGCGCCAGTGCCTGTACATCCAACAATTGGCGCGCGCTGGCGCGTGCCATCGGGCCCAGCGCGATGCCGGTCTGTTGGCCAACCGGGCCCAGCGCCAGCTGCTGGTGCAGGCTGGCCAGTTCGGTGCGCAGCGGGCGCAGGCGCGCTTCCAGCGTCGCGGCGGCCAGCAGTGCTGCGGTGCCCGCTTCCCCCATCGTATGGGACTGCGCCTGCAGAACGCGGTTCACCCGTTGCCGGCGGAGCAGGTGCAGCGGATTGATGCGCGCCAGCAGGCCGCGCGCGCCCAGCACGCGCGCCGCGTCGCGCTGCAGCTGCGCAAGCGTGCGCTCGTCGATGCCGGTGAGGGCCGGCGACAGCGTGCTCGAAAACGCGTCAAGGTCGAGCGCCGCAACGGCCTTCTCGATCTGCTGCAGCCGGTCCAGGGCGATGTCGCCCTGGCTTGGCTGCCCCGCGCGTGCGGTGCGGAACAGCGGCAGCCAGCGTGCCAGTCGGCTCCGTTGTGCGTCGTCCAGGCCGAGCAGGGTCGCCACGTGCGCCGACTTCCAGGCCTGGTGCGGCGCGGGATCGTCCAGCTCGAAGCTGGCTGGGTGCGCCAGCAGGATCGCCTGCCGGTGCTGCTCGGCCGCAGTGAACGTCTGCAGGGCGGCAACGAACGCGGCGAGGGTGTCCGCGTCGGCCGCGAAGGGGCGCAGCTGCGCCAGCGGGCTGCCCTCGTAACGGGCCGGCAGCCACAACCGGATCAAGGGCGCGCAGGCTTCTTCGCGCTGCACCAGTGTGGGCAGGTCCAGTGCCAGCAGGCGTTGGCGCAGGGCGGGCAGGACCAGTGGGGGCGTGCCGGCGTCCAGCGCGATCAGTTCGCCGAGCAGGCGCCGGTAGCTCAGCCCGGTGGCGTCGTCGATCTGGTGCAGGCTGTGCTGGTGCCGATCCAGTTCGCCTTCCAGTGCCTCGATCCGCGCGGCCACCTGCTGGCGCTGCTGCCAGGCCGTTTGCGTGGCGCCGGCGGTAAACAGGGCGTCGAGCTGCTCGCGGATGCTGCGGATGACCGGTTCGCGGTCGCGGTTGACGTCGTTGAGCATGACCACGCGCTGGCCCAGCCCTTCGGCGACCAGGCGCTTGTGCACCACTTCCAACGCCGCATGCTTCTGGCAGACGATCAGCAGGCTGCGTTGCCGGCCGATCGCGTCGGCCACCATGTTGACGATGGTCTGGCTCTTGCCTGTACCAGGCGGGCCTTCGATCAACAGGCCCGGCCCCTGCCGTGCCTGCAGCACCGCCGCTTCCTGCGAGGGATCGCTGGCCACGGTGAAGTAGCGCTGCAGCTCCGGCGTGGCAGGCGGGGCCGTGCCGTCGGTGTCGGTCGGCGGTGCCAGCCGCAACGCGGTTTCGAGGCCGGTGCCGGACGGCGACAGAACCTTGAGCTGGCGCAGGTCTTCGCCGATGGCCTGGCCCATGAACGTGACATGGAACAGTACCGCGGCGCACTCCAGTTCGTCCTGGTAGGGCGCCACCTCCACGCTGCTCGGGGGCAGGCCGACCAGGCTGCGCGAGCGGATCGTGGCCAGCATCCCGAAGGCATCCATCACATCGGCGGCCCGAATCGCCGAGCGTCCCAGCAGTTCGTCGGCGGTGCTGCGCCAGCGCTTGCAGGTCTCGGCACCCAGCACGCTTTCAAGCGCAGGGTTGAGCCGTACTTCCTCGCGTTCGCCATCGAAGGCCAGCCCGACCTGGCCGCGCGTGCCCGGCTCCAGCAGCAGCGTGGCCGGCCACAGCAGCAGCGGAATGATGCGGGTGCGCGAGGTGCCGCGCGGATCGCGGCTGAGCAGGAACGGAAAACCCAGATACAGCCCATCGATGCCGGTGTCGCGCTTGTACAGCGCGCTCTGCCGTGCCAGGGCCATCAGGCGGGGTTCCAGCAGCGGGTTGCGCTGGAACGATTCGGGGTCCAGCTGCACGGCGCGCGCGTTGCGCTGCAACAGGTGATCGAGCAGCGCGGCGGCGGGTCGCCGGGCGCTGCCCACGTCGTGCATGTCCACGCGTGCGGTGGTCTTGCCGATGCTCATGCGCACCAGCGGGCCACGCATCACCGCGGTGACCACTTTCTTTTCGAAGAAGTCCAGGATCTGCGAGACGTACTGCTGCTTCTGCGGCTGCAGCCAGCGGCTGGCGGGCACGGCCAGCACCACCAGGGCGCGCGCCAGCGGCATGCGCCGTTCCAGCCGGAACTGCTCGGCCCAGCCATCCACCACGGGCAGGCCGGAGCGGGCGAAGCCCAGGATGCGCGCGTCCACGCTGCGATACAGCTCGGTACGCGGGTGCTGTAGCAGGGCCGCGGCTGCGTCGCTGTCGAAGGCGTCGAGACCGGCGCTGGCGGCGAGTGTGGCCGCCTCGGCAAGGATGGCCTCGGCACTGCGGAACTGGCCGATTTCCGCGCTCAGCAACACGATCAGGTCTTCTTCGGCCACCACCCGGCGCTCGGCCAGCGACAGCAGCCCGGGATGCGCGGTGTCAGGCAGCAGGCGCTGGCGTTCCTGCCATTGCGAGGCCAGCTTGGCCCGCGAGGTGGACAGCAGGTAGACGCGCAGGGATTCCTCGACCAGGGCGATGTGCTGGTGCAGCGCGCGCTGGCGTACGCTTTCCTCGCGCCGCTTGAGCCTGCACAGCCAGTTGTCGGTCTGCAGGTGTTCCAGCAGGTCCGGCACCGAACCGCTGATCAGCCGGTAGCCCTCCAACGGGTGCTCAAGCAACCAGCCGGGCGTGACGATGTCGCCCCGATGGATCAACGGCATTTCCGGGTTGAGCACCTTCAACGCCAGCATCAGCCGGAAATCGTCCTCGATGCCTTCGTGGCGGGCAATCTGGCGCAGCCCGGCGATGCCGGTGGCAGGCAGGCCGACCTGCTCGGCCCAGGTGATGATCGCCCCGCGCAGCAGGTGGTCCAGCGCCTGGTCCCAGCCATCGGCCTGGGCGGCGGCCAGCGCGAATACGGCCGGGCGATGATAGCGGCGCGTGCCGAGCGGGAGGCTGGCGCCATCGCCCTCATCGTGCGCGTGCTGCGCCGCCGGCGGCGCCGGCACGGCGATGCCGGCCAACCAGTCGGCCACCTGCGGCCATTGCCAGCGCTGGTGGCGGTCGCGGGCCAGCAGCCCACGCAGCAGCAGCGCCAGCTCCGGGTCCAGCGTTTCCGGAATCGGGACACCATTGGCCAGCACGTGGATCAGGAAGGCATTGGGATGGATGCCCTCGAAGCAGGCGCCCTCGGTGAGCTGTTCGAGCAGGATCATCCCCAGGCTCCACCAGTCCGACGCGGCAGCCACGCCACCGGCGATCGCCTCGGGCGCCATGTAGCGGCTGATCTCCAGGGGCGAGACGATGTCCAGGTCGAACTCGGACAACCGGGCCGAACCGAATCCGCTGATCACCAGGTCCAGTGGCGTGCGCGCTCGCACCAGCAGGCTGGCCGGGCGCAGGTCGCGGTGGCGCAGCCCGGCTTCGTTGAACGCATGCAGCGCCTGGCCCAGTTCGCCGACGATATGCCGGACCGCATCGCGGTCGCCGATCACGCTGCCCAGTTCGGCCAGGGTGCCACCGGTGAGCATTTCCACCACTTCGAACGCGCGGTCATCCCAGCGCCCGGTGGCGATGATCTCCGGCACGTGCGCGCGTGGCAGGCGGCGGATCACATCGTAGATGGCTGGGTCGGGTTCGGCACCGGGGCGGTACAGGGTCAGCACGGCCTGCACCGCCGTGGCGGCGTGTTCGGCCTGGTAGCGGTCACGCACGCCGTCGGTGCTGCTGATCTGGCGCAGCAGCCGCCAGCCATCGATGACCGTTTCGCTGCTGTCGGCCACCGGGGGCGGCAGGTCCGCCGCCGCCGTCCCATCGGTCGCGCTGGCGCCGCAGTGCAGGCACATCAGGTCGCCGGGGGTCATCGGGTGGCCGTTGTCGCAGACCACCTCCGCGGCAACGGCGCCGACCGTCGATGCCTGCACCGCTGCCTGGGTGACCACGCTCTGCGGCCGCCAGCCATCGGGATGGATCGGCTCGCCGGCCAGATCCCAGCCGCACGCGTGCGCATCGACATGGCCTTCGCAGAACATCTCGGCCAGCGCGCGTTCGGTGTGGCAATTGGGGCAAAAACGAATCATGGAGTTACTCGACTGGACGACGCGATGAAGTGTGTGCGCTGGTCTGCACCTGGTGGCCCTGCGCGCGCAGCAGCTCGCGCAGGCGCAGCAGGTCGCCGCGGCGGGGGATGCCGGCCATCCAGACGGTGCCGGTGGCATCGAACATCAGGTCAAGTGCCTTGTCGGCCGGCGTGCTGGCCCGCTCCAGGCCGGCCAGGCGCGACCGACCCAGCGCGGTGAGCAGGGTGAGGCGCTGGTTGTCGCTGCCGCGCAGCGCCAGCGACTGGTCCGCCTGTTCGAGGTAGGGGTCGCTGATCACCGCGTCGATCAGGTCGCGCGCCTGGTCCAGCATGGGCTGCAGCATTTCCAGCGGGTGGCCGCTGTACACCAGGATGTCGGCGGCGGTGCGTTGGCGCAGCCCCACCAGCATCTGCAGCAGGGCGTCGAACTGGTCGAACGGCTCGCCGCCGGAAATGGTGATGCCGTCGGCCTGGTCCAGCCACGGGGCCACCTGCTCGAGCAGGGAGGCCACGTCGACGACGGTGCGCCCCGGCCCCCAGGTGTCGGCTGAAATGCAGCCGCTGCAGCGGATGCTGCAGCCCTGGAACCAGATGCCCAGGCGTTGCCCCGGCCCCAGCGTGGTCACCGGGAAATGCACGCGCGACAGCTGCAGGGGACGGTTCAACCGCGTTCCAGGTGGAGTACGTTGGCATCCACCGCAACGATGGTGAACTGCTGGCCGGGCTGCGCGTCCTGGTCGAACAGGGCACGCGCCAGCGGGTTGAGCAGGTGCGCCTCGAGCTGGTTGCGGATGCCGCGCCCGCCGTTGGAGAGGTCCTTCAGGCATAGCGCGCGCAGCGCGTCGCGGGCCGGCGCGGCCAGGGTCACGCGCAGGTGCTGGGCCTGCAGGTCGGCCAGGGTCGCGTCGACCATCTGGTCGAAGATCTGCACCGCCACCTCCTCGCGGATGAAATCGAACACGATGATGTTCTCGCCGATCCGGTTGAGTATCTCCGGCCGGTTCAGGACCAGCTTGAAGTGCCGGTCGATTTCGTCGTGCACTTTGCTCTGCACCTGCTCGAAAGGCTCGCCGGGCAACACGTTGGCCACGCGCTCGCCATGCTCGCCCTGACGGTAGATGCCCAGATTGGAGGTGAACACGATCAGCGCCTCGGAGAAGTACACGCGGTCGCCACGCCCGGACGTGAGCACGCCGTCATCGAGGATCTGCAGGAACTTGTCGAGGATGCGCGGATGGGCCTTCTCGATCTCATCGAAGAGGACCACGCTGAACGGCTTCTCGCGGATGGCGTTGGTCAGTTCGCCGCCCACATCGTAGCCCACGTAGCCGGGCGGAGCGCCGATCAGTCGCTGGTCGGCATGCTCGGCGCTGAACTCGGACATGTCGAACCGGATGTAGGCGCTTTCGTCACCAAACAGCAGGCTGGTGACGGTCTTGGCCAGCTCGGTCTTGCCCACGCCGGTCGGGCCGGCCAGGAACGCCACGCCGCGCGGCCGGTTGCCCTTGCGGCTGGCACCCACACCGGTCATGGCGCGCTTGACGATGTCCAGCATGTGGGTCACCGCATGGTGCTGGCCCTTGACCCGTTGATGGACGAACGCGTCGCCCATGCGGATGCGCTGCCGGTCAATGCGCAGCCAGGGGTCTTCGGTGACCCCGACCTTGTAGCGGCGCACGGCGTCGCCGATCTGGTCCACCGCCACCCCTTCGACGCGGGCCAGCTGCGCGATGGCACTGAGGTCCAGCAACAGCAGCCCCTCGGTGCTCTGCACGAATGCATCCACCGCCTGCGCGGTGGCCTCGGCACTGGCGTCCGGCGCACCGGCCAGACCCTTGAGCAGGGCCGGGGCCAGTGCGCGCCGGGTGAGCTGGTCCGGCTTGGCCACCGGAATGTGGCGGATGCGCGGATTGCCGACCAGCAGCCAGTCGGGCAGGTCGCCTTCCTTCTCCACCACCCAGAGCACCGTGTTGAAGAACGGCTTGCGCTGCACGCCGCCCGGTCGGCTGCGTGCCTGGTGGGAGATCACCAGGGCCTGGGTGAACAGCTGGTGTTCGGCGGCGCTGAGGGCGTCGCTGCGCACTGCCAGGCGCGAGGCGAAATCGATGATCACTGCCACCGGCTCGCCCGGGCGCACGACCAGCCGCTGGAGCGTGGCACTGAGCAGGTCGATACCGGCGGGCGCGGCGCCGTCCACCGGGGTCAGCCCCAGCGATTGCAGCAGGGCGATGCCGCTGGCGGGATCGGTGCCGGGGCGTTCCAGGGCGCGGAAGCCGGCCAACGGATCCCAGCCCAGCACCTGCGCATAGCCCTGGTCGAGCAGGGTGTTGCACAGGGTCTGATTGAAGCTCTGCGCGGTGACCGTGCCCGGTGCCACTTCGGCGGCCTGCAGGTCGCGGATGTTCCCGGAAAGCACGAACTGGCTCTTCAAGGGAAGGAAACGAACAAGATCGCGCTGCCAGCGCGGACCTTCAAACACATTCTTCCCTGACATCCTGCTGCCTGCTGTTCCCATGGTAGGGGGCAGGGTATTGCGCGCAGGCGCCAATTTCCAGCGCGTGCGCTAGCCCGCCGCCGCGCCTGGCCGCGCCTGCGCCTTCCATCCGGCGGCGATCTCCACCCGCGGGCGCGGGTGGTCATGCAGCTGCATGAACCGCTCCGGGTCCACCGGGCGCCCCAGCAGGTAACCCTGCAGGTAGTCGCAGCCCAACCGTTCCAGGTAGGCGCGCTGCCCGGCGGTCTCGACGCCTTCGGCCACGATGTCCATGTCCAGCGCGTGTCCCAGCGCCACGATCGCCGAGACGATCACCACGTCTTCGGAGCTGTTCTCCAGGTCGCGCACGAAGGCGTGGTCGATCTTGATCTCGGTTGCCGGCAGGCGCTTGAGGTAGAGCAGGCTGGAGTAGCCGGTACCGAAATCGTCGATGGAGATGCCCACGCCCAGCGCCGCCATCGCCAGCAGCAGCGTGAGGCTCGCCTCGGTGTCGCGCATGACCGTGTTTTCCGTGATTTCCAGGATCAGCCGGCGTGGTTCGATCCGGTGGGTCTGCAGCGCCTCGCGCACCTCCCGCAGCAGGTTGGGCGAGGCGAACTGGATCGGGGAGAGGTTCACCGAGACCGTCCAGCCGTCATGCCCGGCGTCGTGCCACACACGCAGCTGGCGGCAGGCTTCGTCCAGCGCCCACCGGCCGATCTCGTTGATCACGCCGCTGCGCTCGGCCAGGCGGATGAAGCGGTCTGGCGGAATCAGCCCCTGCTGGGGATGGCGCCAGCGGATCAGGGCTTCAGCGCCACTGACCGACTGCCCGGCCACGCGGGTCTTGGGTTGATAGTGCAGGAACAGCTGCTCGGTGCCGATCGCGCGGCGCAGGTCGGCCAACAGCTGGAACTGCTGTTCGGCGCTGTCGTTCATCCACTCGGCGAACAGCACGTAGGCATTGCGCCCGGCCTCCTTGGCCTGGTACATCGCGGCATCGGCGAAGGCCATCAGCTGCCGCTCGCTGGCGGCGTGGTCCGGACAGATCGCGATGCCGACGCTGGCCGTCACCTGCAGGTCGTGGCGCGGCAGCAAGGGCTCGCGGCCGACAGTCTGGATGATGCGACTGGCCAGTGTCGCCACGTCTTCGTCGTTCTCGATCGGCACCACCAGCACGAATTCATCGCCGCCCAGCCGCGCCAGCATGTCCGCCGGGCGCAGCAGCTTGCGGGTGCGGTCCGCCACGGCGACCAGCAGGGCGTCGCCGGTCTGGTGGCCGTAGGCATCGTTGACCTGTTTGAAGCCGTCCAGGTCCATGAACATCACCGCAAACCGGCTGCCGCGCTGCTCCGCTTCGGCCAGGGATTGCTCGATCCGCTGCTGCAGCAGGCGGCGATTCGGGAGGCGGGTGAGCGGGTCGTGCAGGGCCGCCTGGGTCAGCTCGGCATAGGCATCGTCAAGCGAACTGCTCAGGTCGGTGTTGCGCAGACGCAGCAGCTGGGCCTCCATGCGCTGGTCCAGCCAGGACACGATCAGCACCACCGCCAGGATCGCGATGGTCAGGGCCAGCACCACCAGTGCCAGCCACTGCGCCTGCAGGCCCTCCCCGGCGGCGGCACCGCAGATGCTGCCCGCGGGGAAGCGGGCGGCGGCCATCCCGGTGTAGTGCATGCCCACGATCGCCGTGCCCAGCACCAGTGCCGGCGCGGCACGGTCGCGCAGGCGCCGATGGCTGCTGCGCAGGCGGAAGGCGATGAACAGCGCGGTCCAGGAGGCGCCGACGGCGATCAGCAACGACAGGGCCACCCAGCCGGGGTGGTAGTCGATGCCGGGCTGCATGTGCAGCGCGGCCATGCCCAGATAGTGCATCGCGGCGATGCCGCTGCCCATCAGCAGTGCGCCAAGGGCGAGGCGGCCGTGCGGCAGGGTCGGTTGCGAGACCAGCCACAGCGCGAAGATGGACGAGGCCATCGCAGCCAGCAGCGAAACCGTGGTCAGGCCGAGCGCATAGCCGAGTGGGATGGGCAGGCGGAAGGCCAGCATCCCGATGAAATGCATCGACCAGATGCCCAGCCCCATCGCGCAGCCGCCGCCGATCAGCCACAACCAGGTGGTACGGCGCGTGGCCGCGGTGGTGACGCGGCCGGCCATGTCCAGCGCAGTGAACGAGGCCAGCACGGCAACCAGGAATGACACGATCACCAACCACGGGGTGTAACTGCCGATCAGCATGGATGACGCTCTCCTTGGTCAACGCCTGAGCGATACGACAGAACGCGCCGCCATCAGCGCAGAGCGCGGGTGAAGATTTCGTCGTCAGCCAAGACTAACGCCACGCACCGGGGGGATCGCAAGTGGCAGGCGTGCAGGGCGATGCGGTGCCCACGCGGTTGTCCCGCACGTGTCCCGGGTCAGCGGCTGACGCTGTCGGCGGCATCGAACGCCGCATCGAACAGGCGTTGCACGGGCGGGCCCATCTCACCGGCCAGCACGGTCAGCAGGAACAGCCCCAACAGCAGCGCGACCGGCAGGCCGAGCTGGATCGGGTTCAACGCGGGCGCCGCACGGGCCAGTACGCCGAAGGCCAGGTTGATCGCCAGCATCGCCACGGTCAGCGGCAGCGCCAGCGTGAGCGCGCCGCGGAACACCTGCAGCAGGAACGTCGGCGCGATGCTCAGGAATGCCTGGGGGTCGGGCAGCGCGGTGCCGATCGGCAGGGCCTTGTAGCTGTCCATCAGCAATGAGATCAGCGCCAGGTGGCCATTGGCGGTGAAGAAGAGCAGGCCGAACAGCAGATAGAACCATTGCCCGATCACGCCGGAGCTGCCGCCACGCAGCGGGTCGCTCATCTGCGCGAAGGCCAGGCCGGTCCCCTGCGCGACCAGCTCGCCGGCCATCGCACCGGCCTCGAACACCAGCCGCAGCACGAAGCCGATCGACACGCCGATCGCCAGCTCGCGGGCTATGGTCAGCACCGTGGCCGCATCGAAGCCGGTCCATTCCGGTACCGGCGGCAGCATCGGCGACAGCGCGATCGCCAGCGCGCCGGCCAGCAGCACGCGGATCCGGGACGGCACCGCGCGGGTGCCGATCAGCGGCATGGCCATCAACATCGCGCCGATGCGCAGCATCGTCCACAGGATCGTGCCGATCATGCCGAAGGCCTGCAGGCCGTCGGCGGCCATCTGGGTCGCGGAATCCACGGCGGCTGGCCTCAGCCGATCAGGTGCGGGATACGCTGGAACAGCAGCGTGGTGTATTCGACCAGGTGGCCGATCAGCAGGCTGCCCAGCGCGAACAGCACCACGGTCAGTGCCGCCGCCTTGGCGACGAAGGCGATGGTCGGCTCGTTGAGCTGGGTCGCGGCCTGGACCACGCCGACCACCACGCCGACGATCAGCACGGTGAGTAGCAGCGGGCCGGCAACCCACAGCACGGTGATCAGGCCGCCACGGAGTTCGGTCAGGGCAAGTTCGGGCGTCATGTCGGTCTAGGGTCCGTATCGATCAGCAGGGCAGGGCGGTCAGACCGCATTGAAGCTGGCGGCCAGGGTGCCCACCACCAGGACCCAGCCATCCACCAGCACGAACAACAGGATCTTGAACGGAGCGGAGACCAGCATCGGCGAGAGCATCATCATGCCCATCGACATCAGCACGCTGGCCACGACCAGATCGATGATCACGAATGGGATGAAGATCAGGAAGCCGATCTCGAAGGCGGTCTTCAGCTCGCTGGTGACGAACGAGGCGACCAGGATCGGGAACGGAATGGCATCCGGGCTGGAGTAGGTGCCGTGCCCGGCCATGCCCGCGAAGGTCATCAGATCGGTCTCGCGGATCTGCGCCAGCATGAAGGCGCGCAGCGGCTGGGTGGTCAGCGTCCAGGCAGTCTGGAAATCGATCTCGCCGTTGAGGTAGGGCGCCATGCCGCTGCCCCACGCCTTCTGCCACACCGGCAGCATCACCATCGCGGTGAGGAACAACGCCAGGCCGAGCAGCACCTGGTTGGATGGGGTCTGGCCGGTGCCCAGCGCCTGGCGCAGCAGGCCGAGCACGATGATGATGCGGGTGAAGGCGGTCAGCACCAGCAGCATCGACGGGATCAGGGTGATCGCCGTCATCAGCAGCAGGGTCTGCAGCGGCAGGCTCACCGGCTGGCCGCCGATCTTGCCGACATTCACATCCGGCAGTGCGGGCACGCCCGGCACGCCGGGCGCGGCCCAGGCCAGGGCCGGCAGCGCGCACAGCAGGGCACTCAGCAACAGCGGCAGGTAACGGGTCCAGGAGGTACGGGGGCCACGCATGTTCAGGGTTCCTTGCGCAGCCGCTGTTGCAGCAACTGGGCGAAATTCGGGAGTTGTTTGAAATCGGGAAGGCCCGCCGGCGCCGGCGGCGGCAGGGGGTCGGGAAGCTGATGCAGCGTATTGATGCCGCCGGCCGTGACGCCCAGCAGCAGCTGGGTGCCATTGACCTCGACCACCACCACGCGCTCCTTGGCGCCGACAGTGAGGCTGGCGACCACGCGCAGCCCCTCGGCCGGGCGGAAGCCGCTGCCGGGCATGCGCTTGAGCAGCCAGCCCAGGCCGACGATCAGTGCCAGCACGCCCAGCAACGCCAGCACCGCACCGAACATGCCCGGTGCGGCGGCGGCATGCTGGCCGACCTTGACGGTCGAGGCGCCGGCCGCGATCAGCAGCCCGGCACTCAACGCAGTCTCCGGATCCGTTCGCTCGGGCTGACCACGTCGGTCAGGCGCACGCCGAAGCGATCGTTGATCACCACCACCTCGCCATGGGCGATCAGGGTGCCGTTGACGAACACGTCCAGCGATTCGCCAGCGCCGCGTTCCAGTTCCACCACCGAGCCCTGGTTGAGCTGCAGCAGGTTGCGGATCGGCAGGCGCGCGCGGCCGACTTCCAGCGACAGGGTCACCGGTACATCCAGGATCACATCCAGGTTGAGCTCGTCGCCGACGCTGGCGTCGTCCGACTGCAGCTGGGTGAACTGTGCCGGTGCCGGCTCGTTGGATTCGATATCGTTCATTGCGGGTCTTCCTGCAGTACGGGAACGCGTGGGCGGATGCCCGGGGGATGGGTGGCGGTGATCTTCACCGCGTTGAAACCGTTGGCGACGCCGAACTCACCGGTGAACACCGGCACGTTTTCCACGCACAGCGGCACCTGCTTGGGCAGATCGATCGGCAGCACGTCACCGATCTTCAGGCGGGTCAGGTCGCGCAGGCTCATGCGCTTGGTGGCGAGCACGCTGGAGAGCGTGACTTCCGCGATGTTGAGCTGCTCGCGCAGCATCACGCCCCAGCTGGCGTCGCGGTCGTTGCGGTCGCTCTGGATACCGGCGTCGAGCAGCTCGCGGATCGGCTCGAGCATCGAGTAGGGAAGGGTGACGTGGATATCGCCGCCACCGCCATCGAGCTCGACATGCAGGCGGCAGACCACCACGTACTCGCGCGGCGTCACGATGTTGGCAAAGTGCGGGTTGATCTCGGAGTTGATGTATTCCAGCTCCACGTCCATCACCGGCGCCCAGGCTTCCTGGAGGTCGGCGAAGGTCTGCTTGAGCAGCAGGTGGATCACGCGCATCTCGGTGGCGGTGAACTCGCGGCCTTCGATGCGGGTCGGGTAGCGGCCGTCGCCGCCGAAGAAGTTGTCCACGATCGCGAACACCAGCGTCGGCTCGAACACGATCAGCCCGGTGCCGCGCAGCGGCTTGAAGCGGATCAGGTTGAGGTTGGTCGGCACGTACAGCGAGTGCATGTAGTCATTGAACTTGATCAGCTCGATGCCGCGCACGGACAGTTCGGCCGAACGGCGGATCAGGTTGAACAGTCCGATGCGCCACAGGCGCGCGAAACGCTCGTTGACCATTTCCAGGGTCGGCATGCGGCCGCGGATGATGCGGTCCTGGCTGGCGAAATCGTACGAGCGCGCCTCGCCGGGCGTGGGCGCGTCGATGTCGGTCTCGACCGCACCGGAATCCACGCCGTGCAGCAGGGCATCGATCTCGTCCTGGGAAAGCAGGTCATTCATGGTCGCCCTTACTGGGTCACGAAACTGGTGAACAGCAATTCGTCGGCACCGGGCTTGCCGGTCTCGGCCTTGAGCAGCTTCTGCACTTCGGCCAGGGAACTGGCCTGGAGGCGCTCTTTGCCGGCGCGGTCGGCGATGTCGCTCGGCTCTACCTGCGAGAACAGCATCAGCAGCTTGGCGCGGATGGCCGGGGCGTGAAGCTTGATCGCTTCCATCGCGGCCGGGTCACGGCTCATCAGCTGCACTTCGACCTGCAGGTAGCGCGGGCCGTCGAAGCTGCTGTTGAGGTTGACGACGAACGGCGGCTCCAGGCCGAAGTACTGCGCCGGGGCAGGCACTGCGGATTTGCTGGCAGCCGGCTTGGTGGCCTTGTCGTCGTGCTTGGGCTGGGTGAAGTACCAGACTCCGCCACCGGCGGCGCCAGCGGCGAGCACCGCGGCCAGGGCGGTGGCCAGGAGCGGACTGCGCGGCTTGGCGGCCTTGTCCTTCTCGGCGGATTTCTTGGTTTTATCGGCGGCTGCGGCCACGAGGGGAAGCTCCAGAGGATTGCTTCCTGCCTACATGCAAACGGTGTGCCTGAATGCCGGGGATCGGGTGCGTCGGGTTTCTGGCGGCGCGGCGGAGGTCGCGCCGCCGCGCCGCGCGGGGTCACGCGTAGGCGTCGACCAGGCCGCGCTGGCGGATCAACTGCGAGGGCGACAGCGTGGTCTCGGCCAGTGACGGTTCTCCGTCATCGCCGGTCATCCCGCTGCCGGCGTTGCCACGTCCGCCGTCCGGCGCGGTCTGCTGTTGGCCCACCTCGGCATGGCCAAGCTGGAAGCCCTGTTCGCCGAGCAGCTCGCGCAGGCGCGGCAGGCTGCTTTCCAATGCGTGGCGCACATCGGCATGGGCACTGGTGAAGCTCGCATGGACCTTGTCGCCATCCAGCTGCAGGCGCACGTCGATCGGGCCGAGGTCGTTCGGGGTGATCTTGATGTGGGCGTGTCCGATCTTCTGGTCCGCCAGCCAACCGACCCGGGCGCCGACGGCATCATCGAAATCCTCACCGCCCAGGTGTGGGGTGGCGGTGGGGGAGCCGGTGAACAGGCTGGCCGTCACCGGCTTGGCTTCGGTCATGCCGTGCAGGGCATGCAGCAGCGGCGTGGCCGGTGCATCCGGACCGTCGGCGGTTGCCGCGGTCAAGGCATCGGTGAAGGTCTTGAGCAGCGGGGCATCGTCGGCCGCGGCAGCGTCCGCAGTCAGGGCGGGCAGTGCGATGCCGCCCTCGGTGGAGGGGCTGGGAGGTGCCGGCGCCGGTGCGGCACCGTCGGCCGCCTGGGCGCCCGCCGTCAACATGGGCAATGCCGCATTGGCGCCCGACGCCGGGCCGGCGAGGCCTGCCACGGCCGGGGTCGACGCGGGTACCGGCAGGCCGTTCAACGCCAGTCCGGCCAGGCCAAGCGGTGGCCAGGCCGCCTCGGTGTCGTCCGCTGGCTCGGCGGCGGGCTTTTCGGCACGGGCCGGTGCTGGCGTGCCGGCGTCGGCAGGAGCGGGCGTGTCGTCGGCAGTCCTGGCACCGGACGTGGCAGGACGCGTTGCTGCGTGCTTGTCCTGGCGCGATGTGTCTGTCGCCGCGTGCTTTCCGGCATCGCGGCTGCTGCCCGCCTTGCGCGGCGTATCGCTGCGCGGTGCTTCGCTGCCTGGCTTGAGCAGTGCGTCAAAGTCCCGACGGTCGCCGGTGCGGTTGTCGTTGCTGTCGGCGCGGGCACCGGAAGGCGTGCTGCCCGCGTTCTGTACCGGCGCGGCGCCGCCGAGCAGGGCGGCGGGCATCACGGGGCCCCTCCGTTCTCGCCGTCTTCGCGCTGTGACTGGCGCGAGCGACGCGCACCCAGATCATCCATCTCGCGCTGGTCGCGGCGGTCGGTGACGACCTTTTCCTGGGCGCGGTAGCTGGCGGCCAGCTGCTCCAGCACCTGCTTGTCACGGCTGGCCAGCAGCAGGCGGGCGCGTTCGGCGTCGACCTTTTCGCGGTTGTTGTCCACGGTTTTGCGCTGCTGGGCGACCGCGCTGTCCAGGCGATCCAGGAATGCGCGGCGGTTCATCAGCTGGGCCGGGCTGGTGGCCGACATCTGGGCGCCGGCGTATTCCTCGGCGTAACGGCGCAGCTCATCCAGGCGCGACACGTGCGTGTCGAGCGCACGCTGGCGCTCGGCCAGGTCGCGGGCGACCTCGTCTTCGTGGTCCTGGGCTCGTTTCAGCAAGGGGTCGAAGCGCTTGGATTGGATCATGGCTTAAGTCTCTGGTTCCACCAGCCGCTTGAGGGCGGCCTGACTGTGCGGCAGGTCGGCGGCCTTGCCGACGTCCTGACCGAGGAATTCAACGATGTCCGACCAGCGCTCCAGCGCTTCGTCGGTGGCCGGGTCATTACCGCGCTGGTAGGCGCCGATCGCGATCAGGTCGCGGTTGGACGAGTACGCCGACACCAGCCGCTTGAGCTTGCGGATGCGCAGGCGCCACGGTTCGTCGGCGATTTCCGTGACCACGCGGCTGACCGAGGATTCCACGTCGATGGCCGGGTACAGCCCGCTGTCGGCGACCCGGCGCGAGAGCAGGATGTGGCCGTCGAGAATGGCGCGTGCGGCATCGGCGATCGGATCCTGCGGATCATCGCCTTCGGTCAGCACGGTGTAGAAAGCGGTGATCGAGCCACGGCCCTTGGCGCCGTTACCGGCACGTTCGACCAGGGCGGGCAGCTTGGCGAACACCGACGGTGGGTAGCCGCGGGTGGTGGGGGGCTCACCCACGGACAGGCCGATCTCACGCTGGGCCTGGGCGAAGCGGGTCAGCGAATCCATCAGCAGCAGGACGTTCAGGCCCTGGTCGCGGAACCACTCGGCGATCGCGGTGGCGCGGTAGGCGCCGTGCAGGCGGGCCAGCGGCGGACGGTCGGCCGGGCTGGCGACCACCACGGCGCGGCGCAGGCCCTCTTCGCCCAGCGTGCTTTCCACGAAATCGCGCACTTCGCGCCCACGTTCACCGATCAGGCCGACCACGATGACGTCGGCCGCGGTGTAGCGGGTCATCATGCCCAGCAGCGTCGATTTGCCGACACCGGAGCCGGCGAACAGGCCCACACGCTGGCCGCGGCCGATCGGCAGCAGCGCGTTGATCGCACGCACGCCCACGTCCAGTGGCTGGGTGATCGGCTCGCGCGCGAGCGGGTTGATCGAGACGCCGGCCATGCCGACGGTGCCTTCGGCGCGGATCGGGCCCTTGCCATCCAGCGGCACCCCGTCGCTGTCGATCACGCGGCCGAGCAGGCCTTCGCCCACTTCCACGCCGCCCCGGCCGAGCGAGGGCACGACCCGCGCGTTGGGCAGCAGGCCGTGCAGTTCGGCGCTGGGCATCAGGTAGGTGCGTTCACCGGCGAAGCCGACGACTTCGGCATCGACCCAGCCGCCATCGGCAACTTCCACCTTGCAGCTGGCACCCATCGGTGCCTCGCAGCCGACCGCCTCCAAGGTCAGGCCGACTGCGCGGCGCAGCACGCCCTCGCGGATCAGGCCACGGCCGTGCGCGGTATCCGGGCGGATGTTGTCCAGCCGCGAGGCCAGCCGCAGGTTGCGGGCGGCGGTCCAGTCGGCGGGCGGGGGCAGGGTCTCGGTGTTCATGGGGTGGTTCCGGCTTTGCGGATGACCGCATCCAGGGCGCCGCGCAGGCGTGCATCCAGAGTGCCGTCGATGCGCACGGCTTCGGCGTGTACGCGCAGGTCGCCGCGGCTCAGGCTCAGGTCCGGGGTGAGGCGTTGGTTCGGGGCCAGGTTGAGCACCGGGGCCAGCGCGGCGATGTCGTCCGGGTGCAGGCGCACTTCCACATCGCGGCTCGCGCCGCCGACGGCATCCACCGCTTCGTTGACCAGCTGCGCCAGCAGTTCCGGCTCGGCTTCATAGGCCCGCCCGACCAGGTTGCCGGCCACGCGCACTGCCAGCTCGCCCAGCGCGGCGACCACTTCGTTCTCCAGCCGCACCAGCGGCCGGCTGAAGTTGTCCAGGATGCCTTCGATCTGTGCGATCAGGCGGCGCACCTCGGCCTGGCCCTGGGCCAGCCCTTCGGCGTGGCCCTGATCGAAGCCGTCCTTCTCGGCACTGTCCTGGATGGCCTGGATCTCCTCCAGGGTGGGCAGCTGCAGCAGCGGCTCCGGCTCGTGGTCCGGATCGGGTTCGGTGAGCTCGAACTGTTCTTCCGGTGGCGGCTCGGGCACTGCCAGCAGATCCGGGGCAAGCCAGCGCACGGCATTGTTCACAGCATGGCCTCCGCGTTGCCACCAATGGTGACCGTGCCTTCATCGGCCATGCGCTTGACGATGGCCAGGATCTCGCGCTGCGCCACTTCCACATCCGACAGGCGCACCGGGCCCCGGGCTTCCATGTCTTCAAGCAGGATCTCAGCAGCACGCTGGGACATGTTGCGGGTGATCTTGTCGCGCACCTTGATGTCGGCGCCGCGCAGGGCCAGGCCGAGCCGCTCGCCGCTGACTTCGCGCAGCACCAGCTGCAGCTCGCGGTCGTCCAGGTCCACCAGATCGTCGAACACGAACATCAGGTCCTGGATGCGGCCGCTCAGCGGTGCATCGATGCGGGCGATTTCGCCCAGGATCGCCTGGTCCTGCCCGCTGTCCATGAAGTTCAGGATGTTGGCCGCGCACTGCACGCCGCCCACGTTGGACGACTTCAGGTTCTGGTTGCCGGCGAACTGGCGCTCCATGATCTCGTTGAGTTCATTGAGGGCGTTCGGCGGAATGCCATCCAGCGTGGCGATACGCAGCAGTACGTCCACCCGGGTGCGTTCGGGCAGCAGCTTGAGCGCGTCGGCGGCCTGGTCGGTTTCCAGGTGGGCCATCACGATGGCGATGATCTGCGGGTGCTCATTGCGGACCAGGTCTGCGACGGCACGCGGATCCATCCACTTCAGCGCGTCCAGGCCGGTGGTGTTGCGACCCAGCAGGATGCGGTCGATCAGGCTGCCGGCCTTTTCGGTACCCAGCGCCTGCACCAGCATGTTGCGGATGTAGTCGTCCGAGCCCACGCCCAGCGAGGTCTTGGAGCCCAGCTCGCTGCCGAACTGGTCCATGACCCGCTCGACCTGTTCGCGGGTGATGTCGGTCATGGTCGCCATGGCGATGCCGATCTTCTGGACTTCCTTGGGCTCCATGTGGCGCAGCACTTCGGCCGCGTCCAGTTCACCCAGCGAGAGCAGCAGGACGGCGGCGCGCTGCACGCCGGTCAGCGGGGGAGGTGCATCAATCATTGGCCACCCAGCCCTTGACCACCTGGGCCACGCGCTTGGAATCGGTCTTTACAGCTTCACGCGCCATGCGCAGTCGTTCCTCGTAGGAGTCCACCGGCAAAGCCAGCGGTTCATGTCCGGCCGCATGCAGGCGTTCGCTGCCGATCGCGGGCAGGCCCTCGCCGTCATCGACCAGCTGCACATCGGCACTGTGGGGTTCCAGCGCGTCGTCCTTGGGCTTGGTCTGACCGGTGATCGAGCGTAGCGCCGGGCGCAGCACGCCGAACACCAGGGCCAGCACCACGATCGCGCCGAGCAGCAGACGCAGTGCATCCTGTACCTGCGGCAGCTCCCACCACTTCGGCCCTTCGACCGGGGTGACCTCACGCACGAACGGGGCATTCATCACCGAGACCGTGTCGCCACGCTCGGCATCGAAGCCGACCGCCTGCTTGACCAGCGCTTCAACGCGGGTCAGTTCGGCCGCGGAGAGGGCCTGGTCGGTCATCTTGCCGTTGGCCCCGGCGCGCGGCACGTTGTCCACCAGCACCGCCACCGACACGCGCTTGATGCGACCGGCCGGTTGGCGGGTGTGCTGCAGAGTGCGGTCCAGCTCGTAGTTGCGGGTGGCGTTCTTGGAGGTTTCCGTCGGTGCCTGCGCGGTGGCCGGGGCGGCCGCCGGGCCGGGCGGGGTGTTGCTGGCGGCGCCGGGCACGCCCTGCGGGCCGGGCACGTTGCTGCTGTTTTCGCTCATCTGCTCGCTGCGCAGCTTCTGCGGCTCGCCGTTGTAAAGCTCACGGGCTTCTTCGATCACCGAAAAATCCATGTCCACGCTGACTTCCGGATTGACCCGGCCCGGGCCGGTCATCGGCTCGAGCAGCTCGCGGATGCGCTGGTTGAACGAGGTTTCCTGGCGGCGCACCTGTTCGAACTGGGCGGCATTCATGGCCGCTTCGCTGTTCGGGTCGGAGACGCTGAGCATGCGCCCGCTCTGGTCAACGACGGTAACGCGCTCGGGCGCCAGGTCCGGGATGCTGGCGGCGACCATGTGCACGATCGCATCGATCTGGCCGCGTTCGAGCTGCTGGCCACCGCGCAGTTCCAGCACCACCGAGGCACTGGCCACGTCGCGCTGGCGAGTGAAGGCGCTGGGCTTGGGGATGGCCAGGTGCACGCGCGAATCACGGACCGGGCGCAGCGTATTGATCGTGCGCGACAGCTCGGTTTCCAGCGAGTGCTGGTAGCGCGCGTTCTCCATGAACTGGCTGACGCCGAAGCCCGGGTCGCGCTCCATCAGCTCAAAGCCAAGGCGGCCGCTGTCGGTCAGGCCGGAGCCGGCCAGCTTCAGGCGCGCATCGTGCAGGTTCTTTTCCGGCACGGTGATGCCGCCGGTGGCGGGGTCCAGCTGGAACGGAATCTGTGCCGCGCGCAGCAGGTCGGTGGCCTCGGCCGTGGCCTTCTGGTCCAGCCCGGTGTACAGCGGCACCATGCCCGGCTTCTGGGACCAGAAGAACACGAACAGGCCCGCCGCCACGGCCACGGCGATCATTGCCATCAGGCCGAGCCGACGGGTGATCTGCAGGCTTTGCAGCCGGTCGAACCACTGCCCAGCCTTTTCGGTGTTCAGCGATTCCTTGGAGAGCGACAGGGCCATGCGTTTCTATCCTTACAGCGGCATGTTCATCACGTCCTGGTAAGCCTGGACGAGACGGTTGCGGACTTCCACGGTGGCGCGGAAGGCGATCTGGGACTGCTGCGAGGCGACCATGACCTTGGCCAGGTCCGCACCGGGTTCACCCAGTTCGAAGGATCTGGCCAGGGCGCCGGATTTCTGTTGCGCATCGTTGACGCCGGCGATGGCGCCGCGCAGCGTTTCGGTGAAGCTCGGGCCCTGGATCTCTTGGGGGGACACCAGACCCTGGATGGCATTGCTGCGCGGCAGCTCCGTCAGTGGGCTGACGGCGGGCTGCCCCATCTGGGTCTGGAAGGTGCGGATCTGAGAAAGGATCGAGGTGACGGAGTGCGACATCTGGAACGTTCCGAAGCAGGGGTGGGTTACACCGGGAGACGTTGCAAGTGCCGTGCCGAAATGGATGAGTGATTCAGTTTTGTAACGGTGGCGCGGGGTTGCGCGTCACGCAGCCCCCAAGCGCGTGGCGGCCTGACCTGTTTGGGCGACGGCGTGCCCATGCGGCGGGGTGAAGCCGCGCCGTGCCGGAGAGTCGACGCCGGAAAACCGGCGGGGCGGACGGTCGTGGCAACAAAAAAGCCCGGGACATGCCCGGGCGTCTGGTTTCCGCGTGCCGGCCCGCTCAGCCGGCCAGTTCGGTCTGGTCGCGTTCGATCCCGTACTTGCGCAGCTTTTCCACCAGGGTGGTGCGGCGCAGGCCGAGCAGCTGGGCGGCATGGGCGACGACGCCCTGGGTGCGCTCCAGCGCTTCGTTGATCAGGTTCAACTCGATGCTGGCCATGTGGTTGCGCAGATCCAGGCCGTCATCGGGCAGGGCCGGGGCGCGGGCGACCGGGCCGGTGCCTTTGTCCGTAGCCGTGCTGCCCGGTGCACCCGGGGTGTGGAAGGAGAAGCTGCGCAGGTCCAGCCGTTCATCGGCCTGGGCCGGCGCTGCTGCCGCGGGCACGGGTGCGGCAGCAGCGAAGTCGCCGCGATAGCGGGCCGGCAGATCCTGCACGCGCACGTTGCCGCTGGGGTGCAGCACGGCCAGGCGTTCCACCAGGTTGGTCAGCTCGCGCACATTGCCCGGCCACTCGTAGGCGGCCAGCGCCTGCAGGGCTTCGCCGGTGAAACGCACTTCACCGCGGCCGGTACGGGCCAGCTGCCCGGCAATGGTGGTGACCAGCGCGGGCAGGTCTTCGCTGCGCTCGCGCAGGGCGGGCACATCGATGGGGAACACGTTGAGGCGATAGAACAGATCCTCGCGGAACTTGCCGTCGGCGATGCGCGATTCCAGATCGCGGTGGGTCGCAGCGATCACGCGCACGTTGCAGCGGATGGTCTGGTTGCCACCCACGCGCTCGAAGCTGCGCTCCTGCAGCACACGCAGCAGCTTGACCTGCATCGGCAGGCTCATGTCGCCGATTTCATCGAGCAGCAGGGTGCCACCTTCGGCCATCTCGAAACGGCCCTTGCGTGCGCTCAGCGCGCCAGTGAAGGCGCCCTTTTCGTGACCGAACAGCTCGCTTTCCAGCAGATCCGGCGGAATCGCGCCGCAGTTGATCGCCACGAACGGACCATCGCGACGCGGCGAGCGCTGGTGGATGGAGCGCGAGACCACTTCCTTGCCGGTGCCCGATTCACCCAGCACCAGCACGGTGGTGTCGAACGCGGCCACCTGCTCGATCATCCGGCGCAGCTGGGTGACCGCCGCGCCTTCACCGGTCGGCCCCTGTTCCTGCACGGCGCCGGCCTGGTGCTCGGCATCCAGGCGCTTGAGGCTGGCGCGACGCAGCAGGCCTTCCATCTGTGCATGGCGCAGCGGCGCTTCCAGCGGCCACACATTGGCTTCGTGCAGGCCGTACTGCTGGGCGAAAGCGGTGGTGTCGCCGTCGATCAGCATGACCGGCGGCGGCAGCGCGCCCTTGCCCAGCCAGGCAAACAGCGCATCGCTTCGCTCGGAACCGTCCAGGCCACCGATGATCGCGGCCATCCAGTCGTTGGGGCGGTGGCGGGTGATGTCGAAATCGTTGGCGTCGGCCACCCAGCGCGGGTTGAAGTCCATGAACTCCAGCAGGGCGACGGTGCGCTCGGCGCGCACGGCGTCGTTGTCCAGTACCAGGATGCGGGATTCGCTCATGATCCGTTCCCCTTCAGGCCTTCCAGGATCGGCATCACTTCCTGGATGTAGGACAGCTTGCTGACGAAGTTGTCGGCACCGGCGCGCAGGGCATGCTCGCGGTGTTCGGCGTCATCGAAGTGGCTGGCGATGACGATGTAGGGCGCGTCATCCTGCGATTTGATCAGGCGGGTGGCCTGCAGGCCGCCCATCTCCGGCATGGCCAGGTCCATCAGCACCACCTTCGGGCGCAGCGACTCGGAGCGTTCGATCGCTTCCAGGCCATTGGCAGCGCTGCCGATCACATCGAGCCAGTCGACCTTGCGGAAGTGGCGCATGGCGGCGTTGATGAAACCTTCGTGGTCGTCGACCAGCAGGACGGTGAGCTTGTTCATGTCTTCCATTTCCTTCAGCCCACCCGGGCCAGGAGGTGCGGGGTGCTGGCATGGCTGCGGCGGCGTTCGCGCGCCGGGGCGATGTCCAGTTGTTCGCGATATTTTGCAACGGTACGGCGGGCGATGTTCACCCCTTGGCGCGAGAGCAGGCCGGCGATCGCTTCGTCGGCCAGCGGCCGGGCGGCCGGTTCGGACTCGATCAGGCGGCGCACCATCGCTTTCACGGCCTGGCCGGAGACACTGGCACCTTCCAGGCGCACCGCGAAGAAGTGCTTCAGTTCCAGCGTGCCGCGCGGGGTCTGCAGGTACTTGCCGGTGGTGATGCGCGAGACGGTGGACTCGTGCATGCCGATTTCGTCGGCCACTTCCTTCAGCGTGAGCGGTGCCATGGCTTCTTCGCCACGGGTCAGGAAGCCGGCCTGGCGCTCGATGATCACCCGCGCGGTGCGCAGCAGCGTGTCGTAGCGCATCGACAGACCGCGGGTCAGCCAGCGGGCCTCCTGCATCATGTCGCGCAGCGGCTGTGCGGCGTCGCTGGTCTCGGCCAGCGCCTGCTCGTACTGCGGGTTGATGCTGAGGCGGCGGCTGGTGGCCGGGTTGAGTGCGACGCGCCACTGGCCATCGGCGTGCCAGGCGACCACGTCCGGGATCACTACCCCGTTGCTGTCCGGCAGCAGGCTCTCACCCGGGCGCGGCTGCAGCGAGAGGATCAGGCGGACGGCTTCATGGATGTCGGCGACTTCGGCATCCAGCTGCTTGGCCAGGGCCGGGTAATCGTGTGCGGCCAGCGCGGCCAGGCCGTCGTCGAGCACACGCTGGGCGAGGTGGCGGGCCGGCACACGGCCGGGCAGGCAGCGCAGCTGCACGCTCAGGCATTCATGCAGGTCCTGGGCGGCCAGGCCGACCGGATCGCCGTGCAGGATCTGCTGGCGCACCGCTTCCACGCCGGCCGCATCCACATCGCAGCGCGCACTGGCCAGCAGGGTCAGCTGGGCGAGCGGGGCATCCAGATAGCCGGCGTCGTCGCAGTGCTCCAGCCAGAAACCGGCCACGGCCAGCTCGCGGGCATCCATTTCCATCGCCAGGCGCTGCAGGGCGCGCAGCTGCGGATCAGACGACTCGCCGGCCGCCACGCGCTGCATGCGGTCATCGTCGCCGTCCTGCCAGCCGGCACCGGGCACATCCCAGAGGGAGGATTCCGGCAGTTCATCGAAGGCGGCCACGTCCTGGGTGGTGCTGGCCGGATCGGTGTCGGCAGCGACCGGTTCCGGCGCCTCTTCCAGTTCCAGCAGCGGGTTGGTCTCCAACGCGCGGCGGATTTCCAGTTCCAGCTGCATGCCGTCCAGCTGCAGCAGACGGATGGACTGCAGGAGTTGAGGGGTGAGGTGAAGCTGCTGACCCATCTGGGTCGACATGGAGGCTTTCAAGGTGGTTCCCCGTTCGCACCGACTCCCCGGTGCGTTATGGAACACATCTTGCTTGTGTTCCCGTACACCGGGAATCAGGAGGTTCCTGAGTCGGGTCGTCAAATGCCTGACAGCGTGTAGGGGATATCCCGACATCGGCGCGGTATTTTGACGGGCGTTGGCGCGGAGGCCTTGTCTTTCCGTGCCCAGCCTGCCGGCCGGGCTTCAAAAATCCGTCACCCTGCGTGTCGGGGAAGCCGTGTGTGCCGGAGAACCGGCGCTGATCACTCCAGCTCGTGCTGGTGCCGGGCAGCGAGCAGCACCAGGTCATTGGCGCGGCGGCAGCCCAGCGATTCCATCATCCGGGCGCGATGGGTTTCCACCGTCTTGACGCTGATGCCCAGGTCCGCGGCGATTTCCTTGTTGCTCTCGCCCTTGCCGATACGGCGCAGGATCTCGCGCTGCCGTGGAGACAGGGCTGCGACTCCAACTGGTTTTTCCCTGCCCAGCATGGGGGCGAGCATCTTGGCCGAGATCTGCGGGCTCAGGAACACCTGGCCGGCATGCGCGGCGCGCAACGCCAGTTCCAGTTCCTGCGGCGCGGCATCCTTGACCACGAAGCCGACCGCGCCACGATCCAGCGCATCGCGAACGTGCACGGCATCGTCGTGCATGGTCATCATCACCACGCGCGAGCCGGGCGTCCGCAGGAGAATGTCGCTCAGGGCCTCCAGCCCGGTACGGCCGGGCAGGGACAGGTCCATCAGGACGACATCCGGGGAATGCTGCACGCTCAGCTGCAGCGCCTGCTCGGCGTTGCTGGCCTCGGCGATGACCTCGACGTCGGCAAAGCCCTGCAGCAGACGGCTGAGGCCGGCACGGACCAGGGTGTGATCATCGACGATGAGAACGCGCACAGGCTGCTTGGGGAGCGGGGAGGCCGTCACCTTAACGGAGTGAAGGCCTACCGCCAAGCCGAATGCGTCACAGTCGGGGCCGTACGGTCAACGCAGGCGACGTGCTTCTGCGATCTGGCGACGGTGCAGCCGGAACAGATGCCGCTCCAGGGCCATCTCCAGCGCATCGCTGAGCCCTTCGAAACGCAGCCACAGATAGTGCGCGCCGGAGCCATTGGCCGCTTCGGCCACGATCACCACGGGCAGGTCGATATGGTCGGGCAGCCAATCGCAGGGCTGCAGGCGGATGACGCCCATGCTGCCCGGCGCGGCGCCGCTGCGGCTGCCCTGTTCCAGGCGGATGCCACGGCGTGACCAGCGCAGGGGGCGCAGTGGCAGGTCCTGCGCACTCTGCCGGACCAGGCGGCCCAGCAGCACCATGACCAGATCGAGCTTGGCTTCCAGGCGCTGCACCTGCAGGGTGGCATCGCTGCGGTCGTCATGCCCGTCATCGCCGCGGGCATCCTCCACCAGCGCCACGCTGCGCAGCAGGGTCTCGGCCGTGCCGGGGCGGATCACTGCGCTGCCGATCCGGAACTCGGCCGGCAGCGCCACTTCGCAGCTCAGCGTCTCATCGAACAGCTCGCTTTCGGCCGGGTGATGGATGGCGCTGGTGCGAAGCTCGTTCATGACAGGGATTCTGCGCAAAGGCGCGCCTGTGTGGCGCGGGGTGGGTGGCGATGGTCACGGCCAGAGCGGCTGGTTCCCTCGCGCTGTCGCATCATGAACAGCATGATGCGCTGCTGGCGTGCCTGTAGTGAAGCCAGCCCCGGCACGTCGAACAGGGCTGATGGACCGGCCAGATAATTGCGCTGGGCGGCATCGAGGGCATCCAGCTGGCGACCCGCTTCGACCAGGTTCTCATCCTGCAGGGCCGCTTCCAGTGCATCCAGCCGTGCGTTGATCGAGCCGAGCGAGGCGATCACAGTGCCTCTGCCTGCAGGTAGGCGTGGGCGGCGCGGAGGGAGCGACCGCTGTGCTGCAACTGCACGGCAGCTTCGTCGCGCAGCTGGACCATGCGCGAAAGCACGCGCTGCTGATGGTCGCGCAACGCCTGGATCGCAGCATCAGTCGGGCGTTCAACCACCAGTGACAGCGCCGCAACCGCCTGCAGATGGTCGGTCATCAAGCGTTGGCTGGCTTCGTGGTCGCCGCTGGGCAATGCAGCTTCCAGGGTATCCAGAGTGTCGTGGAGCGGGCGCAGGTTCATGGCGCAGCAACCGGCCGCACCTGCCGGTGGTCAGCCGGAATGGCGTTCCACGCCGAGTCGATTTCCATCACCAGTCCAAGGGCCTCTTTCAACGCCGTTGGATCGTTGTGCAGGTTGGCCTCGGTCAGGCGCATGATGATGAAATCGTAGAGTGCCGAAAGGTTGGCCGCGATCTCTCCGCCGGCCTCATGATCCAGCGAACCATTGAGGTGCCCGACGATGGCGCAGGCTTCGCCGATCGCCTTGCCCTTGCGCGGCTGGTCATTGCGCTGCAGCGATGCTTCGGCCGTACGGATACGCTCGCAGGCGCCAGCCAGCAGCAGGGCGACGAGCTTGTGCGGATCGGCATCGACCACTGAAGTGGTGACGCCGACTTTGCGGTACTGCTCGGCGAACTGCCGATTGGGACCGTACATGTATGGACTCTCCTGAGTTGCCTGCGTGCCGGAGTACCTGCGCGGTTGACGCAGCGTGGCACAGGTCTTACTGGGTTATCGGCGCATACGGCCGCCGACTTGAGGCTGCCGTATGCAAAGGGGGAAGGCGGGGCGGATCAGCTGGTCAGCTGCGAGGCCAGCGAGCTGCTGGCCGATTGCATCTGGGTGACCAGCGATTCCATGGCGGTGAACTGCTTGGTGTAGCGATCGGAGACTTTTTCCATTCGCGCATCCAGGTCGTCCAGTTGCTTTTCCAGCGCCTTGATCTGTTTGTTGAGCGAGCTGGTGCGCTGGGTGATGGTGCCCGTGGTCGCATCGAGATTGCTCTTGAGCAGCTCGGTCATCGGCTTGCCCATGGCGCCATCGGCCCCGAACAGTTTCGTTGCGGCCTCGGGATTCTTGGTCAACGCCGTATCGAGCGTGGTCGAGTTGAGGCTCAGGGTGCCATCGGCGGCGATGGTCACGCCCAGCGCCTTCAGGTCGTTGACGTTCGCGCTTATCTGCCCGCGCAGCTGCTGCTGCAGGCCGCGCACCATCGCATCGCCGGTCATGGTCGAGGCGGTGCCGGTTTCGGCGTTGTAGGCGCTGGAATTCTTCAGCGTGGACTGGATGGAATTGTAGGCGGTGATGAATGCGTTGAGGTTGGTCTTGAGCGTGCTGTTGTCCGGGCTGATGGTCAGCGTCTGGGTCTCGCCCTCTTTGGCCTTGGTCAAGGTCAGGCTGACGCCGGGCACCAGATCGGTAATGGTGTTGGAACTGCTGGTCCGGGTGAACCCGTCCACCACCACCACCGCATCCTTGGCTTCGACCATCACGTCCATCGTCGAGGCATCGGTACCGTCGTACTGCAGCGCCGCAAGCCCGCCGTTGCCGCCGCTGGCGCTGACCTTGAGGGCACCCTTGGTGCCGGCGTCCACCGCCGTCAGCACCAGGTGCTCGCCATCGTCGGCGGTGACGACCGCCGCGGTCACGCCCTTGCTGGCGGCGGCGGAATTGATCTCGGCCGCGATCTTGGCCAGCGTTGCGCCCGCTTCGATGGTGACACTGATGCTCTTGTCGCCATAGCCGATCGTCAGCGTACCGTCACCGACGACCGCTTCTTTCTCATAGGCCTTCGAACTCAGCTTCTGGTTCTGTGCCAGGGATTTGACTTCCACCTGGTGGGTGCCCGCTGCCGCTTTTCCAGCGGTGGTGCTGGTATCCAATGCAGCGGTGAAGTTGGACTCGGTCGGCGTGCTGGTCTTCAGCCCGGGGGTGGCCATGCCCTTTGTCAGCGTTGTCAGCGCCGTCTGCAGACCGGTCATGCCGCTCTTGATGGTGCCCAGCGCCGAGAGTTTGGCGCTGGCGGCCACGCCGGCGGTATTGATCTGCTTTTCCCGGGGTTCGCGCTCCTTGGCGACCAGCTGTGAAACCAGGGAGGGAATGTCGAGGCCGGAGCCAATCGTGCCGAGGGCCATGAAGGGGATCCTTGTTCTGGGGCGGGCCGTGCGGATGTCCTGCATCTGCTATCGGCTGTTGATGGACTAGCTTGAGCGCCTGGGCGCATCCCTGCGTGCTGCAAGCTCCGTGCCACGTTTGCTCCGGACACGAAGAAGGGGGCTTTCGCCCCCCTCCCGTTATTGCAAGGTACTACTGCTGGATCAGCGCAGCAGGCTCAGCACGTTCTGGCTGGACTGGTTGGCCTGGGCCAGCATGGCGGTACCGGCCTGCTGCAGGATCTGGTTGCGGGTCAGCTCGGCGGTTTCCGAAGCGTAGTCCACGTCGCGGATACGGCTACGGGCGGCGGACATGTTCTCCGACGAGGTGTTCAGGTTCGCAACCACCGAGGTGAAGCGGTTCTGGATGGCGCCCAGGTCTGCTCGCGAGGAGTTGATCGAGTTCAGGGCGGCGTCCATCGCCAGGATGGCGTTGTCGGCACCGTTGACCGAGGAGATGTCCAGGTCGGCGAAGCCTTCAGCGGCCTTGCCGGCGGTGAACTTGGCGGTGGTTTCGGCCAGGCCGGTCGCATCCTTCAGCGCATCGGCGTCAAGGCTGCTCTTCACTTCGAAGTCAGCCTTCTCCGAGGTCAGCTGCAGCTTGCCTTCCACCAGCGATGCGGTGACGCCGGTTTCGTGGGTCTTTGCATTGATGGCATTGACCAGGGCGGTGCTGCGATCGCCAGCGGTCTTTGCGCCACCGACGGTGATGTCGACGAAGCCCGAACCATCGCTCTTGCTGATCTGCAGCTGGCCAGCGGTGACGCCGGTCGAGAAGTCGGCGGCGGCCGGCAGTTCAGTAGCAGCGGCCACCGTCTTGTCAGCAGTGAGGTTGCCACCGGTCATGGTGAAGCCAGCGCCCGCGTTGGACACGACGCCCGAGGTGCCGTCCATCGTGATGCCGGCAGCAGCAAGGGTCGCGTTGCCGTTGATGGCAGCGGCCGTCTTGGCGAGCAGGTCTACGCGGGCGGTGGCTTCGTCGGTGCCGCTGGCTGCGGCGACCGTCACGTCGGTGCCGTTCACGGTGAGGGTGGAGCTGGCATATGCAAAGGTGCCGGACGGCGCATCAAAATCGGCGACCGCGACCGTAGCGGCAGTGGCGTTAGGGGTGCCCGCAGTCGCACCGCCAACCGGCACGACGCCGGTCGCAGTTGCTGCCTGGGAGGCGGTCGTCCAGTTACCCAGCTTGCTGATGTTGGCGTTGGCGATCTGCGAGATGTTGATCGTCTGGCCCTGGTCGGCGCCGATCTGGAAGGCCTGGTTGGTGAACTTGCCGTTCAGCAGGCTGGTGCCGTTGAAGTTGGTCTGTTCGGCGACGCGCTGGATTTCCTGCTTCAGCAGCTGGACTTCAGCGTTCAGCGCCTGGCGGTCCGAATCCGAGTTGGTGGCGCTGCGCGACTGCACGGCCAGCTCACGGACGCGCTGCAGGTTGTTGCCGATTTCACCCAGCGCGCCTTCGGCGGTCTGGGCCAGCGAGATGCCGTCGTTGGCGTTGCGGGCGGCCTGGTTGGCGCCGCGGATCTGGGTGCTGAAGCGCTCGGAAATGGCCAGGCCGGCCGCGTCATCCTTGGCGCTGTTGATGCGCAGGCCGGAGGACAGGCGCTGGATCGTGGTGGCCAGGTTGGTGCCGCTGGTGCTCAGGTTGCGCTGGGCGTTCAGCGACATGGTGTTGGTGTTGATGACTTGTGCCATGGTGCGGTTTCCTTGTTGGCAGTGTGTCCGGCAGAGCAGCCTGACCGGTTTCGGGGGGCAGTGGCTGGCGCCCCACCAAGGGGTGTGCTACCGCTGCTGAAATCAATAACGGCACCCCACGCCCTGCCTTTAGCGGTCTTTCCCGTTTTTTTCGTGGCGGGCAACGAAAAGGCCCCGCCATCTGCATGGCGGGGCCCGTTCAGAGCTTGTTACCGGCGGCGGCTTACGACTGCAGCAGTCGCAACACGTTCTGCGGCACCTGGTTGGCCTGGGCCAGCATGGCCGTACCCGCCTGCTGCAGGATCTGGCCGCGGGTCAGCTCGGCGGTTTCCTGCGCGTAGTCCACGTCGCGGATACGGCTGCGCGCGGCGGAAAGGTTTTCCGAGGTCGTGTTCAGGTTGGCGATGGTCGAGGTGAATCGGTTCTGGATCGCGCCCAGGTCGGCGCGGGCCGAGTTGATGGAATTCAACGCAGCGTCCATCGCGAGGATGGCGTTGTCAGCGTTCTCCTGGTTGGAAATGTCCAACTCGGCGAAGCCAACCTGCGCAGTGCCGGCGGCGTAGTTGGTGGTGGCACCGGCGGTCAGGCCGGTCTGCTGCGCCAACGCGGCCGCAGCCGCGGTCTGGTCCGTGCCGATGGCACCGACGGTGAAGTTCTCGTCCTTCGACGTCAGCTTCAGCGCCCCATCCACCAGCGACGCGCTTACGCCGGTTTCATGGGTCTTGGCATTGATGGCGTTGACCATCTGAGTCGAGCGCTCTGCGGCGGTCTTGGCACTGTCCAGGTCAATGGTCACTGCCTGACCCGGGGCGCCGTTCACGGTGCCGGTGATGGTGAAGCTGGTCTTGCCAAAGGTTGCCGGTGTGGCTTCGATACCGTTGTTGACGGCGGCTGCAAAAGCGGCGCCGTCGAAGCCGCCGCCGGTCTGGGTAATGGTGAAGTTGCCGCCATCTGCGCGGCTGAACTGGATATCCCCACCCGTGACGGTACCCGTAACGGTGATGCCGGCGGCCTTGAGCTGCTCAGTCTTGGCGTCGATCGCCGTCTGCATTTCACCCGCCGAGACAGCAGTGCCGGCTGCGCGGCCCAGGATCTCTACGCCGCCGACAGTAAGGTTGTACGCGTCCGTACCACCCGCAGCGACCGGTTGGAAGACGCCGGACACTGCCGAGATGGACGCTTCCGCCTTGACGGCACCACCGTCCGGCATGACGCCCTGAGCAGAGGCGTTCGTCGAGGCACTGGTCCAGCTGCCCAGCTTATGTACATTCGCATTGGCGATCTGCGAAATGCTGATCGTCTGGCCCTGATCGGCACCGATCTGGAAGGCCTGGTTGGTGAAGCTGCCGTCGAGCAGATTCGTGCCGTTGAACGTGGTCTGTTCGGCCACGCGCTGGATTTCCTGCTTCAGCAACTGCACTTCGGCATTCAGCGCCTGGCGATCGGAAGAGGAGTTGGTCGCGCTGCGGGCCTGCACGGCCAGCTCGCGGATGCGCTGCAGGTTGTTGCCGACTTCGCCCAGCGCGCCTTCAGCAGTCTGCGCCAGCGAAATGCCGTCGTTGGCGTTGCGGGCAGCCTGGTTCAGGCCACGGATCTGGGTGGTGAAGCGCTCGGAGATCGCCAGGCCGGCCGCGTCATCCTTGGCGCTGTTGATGCGCAGGCCGGACGACAGGCGCTGGATGGAGGTGGCCAGCGAGTTGCTGCTGGTGGTCAGGTTGCGCTGAGCATTCAGCGACATCGTGTTGGTGTTGATGATCTGTGCCATGTTGCGTCTCCGTGGGTGCTCGATTCGGGTCGGGTGGATCTGGCGCGGGATGCGCCCTGCGTGGATTCAGATGAAGGGAAGGAGGGATCAGCGGATCATGTTGAAGAGGGACATCGATTGCATCTGGCTGAAAATGGTCTGCGCAGCCTGGAGAGCGGCGCTCTCCAGCTTGTACTGGCCGATGGCATCGGCGTAGTCGAGGTCACGCATGGTCGACAGCGTGGATTTGACGGTGACAGCGGTGGATTCACGCGCACTGGCCGCGCTGTCGATGGCGGCCAGCTGGGCTCCGCCTTTGGCACGCGCATCGATCATGTTTTCCGATGCGCGGGTGATGTCGCGGATGCTGGACTGCAGGGTGTTCTGCAGTGCCGCGCGATCGCTGTCGGTCGACGGATCGGTTTCCAGCGCGCTGACCAGCTTGTCCAGGGTGGAGAAGATGTCGCGTGTCTCCGCATCGCCGACGTTGAACGCATCGCCGGCGGCGGGCTTGCCTTCGATACGAAGACGAACACCGGCGACCACGATGTCTTCCCCGGCAGCATGCGTGCCAGTGCCGACCACGGCGCCGCCGGCGTCCAGAACCTCGTAGGCGCCCTCACCGGCATCGGTGAAGTGCACGGTCAGCGAACCGCCTGCCCACGCGCCGGTGCCGTCGCGACTGACCGAGGTCAGCAGACCGCTGCCGGTGTTGGCGGCGCTCGCACTGGCATCCACCGTGCCATCGCCGGTGCGGATGCGCATGAAGATGTCGCTGCCGGGCAGGGCATCGGATACCAGTTGCCCGGGGGCGACCTCCACCTGTCGCTGGCTCTGGTCACCGGTGTAGCTGACACTGCCGCCGGTGAGCAGGAAGGGGGAGTCAGCATCGTTGTTTCCGCCGAAGAGGTAGCGGCCACTGCCGTCCTTGGAATTGGCCAGCGACAACAGGCTCTGCTGGATGGTCTTCAGCTCGCTGACGATGGCCTTCAGGTCGCTGCTCTTGGGCACCGGGCTGTTGGCCTGGATGCTCAGCTCGACCGCGCGCGACATCAGGTCGTTGACCTGCGCCAACGCGTTCTCCTGCATGCCGAGGCGGTTCTGGACGTTGTTGGCGTTCTTGCCCAACTGCTCCAGCCCGGCGACGACACGATCCAGGCCGACCGCAGCGCCGGCCGAGACCGGGTCGTCCTTGGCGGAGACGATCTTGCTCCCGGTGGCGATCTGGTTCTCCAGATGGTTCAGCTTGGCCTGCTTGGCCAGCATCAGCGAAACCGACTGGTTGAACATCATGCCGGTGGAGATGCGGTTGTTCATGAGCGTACGGCTCCCAGGATCGTCTGGAACATGGTGTCGGCGGTGGAGATCAGCTGCGATGCAGCCTGGTAAGCCTGTTGAAGGCGAAGCATGTCGGCCGCTTCCTCATCCAGGTTCACGCCGGATATCGAGTCGCGTGCGGCCTGGGCCTGATCGGTGATCACCTGCTGGGCCTGCAGCGAGTACTCGGCCGAGCGGGCGGCGGCGCCGACCTGGGTGGTCAAGCCGCCCAGCGCGCCGCTGAGCGTCACCGTGCCTGCATTGAACGTTTTGGCATCTTCGACCTTGGCCAGCAGCAGCGCATTGCTGTTGTCCGATGAGCCGGCCGGGGTCGGCCCGATGGTGAAGGTGTCCCCCTGCTTGGGTGCGCCGTCCAGCACGAAGCTCCAGCCGTTGGCGGTGATGGTCTGCCCGGCGGTGTAGGTGTTCGGGCCGACGCCATCGATGGTGTATTCGGTGGCACTGGTGAACACGATCGCCGCAGGATTACGCAGCGCCGGGTTGCCCGCATCGGTCACCTTGACCCCGGTGAGCTTGCCGGTGCCGGTGTTGGCCATCGCGGCGCTGCCCTTGATCGGCGCGGCGGCGGCGATGCGCGAGGTGTCGGTGATCGCCACTTCCATGCTGCCGGCCACGCCTGCGGTGGGCTGCAGCAGGAAGCGGTCCTCCTTGGCCGGCGTACCACTCATGACCAGGCTGACGCCATTGAGCACCAGCGGGTCGGCTGCGGTGCCGGTGCCGGTCATCGGGATCGTGGCGCCGGTGTCGGCGCGGGTGGCCTGCCACTGGGTGCCATCGAACTTCATCACGATGTTCTGGCCATCCAGCTTGGACAGGTCGCCGAAGCTGGCGCTCATGCTGGCCGTGCCGGTGTTGCTGCTGTTGGCAGTGATGCGTGGGTTGCCGATGGTGAAGAAGTCGCCGCCCATGTTGCCGTACAGATCCGCGCCCTGGCGGTGGACATCGTTGAAGCTGCTGGCCATGCCGATCGCCAGCTTGCCCAGCTCGGCCTGCGCCGGGGTCAGCACGGTATTGCGGAACTCCAGCAGGCCACCGATCTGCCCACCGAGCGTCTTGCCATCAATGGTGATCTTCTGACCCTGGCTCTCCAGCGCCAGCTGCAGGCGCTCGGGCTGGTACGGATCGGTCACGGTAGTGACCTTGGAGGCGGTGGTGCCGACCACCAGGGCCTGGCCGCCGGCGGTGTAGACATTCATGATGCCGCCGTCCTGCATCACCGCATTGCCGCCGGTGTAGCCGACCAGGTTGGCGATCAGCTGGTCACGGCGATCGAGCAGGTCCGGGGCCGCCGTGGCTGCGTTGCTGCCGATGGAACCATTGAGCTGGGCGATCTCCTGGGCCAACCGGTTGATCTCGGTGGCGCCGGCGATCAGGCCGTTGTTGACCTCGCCATTGAGGTTGTTGAGCTGGGTATTGAGCTGCTGGAAGCGGTTGGCCAGCGTCTTGCCGCTGTCCAGCACGTTCTGCCGGTCGGCGCTGCCCGAGGCGTTGGATGAGAGTCCGCTGACCGAATCGAAGAAGTTCGACCAGACCCCGGCCACGTTGGTGGAGGCGTCGGAGAACATGGCATCGACCCGGTCGGCCATCGTGGACAACTGCTTCAGGCGCGCCAGCTCACCGCTGCCATCGAGCAGGCGCGAGATGGCCAGCTGGTCCGCCACGCGGCGGACATCGGTGATGCGGGTGCCATTGCCGACGTCGCCATACCCGTAGTTCTGCGGGTTGGCGGTGGCGAAGTCCACCTTCTGCCGGCTGTAGCCAGGCGTTTTGATGTTGGCGACGTTGTGGCTGGTGGTCGCCAGGGCCCGCTGGAAAGCGAGCAGGGCGCTGGTGCCGGTGGAGAGTACGCTGGACATGGGTTACCTCAACGACGGATGACACCCAGCCCGGTCGGGCTGGCGGTGCTGGCAAAAGTGCGGCCCAGGCGCTGGCCGGCATCGCTCACCGCCGCAACGGCGCGCTCGATGGTCGGGCCGCCGGCGATCGCGGCGATCTTGGCCGCGTAGGTCGGGTCAGTGGCGTAGCCGGCGCGCTGCAGGCCCTGCGCGAAGCTGCGCACATCGCTGCCGGCCTGCAGGGCGTTCTGGTAGCGCGGGCTGGTCTTGAGCAGGCGCACGTAGTCGGCGAAGCTCTCGCCCACCGAGTTGTAGGCGCGGAAGCTTGCCGTCTCGTTGCGGCGCACGCCGTTGACGTACTCGTGGGTGCCGCTGGTGGCACGTTCACCCTGCCAGCCATTGGCCTTGATCCCGAACAGATTGTTCGAGCTGTCACCGCCACTACGGCGGACCAGTTTGCGGCCCCAGCCCGTTTCCAGCGCGGCCTGGGCGACCAGCGCCTTGGCATCCACGCCCAGTTCGCGCGCGGCCTGTTGTGCATGGCCCCAGATGCTGGCAACGAAGCCGGCCGGGGTATGCGGACCCAGTTCGGCCGCGGCGGTGGAGGCGGCCAGGTTGTCGACGGCGTTGGGGCCGCTGGCCGCCGGGCGGGTCACACCGCTCCAGCGGTCATCGCCCATGGCCCAGTCGGCGCTGGCTGGGTCGCTCCCGGCAGCCGCCGCATACGGATCGCTGCGGCCGATCGCCTCATGCATCTGGCTGCTTTCACGGCCAGCGATCAGGTCCAGCGCCCGTTCCATCGGCTGCAGCACGGCGGACGGTGCATCGCCGTTCAACTGCTGCAGCAGGTCTACCTCGCGCGGCGCGGGTGGCGCGGCACTGGCCGGCAGCGGCATGCCGGCGGCCGGTGCATTGAGGCGGTAGGCGCGCAGCGCCGCGGCCGGATTGAGCGTGGTGTCGACCGGCTTGGCCGCCTCGCCTTCGGCGCCGCCCAGCTGGCGCGCGATCATGCTCGACAGCCCCAGGCCGCGGCCGCGGGTCATCGCATCGGCGATCTTCTGGTCGTACATCTCGCGGAACATGGTGTTTTCGCCGGGGAACAGCGAATCGCCAAAGCTCGCCTCGCGCATGCTCTTGATCAGCATCTGCGCGAACTGGCCTTCCAGCTGGCGGGCGACCTTGTCGACCTTGGCCGGGCTGTTGGGCTGGGCGGGATTGAGTTCCAGAGCCGGTTGGATGCGCATGTCAGATCACCTCGAGTTCGGCACTGAGCGCGCCGGCCTGCTTGAGGGCTTCCAGGATGGCGATCAGATCGCCCGGGGCCGCGCCCACGGCATTCACCGCGTGCACGATTTCATCCAGGGTGGTGCCGCCGTTGAACTTGAACATGCGGCTGCCATCGTTGGTAGCGGTGATGGTGGACTGCGGCGTCACCACGGTCTGGCCGCCACTGAACGCGCCCGGCTGGCTGACGTTGGCGTTCTCGTTGATGGTCACGGTCAGCGAGCCATGGGAGATCGCCGCGGCGCCCACGCGCACCTGCGCGCCGATCACCACTGTGCCGGTACGCGAATTGACCACCACCTTGGCCGGCGCACTGCCGGGGGTCAGTTCCAGGTTCTCGATGCGCGCCAGCAGGCCGATGCGTGCGCCCGGGTCGGACGGCGCGTTGACCGCCACGGTGACGCCATCGATCGCACGCGCGGCGCCTTCACCAAAGGCATTGTTGAGTGCCGCCACCATCCGCGAGACCGTGGTGAAGTCGTTCTTGTGCAGGTTCAGGGTGATGTCGCCACCGCCGCTGAAGACATCCGGCAGCGCACGCTCGACGGTGGCGCCATTGGGAATACGCCCGACGCTGGGCACGTTGACCGAAACGCGCGAGCCATCCTTGCCCTGCGCACCGAAGCCGCCCACGATCAGGTTGCCCTGGGCGATGGCGTAGACCTGCCCATCGGCGCCGCGCAGGGGCGCCATCAACAGCGAACCGCCGCGCAGCGAGACCGCGTTGCCTACCGAGGAAACGGTGATGTCGATCGGCTGGCCGGGCTTGGCGAACGGCGGCAGCTCGGCATGGATGGCCACGGCCGCCACGTTCTTCAACTGCGGATTGACGTTGGCCGGCACGTTGACGCCCAGCTCGCCCAGCAGGTTCTTCAGGCTCTGCACCGTGAAGGGCGCCTGGCTGGTGCGGTCGCCGCTGCCATCCAGGCCGACCACCAGACCGTAGCCGACCAGCGCGTTGCCACGCACGCCGCCGACCTGGGCCAGGTCCTTGATGCGTTCGGCGGAGGCGGGCGCGACCAGCGCGAACACGGCCAGCAGCGCCAGCACGGCACGCGTCGCGCCGTGCGACACCACGCGTCGTTGCTGCGACGTGTAGAGCGACGCCGCGCCCCATGACCGATGGGCGCCGGTGGGCTTGGCGCGTCGCCACGCGCCCAGTGCCGACCGCATCGCCTCGGTGCACCGCTCGGGGCTTCGCTTCGCGCAAATGAGGGAGAAGAGGGAGGTCATGTCAGGCTCAGTACGGCGCCAGCGCCGAGTTGAAGAAGCGGCTCAGCCAGCCCATCGCGTTGGATTGGGCGATCGCGCCGCGGCCGCCGTAGACGATCCGAGCATCGGCAACGCGGCTGGAGGGAATGGTGTTGTCCGGGAAGATGTCCGCCGCGCGCACGATGCCCTGCACCTGCACCAGCTCATCGCCCCGGTTCAGGCGCAGGTTCTTGGCGCCCTGCACGACCAGGTTGCCGTTGGGCAGGCGCTGGATCACCGTGACGGTCACGCTGCCCTGCAGGCGGTTGCTCTGCGCGCTGGTGCCCTTGCCGGTGAAGTCGCGCGAGCCGGCGGCGCTGGCGCTGAGGATGTCCTTGCCGCCCAGCGTCACCGGCGCACCGAAGATCGTCGGCGTGCCGATGCTCAGCTCCGACTCTTTCGAGGTGGAGGTGTTGGCAGTGGTCTGCGCGGTGGTGTTCTCGGTCAGGGTGATCGTGAGCAGGTCACCGACGTCGCGGGCGCGGCGGTCCGAATACAGCTGCAGGCCCGGGCCGGCGGCGTAGATCGCGCCGGCGGTGGCCTGGGCCGACGGCGGCATGATCGGTTCCACCGGCGCCATGGCCGGGTAGGGGCGGACATCACCGGCGATCACACAGCCCCCGAGGGTGGCGATGAGGACGGCGGCGGCGAGCAGGCGGAGGGTAGGGGCAAGACGCGACATGGCAGGTTCCCGGGTCGACCGATCAGACGTTCTGGTTGAGGTAACCGAGCATCGCGTCGGTGGTGGAGATCGCCTTGGCGTTCATTTCGTAGGCGCGCTGGGTTTCGATCATCGAGACCAGCTCTTCCACCACGTTGACGTTGCTGCCTTCCAGCGCACCCTGCACCACGGTGCCCAGGCCGTTGAGGCCGGGATTGCCGTTCTGCGCCGGGCCGGAGGCGGTGGTTTCCAGGAACAGGTTTTCACCGCGGGCCTGCAGGCCGGCCGGGTTGACGAAGTCGGTCAGGGTCAGTGCGCCGATTTCCACCGAGGCTGCGTCGTCGGCCATCTTCACGCTGATCGTGCCGTCGGTGCCGATGGTCAGCGACTGCGCGCCTTCGGGAATCTGGATGCCCGGCTGCACCGGGTAGCCGCTGTTGGTGACCAGCTCGCCATCCTGGTTGCGCTGGAACGAGCCGTCGCGGGTATAGGCCGAAGAACCGTCCGGCATCTGCACTTCAAAGAACCCGCGGCCGTTGACCATCACATCCAGTGCGCGGCCGGTCTGCTGCTGGCTGCCCTGCTCGAAGTTCTTGGCGGTGGCCACCACGCGCACGCCGGTGCCGATCTGCAGGCCGGTGGGCAGCTGCGTCTGCGCCGAGGACGCACCGCCCGGCTGACGGACCTGCTGGTACAGCAGGTCTTCGAAACTGGCACGGTCCTGCTTGAAACCGGTGGTGTTGGTGTTGGCGAGGTTGTTGGAAACCACCGACATGCGCGTCTGCTGCGCATCCAGTCCGGTCTTGGCGATCCACAATGCCTGGTTCATGGCGTCATTCCTGTGTTGTAGCGGGTGGCCGCGTGGTGCGGCCCTTGCGAAGGGCAATGCATGGCGCGTGCCAGAACCGCGCCGGGATTACGTCACGGCGCGCGGTCAACCGCCCAGGCGCAGCAGGCTGTTGGCGCTGCGTGCGTTGTCATCGCCGTGCTTGATGACCTTCACCTGCATTTCGTACTGGCGCTGCAGCTGGATCATCTGCACCAGCGCACCGGCCGCATCGACGTTGCTGCCTTCCAGCTGGCCGCTTTCCAGCGACTTGCCCTGGGCCTGCACGAAGGGCTGCTGCGGGTCGTTGTTGCGCATCAGCCCATCCAGGCCGCGTTCCAGCCGTGCGTCGTCGGCCTGCACCACGCGGATGCGGCCGATGTTGGCCATCGTCTGCGGGCCTTCGCCCAGCGGGATGATCGAGATCGTGCCGTCGTTGCCGATGTCCATCGCCTGGTGCGGCGGGATCGCGATCGGGTTGCCGTTCTCATCCAGTACCGGATGGCCGCCGGCGGTCACCAGTTGGCCATTGGGCGTGATCGACAGCGCCGCGCCGCGGGTATACGCCTCGCCGCCATTGGCGCCCGGTGCCTGCACGGCCAGCCAGTTGCCGGCCTGCAGGGACAGATCCAGCGGGTTGCCGGTGATCTGCTGGGCGCCCATGCGCCGGTTGAAGCCGGCATCCACGTGCAGGGCATCCACGCGCGAGGCATAGCCGGTCCCCTTGATCGGGAAGGCCTCGGTGTTGGCGAGCGCCTCCTTGAAGCCGGGGGTATCGGTGTTGGCCAGGTTGTGCGACAGCGTGCCCTGCGCCTGCAGGGAGGCGCGTGCACCGGTCATCGCCACGTAGAGTGCCTTGTCCATCGGTGTAGTCCCGTGTTGCGGTCAGTGGCTCATCAACGCAGGTTGATGATGGTCTGGGTGATCTGGTCCTGCGTGGAGACCATCTGCGAGTTGGCCTGGAAGTTGCGCTGGGCGGTGATCATGTTGACCAGCTGCTCGGTCAGGTCGACCGTGGAGGCCTCCAGCGAACCGGCCTGGATCTTGCCCAGGTTGGAGCTGTCCGGCGCACCGGTACGCGGCGTGCCCGAGGCGAAGCTTTCCGTCCACAGGTTGTTGCCCTTGGCTTCCAGGCCCTGTGCGTTGTTGAAGGTGGTCAGGGCGACCTGGCCCAGCGCCTTGTCATCGCCATTGGAGTAGCGGGCGTAGACGATGCCCTCTTCGGAGACGGTGATCTCGTTGAGCTTGCCTGCCGCATAGCCGTCCTGCTGGGTGTTGCGCAGCGCGAACTTCTCGCCGTACTGGGTCGAGCCGCTCAGGTTCAGCGACATCGACAGCACGCCGGCGCCGGTGGTCGGGATGAACGGATCCATGACGATCTGGCCGTCGGCCGGGCTGGTCAACGCACCGCTGTCGGAGAACTGCAGCGTGGTCGGGGTCCCAGCGGCCTTGCCGTCCACGTAGTTGTAAACCTGCCACTCGTTCGGGTTTTCGGTCTTCACGAAGTAGGAGGTCTGGGTGTGGCTCACGCCCAGCGAGTCGTACACGGTGATGCCGCCGGTGGAGTGGTTGTAGCTGTTGGAGTCGGTCGGGTCGAAGGCGGCGACCGTCGGCTGCTTGGCGTTGGCCGGCAGGGTGAAGCTCACATCGACCTTGCCGGTCTGCCGCGGCGGGCTGTCGGTGGTCATCAGCTGCAGGTCGGTCAGGCGGCCGGCATCGAAGTTGGTGCCGTCCGCATTCGGGGCGAACACCTGCAGTCGCGCACCCTGCGGGTTGGTCACGTAACCGGCCTGGTCGGTCTGGAAATTGCCGGCGCGCGAGTACACGCGCTCACCGTTCATGGTCAGGGTGAAGAAACCTTCGCCGGAAATGGCCATGTCCAGGCTGCGCCCGGTCTGTTCGTTGTTGCCCTGCGAGAACTGCTGGGCCACGTTGGTCACCCGCACGCCGGAACCGACCGCGTTCTTTGACAGGCCATAACTGGTGGCCGAGAACAGATCGGCGAACTCCGCGCGCGACTGCTTGAAGCCGGTGGTGTTGACGTTGGCGATGTTGTTCGCGGTGACGTTCAGATCGGCATTGGCTGCGTTGATGCCGGACAACGAGACGTTGAAGCCCATGGGATGCTCCTGTGGATGCGGGTAAGGCGGCTCAGCTGATGCGGAGCACGTAATCGATCGGGGCCGTGCCCAGACCCTTGAGGTTGAGGTACAGGCCGTCCGTGCCGACCGTGACGCTCTCCACCGGGGCCTGCACGTAGGTGTTGAGCTTGGTCTTGGTGCCGGCGGTATCGGTGTGCGAGGCGGCGATGGTGTAGGTGCCTTCGGCCATGCGGTTGCCGTTGGCATCCTTGCCGTCCCAATCGAAGGTGACTTCGCCGGAGGCCTTGGCTTCCACGCTGATCTGGTTGACCTTGACGCCGTTGGCGTCGGTGATGTCCACCGTCACGAAGCCCGCACCGGGCGCGGCGACCATGCCGGTCACATCGCCGTCCTTCTCCAGGGCCAGCTTTTCCGACGGCACCAGCACTTCGTGGCCGACCAGGGCCGCGCCGCGCAGGATCTGGTCGCTGGACATCGAATCCTGGAAGCCCTTGACCGTGTTGTTGAGGTCGGTGATGCCCTGGACCTGCGACAGCTGCGCCATCTGCGCGACCATCTGGGTGTTGTCCATCGGCTTGAGCGGATCCTGGTGCCGCAGCTGCTCGGTCATCAGGCGCATGAAATCGGCCTGGTCCAGGGTGCTCTTCTTCTTGCTGGTATCGCTGTTGGGCGCGTTCAGGCCCAGTGCGCTGTAGATGTCGCTGCTGTTCTGGCCGACGCCGGTGGTGCTGCTCATGGGAGGGGATTCCTGCGGTTGGAGGGTCAGCGACCCATGGTCAGCGTGGCCAGCGCCAGTTCCTTGGCGGTGGTCAGCATTTCCACGCCCGCCTGGTAATTGCGCGAGGTGGAGATCAGGTTGACCATCTGCGCGACCGGGTCCACGTCCGGCTGGTAGATGTAGCCATCGGCATCGGCCAGCGGGTGGCCCGGCTCGTAGCGCTGGATCGGCGCGGCGTTGCTCTGGCTGATCTCCTTGACCTGCACCGTGGTGATGTTCGGATCGTTGCGGCTGGTCACCGACTGGAAGATCGGCTCCAGCGGCTTGTAGACCGCATCGGCCGAGCCGGCGACGGTGTCGGCATTGGAGAGGTTGGAGGCGATGGTGCTCATGCGCACGGACTGCGCCTGCAGCGCGGACCCGGCGATGTCGAAGATGGGCAGATTGCTCATGGCTTACTGCCCCGTGATCGCGGTGAGCATGGAGCGCACCTTGGATTCGACGAAGCTCAGCGAGGCGCGGTACTCCAGCGCGGCGCGGCCATAGGCGGCACGTTCTGCATCCGGGTCGACGGTGTTGCCGTCGATGCTCGGCTGCACGCCTTCCTTGGCAATCTGGAACGGGTTCAAGCCGTTGCCGATCTCATAATGCTGTTCGTTGGTGGTCTTCATCAGACCGTTGGCATCCAGCCCCTGGGCATTGCGCAGGGCGGCATCGAAGTCCAGGTCCTGGGCCTTGTACCCGGGGGTGTCGGCGTTGCTCAGGTTGCTGGCGATCAGCTTCATCCGCTGCTCGCGCAACGGCATGGCCTGGGCGTGGACACCCAGATAGTTCGAAATCAGATTGGGCATGACGCACTCCCACGGGACGATGCCTGGGGCAGTGCAAGCGGCGTGCCATAGGGGCGGCAGGCCGCTCCCCGGCGGCGTGTTCACGCCGGGGTGGATCCACGCCGGGCGTGGATGTCGTCTAGCGGCCGGGGGTCATTCCGGCCGCGGTGGGCGGCGTGTCATGCCGCCATCGCCACCTTGCGCAGGCGGTCCAGCAGGAAGTCCGCCAGCTCATGCGGGGAGTACTTGGCCACGAACGCGTTCGCGCCGACCCGTTCCACCATCGCGTTGTTGAACACGCCCGACAGGGAGGTGTGCAGCAGCACGTACAGGCCGGCCAGGCCCGGGTGACGCCGGATTTCCGTCGTCAGGGTGTAGCCGTCCATCGCCGGCATCTCGATATCGGAGATCACCATGGCGTAGCGCTCGGCCGGGTTCTCGCCCGAAGCATGGATCTGCAGGAGGTGATCCAGGGCCTGCTTGCCGTCCGAGAGCAGGGTCGCCCCGACCCCCAGCTGGTCCAGCACGCTGCGGATCTGCTGGCGGGCCACGCGCGAGTCGTCCACCACCAGCACCTGCATCGGCGGGGCATCGGGCGGCAGGGCCATGGAGGGATCCAGCACCGCCTCACCGCGGATCTCAGCGATGTCGGCCAGCACGCTTTCCACGTCGATCACCTGGATCAGCTCGCCCTGGAAACGGGTCACGGCAGTCAGGTAGCTCGACTCGGCGCCCAGTTCCGGCGGCGGGTGGATGTCTTCCACGGCGATGTTGACGATGCGTTCCACACCGCTGACCAGGAAGCCCTGGATGGAGCGGTTGAACTCGGTCACCACCAGGTAGCCGGGTGCCTTGTCGGCATCGGGCTCACGCTCGGGGTGGCCGATCGCCAGGCCCAGGTCCAGCACCGGCACCGAGCGGCCACGCACATCGGCCACGCCGGCGAACTGGCTGGGCAGCCCCGGCACCTGGAACAGGCCGGGACGGCGCAGGACTTCCTGCACCTTGAAGACATTCACGCCAAAAAGCTGACGTCCACCCAGCCGGAACAGCAGCAGGGCCAGACGATTGTGGCCGGCCAGGCGCGTACGCTGGTCGATGCGGTTGAGCAGGTCATGGGACATGGCCTTGGTATCGGCGGCACCGCCGATGACTTGAGCGCGGCATGCGCAGGGGTTCGGCACGGCCCTTGCATCGTGCTGCCCATGTTCCTTGCCCGTGGAGTGCCCATGCGTTCTCTTGTCCTTGCCGCGCTGCTGCTGGTGGCGCCCGCCTGGGCCGCCGGTGGCTGGCAACCCGTGGACAGCATCCGCCAGGCGGCGCTGGGCACCCTGCCGGCCGGCAGTGAAGGTGACACCACGCTGGACTCGGCACTGCGCCTGCCGGCCTGCGGCCAGCCGCTGGCGGCCCAGCCGACCGGCAGCAGCACCGTGGAGGTCAGCTGCCCCGATGCGGGTGGCTGGCGCCTGTTCGTGCCCGTGAAAGTGCGTCGCAACCAGACCGTGCTGATCCTCAACCGTGGCGTGGCCGCTGGAGAAACCCTCTCGGCGGCCGATATCACCACTGGCCAGCGTGATGCGGCACGGATCGCCGGTGCTGCGCTGGCCGATCCGGCCGCCGCGGTCGGTCGCGTGGCACGCAGGACCCTCAGTGCGGGCAGCCTGCTCTCGGCCAATGATCTGGTCGCGCAGCGGCTGGTGCGGCGGGGCGACAGTGTCGCGCTGGTGTCGCGACGGGGCGGGGTGGAGGTCCGGGTAGCCGGACGCGCCATGGCCGATGCCGGCGAGAACGAGCGGGTCTCGGTCGAGAACCTGTCCTCGCGCAAGATCGTGCAGGGCACCGTCGCGGCCACCGGTGACGTTTTAGTGACGCGCTGAACACCATTGTGAATACGCGCCACTTTCCCCGCGAAACCTGCAATATTCCCCTAAAGATGGCGTCCGCCCGGCCGTTATCCCTTGTGAACCGCATTCCCAGGACAACTCCATGAGCCAGAAAATCGACGGCAACCTCCCGGCCACCGCCCATCTGCGCAGCGTCGCTCCGGGCAACAAGCCGAGCGTCAGCACCGATGCCCCGGCCCGCCCGGTGGAAGCCGCTGACAGCCTGCGCCTGACCGGCGAAGCGACCAGCCTGCAGACCCTGCAGCGTGAACTGTCCTCGGCGCCGGCGATCGATGCCGGGCGGGTGCAGGCGGTGCGCGAAGCCCTGCAGAACGGCAGCTACAAGATCAATCCTGACGCGATCGCTTCGCGCATGCTTGAGCTGGACCAGCAGCTGCAGGGATGAAGCTGGCGATGAGCGAGCCGCTGCAGCGCCTCAGCGATGCCCTGGACGTCGAACGCCAGGCCTTGGTCGAGCATGACGTGCACGCGCTGATCCGTGCGACCGGCGCCAAACTGGAAGCGCTTCGGGCGCTCGAGGCCGCGCTGCCGGTCGGCCAGGCCGAACGCGTGCAGGAACTGGCCGAGCGCAACCACGCCAACGGGGTGCTGCTGTCGCGCCGCCGCCGCGAAGTGAACTGGGCGCTGCGCCAGCTCGGCCGCAGTGAAGAATCCTCGGCGTATGACGCCAAGGGCCAGTCGCACATCCTGCACACCCGGCGGCCCCTCGCGGTCGCCTGATCTCCCCGTCTGGCAGCCCCAGGCTGCCGATGTGAACGTCACCGCGTATATTGAGCGCCTGTTTCCAGCCGCCTCGATGTGACCGTGACCGTAACTTCCACCCTTGTCACCGCCCCGTTGCCTCCGCATCCGGTCCTGCTTGCCCTGTTCGAGCGGATCAAGGAGGGCGTGCTGCTGTTCCGCGAGGATGGCAGCGTGGCCCTGGCTAATGCCGCGGTCAGCGAGATCCTCGGCCAGGCCGAACGCGATGCCGAGCAGACGCCGGCGCAATGGCTGCGCCAGCTGCTGCCACCGGATGCCCTGGAACACGCGCGCCTCAACGGCCACTGGAACGGCAGCCTGCCGGTCGGCGAGCGCATGGTCATTGCCCATGTCTACCATCACGACGACGCTGGACAGCGGCACTACCTGGCGCTGTTCCGGCGTATCGAGGGCCAGGAGGACTACGAACGCGAACTGCAGCAGCGCCATGCCGAACTGCGCCAGGCCTACCTGCGCCTGAACGGCACCCAGGAAAAGCTGCTGCAGTCGGAAAAGATGGCCTCCATCGGCCAGCTCGCTGCCGGCGTGGCGCACGAGATCAACAACCCGATCGGTTACGTGCATTCCAACCTGGGCAGTCTGCAGGAATACCTGCGCAGCCTGTTCACCGTGATCGAAGCCTACGAGCGCGCGTTGCGTGCGCCGGACCCGAAAGCACTGATCCCGGAAATCGACGACATCCGTCAACGCTTCGACATCGACTTCATCAGCCGCGATCTGCCGCAGCTGATGGCCGAATCACGCGAGGGCATCGAACGGGTGACCCGGATCGTGCGTGACCTGAAGGACTTCTCGTATTCGGGCCGCGATGAATCGTGGAAGCTGGTGGACCTGCATGCGGGCCTGGAATCCACGATCAACATCATCTGGAACGAGCTCAAGTACAAGGTCGCCCTGCACCGCGAGTTCGGCCAGTTGCCGCTGGTGGAGTGCCTGCCTTCGGAATTGAACCAGGTCTACATGAACCTGCTGCTCAACGCTGGCCACGCCATCGCCGACCGCGGCACGATCCACGTGCGCACCGGTGTGGACGGCGACACGGTGTGGGTGGAATTCGAAGATACCGGCGGCGGCATCTCACCGGACCTGCGCCAGCGCATCTTCGATCCGTTCTTCACCACCAAGCCGGTTGGCAGCGGTACGGGGCTGGGCCTGTCGATCTCCTACAGCATCATCAACAAGCACCACGGCCGCATCGATCTGGAGAGCACCCCTGGCGTGGGCTCGAAGTTCCGCGTGGTGCTGCCGATCAAGCAGCCGCGCTGAGCCGGCAATGGTCGTGCCGGTCGCTGGCCGGCATTGCGGGGGCTTTCAGGCATCGCGTTCGGTTGAGCAAGAGCAGCCGACCAACGGTCGGCTCTACCTGGATATCTGGCGCGTGCAACGTAGAGCCGACCGTTGGTCGGCTGCCGCGTCAATCCGCCTCAATCCGCGTCAATCCGCGTCAACCGCTGGCAGCGCTGGCGCCGGTGCCGTGTTCGCCCGGCGCTGTTCCTCGTGCGTGCGGAAGGCCTGGTGGATGTGCTTGCGCAGCTCATCATCGTTCCATGGCTTGGTCAGGAACCGGTAGATCGCACCGCGGTTGATCGCGTCGGTCACCGTATTGAGGTCCGTGTAGCCGGACAACACCAGCCGGATCGTGTCGGGGTAGAGCATCTTCACCCGGCCCAGGAACTCGGTGCCGCTCATGTCGCTCATGCGCTGGTCGGAGAGGATCACCTGCACATCGTTGATGGCCAGCAGATCGAACGCATCGCGCACGTTGCCGGCGGCCAGGATGCGGTAGCCGTCGCGGCGGAACAGGCGCACCAGCGAGCGCAGCACGTTCTCTTCGTCGTCGAGCAGCAGCAGCGTGCGGTCCGGGCGTGTCTCGGCGAAGGCCTCCGGGCGCAGGTAACGGCGGCGCAGGGTCATCCCGGCCGCGTCGGCCGACATCGGCTCGCCGAACAAATACCCCTGGAACACATCGCAGTCGTTGCGGCGCAGGAAGCCCAGCTGTGCCTGCGACTCGACGCCGTTGGCGATCACCGTCATGCCCAGCTGGTGGCCCATGGCGATGATCGCGCGCGCGATGGCGGCCTCGCGATTGCCGGCCGGCGCACTCTTGATGAAGCTGCGGTCGATCTTGAGCTTGTCCACCGGATAGCGGACCAGCGCGCTGAGGCTGGAATCGCCGGTGCCGAAGTTGTCCAGGCTCAGGCTGATCCCTTCGTTGCGCAGGTTGACCAGGGTCTCGTGGACGAAGTTGACGTTGTTGGTCAGCGCGCTTTCGTTGATCTCCAGCGTCAGCATCTGCGCCGGAACGCCGGCCGCCTGCATCAGTGACATCACCTCGGCGAAGAAGTTCGGGCGCAGCAGCTGCAGGGTGGAGACGTTCACCGCGATGGTGAAGTCATCAAACCCCTGGTCGCGCCACAGCCTGGCCTGTTTGAGTGCGCCTTCCAGCACCCAGGTGCCGATCTGCACGATGATGCCCAGCCGCTCGGCGGTACGCATGAAGCGCTCGGGCACCAGCATCCCAAGGGTGGGCGACTGCCAGCGCAGCAGTGCCTCCATCCCCACCACGTGGCCGTCGCGTGCGCTGACCAGCGGCTGGTAACGCAGCTTGAGCTCGCCGTTGGGGATCGCATCGACAATCTGGCGCGCGATGATGCTCTCGCTGTGCGCGCTGGAGGGGGTATCCACGGCGTGGATGCGCACGGCGTTGCCGCCTTCGCGGGCGGCCTGGTACAGCGCATCTTCGGCGTGGTCGAGCAGGCGCGAGACACCGGTGGCGTGTTCCGGGCACAGGCTCACGCCCAGCTTGCCGGTCATGAACAGGGTGTAGGGCAGCACCGACAGCGGCAGCTCGAGTTGCTGGCGGATTTCCTCGGCCAGGTCTTCGGGCAGTGGCATGTCGGCGGTGCGCGGCACGGCCAGCAGGAATTCATCGCTGCCGTGGCGCCACAGCTTGCCGCGGCCACGCAGGTGGTGCTGCAGGCGCTGGGCGACCAGCACCAGGGCCTGGTCGCCGACTTCGGCGCTCATGTTCTCGTTGACCGAGGCGAAGTGGTCGATGTCCACGTGCATCAGCATCAGCGGCGTGCCGCCGGACGCGGCCTCGGTCACCATCGCCTGCAGTTCGGGATTGCCCGCGCCCAGGCGGGCCGGGGCGTCCTCGATGCTGACCAGGGGCAGGGAAGGGTTCCACATGAGCTCAGTGTTCCAGTGCGTCGTGAGCCGTCGCGCCGGTGGCGCGGTACGGCAGGTAAAGGTCGATCAGGGTACCGGCGCCATGGGCCGATTCAATGCGTAATGTGCCACCCACGCTCTGCGCGCGCTCGCGCATCACGATCAGGCCCAGCCCGCGCGGGCCATCCGGGTCGAAGCCCTCGCCGTCGTCGCGGACCTGCAGGTGCAGGCCGTGGTCGTCCACATCGCGCAGATGCAGGTTCACCTGGCTCGCACGCGCATGGCGCAGCACGTTGGTCAGGCTTTCCTGGGCGATGCGGAAGCAGGCCTGTTCGATATCGCCGGCCGGGCGCCGGGGCAGGGACTGGATATCGGGCAGCAGCTCGATCGCCGCCGACCGGAACAGCACGCCGGCCTGCCAGCGCAGCGCCGCTTCCAACCCGAGTGCATCCAGCTGCGGCGGGCGCAGCAGGGTCGAGATGTCGCGCAGCTTGCCCACGGTCGCATCGGCCAGTTGGATGATCTGGGCCAGGTCCTCGTCGCGGCGGGCGGCGTCCTGCTCATCCTGGGCCGCATACGCGGACAGTTTCATCGCGGTGATCGCCTGGCCGATATCGTCGTGCAGATCGCGCGAGATGGCGCGGCGCTCGTCTTCCTGCAGCGAGAACAGCCGCCCGGCCATCGCCTGCAGCTCGCGGTTGCTGGTTTCCAGCGCCTCGCGGATGCGCTCGGGCTCACTGAGGTCGCGCACGATCAACAATTTGCAGTTGCGGCCGCCATACCGCACATCGCCGACCGCCAGGCCGGCCTGGAACGCCTGGCCGTTGAAGCGGCGCATGCCGATCACCTCGCCGGCCCCGCCATGGTGCAACGGCAGCTGGGCGAACAGCTGGGCGCGTACGCGGGGCAGATCGTCGGCGGTCACCAGCGCGGCCAGCGGCTCGCCGAGCAGGGTGTTGTGGCCATACCCGAACTGGGTGGCGGCGCAGGCGTTGGCGTACAGCACGTGTTCTTCGGACAGGATCACCACGCCATCGGGCAGCACCCGCACCAGCTCGCGGAACTGCTCTTCGCGCTCACGCAGCAGGCGCCGCGACTGCTCGCGCTCGGTGACGTCCTGCAGGGTGCCCAGCACCCGCGGGCGCCCGGCATCGTCCTGGCCGCTCTCGGCGCGCAGGTGCACCATCAAGGCGCGCCCGTCCATTGCCAGCAACGGCAGCAGCACATCGATCTGCACCGGTTCGCCCGAGCTCATTTCCTGCAACAGCTGTTCGCTGAGCGCGGCGGTGGCCGGATCGGCGGGCACCAGCAGTTCCTCGAAACGGTGCCAGCGCCGGGCTTCCGGCGCGCGCCGCCCCAGCAGGCGGTAGACCTGGTTGGCGTAGCGGCCCAGTCCGGTGGCCGGGTCGATCTCCCACGCGCCGATGCGCGCCATCTCGTGCGCTTCCTCCACGCGGGCCAACGCCTGGTCGCGGCGCAGCAGGGCCTGGTCTTCGCGGGTACGGTCGATCGCGATCAGCAGTCGCGCACGGCGGCCACCGTAATCGATGAAATTGCTGCGCATCTCCATGCGCCGGGTGCTGCCATCACTCAGGCGCAGATCGGCGGTGATCACGCACAGCTGCTCGGGGTTGGCGCGGATGTGGTCCAGCTTGGCTTCGAGCAGGGCCTCGTGACCGGGCGGCCACAGCGCCGTGATCGGCATCGCGGTGAAGGTTTCCCGGCTGTAGCCGAAGAAGCCCGCCGCCGCCGGATTGACGTCCAGGATCGCCAGCGATTCCAGGTCATACACCAGGATGGGGCCGGGATTGCCTTCGAACATCTGCCGATGACGGGTTTCCGAACTCTCCAGCCGCGCATGGGTGTGCAGCACGTGCTGGGCCAGCGGCCGCAGCAGCAGATAGATCAGCGCCGCACTGGCGACCACGAAGAACGTGCCCTTGATGGTCTGCCACTGCGCCGCGGTCTGCAGGTCGCCGGCCACCACCTTGACCGCCGCATCGCTGCACAGGATCCACACCAGGGCCAGCACCAGGTAGGCCACGACCACGCGCCAGCGGTCGCGGCGCAGATCGCGGGCCAGGGGCGTGTCGTCAGCGGGTGCGGAAGGGCCTGGCAGGTGGGTCGGCATGGGGCAGGGCGGGGCCAGTCGGACAAGGCGAGCGTCATCTTACCTGCCCGGGGTGAGGATGCAGGTCGCCAGGGAACTCAATAATCCGCAATCTCCGCCGTTAACGATTGCGTTCCCCGGTTGTCGGGTGCGTTTTCGGAGTTACAGGGCGTGGACCAAGGCATTATCGCGAGTCTGCTGCAGCACCCACTGGCCTCGGCGCTGGTGATCCTCGACCGTGCCGGTCGTCCGATCGCCGCCAACCCGGCCGCGCGCGAGCACGGCCTGCCGGCAACCGTCGCCGCGTACGGCGAGGTACTGGAAGACCTGCGCCTGCTCGCCGCGGACGGCGGGCTGGTGCCCTGCCAGCTGCCCGGTGGGCCCGGTGGCCGCTTCGATGGCTGGATGCGCGCCGTGCACGATCCGGATGGGCATCTGCTGGCCTTCACCCTGAGCGTGCCCGAGCCGGTCGCCGCCTATGCCGGCAGCCGTTGGGAAGTCGCCCTGGATCATGCCGGGCACGGGCTGTGGGACTGGGACCTGCCCAGCGACAGCGTGCGCCGCTCGCGGCGTTGGGATGGTCAGCCCATCGAGGACTCCCACAGCCGTGCCGAGGGCGTGAGCGCGCTGCTGGAGAACGTCCACCCGGACGACCAGCCGGCGGTGCGGCTGGCGATGGATGCGCACCTGCGCGGCGAGAGCGAGGCCTATACGGCCCAGTTCCGCGCCCGGCACCCCGATGGTGAGTGGCGCTGGGTGCTGGATCGGGGCCGGGTGGTCACCCGCACGGCCGATGGCCAGCCGCTGCGCATGGTCGGCACCCATACCGACATCCAGGCCCAGAAGCAGATGGAAGTCCAGCTGCGCGAGCAGCAGGTGCAGCTGCGCGAAGCCCAGCGCATCGCCAGCATGGGCAGCTGGTCCTGGGATCCGGAGGCACGCCGGTTCTGGTGGTCGCCCGAGTTCCGCGTGCTGCTGGGCACCGGCGAAACACCGCCGCACGGTCGCCGCCATTGGCTGCGTCAGCTCGAACCGCAGTCGCGCGGCCGGTTGCGCCATGCCTGGCGCCGGATGTGGCGCGACGGTGCGGCCACCACGCTGGAGCTGGAGCTGATCCGCGACAACGGCGCGCTGCACCTGCGCGTGTGGATGCAGCCGCTGATCGGGCCGGACGGTCGCATCCAGCGCCTGCTGGGCCAGGTCCAGAACATTACCGAACAACACCAGACCGATGCGCTGATCCGCTGGCGTACCGAGCTGCTCAACCGCGTCTCGGCCCTGGGTCGTATCGGCGGCTGCGAGATCGAGGTGGGCACCCGCCACATGCAGTGGACCGAGGAGTGCTACCGCATCCACGGGCTGCGCAAGGAGCCGATCAGCCTTGACCAGGCCCTGAGCCTGTACACCCAGGATTCGCGCGATGCGTTCGAGGCGGCGCTGGTGCGGATCGCCGAGGGTGGCCTGCCCGAGCAGCTGGACCTGTGCTTCTACCGGCAGTCCGGACTGCGCATCTGGGTCCAGGTGCTGATCGAGCTGGACCGCCGCGATGGCCTGCCGACGCGGTTCGTGGTGCTGTTCCGTGACATCACCCGTGAGCGCGAAGCCAACGAGCGCATCGAACTGCTGGCCCATTACGACCTGCTCACCGGCCTGCCCAACCGGATGCTGCTGCGCGAGCAGACCGCCGATGCCATCGAGGTGGCGCGCGATCGCGGCAGCCCGCTGGCGATGCTGTTCATCGACCTGGGCGGCTTCAAGACCATCAACGACACCTTCGGCCACGCCACCGGCGATGCGCTGCTCAAGGCGGCTGCCTCGCGCCTGCACCAGAGCCTGCGCAACAACGACCTGTTCGGCCGCTTCAGCGGCGACGAGTTCATCGTCGTGCTGCGCGACCTGGCCGCGCCGGAAGATGCCGGCCATGTCGCGCGCAAACTGATCGCCTCGCTGGCCGAGCCGCTGCACCGCGGCGAGAGCACGCTGAAAGTCGGCGCCAGCGTCGGCATCGCGATGCTCGATGAGAGCCGCCAGGATTTCGAATCGCTGCTGCGCGCCGCCGATGCCGCCATGTACGCGGCCAAGGAAGCCGGGCGTAACACCTACCAGTATTACAGCCAGGATGCCCTGGCCAAGATCCAGCGCAAGCTGGAGATCGAGCACGCACTGCTCGGCGCGATCGAGCGCGAAGAATTCACCCTGGCCTACCAGCCGCTGCTGCATGCCGAGAACGACCAGCCGCCAGCCATCGAGGCCTTGCTGCGCTGGCATCGGCCCGGCATCGGCTACTGCAGCCCGGCCGAGTTCATTCCAATTGCCGAGAAGTGCGGCGAGATCGTGCGGATCGGTGACTGGGTGCTGGCCGAGGCCTGCCGCCAGGCCGCCGCGTGGGACGCCGCCGGCCTGCAGTTCGACCGCGTGGCGGTCAACGTGTCGGCCGTACAGCTGCGCGACCGCGGGTTCGCCGAACGCGTGATCGACATCTGCCATGCCCACGGCTGGCCGCCGCAGCGCCTGGAGCTGGAGCTGACCGAGTCCGCCCTGATCCGTGACACCGACGTGCTGCGGCACTGCTTCGAGGTGCTCGAACGCCACGGCGTGCCGCTGGCGGTCGACGACTTCGGTACCGGCTTCTCGAACCTGCACTACCTCAACCGCTTCCCGGTGGGGCGCCTGAAGATCGACCGCAGTTTCGTCCAGGGCATGCTGCATGACGCCGGCACGGCCGAAGTGACGCAGGCGATCGTGCACCTTGGCCACGCGCTGGGCATGAAGGTCGTCGCCGAAGGCGTGGAGACCGAGCAGGAGGAGGCGATGCTGCGCCGCCAGGGCTGCGATGAGATCCAGGGCTACCTGTACTCGCGCCCGCTGGCGCCGCGCGATCTGGCGCAGTGGTTGAAGGCCGGCGACACGCGTATCGCACCGCTGGAGGCGGTGGTCGCGCTGAGCCACGCCGTCTGAGCGCGCGCGACCCGCGGCCCATTGGCCGGACGCGGACGGTCCGCAGTGGAGCCAACCGTTGGTCGGCCGTTTCCGCGGCAGCTGACCAACGGTCGGCTCTACCTATCCACGCGTCCGTATTGGGTCCTGACGCCGGGGCCCCGGTATCTTCGCAACCGTGGCGCCTTCGTAGGTCTGCACGGCCATGCGGTAGATGTCAGTCCAGCCGTCATCGGCCCCGGTCCCCTCCGTTCTTCATGCCGTTCCTTCTTCAGGCCGGTATCGCTGCAGGCCGGCGAGGGCAGAGAGGACAGCCCGACAGTGGCACATCCAGATCGGGTGCCGCTGGACCCCGATCGAACGGGGAGGTGCGCTGCTTGGATGCCCTCATTCGTCGGTCAGATCGCTGAGATCCAATATCGCCGGCGCAACGCTGTGCTTCACAATGTCGCGGATCTTTCCCGCGTAAGGACGCAGCGAATAGGAGCGAATGGTGTGAATAGGGTTGAACTCCAGCCAGGTGCAGGAGGAATGCCCGATGATTACCGGCATGTTGAAGTTCACGTCCTTCGGGTCATCCAGCGGGAGCATCCATTGGCCGCCATGACAGGTACGGACACATTCCCCCAGGTATCGAGCGAATACCACATGCAGGGCGGAGCATTCGTCTTCATCGAGGGTCGCGGCCATGACGTCGTGGAGCTCCTCAAGACGATCAAGGCTTTCCACACGGCCATCCAGATCCACGCCACGCGCCTGCGCCTGATCGATCAGCCAAGCCAGCTGCCCGTCCATGAGCATCAGAAAGTCGTCAAAGGTCTCAAGTGCGCGTTCGCGGTCAATGTTCATGAGGGTCTGCCAAGCATCACCGCGTCCCCCAGTGCCTTGACCATTCCCATGCCTTGAACGCGTCCTGCCGGATCAGTCGGGTCTCCCAGCCTTCCACCAGGCCCTCAGGGCCGGGGGTGTAGACGTCATCTGCGGCCAACGGACCCAGCCGGTCGCGGGTCATGGCATACACCGAGTCGCCCTGCATGTCCGTCACGTCCAGCTCTTCCGGCTCGAGCAGGGTCAGCAGAAAACGCAACCGCCCATTGCGCTCGTCAGCGTCGCTTGCCGCGAGCATCGACGGGTGCACCTGGATGGCACCGGTGTACGGGTCGGCAATGATTTCCACGGCAGTGTTCTCACCGCAGACGAAGACTTGGCCGAAGGCCGTTACTGCAAATGCATGGAAGGTATCAACGCCTTCCAGCCGGCTGTTCACCAGCAGCGGCGCAAGTGTGGCGTAATAACGCTCAGGATCGACCAGCATCAACCGGTCTTCCAGGTAGCGCGCCAGACCGTCGCGTTGCCACAGCGCCAGCAGCGTATCAGGCAGCCGGCCTTGCCAGCGATCAAGCAGAGCGCCATCCACCGGTTCGCCCGCCGTGCTGGCAGTGAATGCGGCCAGGAACCCCGGCAGGTCGTCCGGTACGCGATGCGCCACCGCCTGCAGATCGGACCGATCGCGCTGCGGTGTCGCCATCTTCAACAGCTCAAGGGAGCCGAGCAGCGCCTGCGCACGCATCCCCGACGCATCGTCATCAGCACGCGTGACGACGGTCATGGCTGGATCCCGCCCTTGCAGCAGGGTGCCTGCCGGAAATTCCTGCCATTGGGCTTGCAGAACCAGGAAGCGGGCACTTCCGTCGCCTTCATCGTCTTCAAAGACAACAACCGGTGTGCCGTCTTCAAGCTGTGCGGCGGAGACCTCGACTGTGGCATCGACAGTGCCCAGTTCGGGGCTGGTGACGTCGACGAGCGCTGCGTAGCGCTGCTGAAATCCCCCGGTCTCGTCGATGGTGGTGCTCAGCGCCTGAAGCGTTGCCGGCTCCAGGATCCACGGTTGCGCATCGTCCGCGAACGGTTGAAGGACGATTGCGAGGCGCAAGGCAGGCGTCATCATCGCGCTGGGTTTGCAGGGAGGAACGCGGAGGTTGATGGCAGCCGCGGCAGATGTCGATGCTGCTTGTCGCAATCGACCGGCGTTTCAGTAGATCAACTCAGGGCGCGACCGAGTGCGCTCGGCGACCCGCAGCGCAGATCGGGCAGGCAGCGTCAGCGCGCCGCCGCATCCAGATCATCACCGCTCAGGCCAAGATCCCAGGCCAGCCCGGCCAGGGCGGGGTCGACGGCGGAGGGCAGGGCGACGATGCCCGGCGCGGGGCGCTTGGCCAATTGCGCGAGTTCCTGCTGGGCCAGCTGCTCCAGCCGTGCGATCAGGGCGCGGCCCTGCAGCGGGGCAACCGGCGCTGCCGCAGCGGCAGGCGCCGCAACGGCGGTGACAGTCTCAGTGCGCTGCACCGCCGGCTCCAGCTCGGCGGGGACAACGGATGCAACGGACAACACGGACGCGTTCAACATCGGGTAATCATCTGCAGCCAAGGCGGGTCGTGCAAGCGCAACGGCCCCGGGGAAACCGGGGCCGTTGGCTGTGCCGGGGTCGGCACGGGACATCTGGATCAGAACAGCTCGACCGCGCCTGCGGCCATGCTCTGCTGGGCGACCGCCTTGTGCGGCGGGCGCTCCCACTCGGTGCGCATGTCACGCAGGCGGCTGCCGGTGCGCTGCAGGGCGGTCACGACCTCCTCGTCGAACACGCCGCCACTGCGATGCAGCAGCTCCTGCAGGGCGACGGCCTCGCGGTTGATCGCCGTCAGGCGGTCCAGGTGGGTGTGCACGCCGCCCAGGGCCTGGGTGGCGATGTCTTCGAACTGCAGGGCGCGCACGGCTTCAGCGACGCTGCTGTCGATGGCGCGACCGCATTCGGAGATCTCGCGCATGCCGTCACCGAGCGAGGCATTGATCTGGGCCACGTTCTCCAGCATCTGCGCCGCCTCGTGGCGCGCTTCGCGGGAACGGTCCATATCGCGGGAGGCCATGTGCGAGACCGTCTCGCGCACCTTGGCGATGGCGTCCTTGGAGCTGTGCGCCAGCTTGCGGATCTGCTCGTTGAAGGTGGTCGAGCGCTCGGACAGGTTACGGACTTCGTCGGCGACCACCGCAAAGCCACGGCCGGCTTCACCGGCACGTGCGGCTTCGATGGCCGCGTTCAGGGCCAGCAGGTTGGTCTGGTCGGCGATCGACTTGACGTCCTCCAGCAGCGCGAAGATGCCATCCAGGTGCTGGGCCATCTGATCGATGTGCTGCACGGTGTTGCTGCTCTGGCCGCTGACCTGTTCCAGCGCCTCGACCAGCTGCTCCATCCGCTGGCTGGCGTGCTGGGCGAAACGGGCCACGTCGACGCCGGCACCGCCTTCTTCGCCGGCGCGGTCGACGATGCGGGCCAGGGCCTGGCTCTGCTGGCGCGACTTGCGGTTCATCGCATCGAAGCTGCTGCCCAGGCCACCGACCGCATGACGGATCAGGTCGCGGGCACGTTCGACTTCGCCACGCGAGCCGTCGATTTCGTTGCCGACGAACGAGCGCAGCTCGGTCAGCAGCTGGTCCTGCTCGCGCATGATGCGGGCCTGTTCAGGCGAACGCTGGGTCTGGGCGCGGGCGCTCCACCAGGCAAACCCGAGCCAGCTGAGCGTCATCGTGCTCAGGATCGCCCAGCGCAGGGCGGCGGGCCACTCGAAGCCGATGGCAAAGGGAAGCAGAAGGGTCAGGACCAGGGGGGCGGCCAGGCGGATGAAGAGGCGTGAGTACATGGACGTTCTCGGGGAGGTGCACGGATGCTGTATCGGCCGTACCCCCGTTTGCTTTAGTCCTGCACAACACATTCGATCAAAAACCGCGCGTCCCGGCCCCCCGGGTGGAGCCACCCGATGGGTGGCTGCCGAGCTCAGCGCAGCTGGCGCGCGACCGCTTCCAGCATCGTCTTGCGCGAGAACAGGAAGTCCCAGTACTGGCCACCGGTCTGGCGCCACAGCACCGCCGAACGGACTGCGGCCAGCAGCAGCGCACGGATCTCGGCGACCACGCCCGCCTGGCCGAGGTAGTGCGGGTTGCCCTGGACCATCACCCGCGGCTTGAGGTTGCTGATGGTGTCCGCGTACAGGCCACCCAGCGCGGCGAGCACGTCCGGGTGGGCGCTGTCGCCCAGCTCGCCGGCCTGGGCGCGGGCGCGCTCGATCCCGGTGCTGACCTTGGCCACGATCGCGTCCTCGCGCACGAAGCGGCGCTCAAGCTGCAGCACCGACAGCGCCAGGCGCGGCAACTGCTCGTCCTGGCCCTGGCTGCTGAGGTAGTTGTGCAGCAGGCGCAGGCCGGGGGCGACATTGCTGGCGCTGCCGTAGATGTCCTGCGGGCTGGCCGCATCGATGCGGAACACGCTCTCCACCGCGGTGCGGACCACGGCGGCTTCGGAGTGGCCGGTTTCGGCGATGCGGCGCACCTGCTGCAGGGCCTGGGCGATGCCGGCCAGAGCGAGTACGCGGTCGTCGACGGAAAAACTCATGCAGCAGATACCTCGAAAGGAGAAGGGGTGGCGCGAAGGCGTTGTTCCAGCGGCGCATCGGTGGCGGCGATGACGGCGCCACCAAGGCAGACCTCATCGTCATACAACACCAGCGATTGGCCCGGGGTGACGGCACGCTGCGGGCGCGCGAAGCGCACGTCCACGGTGCCATCGTCGCGCACGGTGACGGTGCACGGCTCGTCGGGCTGGCGGTAACGTGTCTGGGCGGTGCACTCGAAGCGGCGCGCGGGCGGGGCGCCGGCGATCCAGTGGGCGGCCTCCGAATGCAGGCGGGTGGACTGCAGCCACGGGCTCTCGCGGTCCTGGTCCACGTACAGCACGTTGCTGGCCACGTCCTTGCCGACGACGTACCACGGGGCCGCCGGCCGGCCACGCACGCCACCGATGTTCAGGCCCTCGCGCTGGCCGAGCGTGAAATAGAACACGCCAGGATGTTCGGCGATCAGGGCGCCATCGGGATCGCGGATCTCGCCCGTCCTGGCCGGCAGGTAGCGGCCGAGGAACTCGCGGAAGTCGCGTTCGCCGATGAAGCAGATCCCGGTCGAATCCTTCTTGGCGTGGGTCGGCAGGCGTGCATCCCGTGCGATCCGGCGCAGGTCGTTCTTCTGCAGGTCGCCGATCGGGAACAGGGTGGCGGCCAGCTGTTCCTGGCCCAGCTGGTGCAGGAAGTAGCTCTGGTCCTTGCTGCGGTCGGCGCCGCGCAGCAGCGCCCAGCGGCCGCCCACCTGGGCGATCCGCGCGTAATGGCCGGTGGCGATGCGTTCGGCGCCAAGCTCGCGCGCGGCGTCGAGGAAATGCTTGAACTTCACTTCGCGGTTGCACAGCACGTCCGGGTTGGGCGTGCGGCCGGCGGCGTACTCGGCCAGGAAATGCTCGAACACGCCCTGCCAGTACTCGCTGGAAAAATCGCGGAAGTGGAACGGGATGCCGAGCAGGCCGCAGACCGCCACCGCATCGCGGCGGTCATCTTCGGCACGGCAGTCGCCACTGCCGTCATCGGCCCAGTTCTGCATGAACAGTCCCGCCACCGGCTCGCCCTGCTGGACCAGCCGCCAGGCCGCGACCGAGGAATCCACGCCGCCGGAGACACCGACCATGATCCGTGGGGGGCTCATGCGGCCTCCTTGACGATGGAGAGCGGGTGGCGCTGGCCAGCCAGATAGTCGGCCACCACCTGCCAGACCAGCGGGCTGCGCAGGCGGCCGGGGTCGGCCTTCAGTTCGGCCGGGGTCAGCCACACGGCCCGCAGGATCCCGGTGTCCAGCGGACGGGCGGGATCGTGCGAGACCGGCTCGGCCGCATAGGCAAAGCGCAGGAACGGCGTGCCGTCCGGGGCGGTCCACTGGTAGGTGCCGATGAAGGCGCTCAGGCGCACCGTCCAGCCGGTCTCTTCCAGCGTTTCCCGGCACGCGGCGGCGGCCAGGCTCTCGTCGGGCTCCAGGTGGCCAGCGGGCTGGTTCAGCACCTGGCGGCCGTCGATCGCCTCCTCGACCAGCAACAGACGCCCGTCACGCACCACCACGGTGGCGACGGTGACATGGGGCGTCCAGCGCGGTTCCTGCACGGCATTCACCTCAGTATTCGTCCTGCTCGGTCAGCTCGAGCTCCATGGCATCGGCCGTACGCACGGCCGCATCGATCGCGTCGCTGAGCGCTTCGGGGGTGGCGTTGGCATCGACCTTCACCACGAACATCGCCAGCTGGTCCTGCTTCACCCAGGCGCCCATCTTGGCATCCTGCGAGTCTTCGAGCAGGCGGTTGGCGACCGCAGCGGGGAACTGCTTGCCCGGCGAATTGTAGGCCGGCGACCAGATCTCACGGATCCTGTGCTTGCCGAACTCCTCGACGGTGGAGCGCACGAAGGCCAGCTGGCTGCGGCCGTCATCCATGTCGAACACCATCTTGTAATCGCCGTCCTCGTCCACCTCGTAGGTGTACTTGAGCGTGTCCAGCGCTCGCCCGACGGCCCTGTCCGCGTCGGCCGCATGGGCGCCGGTGGCAGTGACGGCCAGCAGCAGTGCGGCAGCAATCCTTTTCATGAAATCCCTGTGAACATCTGGTTGGAGAGTGCAGATTGTGAAGGCCGCAGGGGGCAACGTCCAATCCGGCCGGGCGGGGCCCTATAATGGGGGGATGCCCCGCGAGACTTCCCACGAAACTCATCACGACCACGGCGTGCTGCTTGAGCCTGCACGTCCCGAGGTCGCGCCGCCGCCGCTGTACCAGGTGATGCTGTTGAACGACGACTACACCCCGATGGATTTCGTGGTGACGGTCCTGCAGCACTTCTTCTCGATGGACCTGGACCAGGCCACCCAGGTGATGCTCCACGTGCATACCCGCGGCCGCGGCGTGTGCGGGGTGTTCACCCGCGAGGTCGCCGAATCCAAGGTCGCCCAGGTCAATGAATTCTCGCGCATGAACCAGCACCCGCTGCTGTGCACGATGGAGAAGGCCAGCGGCTGAGCCGCCCTTGGCCCCGCCATAGGCGCGCCAGCGATCCGCACTGTTCCAGCCATGGCGACAGCCGTGCGGCCGGCCCCAGCCGAGCCGGAGCCATTCGGTTCTCCGGCATCCGCACCCACCCTGAGCATCGCCAGGCTGCCGCCCGGCAGCTGCACCGGCCAGCGCTGGCCCGGCGTGGCGTCACGATGACATCACCATCACGTTGAAGCTGCCATTTCGTGGCGGCAAGTTCGTGCATGATGGAGGCCGTCCAATGGATTGGTGCGATCGGCGGAGTGCTAACGCCGTCTGAACGCACTGATCCGCTAGGGTGATGGAAATCGTGAAGGTTGGCCGCATATTGTTCCTAACTGCCGCCGGAGTTAATCATGTTCAGTAAAGACCTCGAACACACCATCGGACAGTGCTACAAGCGCGCCCGTGAGGCCCGGCATGAATTCATGACGGTGGAACACCTGCTGCTGGCACTGCTCGACAACCCGTCCGCCCAAGCCGTCCTCAAGGCCTGCGGTGCGGACGCCGAGCGCCTGCGACAGGAACTGGAACAGGCCATCGAGGCATCCGTCTCGCGCCTGTCCGAAGATGATGGGCGCGATACCCAGCCGACCCTGGGCTTCCAGCGCGTGCTGCAGCGCGCGGTCTACCACGTGCAGTCCTCGGGCAAGAAGGAAGTCACTGGCGCCAACGTGCTGGTCGCGATCTTCGGCGAGAAGGACTCGCATGCCGTGTACTACCTCAACCAGCAGGACGTGACCCGGCTGGATATCGTCAATTACCTCTCCCATGGCATTGCCAAGCTGGGCGAGGAGGGCGAAGTGCCGCCCGCCGCCGATGGCGAGGGCCGCGCCGAGGGTGCCGAAGGCGAGGGCAAGGGCGATGCCCTGGCCGAGTTCGCCAGCAACCTCAACGACCAGGCCCGCAACGGCAAGATCGACCCGCTGGTCGGCCGTGCCGATGAGATCGAGCGCACCATCCAGGTCCTGTGCCGCCGCCGCAAGAACAATCCGCTTTACGTGGGCGAGGCCGGTGTGGGCAAGACCGCCATTGCCGAAGGCCTGGCCAAGCGCATCGTGGAAGGGTCGGTGCCGGATGTGCTCGCCGATGCGGTGATCTACTCGCTGGACCTGGGCGCGCTGGTGGCCGGGACCAAGTACCGCGGTGATTTCGAAAAGCGCCTGAAGGGCGTGCTGACCGCGATGAAGAAGCTGCCCAACGCGGTGCTGTTCATCGATGAGATCCACACCATCATCGGTGCCGGTTCGGCCTCGGGCGGCACCATGGACGCCTCCAACCTGATCAAGCCGGCCCTGGCCTCGGGCGAGCTGCGCTGCATCGGCTCGACCACCTTCCAGGAATACCGCGGCATCTTCGAGAAGGACCGGGCGCTGGCCCGCCGCTTCCAGAAGATCGACATCGTCGAGCCGACGGTGGGCGAGACCTACGAGATCCTGCAGGGCCTCAAGCCCAAGTACGAAGCGCACCACGGCGTGACCTATGCCGATGACGCGCTGCAGGCCGCCGTGGATCTGTCGGTCAAGCACATCAACGACCGCCTGCTGCCGGACAAGGCGATCGACGTGATCGACGAGGCCGGTGCCCGCCAGCGGCTGCTGCCGGACGGCGAGCGCAAGGAGCTGATCGACATCGAGGAGATCGAGACCATCGTCGCCAAGATGGCGCGGATCCCGGCCAAGCAGGTCAGCGCCACCGACAAGGACGTGCTCCAGCATCTGGAGCGCAACCTGAAGATGGTGATCTTCGGCCAGGACCCGGCCATCGAGACGCTGTCCTCGGCGATCAAGCTGGCCCGCTCGGGCCTGGCCAATCCGGAAAAGCCGATCGGCAACTTCCTGTTCTCCGGCCCGACCGGCGTAGGCAAGACCGAGGTGACCAAGCAGCTCGCGCTGCAGCTGGGCATCGAGCTGGTCCGCTTCGACATGAGCGAGTACATGGAGTCGCATTCGATCAGCCGTCTGATCGGCGCCCCTCCGGGCTATGTCGGCTTCGACCAGGGCGGCCTGCTGACCGAGAAGATCGTCAAGACCCCGCACTGCGTGCTGCTGCTGGACGAGGTGGAGAAAGCCCATCCGGACATCTTCAACATCCTGCTGCAGGTCATGGACCGCGGTGTGCTGACCGATACCAACGGCCGTGAGGCGAACTTCAAGAACGTGGTGCTGGTGATGACCACCAATGCTGGCGCGGCCCAGGCCTCGCGGCGTTCGATCGGCTTCACCCGCCAGGACCATGCCACCGACGCGATGGAAGTAATCCGCAAGAGTTTCACGCCGGAGTTCCGCAACCGTCTGGATGCGATCGTGCAGTTCCAGGCGCTGGGCTTCGAGCACATCCTGCGCGTGGTGGACAAGTTCCTGATCGAGCTGGAAATGCTGCTGCAGGAAAAGCACGTCAGCCTGTCGGCCACGCCGACGGCGCGCGATTGGCTGGCCCACCATGGCTTCGATCCGCTGATGGGTGCCCGCCCGATGGCGCGCGTGATCCAGGACAAGATCAAGCGTCCGCTGGCCGACGAACTGCTGTTCGGCAAGCTGGTCAACGGTGGCAAGGTCAGCATCGATGTGCGCGACGACCAGCTGTTCGTCGAGACCGAAGCCGAGCCGGAGCGTCTGCTGCCGGCCACGGTCTGACCGCGCGGTAGACGCCGCGCGGCAGATGCCTGCACCGTCATTGAAGAGCCCCCGCAAGGGGGCTTTTCTTTGGGTGCGCGGCGCCTTCGGTGCGGTTACTGGCGGGCGCGTGCCTTGCGGGTGAATTCTTCGGCGGTGATCGGCTCGACCGCACTGATCGTGCAGCTTTGTCCGTTCGTGCGCAGCCTGCTGGCTCCTGCGCCACAGAGTTGGCCGTCCCGGCCGGGAGTGACAAAGGCCAGTTTCGGGGACATGGCTGCGCTGCTGCACGAGCGCTCGAAACGGACCAGGTAGTGCTGGTCGCCGTTGCGGAGCAGTACATCGCGGTCGGCCCCATTGCGCACCAGCTGCTGATCCGGGGACAGGGTGATGCAATCGCCGGCAGCGGCCGGTTCGGCGGCCTGGACCGAGGCAGCGGTGGCCAGGCAGGCAGCAAGCAGGAGCAGGGAAGGCAGGCGTTTCATGGCGGGGGCCATCGGGTCGGGATCCGGATTGGATCGAGGGCCACACTGGGCGTTTTCGCGCCAGGGCGAATCTGCATCAAGGCATCCTGACCGACGTCAGGGTGCACAGGGTCAGGGTGACGCTTGGCAGGGGTGGGGCGATGGCTGAATGGCGCCCACGCGAAAAGGCCAGCACCTGGCTGGCCTTCTGGCGGGAACAACCCCCGGACCGCTTATTTCATGCGGTAGGTGATGCGACCCTTGGTCAGGTCGTACGGGGTCATTTCGACCTTGACGCGGTCGCCCGTCAGGATGCGGATGTAGTTCTTGCGCATGCGGCCGGAGATGTGGGCGATGATTTCATGCCCATTTTCCAGTCGTACGCGGAAAGTGGTGTTCGGCAGCGTCTCGCTGACGGTGCCTTCGAACTCGATGGAGTCGTCTTTCGACATGTAGTCCTGTGCAGTTCTGTAACCGGCCGAGCTGGCCTGAAGAGCGGGCATTTTACGCGCGTCGGGCGTTTGATGCAAAGTTTTGGTTAAGGCCAGGCCCGCGTGGCCAGATCGGCCGCTGCCATCGTCCCGAACAAATCCCGCCAATCGCCTGCGGGAGCTGGCTGTTGGACCTGTTCACGGACAAGGGCCAGGAAGCGTTGGCGTGGCCAGTGTTCGGCGCCCATGCGCAGCAGATGGTCATTTTCGACCTGTGCGTCGATCAGCGGCCAGCCCCAGCCGGCCAGCCGATGGGCCAATCCGGCCAGGGCAACCTTGGAGCCGCCGGTAGCCGCACTGAACATGCTCTCGCCAAAAAACATCCGGCCGATCGCTACGCCATAGATGCCGCCGACCAGTTGTCCGCCATCGAACACCTCCACCGAGTGCGCGAAGCCCAGCCGGTGCAGTTCGATGTAGGCATCGCGCATGTCGCGGGTGATCCAGGTGCCGTCCTGCCCCGGCCGAGGGCTGGCCGCGCAGGCATCGATCACCTGCGCAAAGCAGCTGTCGGCGCGCAGCGTCCACGTGCTCTGCCGCAGCGAGCGGCGGAAACGGCTGGACAGGTGCACGCCGTCGGTGCGGAACACCATCCGCGGGTCCGGGGACCACCACAGCAGCGGCTGGCCCTCGGAGAACCACGGGAAGATGCCGCCGGCATAGGCATTGAGCAGGCGGACCGGCGAGAGGTCGCCACCGAGCGCGAGCAGGCCATCGGGATCGCGCAGGGCGGTCTCGGCGGGCGGGAAGGGGGCATCCGGCGCATCGGCCAGGCGCCAGGGCAGCTGACGGGTCATGCCGGCATTGTATTCGTCGTATTCGTCGTGGCGATGCGCGATGTCTGGCACCATCACGCACTACCGGCAAGGAGCCCCGCATGAGCGATCCGATCACCGCCATCCTCGATGCGCACGATGCGCCGCGCACACGCAATGACAGCCTGGCCATGCTGTTGACCCTGGCCAGCGAAGACCGCCCACAGCTTGGCGCGCTGCTGCTGCAGGCGCTGGATCGCCGCTCACCCGGCTCCACCTTCCTCGATACGGCGTTGGATCTGCTGCCGGACGAGGCTGTCGCCCCGGTCTGTATTGACGCTTGGCGGCGCTATCGTGACGGCGAGCGCGGCGAGCTGCTGACCAGCGTGCTGGAGTTTGCCAGCTACCAGGCGCCGCACACGCTGCAGGACGATTGGGGGGCGCTGCTGGAAGTCGCCATCGAGGATGACATCCAGCTGGCCTCGCAGGTCTGGCAGGCATTGCCGTCGTTTGTTGCGACTGACTGGGCGCATCGGTTGACCGAGGCAGACGACGATCGCGAACTGGAGCGGGCCAAGGCAGTGCTGCTGGCCACCCAGCCGGAGACCCATGCCGCCGCCCGTGGCTACCTGGCCGACTGGAGCGATCTGGATGCCGAGGTCTGGGCGCACTGGGCGGGCCTGGCCGATGGCCCGCGTCTGCGCCGTCTGCATGGCCAGCAACCGCTGCACCTGCGTTTCGGGCGCGAACAGCATCGCGCACAGGTGGCCGAAGAGCCTGCCTGGCGCAAGCGGATCTGGCGTCTGCACCCGACTTGGAATAGCGGCCAGGTGGGTCACGCCGGGCGCATGGGCGGCTTGCTTGATGCCTTGTGCGGCTGCTGTCATGCGCCGCTGCAGCGTCTGCTGCAGTCCGATGCTGCGGCGCTGCAGCCGGACGCGGAGGGTGAGATCACGCTCGGGCTGTGCCTGGACTGCTGTGGCTGGGAAGACCCGCCCGTGCGTTTCTATCGGCACGATGCAGAAGGCATGCCGAGCTGTCACCCCAGCCAGCACTGCCAGGTGCCGATCAATCCCACCGACAGCGGCGACCTGCTACAGGCCGAGGTGGGTCTTGCCGCGATGGACGGCCATCGCTGGCAGCAGCAGGACTGGGGCCAGTCCAATCACCGGCAGAACCTGTCGCGGGTGGGGGGCGCACCGAGCTGGGTGCAGAGCGCGCACTACCCGGCGTGCATCGATTGCGGCGAGCAGATGCCTTTCGTGATGCAGCTGGACTCAACGTTGCCGACTACCAATGAAGGCATGTTGCTGTGGGGTAGTGGCGGCATGCTGTACAGCTTCTGGTGCGCGAAGTGCCGGGTGAGCGGGCACTTCTGGCAGTGCACCTGAGCGCCTCGGTTGCCTGAAGGCTTCTTTTTTTGAGATTTGTTGCATTCCCTTGTAAGGCACTTCCAGTCACCCTTTTTGTTTACATGCCTTGGGCTGACTGCCATGACCTGTACTGCCGCCATTCAAGAGTTGCTTGAGATGGCTCGAATGCCGGGGGGCTCAGATAGAGCATTGGTTGCGATGCTCGATCTCTCTGAGCGTGATCCCGCCGCCCTCTCAACACTGCTCATCCTGGCGATGAAGGCTCGGGTGGAGAGAAGCGGGATGCTAAGGGCTGCGGCGGAGTTGCTGCCGGATAACAGTGCCACAGAGGTTTGCAGGTTTGCTTGGAGCGAGTTCAAGAGCGGCAACAGCCACTGGCTGGCGGCCGAGATCGCGGCGCAGGCGGCCTATCGTGTCCCCGGATTGCTTCATGATGACTGGGATGCTGTCCTTCGCCTGTCGGCCCATGAGCCTGTAGAAGGCCCGTTCTGGCGGGAGCTGCCGATTGAGGTGGGCCGGCGATGGATTCAGGAGGCAAGAGGGGCGTCGTCGTCTGTTGCCGGCTTGCTCGGGCTGCCGCTTGAGATGAGTGGGGTGGTGGAGTTCCAAGACGCTGTGTGTGATCTATCCGGTTCACGGGATGAGCCTTGGGCAACAATTGGACGGGAAGGATTGTCTGGTCTTGAGGTGGGCTCGGGACGCGCGCTGCATGGAGCGCGTGGCCTGCACCTGCGTTTCACTGCGCAGCTCCAGCGCTTGCAACTGGCGGAATCCACCAGCGTGGAGGGCCGCCTCCAGCGTTTGCATCCGACCTGGAAGGGTGGGGATGCGAAGGCAGTGGCACATATGGGCGGTCGCCTGGAAGGGCGATGTGGAATATGCGGGTCACCATTGCAGCGTTTGCTGGAGCTGGAGCTGGCCTTGATCGGCCCATGCACCCTCTCGATGGTGACACTCGGCATATGCCTGGACTGCCCCGATAATGGAGAGTCCGGTTGGTGCCACGGAGATCCCGTATATTTCCGCCACGATGCGCAGGGCCTTCCCTACGCCCATGAAACGCAGGTGTTCGATCCGCGGGCATGTCCCGAAACGTCGACTTCGCTACTGGGGGCGGACATCGATCTGGTCGAGCTTCCGGGTCGGTTCTGGCAACCGCCGAGTTATGTGGATGGCTGGCAGAACTACAGCAGGGTGGGTGGACTGCCATCCTGGATCCAAAGCGGCCTCTATCTGGCCTGTCCCGATTGTTGCCGCACGATGTTCTTTGTCATGCAGCTTGATTCCCGCATTCCTTTGGACGATGGGTCTCTAATGCAGTGGATGAATGGAGGAATGCTCTATACGTTCTGGTGTGACCATTGCCGAATCAGTGGGCACTACAGCCAGTATTCTTAGCTCATCCGAGCCAGTCCGAGACTACGGCTCCGCACGAAACGGGCCATGCCCCTGCAGCTCCTTCTGGTAGCGCCGCACATCGCGTCGCTCCTGTCGGCACCAGTCCTGCAGTGCCTCGGTGAAGTCCGCGTCGGCTACCCAGTGCCGGCTGCGCACGATGGTGGGCAGGAAGCCGCGTGCCAGCTTGTGCTCGCCTTGCGCACCCGGTTCGAAGCGGGCCACGCCCTCGCGCAGGCAGTACTCGATGCCCTGGTAGTAGCAGGCCTCGAAGTGCAGGCCGGGCAGGGTAGCGCCGCCCCAATAGCGGCCGTACAACGTGTCGCCGCCGCGCAGGCACAGCGCGCCGGCGATCGGCTCACCGTCCTGTTCGGCTAGGAACAGCACCAGCCCGCGCCCGAGTGAAATTGCCAGATGGCGCAGGAACGCCTCGGTCAGCGCTGGCGCGTTGCCGTACTCGAGGAACGTCTGCAGGTAGAAGCGGTACATCGCCTGCAGATCGGCGCGGGTGGCCTCATCGCCATGCACCACCCGGAAGCTGATGCCCTGGCGGCTGACCTTGGCGCGCTCCTGGCGGATGTTCTTGCGGTGCTTGTGGTCCATCGCGCCCAGGAACTGTTCGAACGTCACCCAGTCACCCGGGTTATGCCACTGAAACTGGATGTCCTCGCGCAGCAACCAGTCGTCGTCGAAGATCGTTTCGTCAGCCGCCGTGTGGAAGTTGATGTGTGCTGACGACACATGGAGTGAGCGCAACCGGTCGCGCAGTGCCGTCAGCAGGGCAGTGCGCTGCGACGCATCACGGGCCAGCAGTCGCGGGCCGGTCACCGGCGAGTACGGCACCGCACCGAGCCACTTCGGGTAGTAGTCGCGTCCATGCCGCGCATAGGCATTGGCCCAGGCGTGGTCGAACACGAACTCGCCATGCGAGTTGGTCTTCAGGTAGCCGGGGATGGCGCCGAGCAAGGCATCGCCGTCCCACAGAGTGAGATGCTGCGGCTGCCAACCCCAGTCCTCGCGCAGGCAACCGTAGGTTTCCAGGCCGGACAGGAAAGCGTGGCTGACGAATGGGTTGCCGCTGTCGTGCAGGGCATCCCAGTCGGTGGCGGGAACGGACTGCAGGGAGTCGAGGAAGCGGGCGCTGGGCATGGGGGAAAGGATAGGGCAGGTGGGATGCGGGCTGGGTGTGCGTAGCCGGTCCAGTTTGTTGCGGCCATGGCCATGCTTGCCAGGCATCGCCTGGCACTGCTGAAAGGAAAAGGCCGGCGCTTTCGCGTCGGCCTTCCCGGTCAATCATGCCTCGGCGCTATGGAAGCCAGCCTCAGCTGGCCTTGCCCTGCGCATCCAGATAACGCTCGGCATCCAGTGCGGCCATGCAGCCGAAGCCGGCCGAGGTGATCGCCTGGCGGTAGTGCTGGTCGGCCACGTCGCCCGCGGCGAACACGCCTTCCACCGAGGTCTGGGTGGCGTTGCCGCCCAGGCCCGAGCGGATGTCCAGGTAGCCGTTGTTCATGGTCAGCTGGCCATCGAACAGGCTGGTGTTGGGGTGGTGGCCGATCGCCACGAAGAAGCCGTGCGCCTCGATGTCGCGGGTGCTGCCGTCCAGGGTGGACTTGACGCGCACGCCGGTCACGCCGGCCTCGTTGCCCAGCACTTCGTCGACCTGGTGGTGCCAGACGGTCTCGATCTTGCCGGCTTCGACCTTGGCGAACAGCTTGTCCTGCATGATCTTCTCCGCCTTGAGAGTGTCGCGGCGGTGGACCAGGTAGACCTTGCGGGCGATGTTGGACAGGTACAGGGCTTCTTCCACGGCGGTGTTGCCGCCGCCGACCACGACCACGTCCTGGTCACGGTAGAAGAAGCCATCGCAGGTGGCGCAGGCGGACACGCCGCGGCCCTTGAAGGCCTCTTCGCTGGGGATGCCCAGGTACTTGGCGGTCGCGCCGGTGGCGATGATCAGGGCGTCGCAGGTGTACTCGGCGCTGTCACCGATCAGCTTGAACGGGCGCTGGGAGACATCGGCGGTGTGGATGTGGTCGAAGATGACCTCGGTTTCGAAGCGCTCGGCATGCGCCTGCATGCGGCTCATCAGGTCCGGGCCCATCAGGCCGTGCGCATCCCCGGGCCAGTTGTCCACCTCGGTGGTGGTCATCAGCTGGCCGCCCTGCTGCAGGCCGGTGATCACGACGGGCTTGAGGTTGGCGCGCGCGGCGTAGACGGCGGCGGTCCAGCCGGCCGGGCCGGAACCAAGGATCAACAGGCGGGAGTGCTTGGAGTTGCTCATGTAAGCTCGCAATAGAAGGTAGGGCGGGAGTGCCGGCGCAGTGATTGCGCGGCATCCGAGCGAAGTCATAGAGTGGCGGCAGGGGCGGGGCGATTCAAGGCGCGCAGTGGAACGCGGCGACCCGCGCAGCACGACGCCCATTCCGGCGCCGGGGTTTTGACGCTGACCGTGCCGGCCAGCGGCCGGCACCTACCGGGGTGGGGTCCAGTCGTTTATTATCAAGCACTAACAGTGCATTCCCAAGGTGTGGTCTAAGGTGGCGAAACAGGTCCCGGAACGATCCAAGGCGTCCGACAGCAAGGCAGCGCCGCGCAAACCGGCCAGCGTGGACAACCCGCGCCGGCAGCGCCTGTGGCGCGACCTGGGCTTGATCGCGGTCGCCCCGGCGCTGCTGTATCTGGTCGCCAGTCTGTTCACCTATTCGGCCACCGACCCGGGCTGGTCGCATACCGGCAGCGTGGTCGCGCCGGTCCACAACATGGGTGGCCGCGCCGGTGCCTGGATCGCAGACGTGCTGCTGCAGCTGTTCGGCTACATGGCCTTCGTACTGCCGATCGTGCTGGGCGCACTGGCGTGGATCGCGATGTTCGGCCTCAAGCGCGAGGCCAAGGGCGAGCATGACCTGGACCCGGCCCTGCGCCTGGTCGGTCTGGTCGGCTTCCTGATCGCCGGTACCGGCTTCCTGCACCTGCGCCTGTTCGTCGCCGATGTGGCCCACGCCGGCGGCATCCTCGGCAAGCTGGTCGGCAGTTCGCTCAGCGTCGGTTTCGGCGCCTTGGGCGCGAATCTGTTCGTGCTGGTGCTGCTGCTGGCGTCGATCACCCTGGCCACGGGCATCTCCTGGTTCGTGGTGATGGAGAAGATCGGCAACTGGGTGCTGGCGCTGCCGCCGTTGTTCAACAAGAAGAAAGAGCAGGCCACCGAGTGGCAGCAGACCCGCGCCATGCGCGAGGAGCGCCAGGAAGTGCGCAAGGTCGACGCCGAGGTCCGCGCCAAGCGCGAGCCGGTCAAGATCGAGCCGCGCCCGGAGCCAGTCCTGGAGAAAAGCGACCGGGCCAAGCGCGAGACCCAGATTCCCATGTTCCGCGGGGTCAATGGCGATGGCTCGGATGTGCCGCCGCTGGCGCTGCTGGATGATCCCAAGCCGCAGCCCAAGGGCTACGACGAGGGCACGCTGGAGACGCTCTCGCGCCAGATCGAGTTCAAGCTCAAGGACTTCCGCATTGATGCGCAGGTGGTCGGCGCCTATCCCGGCCCGGTCATCACCCGCTTCGAGATCGAACCCGCGCCGGGCATCAAGGTCAGCCAGATCAGTTCGCTGGACAAGGACATCGCGCGCGGCCTGTCGGTGAAGTCGGTGCGCGTGGTGGATGTGATCCCGGGCAAATCGGTGGTGGGTCTGGAGATCCCCAACGTCACCCGCGAGATGATCTACCTCTCCGAACTGCTGCGCTCCAAGGAATACGACAAGTCGGCCAGCGTGCTGACCCTGGCGCTGGGCAAGGACATCGCCGGCCGCCCGACCGTGGCCGACCTGGCGCGCATGCCCCACCTGCTGGTGGCCGGCACCACCGGCTCGGGCAAGTCGGTGGCGGTCAATGCGATGGTGCTGAGCCTGCTGTACAAGGCTTCGCCGAAAGACCTGCGGATGCTGATGATCGACCCGAAGATGCTCGAGCTGAGCGTCTACCAGGGCATCCCGCATCTGCTGGCGCCGGTGGTCACCGACATGAAGGAGGCCGCCAACGGCCTACGCTGGTGCGTGGCCGAGATGGAACGCCGCTACAAGCTGATGAGCGCGGTGGGCGTGCGCAACCTGGCCGGCTTCAACAAGAAGGTCAAGGATGCCCAGGATGCCGGGCAGCCGATGATGGACCCGCTGTTCAAGCCCAACCCGGAACTCGGCGAGGCCCCGCGCCCGCTGGAGACGCTGCCGTTCATCGTCATCTTCATCGACGAATTCGCCGACATGATGATGATCGTCGGCAAGAAGGTCGAAGAGCTGATCGCGCGGTTGGCGCAGAAGGCGCGTGCGGCCGGCATCCACCTGATCCTGGCCACGCAGCGCCCCTCGGTGGATGTGATCACCGGCCTGATCAAGGCCAACATCCCGACCCGCATCGGCTTCCAGGTCAGCTCCAAGATCGATTCGCGCACCATCCTCGACCAGTCCGGCGCGGAAACGCTGCTGGGCCACGGCGACATGCTGTATCTGCCGCCGGGCACGGCATTGCCGGACCGCGTGCATGGTGCGTTCGTCTCCGATGAGGAAGTGCACCGGGTGGTCGAACACCTCAAGGCCAGCGGCCCGACCGACTACATCACCGGCGTGCTGGACGAGGTGCAGATGATGGGCGATGGCGTGGTGGTCGGCCCCGGCGGACTGCCCGAGGCAGGCGGTGGTGGCGGCGACGAATCCGACCCGCTGTACGACGAAGCGCTGCGCATCGTCACCGAAACCCGCCGCGCGTCGATCTCGGGTGTGCAGCGTCGCCTGAAGATCGGCTACAACCGGGCCGCGCGCCTGATCGAAGCGATGGAGGCCGCCGGGGTGGTGAGCCCGCCGGAGCACAACGGCGATCGCAGCGTGCTGGCCCCGCCACCGCCCAAGTAAGGCCGGGTACTGCCCGGCCGTCATTGATCGGCACCCGGCCGGCGACGTCCTCGCCGGCCGCTTCGCACAAGGAACCTGCAATGAAGCCGATGCGCTGGATGATGGTAGGTGCGCTGCTGGTCGCGCCAGTGGTGGCGCAGGCCCAGGCTCAAGCCCAAGCCCAAGCCCAAGCCCAAGCTGCGCCCCCGGCTGCCGAACCGGTCGCACCGGTCGCGCCGGGTGGGCAGGGGGCGGGCACTGACGCGCAGGCCAGCAACAACTTCAGCTTCGTGCGCTATCGCGCCGACTACGTGGTGCGCCCCGACGCGGGCAACACCCAGACCGAAGAGTACGAGATCCTGCTCAAGACCAAATCGGCGGTCGAGCAGTTCAGCCAGGTGCGGCTGAGCTACAGCGAGAAAATGGAAACGCTGGAGGTGCTGCAGGCCTATACCCTGACCGCCGATGGCCAGCGCCGCGACGTGCCCGCCGACCGCATCTACACGCAGGAAAGCTACTCCAGCGCTGCCGCAGCGATGTATGCCGACCGCAAGGTGCGGGTGGTGGTGTTTCCGAACCTGGCGCCGGGCACGCGCGTGGTCTACCAGACCCGCCGGACCCAGAACACGCCGTACTTCCCCGGCTACTTCGGCCTGTGGGAAACCTTCAGCGTGTTCACGCCGTATGACGATGCGCGCGTGACCCTCACCGCCCCGGCCAGCCTGCCGATGCAGGTGGAGCAGCGGGGCGTGCGTGGCAGTGAGAAGCCCCGGATCCGCAATGGCCAGGCGCAGTGGGAGTGGACCTACCGCCGCAGTGAGCCGCTCAAGGCACAGAACTGGTCCGCTGCCGCCTGGGAGTACAGCCCGGGCATCATGGCCAGCACGTATCGTGACTGGTCGCAGGTGGCACAGGCCTATCAGCTCAAGGGTGGCGAGGCGGCCGCGGTCACCCCGCAGATCCAGGCGCTGGCGGACCAGCTCACCCGCGGCATCACCGACCGGCGCGAGCAGGCCGCGGTGCTGTACCGCTGGGTCGCCCAGAACATCCGCTACGTGGCGGTGTACCTGGGCAACGGTGGGCTGGAGCCGAACCCGGCGCAGAGCATCCTCGACAATCACTACGGCGACTGCAAAGACCATGTGGTGATCCTGGAGGCGCTGTTGGCTGCACGGGGCATCCAGAGCACCCCGGTGCTGATCGGCGCCGGTGGCGGGCCGACCCTGCCGACCATTCCGCTGCTGGGCCGCTTCAACCACGCGATCACCTATCTTCCCGAGTTCGACCTGTATCTGGACTCGACCACGTCCTATGCGCGCTTCGGCCAGCTGCCCGACGCTGATCTCGGCGCACCGGTGCTGCACACCCGCCAGGCCGTGGTGGCGCGCACCCCCGCCAACGATGCCAGCCGCAACGGCACCGGGCTGGAGGTTGATTTCCGCTTCGACGCGGCGGGCAACCTGGTCGGCCAGACCCTGCAGCAGCCCAGCGGCGTGGCCGAGATCGGCATGCGTGCCGCCTTCGCACGGCTCAACGCACAGAACCGGGCGCGGGCGGAAGAATCGATCATGGCCGCCTCCGGTTTCGATGGCAGTGGCGCGCTCACCCTGCTCGGGGATCCGCAGGACCTGACCCGTCCGTTCAACTTCCGCTACGACTTCCAGGCCAGCGACTATGTCGATTTCGCGGTCCTCGGCGGCATGGTGCTGCCCGATGCGCCGGGCGGTGAGTCGTTCCGTGACCTGTACGCCAGCACCTCTGCGCCGGACAACGCTACGCCGTTCTACTGCAACGACAGTCTGCGCGAGGAGCGCTATCGGCTCACCTTCCCGGCCAGCGTGCCGATCGTGGCGATTCCGCGCAGCCAGCAGTTCGACAATGCGGGTGGCCAGTACACGGTGGAATGGACGCGCGAAGGGCAGGTGGTCACCGCGCGCCACCGGCTGCATCAACGCGCCGTGCGCGGGGCGGACGCGCTCTGTCAGCCGCAGGACTACGCGGCGTTCCGCGAGCTGTACCAGCAGGTCCGGCGCGGCTTCCGCGGGCAGGTGGTGTACGGCGATCTGAAGACGGTGCAGGCCGGGCCCTGAGTACGCTCGGTACACCCGTTTCCAGCGCATAATGCGCCCTGATCGCCCATTCAGGATTGAATGGGCACACTGCTTCCATCCTTCCCATTCGCCTGGATACCTCACATGCACACCACCTTCCGCCGCTCCCTGCTTGCTGCCACCCTGGTTGTCGCCAGTGTCGGGTCGGCGTCGGCCTGGGCCGGCGCCCGTGATGAGCTCAATCGCTTCACCCAGGGCCTGAAGGGGCTGGATGGGCAGTTCAGCCAGCAGGTGTACGACAGCAAGGGTAAGGTCAAGGAAACCACCAGTGGCCGTGTCGCGTTGTCCGCACCGCGCCTGTTCCGCTGGGAATACATCAAGCCGCACGAGCAGCTGATCGTGGCCGATGGCAAGAAGGTGTGGGTCTACGAGCCCGATCTGGAGCAGGCCAGCGTGCGCCCGCAGGGCCAGGAAGAGCAGAACAGCCCGCTGACCGCGCTGATCAATCCCGCCCTGCTGGACAAGCAGTACGACGTCAGCGAAGAGGCCGCTGTGCGCGATGGCCTGCAGTGGCTGGCGCTGAGCCCCAAGCGCGAAACCGATACCGCCTTCCAGTACGCCGCGCTGGGCTTCAATGCCCAGGGCCTGGCGCGCATGGAAGTGGTGGACGCGGTCGGCCAGCGCACGGTGATCAGCTTCACCGGCTGGAAGCGCAACCCGAGCTTTGCCTCGGGCACCTTCAGCTTCACCCCGGCCAAGGGCGTGGACGTCATCGGCGAATGACGGTGTAGATGCCGGCCGCTGGCCGGCATCGCGCCTGCAATCCGCCGCGATACACTAGGCACGTGGCCAGAAACCGAACGACTTTCAATGGGCCCGATCTGCTGACCGTGGATCGGGACAACATGCGTCCGCTCGCCGAGCGGATGCGTCCGCAGACGCTGGATGAGATGGTGGGGCAGAAGCGCCTGCTCGCCCCGGGCAGCGCACTGCGCCGCGCGGTCGAGTCCGGCCATGTGCACTCGATGATCCTGTGGGGCCCCCCGGGCTGCGGCAAGACCACGCTTTCGCTGCTGCTGGCGCACTACGCCGACGCCGAGTTCCGCGCGATCTCCGCCGTGCTGTCCGGTCTGCCCGAGGTGCGCCAGGTATTGGCCGAGGCTGCACAGCGCTTCGCCGAAGGCCGGCGCACGGTGCTGTTCGTGGACGAGGTACACCGCTTCAACAAAGCCCAGCAGGATGCGTTCCTGCCGCACATCGAGCGCGGCACCATCGTGTTCGTTGGCGCCACCACCGAAAATCCGTCCTTCGAACTGAACTCGGCGCTGCTCTCGCGCTGCCGCGTGCACGTGCTGGAGTCGGTCTCGCCAAGCGACATCGTCGAGGCGCTGGAGCGGGCGCTGCACGACACCGGGCGCGGCCTGGGCGCGGAGCATCTGCAGGTCGCCCCCGAGGCGCTGCTGGAGATCGCGACCGCCGCCGATGGCGATGTGCGGCGCGGGCTGACCCTGCTGGAGATCGCGGCCGAACTGGCCAGCGGCGATGGCGGGCGGATCAGCCCGGAGATGCTGGTGCAGGTACTGGCCGACCGCACCCGCCGCTTCGACAAGGGCGGCGAGCAGTTCTACGACCAGATTTCGGCACTGCACAAGTCCGTGCGCAGCTCCAACCCGGATGCCGCGCTGTACTGGCTGACCCGGATGCTCGACGGCGGCTGTGATCCGTCCTACCTGGCCCGGCGGCTGACCCGAATGGCCATCGAGGATATCGGCCTGGCCGATCCGCGGGCGCAGTCGATGGCGCTGGAGGCGTGGGATATCTATGAGCGCCTGGGCAGTCCGGAAGGCGAGCTCGCCTTCGCACAGCTGGTCCTGTACCTGGCCAGCACCGCCAAATCGAACGCCGGGTATGCCGCGTTCAACAAGGCCAAACAGGAAGTGCGCGAAACCGGCACCCAGGAGGTGCCCTTGCACCTGCGCAACGCGCCGACCAAGCTGATGAAAGAGCTGGGTTACGGCAAGACCTACCAGTACGACCATGATGCCGACGGCGGGATCGCGCTGGACCAGACCGGCTTCCCCGATGCGATGGGCGAGCGCGTGTATTACGAGCCGGTGCCGCGCGGGCTGGAGATCAAACTGAAGGAAAAGCTGGACCGCCTGCGTGCCGCGCGCGAACAGGCACGCGCGGAGAAGGGCCGCGACTGATGGACGGCATCGGCGTCTGGTGGCAGCAGTTGGGCCTGGTGATGGCCGGCGGCGCACTGGGCGCCGCGCTGCGCTTCATGGTGGGCGATGCGATGCTGCGCCAGTTCGGCAATGGCTTTCCGTGGGGCACGCTGACGGTGAACCTGGCCGGTGCGTTCGTCGCCGGTTACGTGATGATCTGGCTGCAGAGTCGTGGCACGGCGGCGCTGTACTGGCGCGCGTTCCTGATCGTCGGGATCGTGGGCGGATTGACCACGTTCTCCTCGATGATGCTCGAATCGCTGGTGTTCACCCGCAACGATCGCAGCGTGATGGTGCCGCTGTATCTGGGTGTGAGCCTCGTCGGCGGGATGCTGCTGGTGTGGGCGGGCGCGCGTGTCGCAGAGTCGTGGCGCTGACGCTTGCGTCGCAAATGCAGAAATCCACGGAAAACGCTGGATTAAAGTGATGTCTCACGATATCGTGCGCGCCCCCGTTTGCATCCTCGTCCGTCATGCGCGATGAACAAGACCCCGGAACACTGGAACTGACGCTGCCGCGCAAGCGCGGCCGTCCGCCCACCTTCGGCTACGCGATGACCGATGCACAGCGCGCCGCCCGCTACCGGGCCCGCCGCGCCGGCCAGGCTGGCCACGCCGATGTGCGCAACTGCAGCGACATGGTGCTGCTGGACAAGATCCGCGCCTCGATCACCAGCAAGGACCCGGAACTGACCGGGTTCCTGGTGCACGTGCTCTGGCAGCGCTACCCGCTGCAGCTCAAGTAAGGACAGCCTGCCACTGGCGATACAGCCTGACGTCGTGGTCGATCGACTGGTGCGTGATCCGGATCGACTGCGTGCTCAGGCCGGCGTGACGTCCTTGCTGGCGCGCTCGTGGTTGAGGAGTTCGCCAAGGCGCATCGCCAGCGCCTTGACCAGCGGGTCGGCGGTGGCGCGATGGAGCAGGGCGATCTCGAACGTATCGATCGGTGGCAGACCCTGCTCGGCACCCAGCACGGTGTGCTCGCGGCTCAAGGCACGCGCCGGCAGCAGGCTGATGCCCATGCCATCGGCCACCGCGCCCTGGATCCCGCTCAGACTGGAACTCGTGAAGCTGATCCGCCAGCGGCGCCCGAGCGCTTCGATCGCGTCGATGATGTCGTCGCGGTAGAGTCCGCGCGGCGGAAAGGTGACCAGGGGCACCGGATCCAGGCCGATGCAGCCATTGCGGGCACTGTCGATCCAGACCATGGTCTCGGGCCAGCAGGCCACCGCGGCGCGGCTGTTGCGGCGCTGCTTGACCAGGATCAGGTCGAGTTCGCCATGATCGTAGCCGTGGGCCAGGTCGCGGCTGAGGCCGCTGGTGACCTCCAGCTTCACCTGGGGATGTTCGCGGTTGAAGGCGCCAAGCAGCTGGGTGGTCGCGGCGCTGACAAAGTCCTCCGGTACGCCCAGCCGCACGGTGACGGCCACGGTGGTGCCGGCCAGGGCCTCCAGCAGCTGGTCGTTGAGCGCCAGCAGTTGGCGCGCGTGACCCAGGACGATCTCGCCGGCATCGGTGGGATGCACATCACGGTTGCCGCGCACCAGCAGCGGATGGCCGGCCATTTCCTCCAGCCGGCGGATCTTCTGGCTGATGGTGGATTGGGTGGAATGCAGGCGGGCGGCCGCCGTGGTGAAGCTGGCGCAATCGGCCACCATCACCATGGCGCGCAACAGGTCCAGGTCGAACAGGGCCCGATTCGGTTTTTCACTGGCAGTCATGGTGCCATTGTGAAGCGCAATGACCACGGCCGCCATGGCCATGCCCCGTGGCTACACGTCCTCGGGCGTCGGCACGGCGTCGGCGACGCCTGGGGTCAGGCTCCGCGCCACCCGCTCGCCAGCCGCACGTAGCCGGTCGATCAGTGCGGGTGGCCCCAGCACCTCGAACTCCAGGTCCATGGCCAGCAGCCAATAGATCACCGAGCCCATCGGGTTAGCGCCACAGCGCAGCAGGCAGCGCTGGTCATCCACACCCTCCAGTACCCCGGCCGACGCAGGGATGCGCTGGCGCAGGGCAGCCAGGGGTGCGTGCAGGATGATCCGCGCCTCATCGGGGTACTGCCCGAGCGAGAGCGAGCGGGCCACCCACTGGCGCAGGTCGCCGTCGCCGGGGCCGGCGCGGGGCGCGAAATGCGCGCCCACCACGGGCGTACTGGTGATCCGGTCGATGCGGAAGGTGCGCCAGTCGTCGCGTGCGGGGTCCCAGGCAACCAGATACCAGCGCCGATCGGTGTGCACCACGCCTTGTGGCTCCACCTGGCGAGAACTCGGCTGACCTGTGCGGTCGATGTACTCGAAGGCCAGTTGCAGTTGGTCGCGGCAGGCAGCGGCCAGGGCGGTCAGCCGACCGGCATCGACCAACGGTCCGATCTGATCGGTGGGCAGGATCGCTGAGCGCAGTGCCTCCAGACGGGGCCGCAGGCGCGGTGGCATCGCCTGTTCAATCTTGACCAGCGCGGTGATCGCGGTCTGCTCGATCCCGCTGATGGTGCCGGTCACCGCCGTGCGCAGCGCGATTGCGGCCGCCAGCGCTTCATCGTCGTCCAGCAGCAGCGGTGGCAGGGCCCGGCCCGGGCGGAAGGCGTAGCCGCCGGCGACACCGGTGCTGGCGTGGATGGGATAGCCCAGCTGGCGCAGCCGGTCGATGTCGCGGCGGAGCGTGCGTGGATGGATGCCCATGCGCTCGGCCAGCATGCCGCCGCCCCAATGCGGGCGCGATTGCAGCAGGGACAGCAGGCTCAGCAGGCGGGCGGAGGCGGTCAGCATCAGGAAAGCGTAGCAGCCATTGCGGGCGGGTTCTGTCCGCAAGGGTGGCTAGCCTTGGGGCCACGGTGCAGGACCGCTTCGGTCGCACCCCTGGCCGCCCTCAAGGAGTTCCAGATGTCCCTCGTCTTCTATTGGCACCCGATGTCCAGCGCCACCCCGATCGCCTGCGCCCTGGCCGAACTGGCCGTCCCTCACGAGCGGGTCAGGATCGACATCCGCGCCGGCGAGCAGCGCACGGCCGACTACCTGGCCATCAATCCCAACGGCAAGGTGCCGTGCCTGGTGGTGGATGGCACGCCGATGTTCGAAGCCCTGGCGATCCACCTGTGGCTGGGCGAGCACTACGGCGTGGCCAAGGGCCTGTGGCCGCAGGGCGGCACACCGGCACGGCTGGAGGCGATGTCGTGGTGCACGTGGGCATATGTCACCTATGGCGCGGTGATCGGGCGTGTGTGGCTGGCCACCACGGACGATGCGCTGCGCCATGCCGACCATGCCGCAGCCGGGATCCGCGCGGCCAATGAACTGCTGGACGTGCTGGAGGCACGCCTGTCGCAGCAGCCCTGGATGCTGGGTGAGGCCTACTCGCTGGCAGATCTCGTGGTGGGCCAGGTGGTCGGCTACGGGACCTTCGTGGGCGCTGCCGTGGACGCGCACCCGGCCGTGGCGGCGTGGCTGGCACAGCTGCAGGCACGTCCGGCGATGCAGGGCGAGATGTGAGGCAGCATGCTCATCTGCAATGCGCATGACGCGCATTCCAAAATTTAACTGGTGAATGGACCGGGCCCGACCGTAAGGTGGCCCGGTTCTCCATTTTCCGGTGCACTGTCCATGTCCCTGCGTCTTGCCCTTCCGGTGCTGCTTGCACTGGCCCCTTCCGCATTCGCGGCCGAGCAGGCCGACCTGATGATCCGGCATGCGACCGTGGTCGATGTGGAGCATGCCTCCACCGTGCCGGACCAGACCGTCGTGGTACGCGGCCAGGACATCGTGGCGATGGGCAGTGATCGTGCGATGCGCAAGGCGTGGAAGGCCCGCGAGGAGGTCAACGGCAAGGGGCGCTATCTGATCCCGGGCCTGTGGGACATGCACGTGCATTTCGGGGGCGGCCCGGAGCTCATTGAGGAGAACAAGGCGCTGCTGCCGCTGTACATCGCCCATGGCATCACCACCATCCGCGACGCCTCCGGCGATCTGCCCGACCAGGTGCTGCAGTGGCGCGGCGAGATCGCCAGCGGCCGGTTGGCCGGCCCGCAGCTGTTCACCTCGGGTGCCAAGATCGAAGGCATCAAGCCGGTCTGGAAGGGCACCATCGAAGTCGGCTCGCAGGCGGACCTGGATGCGGCGTTCGTGCGCTTGAAGCGCGACCGCGTCGACTTCGTCAAGATCACCGACAGCACCCTGACCCCGGACCTGTTCCTGGCGGCCGTGCGCGGTGCACGCGCCAACGGTCTGCGTGCATCCGGGCATATTCCGATGGCATTGACCGTGCAGCAGGCGGTTGATGCGGGCATCAGCTCGATCGAACACCTGGACTACGCCTACAAGGCGGGCGTCAAGGATGAAGCCGCGATCGCCGCGGACTTCGGCGCCAAGCGCATCGATCGCGCGCAGGCCAACGCGCGCTTGGATGCGGGCTTCGACCGTGACACCGCCATGGCCGCCTATCGCGGTTTCGCGGCCAAGGGCGTGTTCGTGACGCCGACCCTCAATGGCGGGCGCATCCTGGACTTCCTGGACCAGGACGACCACCGCGACGATCCCTATCTGGCCTACATCGGCCCGAAGCTGCAGGCCACCTACGCCTGGCGCGTCGAGCGCGCGGCAAAGGCGACCCCGGCGCAGATCGACGCGCGGCACCAGGAGTACCACCAGGTCGCCGCGGTGCTGCCGATGCTCCAGCAGGCCGGCGTGACGATCATGGCCGGTACCGATGCGGGCTTCCTCAACTCGTTCAACTATCCCGGTATTGGCCTGCATGACGAGCTGTCGTTGTTCGTCAAGGAAGGGCTGACCCCGGCGCAGGCCCTGTCCGCGGCCACGCGCGCGGGCCCGGCCTGGTTCGGCACCCTGGATCGTTATGGTGCGGTCGCGCCCGGCAAGGCGGCCGACCTGGTGTTGCTGGAGCGCAATCCACTGGAGGATATCGAGGCCACGCGCGGCATCCAGTATGTCGTGCTGCGCGGCCAGGGCTATGACCGCACGGCGCTGGATGCGCTGTTGACGCAGACCAGGGCGAAGGTCGTTGCGTGGAAGGCGGAAGCGGCGAAGGAGTGACGCCTTGGCGCGCTCACCGGAGCGGTGGGCGCGCCCGCGTCCGGGGGATGCAGGTCCGCGGGCGCAGAGGTCTGGTGGCGTGCCGGCCTACGGCCCCGCCGGCGAAATGAACTCCAGCGTACGGCCGTCTGCCAGGCGGGCGGTCGCGCTGCGCGCCGGAAGCGGACGGCCATCCACCTGTCGTGGTTGATCGGAGAAATTCGCCACGATCACGCTGCCATCGGCAAATGTGGTCTGCTGCACCTGCCCGGCGGCATCGCGCCAGCGGAAGTCGGTCAGTGCCTGGTCGAACAAGTGCTCATGCACGGGACGGAAGAACGCGTCCAGCTGGCGCAGGTAGGCGATCCGTGACGGGGCGGTCGCCACGCTGAGGTTAAGCAGGGGTGGTACGTTGTACAGCTGCTGCAGCAGCTCGGTGGTGCTGCGGCTCTCGCGGAACTTGAGGCTGTCCAGGGTCCAGTGATGGGTGCTGACCACGCTGTCGTGGAAGGCCGCCTGCAGCAAGGGCAGGCGACGGGCCGGGTTGAAATAGAGCTGCTGGTAGCGGGGCTTGAGCCGGCTCTGTTTGAAGAAGAAGGCAGGCTGGTGCTCCGGCGCCCACGCCCCGAGGTAGTACGGCGAGTCGCGCTCGCGGCGCATCTGCGGATCGCGCCAGCCAAACCCGGCGGTCTGCGCGCCGTGCGCGAAGACGATATGCCGGTTGACCACGGCCGAGCCGACTTCCGAGCCGACCACCAGTGCCTGGGTATCGGCCAGCCAGGCGAGGGCCGCGTTGCGGTTGGCCGCATCCTGCGCCTGCGGGGTGGGCTTGGCCGGGTCGCTGTCATCGAACAGCATGCCGGTCGCTGCGACATCCAGGAACCAGCTGTTGTAGGGCGTGGTGGCGCGCAGGTCCCGCACCCGACGTTCCATCAATGGCCGGATACAGGCTGCGTTGGTATACACCCCGCTGCCCTGGAACCCTTTGATCCGCTGGCCATCGGGTTTCATGATTCCGCAGCGCTCGAACGCGTCCTGCCCGAGCTGGGCCGACAGCCAGGACGGATTGTCGTTGCCGTCGGGCAGGGCGGTGTCATAGGAATCGTACGGCGCCACCAGGTAGCCGGCCTGTACGCCTGCTTCCACGCCGCCCGGGCTCGCCCAGCCCGCCGTCCAGTCCGGCAGTCCCAGCCACAGGCGCGGCAGGCCCGCGGCCTGCAGGGCGCGGATCATCCGCGGCGACGCGCTGTCGCCCCGCAACGCCTCGGGCTGCAGCGCCGTGCCCAGCGTGGCATCCAGCTGGTGCCGGCGTTGCTGCATGGCCTGGGCGGTGTCACCGGGAAACTGTTCCGCCAGCGCGGCATTGATCGCGGCCACCAACACCTGTTGCACATAGGGGCCGCTGTGTGCGGCCGCCAACGCCTCCAACGCCTCGTCATCCTTCTGGATCCACGCGCGTGGCAGCAGCGCCTTCAGCGTCGCCCAGTCGCGCACGTCCTGTTCCACCAGCAGGCGGTCACCCCACAGATACAGGTGGCTGGCACCGATCAGCTTCTCACCGTCCGGCAATCCGGCGAGTTTGTCCTTCAGCGGCACGAAGCCGCCCTGCGCCTGCAACCACGCCCGGTAACGTTTGGCCGGCGCCAGCCAATCCGGCGCATCCAGGCTGACGATGACGGTATACGGCTCAGACACGTTGAGCGCATTGAAGTGGTGCTCGGCGGCGACCGCGACGCCTGGCCCATCGGCGCTGAAGTGAACGGTGTTGTTGAACGGTGTCGCGAACAGGATCGACAGCACGCGATCCGGCCACGCCAGGCCGATCACGGGCAGGGTAAGGTCTTCGGTGGTGTTGATCTCGCCGTAGGCATCAAGCAGTTCATCCCGCCAGACGGCGTCATCGGCGGGAAGGTAGTAGCCCTCGTGCAGCGGCAGCAACAGGGCGTGCGGACCGGCGGGCAGTCGCGGCCAGTGCACGCTGCCCTCGGTGGTCCGGTTGAAGTGCATCTGCAGCGTATCGCCGACCAGTTCGGCCCGTACCTGCGTTGCATCGCCCCATCGCCATCGACCGGTAGCGGCGGTCTGCTTCAGCGCCGACACCGTGCCGGCGTCGCCCGCCGAAGAGATGCGGGTGGTGGTGCCGTCGGCCTGGGTGGCGGTCACCGCCAGCGTTGCAGAATCGATCTCGACGCGCCACGCCGGGTTGGTCAAGGTCAGGGCGTGGCTTTGCGTTGCGGGCAGCAACAGCAACAGAACAAGGAAGTACTTCATGCAGGGTCCGGCGAAGGTGGCGTGCGGGGCGAGGCGGTCGCCGGAGAGTAAAGCGCCGGCGGTCGCCGGCGCCTGCCGCACGTCACAGTTGATGCGCGGGGTGCTGTCGCGATTCATGAAGCGTGCGGCGCGTCATGCTCGTGTCGGTGCTTCAGCCTCGTCGCATCGCGTGCTGTCTTCTCCGCTCACCGCGCTGCCGTCGCGATCCGCTCGCCGAGCGCGAACGCACTGTGCAGGTGGGCCTGAGCATCACCCGTGTCGGTCTCCAGCAGCAGCGTGGACGAGAGCACCGGCGCGCCGCAGTAATCGAAGATGCCGGTGTCGATCTGGGTCTTCATAGCCTCGGTGTAGCCGCGCTTGTGCCAGGTGCGCGCATCGGCGCCCCCCAGGCCGACCAGATGGACGGACAGGTGCCCCAGTTTCTTGAGCACGCCCTGGCCGCTGCTGTCGTCATAGGCCCAGCCGCCCGTGAAGACGCGGTCGATCCAGCCCTTCATCAGCGCCGGCATGCTCCACCAGTAAACGGGAAACACCAGCACGAGTGCGTCGGCGCGGTCCAGGCGGGCCTGTTCGGCCAGTACATCGGCCGGGAACGCGCTCAGGCGGTGGTGGCCGTCCAGGTCGTGCCGGGTGTAGCGGGGGTCGAAGCCCTCGGCATGGAGGTCGGCCAGTTCCACGGTAGCGCCGGGGGCGGTGGATAGACCGTCCGCGATGCGGCGGGCGACGGCCTGGGTCAGGGCGTCGGGATGGGGGTGGGAGGTGACGATCAGGGTGTGCATGGGCGTCCAAGGGGAGGAGGTTGTATACTTTCGGTAAGTTACGAATTGTAAGTTACGATTGGTATATAGCGATGTCAAGCCCGCTCGACTCTGCCGTTCCGGTGGCGCCTCGCCGCCGCATGACCCGCGACGATCGCCTGCGCCAGTTGCTGGAGGAAGCGTGGCGGCTGGTGCGCGAGGAAGGCACCGACGCGCTGACCCTGGGGCGGCTGGCCGAGCAGGCCGGGGTGACCAAGCCGGTGGTGTATGACCATTTCGGTACGCGGGCCGGTCTGCTCGCGGCGCTGTACCAGGATTTCGATGCGCGCCAGGGTGTGGTGATGGAAGCGCGCTTTGCAGGCAGCGGTCCGACGCTCGCCGAGAAGGCGCAGGTCATTGCCGATGCCTACGTCGCCTGCGTCATGAAGCAGGGGCGTGAGATTCCCGGCGTGATCGCGGCGTTGGCCGGTTCGCACGAACTGGCACGGATCAAGCGCGAGTACGACGTCGTGTTTCTCGAGCAGTGCCGCGCGCTGCTGTCACCGTTCGCACCCTCGGGCGTGCTGGCCCAGGCGGGATTGTGGGGCATGCTGGGCGCGGCCGAAGGGCTCTCCTATGCCGCCACCACGGGCGATATCACCGCGCAGCAGGCCGTGCAGGAGCTGGCGGCGACGATCGCCGCGATGGTGACGCGTAGCTGAGCGCTTTGCGCGGTGCGGGGCCATGGCGTGCGAGTGAGCGATGGCCGGACGCGTATGATGTCCCGCCCTCTTGGACTGGATGCCATGCGCGTTTTCCTGCCTGTGCTTGTACTTGCTGCCGCGATCGGTGCAGCGCTGCCCGCTGCTGCCACGACGATCTCGTTGAACGAGCGTCTCAAGGCGGCGTCGCGTATCGAGGTGAACCAGGTGCCGCCGAGCGGTGCGTCGTTGCTGGCCCATGTGCAGCAGTTCCGCAACGGCGACAGCCTGATCAGCCTGGGCGAAGGCGAGGGCACACCGGTGGTGCTGACGCTGTGCAACGGCAAGGCGCATTTCAATCTGGAGGCGAACTGGCCAGGCGCGCCCGAGGCGAAGACGCAGGAAGAGAAGCAGATGCGTGCGTACGGGATGTACATGGCGGTGATGGGCGGCATGGCGATGGTGCAGGCGGCCGCGGGCGATGCGCTGGCACTGCCTGCCGCAGGACAGACCGCCAGCGTGCAGCACGAAACGCCGTGGGCCTATGGCAAGGAGCACTACGCGGTGGCGATGACCAGTGCGACCAGTGGCGATCTGCGGATCAGGGCCACCAAGACCGGGACGACCGCCAAGGCGCCCTCCGGGGCGGATGACGTAATCAGTACCGATGACGACCAGGCCGCGCGGCTGGCCGAACTGGAGCCGGTGGGTACCTGGCGGGAGCTGGTGATCGGCTCGGCGCCGATGGCAGCGTCGCTGCCGGACACCTTCCCGCTTAAGGGCTGGATGTCCGTCGCCGGCAAGGGCGGTGCGACGGTGGGCGCGGCGCGCAAGGCGTCGGGCGATTGCGCGCGCTGAGCCCGTGCATGGCGAGCGCGATGGCAGGGCGCTCAGCGCAACGTCAGTGATACCCATTCTCATTTGAGTTACACTGGCGGGATAGCACTGTCTCTCGCTTCGGGTTGTCATGATCGTTTCTTCCTCCCTGATCTCTTCCGTATCGCCGTGGCTGCGCACGCTGGGCGTGGCCACCGCCATCGGCATGGCCGCGTTGTCGCCCGCGGCGGCGCAGCAGCGCAATCCCGAACAGAAGGTTGGCGAGACGGTGCTGGACCAGCCGGCGCAGAGCTATCGCTTTGAACATTTCGTGCTGGACAGCCCCGACAAGGCCCGACGCTGGCGCGTGAACATCGGTGTCCCGGCCAAGGCGGCCGCTACGCCCGCCCCGGTGCTGTACATGCTGGATGGCAATGCCGCGGCGATGGTGCTGGACCAGGCCATGCTGGCCGACCTGGCCGCGCACGCCGCGCCGGTGCTGGTGTTCATCGGTTACGACAACGACCTGCGCATCGATTCGCCCGCCCGTACCCGCGATTACACCGCATGGATCGACACCGCCGACGATGAGAACGGCACGTCGCAGTCCAGCGGTGGCGGTGCATATGCGTTTCTGGATCTGATCGAACGCCGGATCAAGCCGGAAGTGCAGCGCCGCGCGAGCATCGATCTGCAGCAGCAGTCGCTGTGGGGCCATTCGCTCGGCGGTCTGTTCGTAGTCAGTACGCTGTATACCCGGCCGGCCGCCTTCCAGCATTACGTGTCGGCCAGCCCGTCACTGTGGTGGAGCCAGGGCGCACCGCTGGGCGACATGGAACGCCAGTTCATCGCCAACAACCAGAGCCAGCCGGCGCAGGTGACGGTGATGCTCGGCGGTGACGAGCGCACGGGCAACCGCGGTGTGCGCGACATGACCAATCCGCGCGTGGTCGCGCACCTGCGCCGCATCGGCGGCGCGACCCCGGATGCCGCGCAGCAGCTGGCCAACCGGTTGGCGGAAGTGCCCGGCCTGACGGTGCAGTACCGCGAGTTCCCCGGCCTTGGCCATGGGCCGATGCTGCCGGCCTCGCTCAAGGCCACGCTGAGCCAGCTGTACGGCATCGCCGATCGCAGCGGCACGCCCGCGCCGGCGCCCTGATTTTTCGATACCCAGGCAGTTCCGTGGCCTTGTGCCACCGCCGCAACGGACCGCGGCCACGCCAAGGCAAGCACTGTGACAACGCGCCAACCGGCGCGCCCCCAACAGAAGGAGTCTGCTGATGTACACCCTGAAATCCCTCCCGCGTGTCGCCACCCTGGCCCTCGCGCTGTCCTTGGCCAGCCCGTCGCTGTTCGCGCAGCCTGTCTTCGATGCCCCGGCCAACGGCTTCCGCGGCGAATTGGTCAGCCGCGGCCAGAACGTGGTGCCGGGCAGCGATGCCGAGGTGATCGGCCGTCAGTTCGTGCCGGGCCAGCAGGTCACCCTGCTGCGTGGCGAGACGGTGCTCAATGCCACCCCGTACGTGGTCGATGCCGAGGGCAACTTCAAGGGCAAGGTAGCGATTCCCTCCGATGCCGTGCCCGGCCAGCAGCCGGTGATCGTGCGTGCCAGCCAGCCGTCCGCGGCGACGGTGTTGTCGCTGCGCGTTTCGCCGAACCTGCCGCTGAGCGGCCAGCAGAACTTCAACCAGACCTCGGCCAAGCTGGTCCAGGGGCTGTACCAGTCCGCGTACAGCGCGGCCAGCAACGCGATGTTCGTCACTGCCGCCGTCGGTCGCCCGCCGGTGACCCAGTCGCAGCTGCTCAAGCTCGACCCGAAGAGCCTGAAGGTCACCGCCAGGATCACCCCGGCTGAAGTTCCGGGTGGCAAGGGCGGTGCGGTGTTCGCGGTGTATGGCGTGGGCGTGGATGATGCCAACGGCAACGTGTGGGTCACCAACACCCGCCAGGACACCGTGGCCGTGTATCGCCAGAAGGATCTGTCGCTGGTGCGCCAGTTCGATGTCGGCGCCGTACCGCATGCCCGCGACATCGTGGTCGATGGACGTCATGGCAAGGTGTTCGCCTCGGCCGCCGGCGAGGATCATCTCTCGGTGTTCGATGCCCGCACCCTGCAGCCGCTGGAGCCGATCACCCTGGCCTCGGGCGTGGACGACAAGAAGTTCGTCCCGATGAGCCTGGTGCTGGATGAAGCGTCCGGCAAGCTGTTCACCGTCAGCATCGGCACGCCCGAAGCGGCCGTGATCGACACCACCACCGGCAAGGTGGAGAAGGTCATCGATCTGGGCAACTCGATCAGCGCCTCCGGCGTTGCCTATGATGCCGCGGCGGGTCGCCTGTACGTGGCCTCCCAGGGCACCGACAACCTGTTGATCGTCGATGTCGCCAGCGGCAAGGTGCTGCACGACGTGCCGGTCGGCGCGGGTGCGCTGAACGTGGCGTTCGAGCCGGTCTCCAAGCTGGCCTACGTGACCAATCGCGGCGCCGGCACGGTGACGGTGGTCGATGGCAACGGCAAGGTGGTCGGCAACCTGGATGGCGGCACCTTCCCGAACCATGTGCGTGAGGATGGCAAGGGCAACGTGTTTGCCGTCAACAAGTCGCGTGATGCCCAGGACCCCAAGGGCGACCGCATCACCCGCATCAGCACCCGCGCGAACTGAGTTCAGCGCACTGCGTTGCTTTGACGGCGGGGCAGACAGCCCCGCCGTTCTGATTGAAGAGGAACTGCCATGAAGTCCAATGATGTCCGCCGCAGCCTGCTGGCCCTGTCCCTGGTCGCGGTGATCGCCGGTTGCTCGAAAGAGCCCGCCGCCCCTGCCGCCGACGCCGCTGCGGCACCCGTCGCGCAGTCCGCCGAAGCACTGCCGGAGGGTTGGCAGCGCGTGGTGGGCGTGGACGTGCCGGACATCGAGGGCGCCACCCAGCAGTTGCCGGCGCAGGTCACCTCCGACGATGGCGTGGCCACGACGGTGACCGATACCTCGAAGATCATCGCCGGTGGGGATGACATCATCGCCGTGCTCGAAGCCCTTGGCCTGGATGATCAGGTGTACGCCGCGCCGCTGCGCTCGGCCACCGAGTCCGGCCGCAAGGCCCCCAAACAATTCCTGTTCAACCGCACCACCGGCGTGGAAGGCGTGTTGAGCCTGCAGGGCACCCTGTTCCTGGGCAACAGCCTGCGTCGCCATTCCGATCTGGCCGCCAAGCTGCGTGGCGCGGGCGAGGCGGCGGTGATCGTCGACGATCTGCAGCCGGCGGCCGACAAGGTGCGCAAGGTCGCCGGGGCGGTCGGCATGGCCGAGCAGGGTGAAGCGCTGGCCTCGAAGGTGCAGTCTCAGCTGGATGCGGCCAAGGCGAGTGGTGCCGCGCTGGCGTGGCATCCGCGCGTGATCCATGTTTCCGCGACCGGTGCCGGCGGTGCGCCGACGGTGGCCGGCTCGGACAGCGCCTCGGGCAAACTGATCACGCTGGCCGGTGGCATCAACATCGGCGATGAAGCCGGCGTGGCCAACTATTCCGCGTTGAGCAATGAAGGCGTGGTGGCGGCGGCGCCCGACGTGATCCTGGTGACCGAGAACGATCTGGCCCTGTTCGGTGGCCAGGCGGGTCTGTGGCGCGCGTATCCGACGCTGCGCCAGACGCCGGCCGGCGCAGCCAACCGCGTGTGGGTGATGCCGGATGTGGAACTGAAATCGGCCAGCGTCGCTTCCGGCAGTGGCGCGGTCGCGCTGGCGGCCGCCTTCGCCACGGTGCCGCGCCCGTGAGGGCGTAAGGCATGGCGGTGTTGAGTCCTGCGCGTCGCCGTGGCGCGACGGTGTTGATCTGGGCCGCGATCGGTCTGCTGATCGCGGTGATCGCATCCTTCGCGGTGGGTCCGTTGCGGCTCCCACCGATGGAGGTGCTGCAGGCGATCGGGGTGAAGCTGGGGCTGGTCGATCCGGCCAGCGTCAGCACCCGCGATCTGGCCGTGGTGTGGCAGCTGCGGATTCCGCGTGCCTTGCTGGGCGCGATGGTGGGCGCCGCACTGGCGATGGCCGGTGCGAGCCTGCAGGGCCTGTTCGGTAATCCGCTGGCCGACCCCGGCATTGTCGGTGTGACCCAGGGCGCTGCCCTGGGTGCGGTCTCGGCCATCGTGCTGGGTGCCGGTGCTTTCGGCGCCTGGACGTTGCCGCTGGCGGCGTTTGCCGGTGCCGGTGGCGCGATCACGCTGACCTACCTGCTGGCACGGCCGGGGCAGGGCAGCGGCACGGCGACCTTGCTGCTGGTCGGCATCGCGATCGCCGCGTTCTGCTCGGCCGTGATCGGCTTCCTGACCTACATCGCCAGCGAGAGCGAACTGCAGTCGCTGGTGTTCTGGCAGATGGGCTCGCTGGCCCAGGCCGACTGGATGGATGTGATCGCAGTGGCGCCGGTGTTCGTGCTCGGCACGATCGCCCTGTTGCGCCTGGCGACGCCACTGGACATGCTCGCCCTCGGTGAGCGCCAGGCCCAGCACCTGGGCCTGGATGTAAAACGCACCCGGCTCAAGCTGATTGCCTTCAGTGCATTGCTGGTGGGCGCTGCGGTTGCCTTCGCCGGCTCGATTGGTTTCGTGGGTCTGGTCGTGCCGCACGTGGTACGTCTGCTGGTCGGTCCGGGCCATCGCTGGCTGCTGCCGGTCTCGGCCGTAGCCGGTGCCCTGCTGATCGTGGTCGCCGATACCGCCGCGCGCACGCTCGATCCGCCATCGGAGATTCCGCTGGGGCTGTTCTCTGCCGCGCTCGGCGCGCCGTTCTTCCTGTGGCTGGTGATGCGCCAGCGCCACCGGAGCGGTTCATGAGCGCGCTGTTGCAGCTGCGGTCGGTGCAGCTGAGCCGCGGTGCGCGGCGCATCCTGGATGACATCACGCTGGACTTCCTGCCCGGCTCGGTGACGGCACTGGTCGGTCCCAACGGTGCGGGCAAATCGACGCTGCTGGCGGTGGCCGCAGGTGATCTGGCGGCCGAGCAGGGCGAGGTGCTGCTGCAGGGGCAGCCGTTGGCCGCGTGGAAGGCCAAAGCGCTGGCCCGCGAGCGCGCGGTGATGCCGCAGGAGCATGCGGTCCGTTTTGCCTTCCGTGTGCACGAAGTGGTCGCGATGGGCCGCCTGCCGCATCCGCCGGATCCGGTGAAAGACGCAGCCTGCATCGCCGACGCGCTGGCGCGTGCGGACCTGCACGCCTTGATCGAGCGGGAGGTGGAGCATCTGTCCGGTGGCGAGGCGGCGCGCACGACCTTCGCCCGCGTGCTGACCCAGGATACGCCGGTGCTGCTGCTGGACGAACCCACCGCTGCACTGGATCTGCGCCATCAGGAACGCACGCTGCGCGCGGTCCGTGAACTGGCCGATGCCGGCGCCTGCGTGATCGTGGTGCTGCACGATCTGAATCTGGCCGCCGCCTATGCCGACCGGATCGTGCTGCTGGAACAGGGCCGCGTGGCGGCCGATGGCACACCGACCGAGGTGCTGACCCGTGAGCATATCGAGCGGGTCTACCAGCAACCGGTGCTGGTGCTGCGTCACCCGCAGCGTGATGTCCCGCTGGTCGTGGTGACCGATCCCTAGCGCCGGGTATTTCTCCCGGCGCGTTGAATGTGTGACGGGCGCCGGCCAGCGGCCGGCACTACCGTTGTCGGGAGGGTCGGTTACCAGCCGAAGCGCGCGGTTGCCATCACGGTGCGGCCGCTGCCGTAGTAGCACGACGACACGCCGGTGCAGGTCGACACGAAACGCTTGTCGGACAGATTGCTGGCATTGAGTGCCAGCTGCACCTGGGTGCCACCGATCTGGCCCACGTCATAGCGGATCGCCGCATCGAACAGGGTGTAGGACGGAATCCGGTACAGGTTGGCGCTGTCGCCGTAGCTCACGCCGTTGTAGCGCGCGCCCGCCGCCAGGCTCAGGCCCCGCAGTGCGCCGGCCTGGAAGGTGTAGTCCGCCCAGAACGAGGCACTGTAATCGGGCACCATCGCCAGTTCCTTGCCCTTGTAAGGCGCCGAGCGGGTCATCTCCGAGTCCATCCGCGAGGCGGCGCCGATCAGGCTGAAGCCCTCGACCGGGGTGATCCGGCCTTCCAGTTCGATGCCGCGCACCCGTCCTTCGTCGCCCTGGATCGAGCAGGTCGCGGTGCCCGTCGCGCCGCAGTTGCGATGCGACGCCACCGGATCGTCCACGATCATGTTCTGCTGGCGCAGGTCGTACACCGACAGCGTCACCAGGCCGTCCACCGAGGCGGGCTGGTACTTCAACCCCGCCTCCCACTGCGAACCGGTCACCGGCTCGAACGCGGTCTGGGTGAAGCTGTCCAACGGCGACTTGGTCGAGGGCTGGAACGATTCGGCGTAGCTCACATACGGGGTCAGCCCGTTCTCGAATACGTACAGCACGCCCGCGCGACCGGTGAAGGCCTCGTTCTTGATCACATTGCGCCCGCCAGGCGTGGAGATGCCGGTGGCGATATTGCGGTTGGCGCTGCTGCTGTCGTCCTTGGTCCAGTCGTAGCGGCCGCCCAGGGTCATGCGCCAGTTGCCGAGCGCCAGCTGGTCCTGCAGATACACACCGCTCTGCCGGTTGATGCCGGCGGTCGGGGTTTCCGTGGTCACTGTCGGCCGGTAGGTCGAATAGACCGGATTGAAGATGTCGATCGGGCGCGGGCTACTCATGGCACTGCGCACGCCCTCCCAGTCCGCACGTTGCCAGTCCCAACCGAGCAGTACGGTGTGATCCACCGCGCCGGTACTGAAACGGGCCTGCAGGCGGGTGTCGAAGGTGTCGCCATCGGAGTCGCCGGTGCCCATCACGCCGCGACGGTTCTGGGTGCGGCCATCGGCGTTGAGTGCGCCGAAGGTGACCACGCTGCGGAACAGCGAATCGACATGGGTGCGCCGCGCGCTCTGGGTCAGCGTGAGGTGGTCGTTGAACTGGTGCTCGAACATCCAGCCGGCGGTCCACAGGGTGCGGTCGAAGGTATTCCAGTCCGGCTCGCCAATGAAGGTGCTGTTCTTCATGTAGCCCGACGCCGTCGGGTTGAGCGTGCCGGCGGCCGGCAGGAACTGGTAGGTCGAGCCGCCATCGTCCTTCTGGTACATGCCCAGCAGGGTCAGGCGTGTACGTTCGGCAAGCTGCCAGGTGTAGCTGGGGGCGAGGAACCAGTGCTGCTGTTCGGTGCGCTTGATCTGGGTCTGGCCGTCGCGATACAGGCCGACCAGGCGGAACAGGTGATCCTCGCCCGCAGTGCCGGCACCGACGTCGAAGGCGGCGCTGTACTGGCCATTCGCATCCACGCCCAGACGCAACTGCTGCGCCTGGTCCGGCATCGGCGTCTTGCTGACCTGGTTGACCATGCCGCCGGGGGCCACCTGGCCATACATCACGGCGGACGGACCCTTGAGTACTTCCACGCGTTCCAGATTCCAGCTGTCGAACATGCTGCGGTTCCACTGGCTGCCCTGCGGCGCACGCATCCCGTCCAGGGTGACGTTGTTGGACCAGCTGCCGGCATCGAAGCCGCGGATGCGGAAGTCGTCCACGCGGTTGTCGATGCCCGAGCTTTCCAGGCTGACGCCAGCGACGTAGCGCATCGCATCGTTGAGCGACTGCACGCCGCGGGCGTCGAGCTCGGCGCGCTCGATCACCGACACCGATTGCGGGGTTTCCGCCAGGGCGGTACTGGTCTTGGTCGCGCCGCTGGTGCTGTTGGCGGCGCGATAGGCGTTGACGCGCACGGCATCCAGGTCGGTGGCGGTCTGGGCGTGCGCGGCGGGGACGAGGGCGGCGGCCACGCAGGCCAGGGCCAGCAGGTTGGGGCGCAACCGGCGCGGATTCAGGGGCAGAGAGCAGGACATGGGCAACAACTCGACAACGCGGAGGAAGGGGCGCGGGCGCCGGCTCGATGCCTCGTCGGCAGTGCCGGCCTCGCGGGCGTCGCCGAAGCGACGCATAAGCCGCCATTTTAAGGATTTGCGCCGCATACGCAATTGCGACACATTCGCATGTTCGAACGGGCAGCAACCATTGCCGTCCTATCCATGGCAGCCATGTGGACCAATTGGACTTCATTGTTGCGCCGATGCATCCAATGAGGGCTTGTCGCGGCCCGTCAGAGGTCTACAATGCCGGCTACACCCCAGGTGACCCCATGACTTCGATGCCGCTTCTGACGTTTTTTACCCTGACCCGCGTTTACGCGGCACGGGCGCGTCTGCCAATCGGAGTGCGAGGCTGCTGACCGGAACACCGGTCACCCTGGACCCCAAGCAGAGCGCCCACCGGGCGCTCTTTTCGTTTCCACGTACCAGAACTGTTTGAAGGAGAACGTGCCATGCACCAGATCGCCGAGCCCCAAACCTGGCCGCACGCCCGTTAGCCAACGGCGGCGTGCGGCTCCTCGATGTTGGCAGCGAGACCCATACCATGAACACCCATACCCCGTACCAGACCCTTTCCCTCCGGCGCAACCTCGGCATCATTGCCCACATCGACGCCGGCAAGACCACGCTCACCGAACGCCTGCTGTGGAAAACCGGCGAGATCCATCGCGTCGGCGAAGTCCACGACGGCGCGGCGACCACCGATTTTTCGGCGATCGAGCGCGAGCGCGGCATCACCATCGGCGCGGCCGCCGTGCAGGCGCATTGGGCGCCACGCGATGAGCCGATCCATCACCTGACTCTGATCGACACCCCGGGCCATATCGATTTCGCGATCGAAGTGGAACGCTCCCTGCGCGTGCTGGACGGCGCGGTGGCGGTGTTCTCCGCCGTGGACGGCGTGCAGCCCCAGTCCGAATCGGTCTGGCGCCAGGCGCGTCGCCACGGGGTGCCGCTGATCGCCTTCGTCAACAAGATGGACCGCACCGGTGCCTCGTTCGAGCGCGTGCTCACGCAGCTGCGCGAGAAGCTGCGCGCCACCCCGTGGGCGCTGGGCGTACCGGTCGGCACCGAAAGCCAGTTCAGCGGCTGGGTGGACCTGGTTGACCGCAGCACCGTGCAGTGGGACGACAAGGGCGGCGCCTTGCGTCACGCCTGGACGGCCGATGAGGCTGCCCAGTGGCTGCCGCAGCGCGAGGCCCTGATCGAAGCCGTGGCCGATGCCGATGACGTGCTGGCACAGGCCTGGCTGGAAGGCGAGGCGATCGACAACGCACAACTGCGCGCGGCGATCCGTCGCGGCGCGCTGGCGGGTGCGGGCGTGCCGGTACTGGCGGGCTCGGCGTTCAAGAGCAAAGGCGTGGAGACGCTGCTGGACGCCGTGGTGGACTATCTGCCTTCGCCAGTGGATCGGCCAGCGGTGGTCGCCACGGAGAACGGCACCGACGTGCGGCTGCCGCCCGACCCGGATGGCCCGCTGGCGGCGCTGCTGTTCAAGATCACGCACCAGAACCACGGTGCGCTGAGCTTCGTGCGGGTGTACTCGGGCACGCTGAAGGTGGGCGACGCACTGGCCAGCTCGCAGCACGCACACGGGCGACGCGTCAGCCGCCTGGTGCGGGTGCAGGCCGACCAGACCCACGACATCAAGCAGGCCGTGGCCGGTGACATCGTGGCGGTGCTGGGCTGGAAGGATGCGGTCAGCGGTGAAACGCTGAGTGCGCCCTCGCGCCCGCTGCTGCTCGATACGATCCAGGCGCAGCAGGCCGTGCTGGCGTGGCGGTTGACCGCGGAAAAGGCGTCCGACCTGATCCGCATCAGCCAAGGCCTGGCCAGCCTGGCGCAGGAGGATCCGTCGTTCCGCGTCGAGACCGATGCGGACAGCGGTGAAACCCTGATCTGGGGCATGGGCGAACTGCATCTGGAGGTCATGGTCGAGCGCCTGCGCACGGAGTGGGGCGTCAACATCCGCACCGGCGAGCCACGCGTGGCCTACCAGGAAACGCCGAAGCGCGCCGTGCAACGGGTGGAAGGCAAGGTCGCCAAGCAGACCGGTGGCCAGGGCCAGTTCGCCCAGGTACTGATCGACATCGCCCCGCGCGAGGATGGCGAGGTGACCTTCGTCGATCGCACCGTGGGCGGCGCGATTCCGCGTGGGTTCGTCAATGCGGTGGAGAAGGGCGTGCGTGCCGCACTGGGCGAAGGTCCGCTGGGGCATCCGGTGGTCGGTGTCGAGGTGACGCTGGTGGACGGACAGACCCACGTCAAGGACTCCTCGGACATGGCCTTCCATCGCGCCGGCAGTGAAGCGGTGAAAGCGGCGCTGGCCCAGGCGGGCACGCAGCTGCTGGAACCGGTGATGGAGATCGCCATCCACGCGCCGTCGGGCAACGTCGGCGATGTGGTCGGCGACCTCAACCGCCGCAGTGGACGGGTGGCCTCGATCGAGGACCAGGATGGGCAGACCGAGGTGCTGGGTTATGCCCCGCTGGCGCGGCTCGGTGGCTATACCACGTCGCTGCGCTCGCTGACCCAGGGGCGCGCGTCCAGCGACATGCGCTTGAACGGGTATGAAGCGGCGCAGACGGCCTGACGGCCAAAGCGGAACGGAAAGGGAGCCGGGCAACCGGCTCCCTTTACCTGTCAGCGTTGGGAGTCCGCACAGCCGGATGCACACGGCCGCAGATAGAATATCCAGTGCAGTGTCGCTGACGGCGTGAGTTGTCCGGCGACCGGATGACATCCTTGGAGTACCACCATGAGCAATACGCATTTCTATCCCATCGGCACGCCGGGCCAGCCCTGGGGTGACGCCGAACGCGCCCGGTGGCGCGCAGGCCAGCAGCGCCAGCGCAGCTACCACGACGATGTCGTGGCCGCGCTCGAGCGCCTGGGCGAGCGTTTCGATGTGGTGCAGTACGGGCAGCTGGACTACGCGCCGGATCATTACCCGCTGTTTGCGGTGGTCAGCCATGAGTGGGATCCGGCACTGCCGACCGCGCTGGTGACCGGTGGCGTGCACGGCTACGAAACCAGCGGCGTGCATGGCGCGCTGCAGTTCCTGGATCAGAACGCCGAGGCGTATGCAGGCCGTATCAATCTGATCGTGGCGCCCTGCGTCAGCCCGTGGGGCTATGAGCGCATCCAGCGCTGGAATCCCGATGCGATCGATCCCAACCGCAGCTTCCGTGGTGATGGCCAGATCGAAGAAGCGGCGTCGCTGATGCGCTGGATGGCCGCGCGTGGCGATGACCTGCTGGTGCACCTGCACCTGGACCTGCACGAAACGACCGACAGCGACCTGCATGAGTTCGATCCGGCGCGCTGCGCCCGCGATGGCATCGCCCTGGTGCCGGACATCATTCCCGATGGCTTCTACGTGATCGGCAACAGCGAAGATCCGCAGCCGGCGTTCCAGCAGGCGTTGATCGCCGCAGTGGAGAAGATCACGCACATCGCCCCGGCCGATGCCAATGGCGAGCTGATCGGCATGCCGCTGCAGTCGCCGGGCGTGGTCTGGGGCGAATCGCGTTCGATCGGCGCCTGCGCCGGCTTCACCGACGCGCTGTACGCCACCACCACCGAGGTCTACCCGGACAGCCCGCGGACGTCGCCGCAGGAATGCAACGATGCGCAGGTCGCGGCGGTATGCGCCGGCCTGGACTTTGCGCTGGCGCATCCGCGCCGCTGATGCTCTCGTTGGAGGTCGCCGCCCAACGACGGGCGGCGCCTTGCTCCTGACGACGGGCTGACCTGCCAGGTCAGCTTTTCAGCCACCGCTCGCAGCCTGCGCTGCTGTCGGTCGAGCTGGCGGCCTTCGCGCAGGTTTCGGTCATCCGTGCCTGCAGCCGGGTCAGGCTTTCCGCGCCGTGGTGGTCGCGGCTCCACGCCTGCAACGCACCGCCCAACCGTTCAAACCGCTGGCGGGTGCGCTGGTGGTAGCCGGCTGGCTGGGCAGCCAGATCGGCGATGACCTCGGTGGTGGCCGTCTCGATCGCCGGCGCATCGTCCGGGCTCAAGCGCAGCAGCCCCTCAACGTAGAGAACGCCCCACTGCACGCGCGTGGCCGGTCCCTGCGCACCCTGGTAGGCCTTGTGCAGCCAGGAGATGGCAGAAGCCTTGTCGCCACGTTCTTCAGCCAGTTCGGCCAGTTCGGGCATGTAGTAATAGGGTGTCTGGCTGCGCTCCAGCTCGGCCAGCAGGAGCTTCTCGGCCGCGGCATCGTTCTTGATCTGGCGGAGTACATAGACGGCGGTACTGATCGTGGCCTGGCGTTCGTGTGGTGTGGTCGCGGCGGCATCGGCGGCCGCGACACGCTGCTGCGCCTTGGCCTTCAGCGCCGCTGGAATGTCCTGGTCGGGATGCTGCTGGCGCTGCAGGGCAAGCTCGGTGATGACAGTGCCGAGCCGCGCATCGGCTTTGTCGCCGAGGGCATGATCCGCGGCATCCAGCGCGCCCAGCAGCTGCGTTCCCAGTTGCTGGGCCTGGTCCGGGGTGGAACTGGCGCGGGCCACCAGGGCAGGGCCCTGATAGCCGAGCAGGTCCCGATTGGCCCGCACTTCCGCAGGGGAGGCGAGAACGGCATCCAGCAGGGCGCGGGTGCTGTCGCGCTGGGCGGCGGTCGGCGCGTTGTCCGGCTTGCCTGCACCGAGCGCCAGCAACGCGAACCGCCGCTGCAGCGCCGGCTCGGGCGCAGCAGTGGCCAGTTGCTGCAGCAATGACGCTGCATCGCGCTTGCCCGCCAGGCGATTGGCATCCACTTCCCAGCCGTAATCGCCGAGCACGCGCCAGTCCTCCGCGCTGACATCCTGTGGTGCCGTCAAGGCATGCTGCAGCACCTCGCTCACGGCGGTGCGACGGCTGGCAGCCAGGGTGAGGGCGCGGGTCAGGGCTTCACTGTCGTTGCCACCGGCCAGGCGGGTGAGCTCGTTGCGCTGCGGGTCAAGCACGATCAGGGTCGGATAGCCGCGCACGCCGAATCGCTCGCCCCAGGCCTGTGCGCCTTCCTCGTCCCCATCCAGATAGACGGGCACGTACTGACGGGTCAGCGCGATGAAGGCCGGATCCTTGAACAGCGTGGCCTTGAGCTGGTTGCAGGGCGGGCACCACACCGCGCCCCAGTACAGCAGCACGGGCTTGCCGCTGTCGCGCGCATCGGCGAACGCGTCGTCGACGTCGCCATGGCGCCAGGCGATCTCCGCAGGTGCCGGTGCGGTAGCCGTGGGCGCCGCAGCGTCAGCGGGGGAGGGGGCCGGCGTGCAGGCCGGGAGCAGGGCAACCACGCCCAGCAAACCAAGGGACAGAGCAAGGCGCATCAGGACATCCAGGCAGTTGGAGAGGGCAGCAGACAGGCTCGATTGTAGGAAGCCGCGCGGCCGCGGGTGAGCTGGCACTGATGCAGATTGCTCATGACGGCAGACCCCGCAGTGATGAGTCACGCGCCGCACGGCTGCGCCCGATACGCGTAACCAAGCAGAACCCGCCTGCGCGGTGACGCGTGTCATGGTTTCGTCGCTGCCGATATCGCCATCGGCAAACACCACATAACCCCTGCGCATTTCTGCATTGGGGCGCAAGCGGGGTTAATGAATGTGCGATGTCCGTTCCGCCCCGAGGCGGTGGCAGTCATGGCTTCCCCCACTACCCGTACGACCTTCGATGACGACAGCTCGTTCTTCCCTGCGCCCGCGATTGCTGGCGTTGGCGGTGTTGCTTGCCACCGCCTCCCCGACCCTGCATGCACAGTCCACCACCGGTGCGATCGCCGGCCAGGCGCCGCCATCGGCGCAGCGTATTTTCGTTCGCAGCGATACCGGCCTCACCCGCGAAGTGACCGTCGACGCGCGCGGTCGCTATACCATCAGCCAGCTTCCGCTGGGCCGGTATTCGGTTGAGGCGCGCGACGCCGACGGCAAGGTGCTGCAGACCCGCCAGGACGTCGCACTGACGGTCGGTACCAGTACCGAAGTATCGTTCGGCGATGTCACCCGCCTGGACGGCATCCAGGTCAGCGCGGACCGTGCCGCCGCCGCGATCGATGTGAGCAGCGTGGATTCGCGTACGGTCATCACCGCAGAGCAACTGCACCGGCTGCCGCTGGGCCGTTCGGCCGAGGCCATCGCCCAGCTCGCACCCGGCGTGATCGGCAACAGCGGCAACGGCACCTACGCCGGCCCAACCGGCGCCCAGCTGGTGAGCTTTGGCGGTTCATCCGCAGCGGAGAACGCCTACTACATCAACGGCTTCAACAGCACCGATCCGCTACGCGGCCTGGGCGGGCTGACCTTGCCGTACGGAAGCATCGACCAGCAGGAGATCTACACCGGTGGCTACAGCGCCAAGTACGGCCGCTCCGATGGTGGCGTGATCAATGCGGTCGGCAAGCGCGGAACGAATCAGTGGCACTTCGGCGGCCAGGCGACCTGGGAGCCGGCATCCACACGTGCGGACAAGGACGACGTGCGTTACCCCGGCGATGGCGCACTGTATGCGCCGGAGAGCAAGGACCGCGAATGGGTCAGCACGCAGAGCATCTATGCCGGCGGCCCCTTGATCGAAGACCGGCTGTTCTTCTTCGGCTCCTACGAGCTGGAGCGCCGTGAAGGCACGGATGTCAAGAACGTGGAGGCGACGAATTCCTATTCCCGCTACGAGTACGAGCGCCCCCGCTGGTACGCCAAGGTGGATTGGAACATCACCGACAATCATCTGCTGGAGCTGACCGGCGCATCCAGCCGCAACGTATACCGTGGCGACATCTTCGCCTACGACTACGACACGCTCACCCGTGGCGCCCAACGCGGCAAGGAAGACACCACCAAGACCGGTGGCGACCTGTGGACGGCCAAGTACACCGGCTACCTGACCGACCGGCTCACCGTCAGCGCGCAATACGGCGAAATGCGCACGGATGACTACATCGGCAACCCGGCCTACGACGGCAGCCTGACCTACCTCAACAGCCCCAACCTGCAGAATCCGGCGTTGACCGGTGGCACGCCGATCACCAACGCGCAGACCACCTCGCTGCTGGTCAATCCGGATCGCGGCAACCGCAGCAACAACCTGCGCCTGGATGCGAACTACGTGTGGGGCGACCACAGCATCACACTCGGCATCGACAACCAGAACGCCCGCGCGTTGAACCGCGGTTCGGTCGCCTCGGCCGATGGCTACTACTGGATCTACGGGCAGTCCAACCCGAACGTGCCGATCAATACCGGCCTCGGCGTACCGGCGACAGGTGGCATCCGCAATGGCGAGGACGGCTACTACGTACGCCAGTATGTCTACAGCGCGCTGGCTTCGGTGCGGGCCTCGCAGCGGGCGCAGTACATTGAAGACAACTGGCAGGTCACCGACCGGCTGCTGCTCAATCTTGGCCTGCGCCTGGACCAGTTCACGAATTTCAACCGCGATGGCGACGCGTACATCAAGCAGACCAGCGGGCAGTGGGCGCCACGCCTGGGCTTCAGCTGGGATGTCGACGGTGACGGCCGCTTCAAGGTGTTCGGCAACGTGGGGCGCTATTACCTGGCGCTGCCGCTGAACCCCGCGTTCAACGCCGCTGGCGCGACGCTGGCCACCTCGACCTACTACACCTACGGCGGCATCGACCGCAACGGCTATCCGACAGACCTCACCCGGTTCTCCGATCCTGTTTCGGCCAATAACAACTATGGCCTGCTGCCGGATGCGAAGACCGTGGCCACCTCCGGCATCGAGCCGTCCTACCAGGATGAGTTCATCCTCGGCTTCAGCAAGGCGCTCGGCCAGGACTGGGTGTACGGGGCCAAAGCGACCTACCGCGTGCTGCGCAGCGGCGTGGACGACTACTGCGATATCGATGCGGTGCTCGGCAAGGCCAGCAGCCTGGGCTACAACGTGACCAAGGACAGCAACCCGGTCAGCTGCTGGCTGATCAATCCCGGCCGCGCCAACACCTTCAACCTGGTCGATACTGGCGGCAATTACGTGACAGTTCCGCTGAGCAACGCGGAAATGGGCTTCCCGCAGTTCAAGCGCAACTACTACGCGGTGAACCTCTCGCTGGAACATCCGTTCGATGGCCGCTGGTATGCCCGCGGCGACTACACCTGGTCACGCAGTTACGGGACCACTGAAGGCCAGTTGCTCTCGGGGATCGGCCAGACGGCGGTGTCCACCACGCAGGCGTGGGACTACGCCCAGCTGATGGAGCACACCAACGGGCCGCAGAGCAACGACCACACCCACCAGTTCAAGCTGCACGGCTACTACCAGCTCACCCCGGAATGGTTGGTGTCGGCCAACCTGAAGGTACTCTCGGGTTCGCCGTTCAGTGCGCTGGGCTCGTACGGGCCGGACTTCGAAGACCCATCCGGCTACGGCATCGCGTATCACTTCTACAACGGCCAGCCGGCGCCTCCCGGGAGCCAGGGGCGCCTACCGTGGCTGAAGCAGCTTGACCTGGGGGTGTCCTACCGCCCGGCAGTGGCCGATGGTCGGCTGGGCTTCAACCTGGACGTGTTCAATGTGTTCAACAGCCAGGTGGCGCTGTGGAAATCGCCGTACGCCGAGCTGGATCCGGGACAGCCGGATCCGCTGTATGGCGCGGCAACCGTGCGTCAGGCGCCCCGTTCGCTGCGGGTCAGCGTGAGTTACGACTACTGAGGGGAAGGGCCAGGCGGGTGGGGGAGGGAGCCCCTGCCCGCCGGCAGCCGCACCAACGCGAACGCCCCAGGGCGTGGCACGTCGTTCACGCATCCCGAGGCAGTCTGGGCCCATTCCCAGTGGAGCCTCTCATGCAGACGCAGATCCGAAACAGGGCAGGGTGGATGGCGGCCGGTTTGACGGCGCTGCTGTGTGCCTGCTCGCCGCAGGGCGAGGACGGTGCCGCACCCGTGGCGCTGCCGAGCGGCGCCGATCCGGGCGCGGCGAAGGCCACTGATCCCGTGCCCGCCGCGGCAGCGGCCGAGCGGCCGTCACCTGTCTATGAGGAAGCGAAGCCGGGCATTGCGGTGGGTCCAGTGGCGGGAGTGCGGGTTGCGCTCGATTTCCAGCGTGACTACCTGGCCTCGCCCAGTTGGAAGCTGTTTGCACCGCCGGAGAGCAAGGGGACGCCGCTGGTGGCGCTGGTGCTGGAAGGGTCGGATCGGGTCACGGCCGGCGAGCTGCGGATCGGCCGCAGTGCTGAGGCAAAGCAGATCACGTCCTGCCTGGAACCGCCGGCCGAAGCAACGGGCCCTGCGGCATCGGCCTCGGTCGATATCGGCGGCGTGCCGTTCACCCACTTCACGGCTGGTGATGCCGCCATGAGCCATTACGTCAGCGCCGAGAGCTACCGCGCAGTCCATAACGGTGCCTGCTATGCGATCGATCTGGTCGTCGCCGGCACGCGCCCGGACGTGTATGACCCGCCGCGCACGCCACCTTTCAGCCAGCAGGAAGCGGCATCCCACCTGGCTGAGGCGCTCAAGGCCGTGTACTGGACGCAGTAACGTCGTTCACCCAGGACGCGACGGAAAGGCGAGCGTGACCTGGGCGCCACCCAGCGCCGAGCGGCCGATGCCCAGCGTGGCCCGATGCCGTTCGGCGATCTCGGCCACGATGGCCAGGCCCAGGCCACACCCGTCGCCGCTGGCATCGCCCCGCCAGAACCGTTCGGTGACCTGGCTGCGCAAAGACGGATCGATGCCGGGACCATCGTCGTTGACGCTCAAGCGCGTCTGGCCCTGTGTGGTTTCCACGCTGACCGTGATCATCCCTTCCAGTGCGCCGTAGCGCAGCGCGTTGTCGACCAGGTTGCTGATCGTCTCGCGCAGCAGCTGCGGCTCGCCCATCACCATGACGCCGGCATCGGGACCCTCGTAGCCAAGGTCGACACCGGCGACCACGGCGCGGTCCATCAGCCGTTCCAGTTCATCGCGGGCGAGCACGGCAAGGTCCACCGGGCGCATCGCCAGCATCGCGCCGGCGCTGTCTTCGGAGCGGCTCAGGATCAGCAACTGATGGGTGAGATGGCGCAGTCGGGTCAGCCCACGCAACAGGCCGGCCAGCGCATCGCGCTGTGCTGCGCGATCCTGTTCACGCAGCGCGCTTTCCAGCTCGATCTGGAGGCCGGCCAGCGGCGTGCGCAGCTGATGCGCTGCGTTGCTGATGAAGCGCTGCTGTGCGTCCTGCATCGCCGAGAGCCGGTTTACCAGCTGGTTGAAGGCATCCACCGCGGGCCACAGCTCGCGCGGCGCGGCCTCCCGTGGATCCAGTGGCGCCAGCGCATCCAGCGGCGCGCTGGCCAGCCGTCGCGCGGCGCCGTTGGTGTGCCGCGCCGCTGCGCCCGTTCCCGACCACGCCAGCCATGCCGCCAGCAGCAGGATCGTGCCCTGCAGCGGGATGCTCGCCAGCAGCAGGCGATGCTCCAGGCGAAGCCGCTTGGTGCGGGTCTCGGCCACGCGGATCAGGATCGGGGCGGCAGCGCCGGGGGGTGTCATCGCGACCTGCACAACGCGCACGTCCTGCCCATCGATCACGGCATCGTAGTAAGTGCGGGCCGGGCTGTCGTCGGCGCCTTCGGCCTGCAGCGCCGTGCCGCCAGGCAGCACGGCTGCACCATACAGGCGCGTGCCGTCGGCACGGGTTACCTCGCCGTAGATCCGGTCCACGGTGTCCCAGGTGAACATGCGCGAGACGGCGGGGGAGATCTCCATGTGGACGGTGTCGCCGCGGACCTCGGTCAGCTGCGCCAGCGACATGGCCGAGTCCAGCAACCAGCGGTCGTAAACCTGCTCGGCGTAGTGCCTGGCCAATACGAACGAGCCCACGGCACTGGCCAGCAGCAGCACCAGCAGCGGCAGCCACAGGCGCCGCAGCAGCACGCCACGCAGGCTGTAGGGCGCCTCAGTCATCGCAGGCTTCCAGCCGATAGCCCAGGCCACGCAGCATGCGGATGCCAACCTTGGCGCCGGCTACCTGCAGCTTGCGGCGCAACCGGCTGACGTGGACCTCGATCACCGACAGGCTGGCGTCGTGATCCCAGCTGTAGACCGCATCGAACAGGCGCTGCTTGGCCACGATCCGGCCCGGCTGCTGCAGCAGGACTTCCATGAGCGCGAGTTCACGCGCGGTGAGTTCCAGCGGCTGATCGCCAACGCGCAGTTCGCGGGTCCCGGTGTCCAAGCGCAGCGCGCCCAGCTGACGCACGGCGGGGGCGGTGGACTGGCGGCGCGCAAGCGCGCGCAGACGGGCTTCAAGTTCCCCGAGCGCGAATGGCTTGGCCAGGTAATCATCGCCGCCGCTGTCCAGGCCGCGGATGCGGTCCTCCACGCCGTCGCGTGCGGTGAGAATCAGCACCGGCACGCTGAAACCGTCCTGCCGCAGCCGCGCCAGCAGCTCCAGGCCATCGATGTCCGGCAGTGACAGGTCCAGTACGACCAGGTCGTAGCTGACGCTGGCCAGCGCCGACGGCGCGGCCAGGCCGCGGGCGAGAGGGTCGCAGGCGTGACCGGCGCGGGTCAGGGCGCGCACCAGGCCATCGGCCAGTGCGGCGTCGTCTTCAATCAGCAGAATGCGCATTGCAAGGTTGACGCAAGGTTCGGGAAAGTTTGACGAAAGCGCTGCACCTTACCGTGTCGGCAATGAATACCACCACCCGATGTGCCGCGCTGATCGCGGCATTGCTGATCGCGCCTGCCACGGTCTCCGCGCTTACCCTGGCCGAGGCGGAGCGCGTCATGGCACAGCACAATCCCGACCTGCTGGCCGCTGCGATCGAACTGCGCGGCACGCAGGGCGATGCGCAGAGCGCCGCGCGCCGGCCCAGCCCCGAGCTGAGCGTGGGCACCTCCAAGATCAGCCGCCAGGAGGGGATCGGCCCGGGCCGTTGGAAGGACAAGCGCGTGGATTCCACGCTCGGCCTGGGCTGGACGTGGGAGCGCGGCGGCAAGCGGGGCTGGCGCATGCGCCAGGCCGATGCCCTGGTCGAGGCGGCCCAGCTGAGCCTGCTCGATGGCCGCCGCCAGCAGCAGGTGGCGCTGCGGGAAGCGTACTTCGGGTTGAAGGCCGCACAGGAACTGAGCCGCATCGCCGAGGAAGATCGCCGTGCCTCGGCCGAGAGCCTGGCCGCTGCCGATCGGCAGGTCGCCACCGGCGCCATGGCGCCGATCGAGCGCGCGCGGCTTGCGGTGGATGATCTGAAAGTGGCCGATGCCGCCCGCGAGGCCGCACTGGGCCTGCGCGAGGCACGGCATGTCCTTGCGCTGCTGCTGGGCTGCGATGCGGATGAGGCACTGCGTGCCGACGACGCGTGGCCACACCCAGCCTCGGCGGCAACCGCCGCGATGGCCACGCTGGACGAGCGCGTTGACCTGCGTGCGGCCGAGGCGCGGGTGATCGCCGCCGATGCCGCGCGAGCCCTGGCGCGCAGCGAACGGCGGCGCGATGTGCAGTTCGGGATCGAAGCCGAGCGCGAGCCGGCCGACATCGGCGGCGTGACATGGGGACTGTCGATGAGTGTGCCGCTGGGCGGCGCCACGCGCTGGCGCGGCGAACAGCAACGGGCGGAGGCGGACTACGACGCCGCCGTGCTGGAACGGCAACAGCTGCGCCGCGAAGCCGCCGCTGAACTTGACCAGCTGCGGCACGCACTGGCGGCGGCCGCACAACGCCGCACCGCGTACGAACAGCTTCAGGGACCCGCGGCGCGCAAGAGCATGGAGGGTCTGGAACTGGCCTATCGCCGCGGTGCCGCCACGTTGACCGACCTGCTGGATGCGCGGCGCAGCTGGCGCGAATTCGAATCCGACCTGGTCGATGCGCGCCTGGCGCATGCCTCCGCCTTGGCGCGCTGGAACGCGGCCATCTCCGTTTCCGAAGGACATACCCCATGACGTTTTCGCGCACAGCCGGCTCGGCCCGTCTGCTTTCCTTGATTGTCGCCACTGTGCTGGCGGGTGGCTGCGCGCGCGATGCGGGCCCCGAAGCAGCGGCGGCGCCCACGGTGGAGGGCGCAACGATCCGCTTCGCCGCCGACAGCCCCCAACTGAGCGTGCTGCGCAGCGAGACCGTGACCGACGGGTCGGCGTCGGTGCTGCAGCTGCCGGCGCGCGTCACCTGGGATGACACCCGCTCAAGCATGCTGCGCTCGCCGCTGCCGGGGCAGATCGCACGCATCGAGGCGGCGCCGGGCGAGAAGATCAAGGCAGGCCAGGTCCTGGCGTGGGTGACCTCCCCCGAATTCGGGCAGGTGCAGGCGGAAGGTGCGCGAGGTGCGGCCGAGCTGCGGCAGGCGCGCAATGAACTGGCACGGGTACGTGAGCTGCATGAGGCCGGGGTTGCCTCCGGCCGCGAACTGGGCGAGGCCGAATCCGCGCTGGCCGCCAGCGAAGCCGAGCACGCGCGGCTGCAGGCACTGACCCGTGGCTTCGGCAGCCGCCGCGGCATCGACCAGCGCATGCCGCTGCGTTCGCCGATCGATGGCATCCTCGTCGAGCGCCGGATGAGCCCCGGCATGAGCGTCTCCGCCGATGCCGAGGTGCCGCTGGCCGTGGTGAGCGATCCGGACCGGCTGTGGCTGATCATCGATGTTCCCGAAGCGCTGGCCGGCCGTCTCACGCCGGGTCTGAAGGTGCGTGTGGCGCCTGGCAGCGGTGAGCCCACACAGGGGGTGCTGGGCCACGTCGATGATTACATCGACACCGAGCGCCACGTGGTGCAGGCGCGTGCCGAACTGGACAACCACGAGCGTCGCTTCAAGGCCGGGCAGTACGTGCGTGCCGAGATCACCGTGCCGATGGACGGTGGAGTATCGGTGCCGGAAGGTGCGGTGCTGCTGCTCGGGCGCGAGCAGGTGGTGTTCGTGGACGAGGGCAACGGGCAGTTCGCACGACGCACCGTGCAGGCCGAGGAGTTGGGCCAGGGCCGCCTGTGGGTAGGGCAGGGGCTGCCCGCGGGGGCCCGCGTGGTAGTGGACGGCGGTCTGCTGCTGCAGCAAGTGCTCGACCAGAACGTTGGCACTGCTGACCGATCTGCCAGCACTGCCGCGGCAGGCAGGGGCGCCCCATGATCGATCGTCTGATTGCGTACTGCCTGCGCCAGCCGCTGATGGTCATGCTGGCGCTGCTGATCTTCATCGGCGCCTCGTTCGCGGCATTCCGCGAGCTGCCCGTGGAAGCCTTTCCGGATGTCTCCGATACCCAGGTCACCGTGGTGACCCTGCATCCGGGGCGCGCGGCCGAAGAGGTCGAGCGTGAGGTCACCATGCCGCTTGAAGTGGCGCTGTCGGGCATTCCGCACTCGGTGCGCGTGTTCTCGCATACCCAGTTCGGGTTGTCGATGATCATCCTGACCTTCGACGATGGCGCGGATGACTACTTCGCGCGTGCCCAGGTGATGGAGCGACTGCAGGGCGTGGATCTGCCCGAGGGCGTGCAGCCGGAGATGGAGGCGATGAGCTCGGCGGTGGGCGAGATCTACCGCTACGTGCTGCACGCGCCGCACATGAGTTCCACCGAACTGCGCACCGTGCAGGAATGGGTGATGGAGCGGCGTCTACGCACGGTGCCGGGCGTGGCCGATGTGGTGAGCTTCGGGGGGTTCGCCAGGACGTTCCAGGTCGAACCGGACCTGGGCAGGCTGCGTGATCGCGGGATCAGCCTGGAGGCGTTCGCCGAGGCGCTCGAACGTGGCAGCGCCAATGCCGGTGGCGGCTACGTGGAGCGCGGCCAGCAGCAGTACCTGATCCGCGGCGTCGGGCTGATGCGCTCGCCCGCCGATATCGGCACGGTGGTCGTGGCAGAGCGACAGGGCACGCCAGTGCTGGTACGCGACCTGGCCCGCATCGTCGACACCGGGCTGCCCCGGCAGGGCCTGGCCGGCCAGGACGACAACGATGATGCCGTGTTCGGCATGGTGCTGATGCGCAAGGGGGAGAATCCGTCGCTGGTGCTGGATGCGCTGCACACGCGCGTGGCCGAGATCGAGGCCAACCACCTGCCCGAGGGCGTCACGCTGGAGCCGTTCTACGATCGCTCGTGGTTGGTGTCCACCACGCTGAAAACGGTGTTCCGCAACCTGGTGGAGGGCGCGGTACTGGTGTTCCTGGTGCTGTGGCTGTTCCTCTACAACGCCCGCGCGGCGCTGATCGTGGCGGCGATGATGCCGTTGGCGCTGCTGTCCACCTTCCTCGGCCTGCACTTGTGGGGCGTGCCGGCCAACCTGCTCTCGTTGGGCGCGATGGACTTCGGCATCATCATCGATGGTGCGGTGATCGTGACCGAGCACATCGTCTCCCGCATGTCGAAAATGCCGGCCGGCAGCACCCGGCGCGAGCGCATGGCCACCGTGCTGTCCGCGGCGTCGGAGGTCGGGCGGCCGACCTTCTTCTCGATGCTGATCATCATCGCCGCGCACATCCCGATCTTCACCCTGCAGCGGCAGGAAGGCCGGATGTTCGCACCGATGGCCTATTCGGTGACGTCGGCCCTGATCGGCGCGTTGATCCTGGCGCTCACCGTGGTGCCGCTGCTGTGTTTCTGGTGGCTGCGCCGCGAGCGTCTGAAAGGCGAGAACCCGGTGATGAATCGGCTGGTCGGCTGGTACCGCCCCTGGCTGGAAGGCGCGATGGCGCGCCCCCGGGCGGTCGTGCTGGCCGCGGTGGCGATGTTGGTGGTGACACTGGCCCTGGGCACGCGGCTGGGCTCGGAGTTCCTGCCCGAACTGGATGAAGGCTCGATCTGGCTGACTGCCACGCTGGACCCCAGCACCAGCCTGGCCGAGGCGCAGGCGCAGTCCCGACGCATCCGCGACCTGGTGCGGACGCTGCCGGAGGTCTCCACCGTGGTGGCCAAGCTCGGCCGCCCGGAGGATGGCTCCGATGCCAAGGGTGCCAACCAGATCGAAGCACTGGTGGCGCTGAAGCCCGACTCCGAGTGGACCCGGAAGATCGACAAACGCGAGCTGGTGGCGCAGATGCAGCGCCTCCTGGAAGAGCGCATTCCCGGCCCCGAATTCTCGATCTCGCAGCCGGTGCGCGACAACATCCTGGAGAGCATTTCGCAGATCAAAGGCCAGGTGGTGATCAAGGTCAGCGGCGAGAACCTGGAGGTGCTGACCAACCAGGCCCAGGCGATCCTGGCGCAGGTCAAGCACGTGGACGGCGTGGAGAGCGCCTTCATCGATCGCGACGGCAGCCTGCCGCAGCTGCGCATCGATATCGATCGCGACCGTGCGGCGCGCTACGGCCTGAACGTGCAGGACATCGATGCCGTGATCGAGACCGCCATCGGCGGCCGCGAGGTCGGCCAGCTGTGGGAAGGCGAGCGCCAGTTCCCGATCAGCCTGCGCCTGTCCGATGCCGACCGCGACCTGCAGCGTCTGCGCACCGTGCCGGTGGGCACTGCCTCCGGCCAGACCGTGACGCTGGGGGATGTGGCGGACTTCACCATGGCCAGCGGCGCGATCAACATCTCGCGTGAGAACGCCCAGCGCGTCAAAGCCGTGAGCATCTTCATCGCCGGGCGCGACATGGGCAGCGTGGTGGCCGACATGCGCCGGCAGGTCGACGCGACCATCGATCTGCCGGAGGGCTACCGGATCGACTGGTCCGGCGAGTTCGAGAACCAGCAGCGCGCCATGGCCCGTCTGGGTTGGGTGGTGCCGCTCTCGGTACTGATCATCTTCGTGCTGCTGTTCGATGCTTTCAAGGACGTCACCAGTGCCGCCCTGATCCTGGCGAACGTACCGCTGGCGATGATCGGCGGCATCCTGGCGCTGTGGTTGACCGGTATTCCGCTGTCGGTCTCGGCGGCAATCGGCTTCATCGCCTTGTTCGGGCAAGCGGTGCTCAACGGCGTGATCATGTTGACCCGGTTCGGCCAGCTGCGCGAGCAGGGCATGGCGCTCTACGACGCCGTGGTGCAGGGCGCCCTGCAGCGCCTGCGCACGGTGCTGATGACGGCGCTGTTGGCGATGTTCGGCTTGTTGCCCATGGCCACCTCGCACGCGATCGGCGCCGAAACCCAGAAGCCACTCGCGGTGGTGGTGATTGGTGGACTGCTGTCGGCGATGCTGCTGACCCTGCTGGTGCTGCCGACGCTGTACTACTGGGTGCATCGCCGGCGTGAACAGCGGCGGGGTGGGGCAGCGATGGAGGTTGAGGCCGTGTAGGCGGCGCTGAATGGCTGGGCAGCGTGGGGAGGGGCCATTGCCCGGCCGGTGGTGCTGGAAGGACGGCAATGCGACGACGCCATCCGACGGGGCGCTGCGATCGTTCGCGCCATCACGCTCCCGGCGTCCCCGGCGGCAGCGTGTCGTCCCGTTGGTGCCAGGACGGGAGATCCAGTGCGTGGCGTTCGAGCATGGCCTGTATACATGCACGCGCGTGGTCCCTCTCCGTGTTCGCGCATTGGTCAAGGATCTCGCCAGTCAGCTGCTCAAACTGCGGCCAGAACTGCGCCGGGTGGCGCACGCGCGCCACCCAGTGGTCCAGTTGGTCGGCCAGCGCATCAAGCTGCACCTGGATTTCGGTGCGCACGTTCATCCCGGGGGCGCGCCCAGGTCGAGCACGACGCGGTAGTAATGGCCGTCGTCGCGGAGCAGGACGGTGAGGTCCGGCTGTAGGACGCCATCCACATGCAGGGTGGGCTCACCCTGCGCCGTGCGGGTCACCTCGAACTCATACAGGCTGCGGCCGAAGCGGTAGCTCAGTTCGAATGACGGCCAATGATCGGGCAGGCACGGCGCCAGCGACAGACGATCGCCTTCGCGACGGATGCCAAGCAGGGATTCCACCAGCAGGCGGTACATCCAACCGGCCGACCCGGTGTACCACGTCCAGCCGCCGCGGCCGACGTGCGGCGACACGGCGTATACATCGGCGGCCAATACGTAAGGTTCGACGCGGTAGGTCTGGACCGCCGCCGGGTCCAGCGTGTGGTTGAGGGGATTGATCATGCCGGCCAGCTCCCAGGCACGCACCGCATCTCCCTGCTGCGCGAATGCCATCGCCGCCCACACGGCCGCGTGGGTGTACTGGCCGCCATTCTCGCGCACCCCCGGTACGTAACCCCGAATGTAACCGGGGTCTTCCGTGGTCTGGTCGAAGGGCGGATCGAGGAGCTGGATCAGCTTGGCGTCCTTGCGCACCAGGTGCGTGTACAGCGAATCCAGCGCCTGCGAGGCACGCTCCGGCGCGGCGACGCCTGACAGCACCGACCAGCTCTGCGAGATGGAATCGATGCGGCACTCGTCGTTCTGTGACGAGCCCAAGGTGGCGCCGTTGTCGAACCAGGCGCGGCGATACCACGCCCCATCCCAGGCGTGGTGTTCCAGGTTCTGGCGCAGGCGGTCGGCCTGCTCCTGGCACCACTGCGCACGGGCGTCATCGCCGCGCGCGTTCGCCAGCACGATGAAGCGGCGCAGCGTGTCATGCAGGAAGAATCCCAGCCACACACTTTCGCCGCGCTGCTGGTCGCCGACGCGGTTCATGCCGTCGTTCCAGTCGCCGGTTCCCATCAGCGGAAGGCCGCGCTCGCCCAGCAAGCGGCAGCCGCGCTCGAGCGCGACGATGCAGTGCGCATACAGCGTGCCGCGCTGCACCGATGGGGTCGGCATGTCGTAATACCCTTCCTCTTCCGGGGTCACCGCGCGCCCTTCGATGAAGCCGACCACTTCGTCCAGCACGCTGGCGTCGCCGGTGACCTCCAGGTAGCGGCATGCGCCCTGGGGCAGCCAGAGGTAATCGTCGGAGCAGCGGGTACGCACGCCGCGACCTTGCGGGGGGTGCCACCAATGCATCACATCGCCTTCGGCGAACTGGTGTGCCGCGCAAAGCAGCAGGTGCTCGCGGGTCAGGTCCGGGCGCGTGTGGATGAGGGCCAGCGCGTCCTGCAGCTGGTCGCGGAAGCCGAACGCGCCGCCCGACTGGTAGTACCCACTGCGCGCCAGGTAGCGGCAGCCCAGGGTCTGATACACGAGCCAGCCATTGGCCAGTGCGTCCAGCGCCGGGTCCGGCGTACGTACCTGCACCGTGGCCAGCACATTGCGCCAGTGGATGCGCACCGCGTCCAGCGCATCGATGGCCTCATGATTGCCCTGGCGGCTTCGTGCCAGCGCGAGCGTTTCCTCGCGGTCGCGCCCCGCGCCGAGGCGGAACGTCGTTTCACTGCGGTCACCCGGTGCCAGTTCCAGTGGCACCTGGATCGCCGCGCAGGGATCCAGGCCCGCGCCGATCCGTCCATCCAGACGTTCGCGCCGCAGCGCGGCCGGCGCGTGCAGGCCGCCGTTGCGCCCGATGAACTCCAGGCGATCACAGGTCCAGCCACAGCCCTCGGCATCGGTGTCGAAGAAGGCCATGCGGCCGCCGAAGTCGGTGTTGTAGGTGTTGCGCGCCAGCAGCGCGCCGCTCTGCGGGTCGCGTTCGGTGAGCACATGCATACGTGATTTCGGACGCAGGTCACCCATGACCCACTCAACGTAGCCGATGGCCGACAGCCGCCGTGTCCTGCCCGACAGGTTGTGCAACCGCAGGACCGAGAACTTCAGTGGGGCGGTGACGTCGACGAATACCCACAACTCGCTGACGATGCCGTCCTCGATATGCTCATAGACCGTGTAGCCGAATCCATGGCGCGTACGGTACGCGCCGGTGCCCCGGCACGGGAGCGGCATCGGCGACCAGACGCGGCCGGTGTCCTCGTCGCGCACGTAGAAGGCTTCACCGCCGGTGTCGGATACCGGATCGTTGAGCCAGGGCGTCAGGCGGAATTCGTGTGCGTTCTCGAACCACGTGTAGCCCGGTGCGCTCTCGCTGACGACGGTGCCCAGGCGGGCGTTGGCGATCACGTTGGCCCAGGGCGCGGGCGTCGGGGCGCCTTCGCGCACCACCACGACGTATTCGCGGCCGTCCTCGCTGAAGCTGCCGGTTCCGTTGTCGAATCGGCCGGTGCCGCGGTACGGAAGGAAGGGCCACGGGTCGTCCAGCTCTTCGTCGTGCCCGGCGCCCGGGGGCATGCCCGGTTCGGGCCCGAGGTCGGCAACCACGGGCAGCCCGGGCGTTGCGTCCATCGACAGTGTCAGCTCCTGCTGCTCCACCTGTGGCACCAGGGCCGGGATCCGGCGGACGGGCAGGGGCTGGCGTCCCACCTGGGCGACCAGCGTACCGTCCTCGTCGCTGATCACCACCCGTGCCACCGCCTGCAACAGAACGCGGTCTTCGTGACTCATGTTCTGCACGGGCCGTACGAAGATGCCGCCAGGGCGATCGAGCAGGCCGGTCTCCGAGCTGGCGGCGACCATGCCCAGAATCTGGTCCTGCAGTTCCTGGCGATAGCCGGCCTTGCTGTCGTTCCAGATCACCAGGTCGGTGTTGAGCCCCTTCTGGCGCCAATAGGCATGGGCCTGCACCAGTTGCCTGACCAGTTCCACGTTCTCCGCGTCGGTGACCTTGAGCAGGACGATCGGCAGATCGCCCGAGATGGCATGCCCCCACAGCCCGGATTGGCCTCGCTGGTTCTGCTGCAGGACGCCGGCACCTGCGCGCAGCAGCGCATTGGAATACAGCACGTGGCTGGCCAGGCGCTCGTACAGCGACGCCTCGGCCTGGCTCGCATTGATCTGCCGGCGCACCACCTGGCTGTGCGTCCAGGCCAGATCGAAGACGCGGTCGGCCAGCCGGCGATCACGGTATTTGTCCACGAGTGCCTCGCAACCGGCGCGGTCGGCGCCGATGCCATACACCATGTCCAGCTGGACGGTCTGTTCGGGCTCAAGCAAGACGCGGACGCGGATCGCCACGATCGGGTCGAGCACCGAGCCGTCCGTACCGGAGAGGTCGGTATCGATGGTCAAGGCCTGCGGCGTCCGCGGCGTGTTGCCACGACCCAGGAAGCGCGCACGGTCGGTTTCGTAGGAGATCGACACTACCTCTGCGTCATGCACCGCAACCAGATGGAACATCCACGGCGGCACTTCGTCGTGGGAACGTGGGCGACGCGTGCATAGCAGGGCCTGCTTGGCAGCCAGGATCTCGCTCTGGACGAAGAGATTGCTGAAGGCCGGGTGTGCGTCGTCGGAGGCTGCAGGTGCCAGCACCACTTCGGCGTAGGTGGTGATCTCCACCGTGCGCTGGCGACGGCTGCGGTTGGTCAGGCGCAGGCGCCTGAGCTCGATGTCGTCCTCGGCGGAGATGGCCACCTGCAGGTGGCTCTCGCAACCGCGGCGCGCACCGCGGAATTCAGCCTTGGCGTCAGAGAAGATCGCCTCGTAATTGTCCACCGGCACGCAGGTGGGCTGATAGGCGGCAGACCAGAACTCGCCGCTGTCCACGTCGCGCAGGTAGCAGAACGACCCCCAGGCATCGGTGGTGCCGTCTTCGCGCCAACGGGTGAGCGACAGGTCGCCATGGCGGCTGTAGCCGCCGCCGGCATGGGTGAGCATGCCGTGGTAGCGCCCGTTGGAGAGCAGCTGCACCTCCGGGCGCGGGCCACCCGCGTCGCGCAGGACGCGCAGGGCCGTCTCGTGCTCGGCCATGGCGGAGTGCTCGCCCAGGGCTTCCACCTCATGGGGATGGAACACGCCGATGCGCGGTATGCGCTCCTGCAGCAGCAACAAGGTCGCCTGGAACTCGACATCGGCCACGAAGCGGCGCTGCATCGGCTGGTCGCGCAACAGGTAATCCAGCGAGAGCAGGCCCATGCCCTGGTGGTGGGCCATGAACGAACGCAGCAGAACGTGATCCTGCCCCGGTGGCACGCGGGCGGGGGTGTAGTCGACTGCTTCGTACATGCCAAAGCGCCCGGAGAAGCCCAGTTCTTCCATGGCCTGGAGGTTCTGGCACGCCGCCTCCGGCGCCACCATCAGCGCCATCATGCTGGCATAGGGCGCGATGACCCGATCCTGGCCCAGGCCGCGCTTGAGACCCAGCCCCGGCACGCCGAACGCGCGGTACTGGTAGTTCAGGCGTGCATCGACGGCGTTGTAGCCGGACTCGGACACGCCCCACGGCAGGTTCAACGTACGGCCGTAGACGATCTGCGCCTCCACCGCATGCCGCGCGGTCTGGTCGAGCAGCGTGTCCGGATAGCTGGGCATCACCAGTTGCGGCATGAGGTACTCGAACATCGAGCCACTCCATGACAGCAGCGTCGGGGTGCCGTTGACCTCGGTGAGCATCCGGCCGAGCGCGAACCAGCTCTCCTGCGCCAGCTGGCCCTGGGCGATGGCGACGAAGGCGCACAGACGCGCTTCGGAGGCCAGCAGGTCGTAGAAGCTGTTGTCGAGGCGGTGGTCGTCGACGTTGTACCCGATCGAGAGCAGGTTGCGGGTACGGTAGAACAGGAACCCGTATTCCATCAGCGAGAACTGCCCGGCGCGGTGCGCGAGGGCCTGCAGCTGCTCGATGCGCGCGCGCGCCTCCGCGCCGACCGTGCCGGGCAGCTCGGCGAGCTGGCGCAGGCTGGGTACCGGCGTCTCGTCGGCTGCGTTGGCATCGGCAGGGATGCTGGCGAGCGATGCCCGGGCAGCATGGCATTCGGCGGCAAACAGCGCCGGCCAGTGCAGCTCACCCTGCTCGGGCGATGGCGGTGCCGGCCACTGTGCCAGTACGGCATCGGCCAGGCCGGCCAGCTCCTGCAACCGGGCGAGCAGCTGGGCCGTGCCACGTGGGCGGTCGGTACGCGTTGATGCCAGGCGCTGGCGAAGGTGGTTGAGTGCCTGGCCCACGTGCGCGTCGTCGGGCCGATGGCGCTGGCGTTCCTCTTCCAGCACGCCCAGCGTATCGGCCAGGCCATCGAACGTGTGCGGCGCCAGCACCGGCGCGTCCACCAGGGCGAGCAGGCCCTGGCGCAGCGTCAGCAGGTGGCCGGCAAGGTTGCCGCTGTCCACGGTGGAGACGTAGCGCGGCGGCAGCGGCGCCAGGGTTTCGGTGTCATACCAGTTCAGGAAGTGGCCGCGGTGGCGCGGCAGCTTGTCCAGCGTATCGAACGTGAGGGCGGTACGTTCGGCGACCGCATCCTGCTGCAGCCAGCCGAAATCCCACGCCGACAGGTTGGCCAACAGGGACAGGCCGATGTTGGTCGGCGAGGTGCGCCGCGCCACCACCAGCGAGGGATGCTCCTGGATGTTGTCCGGCGGCAGCCAATGATCCTGCTCGCGTACCCAGGCCTGGAAGAAGGACCAGGTACGCCGGGCCAGCCGGCCCAGGAAGGCCCGCTGCGTCACGGAAAGCTCGGCCACGCTCGCGGCCGGCGGCCGGCCCAGCCATGCCATCAATGCGGGCGCGAAGGTCCACGCCAGCAGCAAGGGCAGGGCGACAGGCAGTGCCTGCGGATGCACGCTGGCCACGAGCCCCACCAGCACGAGCGCCAGCAGCGACCCCGGTGCCATCACCCGCCATTCCGCGCCGCGGTCGCCGCCAAGGCGGCGCTCGACCTCGCTGGAGGGGTTCCATTGCAGCAGGTGGCGGCGGGTAACGGCCATGCGCCAGAGCGTGCGCAGTATCGCGCCACCGGCCAGCAGCGCCTCGTAGGGCAGGCAGGCGATCTGGGTGGACGCGCGCAGCAACGACTGCAGCGTGCCACGGCCGACCATGATGTAGTGCGCCTCGAGCGGTGTGTCATCCGGAACGCTCAGGGCATCGCGCAGCATGCCGATCAGCGGCGGCGCGAACCACAGCGCGAGCACCCACGCCGTCCATGCCGCCGGGTTTTCGGCATACAGCCAGCCTGCGACCAGCAAGGCCAGGGCGGCGACCGGCACCAGGCTCCGGCGCAGATTGTCCAGCAACTTGCCGCGCGACAGCAGGCTCAGCCGGTTGCCTTCCCATGCGGAGCCCGGGCGCGGTGTCCACGGCAGCAACCATGGCAGCAGCTGCCAGTCGCCACGGATCCAGCGCGCACGGCGCTTGGCGTCGGCGACGTAACGCTCGGGGTAATCCTCGTACAGGCGCACATCGCTGACCAGGCCAGCGCGTGCGTAGCACCCTTCCAGCAGGTCATGGCTGAGGATGCGGTTCTCGGGCAGGCGGCCCTCGAGCGCATGCTCGAAGGCTTCAACGTCATAGATGCCCTTGCCCACGAACGAGCCTTCGTCGAACAGGTCCTGATAGACGTCCGACACCATGCGCGTGTACGGATCGATGCCCGGCTCGCTGCCGAACATCCTGGCAAAGCGCGAGGTGCGGCGCGTGCCCAGGCTGGTGCCGACGCTGGGCTGCAGGATGCCGTAGCCCTCCACGACGCGTTGCAGCGCCGGATCGAAGCGCGGGCGGTTGAGCGGGTGCGCCAGCGTGGCGACGAACGCGCGTGCCGCATCCCGCGGGAGTTGGGTGTCCGCATCCAGGGTAATGACGTAGCGGACGCCGATCAGGGCCGCAACGTCACCGACGGTGCGCATGAACGCGGCCGCATCGCCGTGGCGGAGCAGGGCATTGAGCGCGGCCAGCTTGCCGCGTTTGCGCTCGTGGCCCATCCACACCCCTTCGCCCGGATTCCATTGCCGGGGGCGATGCAGCAGGTAGAAGCGATCGCCGCGTTCGGACGCGTAGCGGGCGTTCAATTCCTCGATCCGCTCCACCGCGTGCGCAACCAGAGTATGGTCCGTCGGCGTCTCGGCTTCCACGGCATCAAGAAAGTCCGTCAGCAGCACAAAGCGCAGCTGGGGATCGCGGTTGGCCTGGAAGCGGACTTCCAGCGCTTCGACCAGCACGTCGATTCCATCGATGCTGGAGAGCATGGACGGAACCGCGACGACCGTGGCGCAGGCAGCCGGGATGCCTTCGCTGAAATCGAGCTTGGGCAGTGGCCTGGGCGTGACCAGCACTGTCGCGGTCCAGTTCACCAGGACGATGCCCAGCTCACTGAAGACCAGCAGCCCGAGCAGCGCGGCCAGCCAGACGGGCGCCGAGCCAACGCCGGTGGCCAGCAGGCCACCCGTGGCCAGCACCGCCAGCAGGATGATCGGCAGCAGGTACAGCGCAAGCGGCACGCGATGCGCCAGTTGCCGTGCCTTGCGGTGCCGCGGCGCTGCCTGGGCCACGGCGTCAACGGTGGCGGGCAGGCCTTCGCCGACCAGCCAGTAGCCTACGTGCGTGCGCGGCCCTTCAACCGGCACAGCCGCCCGTGCCAGGTCCAGCGCAATCGTGGCAACGCGCTCTTCCGCGACACGGCTGCCGCGGGCGATCTTCTCCACGACGTGGCGGTAGGCGTCGCGGGTGCCGAAATCCATCTGCGCATAGACCCCCATGGGGTCTTCCCGCAGCCGCTGCTCGACCACACTCATCTCTTCGACGAACGTGCGCCAGTCCATGGTGGAGAGGAAGCGCAGGCTGCCGATGCTGTTGCCGATGGAGACCTGGTCGGCCGCCTGCTGCTGCCCCTCGGCGGCGACCAGTTCATCGATGCGCTGGCCAGCCGCGGCGGCCCACTGTTCCAGCCAGGCGACCGGCATCGCCCACGCGCCGCCGCGCCCCTGCAGCGAGCGGGTGAGCTCGGCGATGAACGCACCGGTCAACGGCGGCTCGGACCGGGCCATGTCGGCCACCACCAGGACCACCTCGGTCGGGGTGTCGGACGCCGCGCGATTGAGGTTCTCAGCCCATTGCGCCGCCAGGCTGCGGTCCGTGCCATCGCGCATCACCCGCGCGGCCATGCGCCGCAGATTCTCGAGCAGCGCCAGGCGCAGCATGATGGGGACGGCCCACAGTTCGCCCAGGCTCAGGGGAGCAAGCGACTGGTAGGAGGCGATGAAACGGCCCAGGGTATCGGCGTCGATGCGACCGTCGCCGTGCGCGATGGCCTGCATCGACAGTTCATACACACGCGGCAGGCCGGCCGAGGGGCCGGCGACAAGTGAAGGCAACTGACGGCTGTAGCCGCGCGGCAGATGGCGTCGCGCGGTCTGGATCTGTTCTTCGATCAGGTAGTAGTTGTCGAGCAGCCATTCCCCGGCGGGGGTGACCGGCCGCTGTTCACGCACCACGCTGCTGAGCAGCGTGTTGGCGTCTTCCAGGACTCGCTCGTTTGCCTGCAGGCGATCGAGCAGGCGCTCTGCGCCAGGCCGCATCCGCACCCGGTGCTGGCGCGCAAGGGCGCGGCCGTACACCTCCATCTGCTCAACGCTGTACAGCGCGGCGCGCAGGGGGCCCTCGGTGGCCTCGATGGCCGGCGCCGAGGCCTGGCGCTCACGCCAGCGCCAACGGACAAGACGACGCAGACGCAGCCAACGGCCAAAAAGACGACGAAGGTGGGGCATAGGTTACCGATGGGGGGCAGGTCGCGGCCCTCATAGTTGCATTGGGGGTGCCATGGTTGCTGTGAAGGTTGGGTGCGGTCGGCGCCTTGCTTGCCGCCGCTGGGAGCCTGATGATGCGGCCTGCAACTGAAGTGGGCGCCGAAATTCGTCAAGCCGATTCATCCAAGGGGATAAGCACTATGCGTTTGAAGTCGATCGGGGTGGGACTGTCGTTCGCATGCCTGTGCGCCGCGTCCGCTTATGCGCAGGCCGTTGCACCTCTCACCTTCGCCGATCGGCTGGCGCAGGCAGGGTCGCCGCTGACCGTGCGGCCGGAGGGCTTCTCGGGTCCGGGCGCCGCCATTCTGTCCGACGCGGTAGACGCCAGCCGGTACGTTCTCATCGGCGAGAGCCACTTTTCGCGCGAGATCCCCGCCTTCACCACCAACGTCTGTCGGTTGATGGCGCCGGGCGGCCTGGCCGCGATGGCCGTTGAGACAGGACCGGAGGCCGCCAGCGCAGTCAATGCACGGATGAGAGCGCCGGACCGGGAACAGCAGATTTCCGATTTCATGACCGCCTATCCCGACGTCATGGCGTTCCTCAACAGCCGCGCCGAAGGGCAGACGGTGGCCGACTGCGCTGCGGTCGCCGGGCCCGAGTTCACGTTGTGGGGACTGGATCAGGAGTTCCTGGGCGTAAGCGGCTATCTGTTCGACCAGATGCTGGCATCCGGGCCAGGGCCGCTCGCCCGTGCCCAGATCGATGCCTTGGCCAAACAGGAGCGGACGGCGGTGCAGGTCGCGCTCGCCTCAGGGTCGCCCATGGATCTGTTCCTGTTGAAGGTCACCGATGCGACGCTGGAGCCGGCGGGGAAAGCCATCGACCAAGATGGCGGCGACCGGGCAAAGGCCCTGTTCGCCGCCTTGCGCGAAACACGTGCCATCTACCAGGCCTCGCAGTCTGGTCGTGGCGATCCGAACGGGCGCAGGGCGCGGCTGATGAAGCGGACGCTCGCCGCCCATTTCACCGAGGTGCCGCAGGCGCGCGTGCTGATGAAGTTCGGCGCCTATCATCTCTACAAGGGCTACAACCCACTTGGCCAGCGCGACGTGGGCAACTTCGTTGCCGAACATGCCGACGGACAGGGCGTGAGTGCCCTGCACCTGATGGTAGGTGGTGCGAAAGGCGTGGGCGCCGGATACAACGGGGTCGGTCGCCCGATGAAGGTGTACGACTTCGATGCGACCACCGGCAAGGACAGTGACTGGCGCAAGGATGTGATGTTGGCCCGCCCCTCCGGCATGGCACCGGACGACTGGATGCTGGTGGATCTGCGCCGTTTGCGCAGCAAGGATATGGACGACCTGACGCCCGAGTGGCGCGAGCTCATCCGCGGCTACGACCTTGCCGTTGTGGCGCCGAAGCTGTCTCCGTCCACCAAACTCGGGGGCGCTGACGCCCCCTGAAAGGTGTCCGCTCTAGACCGTCGGCACAGTACCGCCATCGATGGTGTACTCCACACCGGAGATGGAGGCCGCCCGCGGGGAGACCAGGAATGCAATCAGATCGGCGACCTCGGCCGGCTGGGCAGGGCGCCTAAGCGGAATGCCTCCCAGCGCCTGCATGACCTGCTGCTTGGCACCCGCATAGTCTGTGCCCGCATTGGACGCAATCCGCTCGACGAATGCGATCGCAGCCTCTGTTTCGATCCAGCCCGGCGACACGCGGACCACACGCACCCCCTTGGGCGTGACTTCCTTGGAGAGCGCTTTGCTGTAGGTGGACAACGCTGCCTTCGCAGCGGCATAGGCAATCGTGGCGTCATGCAGCGGGAGTACTCGCTGGATCGACGTCACGTGCAGGATCACCCCCGAGCCCTGCGCGATCATCCCAGGCAACCAGGTGCGATCCATCCGTACCGCCGTCATCAGGTTCAGATCCAGCGCCTTCGCCCATTCCGCATCGTCCAGCCGTGCGAATCCCCCGGCCGGCGCCGAGGAGCCGCCCACCACGTTGATCAGGATGTCCAGGCCGCCGAGATGATGCATGGTGACCTCCGATGCCTGGCGTACGCCTTCGGCGGTGGCGAGATCCGCCGCCACATAGCGCACGCCATCGACAGGGCGCTTCGGCACCGACAGCGCCGACGCCGCGACACGCGCACCCAGCCTGGACATCAGATCCACGACCGCAGCCCCCAGACCGCGGGCACCACCCGTCACCAGGACGCGCTTGCCTGCCAATTGAAGATCGAACGTCATGGCGCGATCTCCAGCGAGGCGATCTTGTCGCGTTCCAGGGTGAAGGCATAACGCAGCTGGACAGGGCTGCCGGGGAAATTGCCGGCCACTTCGCTGGTCACGATGCAGGTGCGATCCAGTGTCTCCACCTTGCGAGGCTGCACGACATAGGTGTACTTGGCAGACGAAGCGTCTTTCCATGCCTCGATCTGGGCTGTGCCTGTATGGATCTTCTTTTCATCCAGCACGCGTCCGTCTGGCGTGAAGCAGCGGGCAACCGCGCGGCCATCGTGCTGGTCCGCAGTGAAATAGGCGGCGATCGGTTCGGGAAGGTCGAGCGTTTGCATTCTGGTGTCTCCGTTGTGGTGGGCGGCGCCAGATTGACGTGTTCCTTCTGGTAATAGAATCACCTACTATCTGAGCAGGCTATGTAGAAACGAGTGCACAATGCGCGGCGCTGAATTCGCAGAACTGAAGGCGTTCGTCGCCGTCGTGGACAGGTCCAGCTTCGCCAAAGCCGCGGATCACCTGGGGTTGTCGCGGTCAGCCCTCAGCCAGACCATTCGCCAGCTGGAGTCGCGGCTGGGCGTGCGCTTGTTGAACCGGACGACACGCAGTGTTTCTCCGACCGAGCCGGGGCGGCGGCTGCACGAACGCATGGCGCCGATGCTGCGTGAAATGGACGCGGCCGTGGCGGAGGCGGTCGACACACGCACGCACGCCTCGGGCACGCTGCGCATCAACACGCTCAGCATGGCCGCCAAGCGACTGATCGCGCCACGCCTGGGGCGTTTTGCACGTGCCCATCCCGATGTGGTGCTGGATATCGTGATCGATGACACCTTGAGCGACATTGCCGGGGAGGGCTTCGATGCCGGCATCCGCGTGGGCAATCGCCTGCAGAAGGATATGGTGGCGGTCCGGATGACGCCGGATGTCGAACTGCTGGCCGTCGCATCGCCGGAGTACCTTGCCCGCTACGGTGAACCGAGAACGCCTGCGGATCTAAGTCGTCATGCCTGCATCAATTGGCGCTTCCCCGGCAGCGGCAGGATCGCGGGCTGGGAATTCAGTAAAAAGGGCAAAACGGTTGAGTTTTTTGGCGAAGGCAGCGTGATTTCCAACCACCAGGACATCATCGTGCCGGCGGCGTTGCAAGGGCTCGGCATCCTGTATGCCTACAACGACGATGACATCGCCGAGGCACTGCGCGATGGCCGACTGCGGCGCGTGCTGGCGGACTGGTCGCCGACGGTGCCCGGTCTTTATCTGTACTACTCGAGCCGACGGCACATGCTGCCGGGGTTGCGGGCCTTCATCGACTGCATGCTGGATCGTGATCTGGGCAGTGAGGCATCTATACCCTCCGCGCATGAGTGATATGCACTCCCGCTCTTCTTCTCGCATGGTCCCGAAGATAGATTCCCCTGACAATCTGTCACGGAGTGACCCATGCAGACTCGCACGCGCCTTCGCACTCTGGTGCCCAGCTTCCCCTCCACACTGCTCTGGATAGCGGTTTCCCTCTGCGGCACGACCGCCATGGCCAACGAGCCACTGCAGATCGATTCGCAAGGCAGCTTCCTCGCTGGGGGCACGACCAAGAAAGAGTCTGGCACGTTCGATCCGTTGAAGCCCTCCAATCCGGATGGCCAGAGCTATCACGGCGATCACGTCTATGCCTTCTACCAGAAGCCGGTGAACGCGCGCACGTTGCCCATCGTGATGTGGCACGGTGCGGGCCAGTCTTCCAAGAGCTGGGAGACGACGGCCGATGGGCGTGAGGGCTTCCAGAACCTGTTCCTGCGTCGTCGTTTCGCTACCTACCTGATCGATCAACCACGGCGCGGCAAGGCCGGCCGAAGCATGGTCGAGGCGACGCTGAAGCCCGTGGCAGACGATCAGATGTGGTTCAACCAGTTCCGGATCGGCCTCTGGCCAAACTACTTCGGTGGCAGCCAGTTCCCGAAAGGGGAGGCCGCGCTCGACCAGTTCTTCCGTTCGGTCACGCCCAACACCGGCCCCTTCGACCTCGGCGTAGTGTCGGACGGGGTAGCCGCCGTGCTGCAGAAGACAGGGCCTGCGATCCTGTTTACCCATTCGCAGGCGGGTGGTCCTGGCTGGATGACGGCCATAAAAAGCCCCAACGTCCGCGCGATCGTCGCGTTCGAGCCTGGCAGCAGCTTCGTGTTCGCAAAGGACGATGCACCGGCACCGATTCCCAGCGCGTTCGATACCGTCGCTCCCGCGCTGGTTTCGCCCGCGGAATTCAAGGCGCTGACCCGGATCCCGATTCTGGTGCTGTATGGCGACAACATCCCTGACAAGCCGGTTGACCTGCCGGCGCAGGACAGTTGGCGGGCCCGGTTGGAAATGGCCCGCGCCTGGCGTGATGCCGTCAATCGGCAGGGCGGCGATGTCACCCTGATCCATCTGCCGGAGATGGGAATCCGTGGCAACAGCCACTTCCTGTTCTCAGACCTCAACAACGTACAGATCGCCGATCTGGTGAGTGAGTTCCTGCAGAAGAAGCATCTGGATCGTTGAGCCGGACCGCGCCCGTGCATGGATCGCGCCATGGAGTGTGGCGTCCTGGATGCTGCGCCGCTCGCCAATTCGTCATTCATATCATGCACGCATGAGTGATATCCGGCTGATGCTCTGTTTCCATGGGTGCACGGGCGTTAGGTTTACTCCTGAACCCCGCCACCGTCGGCCCGCAACACGCGCCGTCAGGGGTAACGTACAAACCCGGAGCACTTGAATGAAGCACATCGTGCACGCCACGCTGTTGGCGATGTCTCTCGGCTTGGCAGCAGGCAATGCCTCCGCTGCCGACTACACACTCAACCCCTTCCAACTGGCCTACGAAGGTGCGATCACGCGCAATGTGCCCAGTGAGGTCAACATTCACTCGGTGTCCTATCCGCTGAATGGAATCGAGATCGCGGCAAACTTCTACACGCCCGCCAATTTTGATGCCTCGCGGAAGTACCCGACCATCGTGGTTGCCCACCCCAATGGCGGGGTCAAAGAGCAGGTGGCCGGCCTGTACGCGCAACGCCTGGCCCAGCAGGGCTACATCGCCATTGCCGCCGATGCGGCCTATCAGGGGGCAAGCGGCGGCCAACCGCGCAGCGTGGACATGCCTTCCCACCGCATCGAGGACATCCACGGCATGGCGGACTTCATCAGTCGATTCCCCTGGGTGGACACCTCGCGCCTGGGCTTGCTCGGCATCTGTGGTGGCGGCGGCTACTCGCTGGCGGCCGCGCAGACCGACAAGCGCTTCAAGGCCGTAGCCACGATCAGCATGTTCAACTCTGGCCGAGTGCGCCGCAACGGTTATGCCGACTCGCAGCTGGACACCATCCAACAGCGCCTGCAGCAGGCTTCGCAGGCGCGCGCACAGCAGGCCGCCGGCGGCGAAGTGCTGTACTCCGGCGATGCCAACCTCAGCGACGAGCAGATCGCCAAGCTCCCCTTCGATCTGTATCGGCAGGGCTATGAGTATTACTGGAAGACGCATGCCCATCCCAATTCCACCTTCCGCTACACGACCAGCAGCCTGCTGGACCTGATGCGCTGGGACGCCACCAACCAGATCGAGCTGATCAACCAACCACTGCTGATGATTGCCGGCAGCAAGGCGGACAGTCTGTACATGACCCAGGATGCCTTCGCCAAAGCAACCGGTACCATCGACAAGCAGCTGGTGCTGCTGGAGGGGGCCACGCACATCGAGACCTACTGGGTGCCGAAGTACGTGGATGCTGCCGTCGCCTCGCTCACCACGTTCTACACCCGGACGCTTGCACCATGACCACGCCTCGTAAATCACCCGCGCAGACGGCGCTGCTGGGCGCTGCATTGAGCGTGGCGGCACCGTTCTCCGGCGCCGGCGAAATGCCCATCCAGCAGATCACCCGGTCGGGAACACAATCGTCCGTTGCCGGTCCAGCAGAGACCTTCGTTGGCAAAGTGCGCGTGGATCCGCTGTTCCCAGCGGACAAGGACGTGCAGGTCTCATCCGCATACGTCAGCTTTGAGCCGGGCGCGCGTTCGGCCTGGCACACCCATCCCGCCGGGCAGCGATTGGTGGTTACCTCTGGCGTTGGGCTGACCCAGGAATGGGGCAAGCCGGTGCAGCAGATACACGCCGGGGATGTGGTGGTGTGTCCGGCCGGGGTCAAGCATTGGCACGGCGCCGCGCCGCACAACGCGATGACCCATCTCGCGGTAACCGGTGTGGCAGAGGGAAAATCGGTGGCCTGGCTGGAGCAGGTGAGTGATGACCAGTACCGCCAAGCGTCAGCAGGCATCGAGGCGCCCGTTGCCGGGCCGCTTTCGCCGAGGCAGCAGGCGATCCCGCTGATTGCAGCCGCTGCGGCCAGCAGCGACATGCCCCAGCTCAATGCCGCCTTGCGCCGGGGACTGGATGCTGGCCTGACGCTGAGCGAGACAAAGGAAGTGCTCGTGCAGCTGTATGCCTATGCGGGGTTCCCGAAGAGCCTCAACGCCTTGGGCGAGCTGATGAACGTCGTGCGCGCACGTGAGGTGCAAGGCATCGCCACCGCGCCCGGGCAACCGCCCACCGGGAAGGTTCCCGTAGGCGATGCACTCCGCGCGGTGGGCACCGCCAATCAGACCCGGATCTCCGGTGCCCCGGTGACCGGGCCGGTCATGGACTTCGCCCCGATCATCAACCAGTACCTGCAGACGCACCTGTTCGGCGACATCTTCGAGCGCGACAACCTGGACTGGCAAAGCCGTGAGCTGGCGACGGTGGGTGCACTGGCAGTGATGCCCGGCGTGGAGGCGCAGCTGCGCTCGCACATGGCGGCCAGCCAGCGCGTGGGCCTCAGCCGCGCACAGTTGCAGCACGTGGCCCGACTGCTGGCCCACAACGGTTACGCGGCCGCATCCACCCGCGCGGTGCAGGCGTTGGAACAGACCCCGGCACCCAAGCCCTGACAGCGCCCCACATGGAGACCGGAATGAACGATCTGCCCACCAACGCCCAACGCCGCTCGATCCTGAAGGGCGCCGCCACGCTGGCTGCACTGCCGCTGGCCGGCGCGCTGGCCACTTCCACGGCAAACGCCACCCCCGCAGCTGCAGCGCCGAGAATGGACGCCCGCCGCATGCTCGGAACGCTGCAGGTTTCCAGCATCGGGTTGGGCGTGCAGAACATGAGCCGCACCTACCAGACCACCATCCCCTCCCGCACCGAGATGCACCGCATCATCCGCGCTGCGTTTGATCGCGGGATGACGTTCTACGACGCAGCCGAGGCCTATGGCCCGCACGAAGTGGAACGGATCCTGGGGGAGGGGGTTGCCTCGTTCCGCAACGAAGTGGTGATCGCCACCAAGTTCGGCTGGAACATCGACCTGGAAACCGGTGCGCGTGGCCCGGGCCTGATCAGCAGGCCAGCGCATATTAAACGGGCAGTGGAGGGCATGCTCAAGCGGCTGCGTACCGACCGCATCGATCTGCTGTACCAGCACCGCGTGGACCCGCAGGTGCCGATCGAAGACGTGGCCGGTGCGATCCAGGACCTGATGACCGAGGGCAAGGTGCTGCATTGGGGCCTGTGCGAGATGGGCCTGAAGACGCTTCGCCGCGCGCACGCTGCGCTGCCGGTGGCCGCTGTGCAGAGCGAGTACTCGATGCTCTGGCGCGGCCCCGAACAGGAGGTGCTTGCTGCGTGCGCCGAGCTGGGCATCGGATTCGTGCCGTGGAGCCCACTGGGCGTCGGCTTCCTGACCAGTGCGATCGACGCCCGGACACGGTTTGCCGAGGGCGACATTCGCGGCATCGAAACGCGTTTCGCCCCGCCGAACCTGGAACACAACCTGGCATTGGTGGACCTGCTCAGCGACTGGGCCGCGCGAAAACAGGCGACGCCTGCGCGGATCGCACTGGCCTGGCTGATGGCGCAGCGACCTTGGATCGTGCCGATCCCCGGCACCACGCAGATGGCACATCTGCTGGACAACCTGGGCGCAGGCGGGGTTATCTTCAACGACGGTGAGCTGCAGGAGCTCAACGCGGCAGTTGCCGCGGTGGCAGTGCAGGGCGAGCGTCTTCCGCCAGCAGTGCAGGCATACAGCGGCGTCGAGGCGCCTCTGCGTTAGGGCTCAATCCCGATAGCGCAACGCATCACGCAACAGGGTGAACGCAGGCGACGACTGCCTGCGACTCGGGTAGTACAGATGGTAGCCGGGGAAGGAGGGGCACCAGTCCTGCAGGACATGGACCAAGGTGCCCGCCTGCACGTTGGTGCGGACGAGATCCTCGGGCATGTAGGCCAGCCCCAGCCCCTCCAGCGCGGCGCCCAGGCGCAGCGCGATGTTGTTGAACACCAGTTGGCCTTCCACCCGTACTTTCAGTTCCTGCCCCTTTTTCTCGAACTCCCACGCGAAGATGCCACCATGGGTTGGCAGGCGGATGGTGATGCAGTTGTGCCGGGTGAGGTCGTGCGGCGATTTCGGTTTCGGATGGCGCTGGAAATAGGCAGGCGATCCGACCACGGCCATGCGCAGGTCAGGCCCAACGCGCACGGCAATCATATCCTTGGCCACCTGTTCGCCCATGCGGATGCCGGCGTCGAAGCCCTCGGCGACGATGTCGGTCAACCCGTAGTCGACGATCACTTCGATGTTCAGATCGGGATTGGCCGGCAGCAGCCTGCCCAGTACCGGCTGCATCACGGTGAGCGCGGCATGTTCACCTGCCGTGATGCGCAGGCGACCGGCGGGCTTGTCGCGAAAAGCGTTGAGTTGGGCCAACTCCATGTCGATTTCCTCGAAGCGCGGCGCAATCACCCGCAGCAGCTGCTCCCCGGCCTCGGTGGGCGACACACTGCGGGTGGTCCGGGCAAGCAGGCGCACACCCAGGCGCTCTTCCAGCTGCCGCATCGATCGGCTCAGGGCAGGCTGGGACATGCCCAGCTGGGCCGCAGCCCGGGTAAAACTGCGCTCCCGCGCCACCAGGACGAACATGGCCAACTGGTCGTAGTTCTCTACGCTCATTGATGCGCACCGGATATAAGCGATATCCGATTATGCCTCTGCAAGAATGTGTTTGGGGGGCGTAGATTGGCGTCATGACAAAGCCAGCCGCCAATCACGGTTGCCGGGCAGTGGTCGCCGCTCTGGCCTCGCTGCCGCTGGGATGCTCCGCTGCGGAGCCGCAGGAGGGCGCGGCCGCGGGTCGATCGAATGCACGGACACTGGTTTCGTGCTTCTCGCGCTCGGGCAACACCCGGGTCGTTGCCGGGCTCATTCATCGCAGCATGCCCAGCGACCTGTTCGAGATACAGCCGGCTGTGGACTATCCGGCGGACTACCTGGAAACGGTGGCCAAGGCGCGGCAGGAGCGCGACGACGGGGTAGAACCGGCGCTGCGCACCCACATTGCCGGCATTGGTCGCTATGACACCGTCTACCTAGGCTTTCCGATCTGGGGCGAGACCGCGCCGCCGATCATTCGTTCGCTGTTGTCGCGGCACGACATGAGGGGCAAGACGATCGTGCCGTTCATCACCCATGGCGGCTTCGGCGTGGGCAGCAGCCTGCGCGTCCTGGCCAGCCATGCACCCAACGCCCGCATCCTGGATGCATTCGTGATGCAGGCCGACCAGGAACGCAACACCATGGAGAGCGTCAACGCCTGGTTGGCCACTCCGCACGGCACGATGAGGATTCGACCATGAAGACCCGTACCCTTGGACAAGGCCTTGAAGTTTCTGCCCTCGGCCTCGGCTGCATGGGCATGAGCGCGGCGTATGGCCCGGCCGCAGACAAGCTGGAAATGATTGCGCTGATCCGCACGGCGGTGGAGCGCGGCATCACCCACTTCGACACCGCCGAAGCCTACGGCCCCTTTGCCAACGAAGACCTGGTGGGCGAGGCACTGGCGCCCGTTCGTGACCAGGTCGTGATCGCCACCAAGTTCGGTTTTGACATCGACCCGGTGACCGGTGCCCGCGGCACAGGTACCAACAGCCAGCCCGCCCACATCCGGGCCGCCGTAGAGGCCAGTCTGAAGCGGCTTCGCACCGAGCGCATCGACCTTCTTTACCAGCATCGTGTTGACCCGGCGGTGCCGATCGAGGATGTTGCCGACACGGTGAAGGCGCTCATTGCAGAGGGCAAGGTTGCGCATTTCGGCCTTTCCGAAGCGGGTGTGCAGACTATCCGCAGGGCACATGCGGTGCAGCCGCTGACGGCAGTGCAGAGCGAATACTCACTGTTCTGGCGCGAGCCAGAGAAGGCGCTTCTTCCGTTACTTGAAGAGCTGAACATTGGCTTCGTACCCTTCAGCCCGCTGGGCGCAGGGTTCCTGACCGGAAAGATCGACGAGAACACGCAGTTCGATGCAACGGATTTTCGTAATGCGGTGCCGCGTTTCTCCGCGGAGGCACGCCGGGCCAACATGGCATTGGTCGAAGTGGTGAAGACGATGGCGGCAGAGAAGGGCGGCACGCCTGCTCAGGTTGCCTTGGCCTGGTTGCTGGCTCAGCGATCCTGGATCTCGCCGATCCCTGGCACCACCAAGCCCCATCGGCTGGATGAGAATCTGGGCGCGGTGGATCTAGTGCTCGATGCGGCCGACCTGGCGCGTATCGATGAGGACGTGGCCCGCATCAGTATCAGCGGTGAGCGCTTGCCGGAAGCTGCGTTGAAGATGACCGGCAAGTGAGCGATGGCGGGCGGGCGGGGTGCTCGGAGGATGTCTGCTTCTGATACAGAGCAGATACTGAGCAGGGGAGATTAGGGTTCGTCATCGAGGGTAGGGCGGACTGATCTTTACCTTCCTTAGAGGTCGCTCTTTCCCCTGCAATCAGGCGGTAGTGCAGGTCGGGCCGTGACTGACGCGAAGCACTGGAAATGACACATACGCCGCTCTCCGCCGCCACCAGTCCAGGTACCGTCTGGACCTTCCAGGGCCGGCTGGCGAAACGGAGTGCTGGTCGAGGTCATGCCGGAATTCCGAGCGGTGGAACTGGGCATCTTCGCGGTGTATCCCACGCGGAAACAGCTTCCGGTTTGGGGCAAGGACTTGCGGGACGTAGAGATCGATGTTGACCGGACGCGCCTGGTCGGTGATCGTTCGAAGTACGCACGGATGTCAGTCGGGGGAGTATGGAGCAGTTGCTAAGTCTGGCCGGAGGTCAGCTCAAGATCGTCATGGGTTTGGCTATCGTGGCCCTTGGGGCGTTCCGGTGGCTGATTGGACGAAGGGATCTTCAGTTCGTCCGACGCCGAGAATTCCTCCAATACTGGAAAAATCCGTGGGAACTCGATGCATTGAGTGTTGAGGTTCTTTCGCGGCAGCTGTTCGGCACCTATCTGCCGGCAGCTGTGGTCCGAAGGGTGTGTGATCGGTCAGGTGCCGAGGTGTGCCGGACGCTAGGTGATCTGTCCGACGTATGGAGCCTGATTGAGTGGAATCAGGAGACCCAGCAGATCCGCTGGAAGTCCAAGGCGGCATCTGCTACGAGACGGGCAAGTTGGAATCTGATCTTCTGGCTGATCTACTTTGTATCGGCCTTCGTCGGAGGATTGATTCTATTTCTGCTGGCATCCACTTCTACTGACGTAAGCAACGCCACCTCTGTTGCATATTCCTTATGGGGCATCATGCTTGTTGGCGTATCGGGCGTGGCTCTATGGCGAACGGACACTTGGGCAGCCGCGACGAGGCTGGGTGACGTGTTCCTGGAAGATGTAAACAGGTTGGCGCTAGTCGAGAGAGATGCATCCGACCCAGGTTCTGGGTCTCAACGAACAGCGCAGGCCTGCGGAGCCGAAGACCAGTAAGCCGGAGTCTTACATAATATACATTATGCGAAATGAATGATGCGCCGTCTTTCGTGGGTCTGGCTCTGGATCAAGTCCTGATTCTTGTCCTTTTGCTTAGGATTGTGCCCCTGTTCGTCATCAGACAATTCTGCCCCGTTGAGGTAGAGATTCTGGTTCGCGAGGCAGACATTGTTGGACCGCCGTAAGCCATCGCAGATATTTCTGGGTGTTAGTTGTCTGGATGAACAAAGTTCCGCCCTTTGATCGCCTGGGTGCGCCGGGTTCAAATGCAGCTGTCTGACGCGGACAAGTTGCCCCTTTCACAGCTGAAACTGCCCCATTCTGCTCCGGAAACCCGCCCATCTTTCCGCGAGTCTTCGGACAAGCCGCCCCTAATTTGGCGGAACTACGCATTACTTGCCCCGAATTCTTCTGGAGCTCGTTGGTCGCAGGACCTCCAAGTAGCTGCCTTGCTGTGGGCCAGCTTTCAGATGCAGCCATATCGCCCGCAGAGTTCAGCCATAGAGCCCTCAGCCTACGTTAGATCGGGTGCCTTTCCGGATAAATTTCCTGCAAGTTCTTCCGATTTGGGGGCTAAAATTGTAGTGCGACATCGTCTTGGTCTTCCTAGTGGGCAATGCAATGAATTCCCTGTCTACCTTGCAACAGATGAGCATCGTCGCAGGCGTCTTGGTGGCGCTTGTTGTTTCCATTACCGTGGCAGCAGTCTGGCTGGCCAACCGCCAAAACGCAGCATACGATCGAGAACTGGCAGGAGGGAAATGCCCTTGTTGCGGCAAACCGCTGGATGCCTGACGTTCAAGCGACGTTTCCCCCACAGGTTGCCTTAGTAGAGCGTGTGGCATCCTTGTGGGAGCTGTTCATTTACCAGGCAGGCATTCTATGCGCGGGCATATACCTTCGGAAACATCTGCCTTCGCTCAGGCCAGATCGAACGCCGCGCGGGATTGGCTCGATATGGCGGCGTTCGAAGCGATACTGAGCCCGAGTGCCGTCCAGGGCCGCACCCTGACGCAGTGCCTGCAATCTGGGAGCGTTCTGGGCGTGTGGATTGGGGAACTGAAGCTGTTTCTCTTTCCTCCATGGCAGCTGGACTCTACTGGGATGCCTTTGCCAGTGCTCTCGGAGGTACTGTCGCTACTGCGTGGCCCATATGGCGTTTCAGCCGGCGGCCCGACGTCAGGTTGGGAGGAAATCGAATGGCTGATCGCTCCGCATGCTCGATTGTGCGGAGGCAGTCCAGCAGAGGCTCTTGCCCTACATCCAGCGCTCGTGCTGGAGGCGGCGAAGCAAGATTTTTCCTCCTGGAGCGATGACGCACGCTGGTAGGCTCGCGGGAACTCAACTGCCAGCTAACCCGGAATCGCGACGTGTCCCCCATGCATGTGGAGAAAGCAGCTGAGGGTTCGAGGATAACCCTGCTTCTTCAGGCCTGCTTGATGACGTCTCTTTGCTGGAGTAGGATCGGCCAAGGCAGGGAAACGCTTTTAAGATCAATGCGTTACTTCGCATAACGTAGCTTATGTTAACGGCCGCCGCCATCAGACCTCTGCTTACGCGGTGCCCATAACTTGGCCACCCAACGATCCACGTTTGCACCTCAAGGCTGCGGTGGCACGGGTGCCCATCAACCGCTCTCTGGCGATAGCGCCGCCACCGAAGATGACGCCCAGATTTGGGCCTTCTGCGGTCAACCCGCAGCGAGCCCAAGTTAATTCGCGCCGGCGCAATCACCAGCTGCACCCAGGAACGGCCAGCGTGGCGGCTGCATATACAGCACCGGTCCGCTCCCGCGAGCCAATCAGATCCCGCGAGGTGGCGTAGACGATTCTCATGGCGGGATTATTTTGCCTGCGTGCGAAGAATCAGGCCGCCGTATACCGGTGTGCGATGCCTGCACGGTGCACCATGCCCTGACTTCTTCCAATTACATCGGGTCGGTCCTGTCTAGGCGCTTCGCCGGCCTGAAGCAAAAACAAAGGGGGGGCGAGACTGGGAGTACCTTGGACGTCGTAAAACACGCAAACATGTTCGTTCTGGTTGACAGTCTGTCGTTAATGCGGGGTATATGTTCCGATTTAGATCCAATATGGTAGGGCTTGATCCCTCCCCTCCCCTTTCTCTCATGCTGCAAAAAACGCTGCTTTATCTATTCGACCCGTGGTGCGGGTTGTGCTACGCCGCCGCTCCGGCGCTCGACGCGCTGACTAACGACTCCTCTATCGAACTGATGTTATTGCCAAGCGGTCTATTCACAGGCCGTGGTGCTCGCCCGCAGAATCGGGAATGGGCAGAGTACGCGTGGTCTAACGATCAGAGGATTGAAGCACTGACCGGGCAGGTATTCAGCGAGGCGTACCGTCAGCAGGTGTTGCTCGGTCCGCATGGCAGCTTCGATTCGGGTCCGATGACCCGTGCACTGACCTTGGCGCGCGGCCTCGACAGACGCCTGGAGCTACCGCTGCTCCACCACTTCCAGCGGCAGCGGTACATCGACGGCCGGGAGACCAGCAGCGCGAGGGTCGCTGCGGCCATCACGTCCGGCTTCCTTGAGCGGCATGGATACGCTTCTGACCCAGTGGTGTTTGCCGAGCAGCTCAACGCTGACGATGCGCTGGCCCTTTTGGCTTGCGAACGCATCGATGAAACTCAGCGCATGATGGAGAGTGAACAGGTCCGGGGCGTTCTAAGGCTGTATCTCCAGACTGCTGGCCAGCTGCAGCCGGTGAGCTCTGAAGTCCTCTATCAGGGAGCGGATGCCGTTCTCGAAGCCATCGCCGTGATGCGGCAAATGCCTGCATAGATCGATAGCTGATATCGAGCACTTCGGTGCCCCTGTCTCCACTGCCCAGCCCTCTCTCACAGCGGCGCCGTCTACACGGCATTCGCCAACAGGAGTACTTATGAAATCAGTCGTAGCCAGTTCATTCGGCCCTGCGCCCACCATGCACATTGAACAACGGCCAGTACCGTCGCCACGTGAGGGCTACACGTTGGTTCGCATGCACGCTGCTACCGTTAACCCACTTTCAAGCCAGGTCCTCGCGGGTATTGTCGAGCACGCACGCGCACCATTGGTGCTGACTAATGACGGTGCCGGTATTGTTGAACACAGCGGCGCTTTTGAGCCAGGAACACGCGTGGCCATCTACGGCGGTGCCGCACTCGGCGTTACTGAGGATGGCCTGCAGCAGCAGTGGGCATTGGTGCAGGACAAGCGCATCATCCGCCTTCTTGATTCCATCACCCTGGATCAGGGGGCCGCCTTTCCCATCAACTACGTCACCGCCTACCAGGCTTTGACCCGCATTGGACAGGTGAAGGACGGGCAGACAGTGCTGATCTCTTGAGCGTCCGGGTCCGTGGGACACGCACTGATCCAGATGAGCAGAGCGCTGGGAGCCATGCCGAGTGCCGTCGTTTCCTCGGCCGCCGAGGTTGAACGAGCGAAGTGGTCTGGTGCTGAGGTTGTTGTGGATCTGGCCGAAGATGATCTGCGTGCAAGCGTGCTGAGAGGCACCGGCGGGAAAGGTGCAGACCTGGCCTTGGATCCAGTTGGTGGCAAGGTGCTCGGCCGCTCCCGCTCCACCCGCCCGGGCCCGGGCAGAACATGAACAAGCCTCAGCTTGCTGAGAACTATGATGCAAGGTATCTTCCCGGCCACGTCCGTATGGGTCGAAGCAGCACGTGACTTCCCTTGCCATCCACGCCAAGCGCTACGCCTTGGCACTGCTACTTGCAGTGCTGGTAATAGTGCCTGTCGTCGATGCTTCGGTCTGTTTCTCTGAAGAGCAGTCCCATCAGGAAGTAGCAGGGCCAGGCGAGAGGCACTCCGACAAGGCACACCCAGCCTGTGGTCATGGTCATTGCCATCACAGCAGTGCATTCGTGGCGTCTAACGGATTTGCGCCGGGCGAGGCGCCACTGGATGAGGGTGGGCACGTGTTCTACGAGCGGCCCGTGGCGCCCCACACCCCCGACAGGCTGATTAGACCTCCCAGGGCTTGATCGCGACCCAGGCGCTAGGCGCCTGTTCGTCCTTCTGCGATCACCCTTAGCGGATCTTTCCATGATCACATCTTGTTTCTGGGCGCTTTGTGCGTCCGGCCGACGCGTGCCTGCTCGCGCAGTCGCCGAACGGCACCGTGCCGCCTCTAAGAAGGCGGCTTGAATGCCCCTCTCAATATCTACCTACCTCCGAACTCCGCGCGGTCAAGCGGCACTGCTGATGGCAACCGCTACGGTGGTCCTCGGTGCGGGCCTGGGCCTGCGCGACCCTTGGCCTGCCGATGAGCCGAGATTCGCCTTGGTTGCCTCCCAAATGGTGGACAGCGGAAACTGGCTGTTCCCACGCCGCGGTGGAGAGCTGTACGCAGACAAGCCTCCGCTCTTCATGTGGATCCAGGCTGCCCTGCTGCAGCTGACCGGAAATCTCAGGATTGCCTTCCTGCTTCCCTCGGTGCTGTCAGGTATCGCATGTGTGTGGATGACCTACGACCTAGGACGGCGCTTGTGGTCCAAGCAGGCCGGGATCTACGCAGGTTGGGCGCTACTCCTCGCCGTGCAGTTCACTCTGCAGATGAAGCGCGCGCAGATCGATCCCCTGCTGCTTGCATGGGTCACCTTGGCCCACTACGGCCTCATTCGGCACATTGTTCGCGGTCCGGATTGGCGGATGTGGACCGTGGCGTGGTTTGCGGCCGGGTTGGGAGTGATCACCAAGGGCGTGGGAGTGATTGCACTCTTCATGCTGGTTCCAGCCCTGGCGCTGACGTTTTCCAGGAAGATGAGTGCTTCTTGGATAGGTGATCGACGCGCGTGGCTGGGACCCCTGGCCTTGTTGGTCGCGATTGGCATCTGGCTCATTCCGATGCTGATCGCTGTATGGATCCACCCCACCCAAGAGAACCTTGAGTACGCGCGTAACATCCTGTTCCGCCAGACGATCCAGCGTTACGGAAACTCATGGCATCACTTCCAGGCACCGTGGTACTTCCTCGTAGTTATAGCTACGTCGTGGTTGCCAACGATCGCCCTTCTTCCCTGGGCGGGGCCAAGCCTCTACAAAGGGCTTTGTCGCTTTGACGAACGTCTATGGCTTCCGGTCGGCAGCCTCGCCCTGATCGTACTGTTCTTTTCAGTTCCTGCAGGAAAGCGAGACATGTACATCCTCCCCGGCCTGCCGATGCTGTGCTTGGCGCTCGCTGCGTCTCTTCCAGACATTGTCGGAAGAGTCGGAGTACGAAGATTGGCGACCGCGTTTGTCTCGCTCCTGGGTACGGCAACGGCGACCTTGGGGATATGGATGCTCGCTTCCAACCCTCGGTTCGAAGTGAAGCTTCTCACTGAGCGTGGCTCTAGTGAGGACTCGCACTCGATCGCCATCCTGGTCCTCCTCGCCTCGTTGCCCTTGCTGGTTGGTGCGGCTCTCTCACTTTCAGGCAGCGCCTGGAAGGGGCTGCTCACGGGGATGAGTGGTTTTTGGGTCGTCTACGGGTTTGCGGGTCCCAGCGTCCTGAACGAGGCAAGCTCATCCCGGGGGCTCATGGAACAGGTGAGCACACGCATCGGACCTTCGGCGCAACTGGGACTGGTCGGTTGGCGCGAGCAGCAATTGCTCATGTCGCAATCAGCCACGGCGGAGTTCGGCTTCAATCGGCCTGCTAGGCAGCAGCTTGCCACGGCATTGAGTTGGCAGCAGGAGCGCCAGGACGTGCGTTGGCTGCTCATTGAGGGGTCGGTGCTAGAGAACTGCGGTGATCGAAGGCCGGATCCATCCTTGCAGTTTGGAGTAGCCAATCGAAGAACCTGGTGGCTCATTCCGGCTGGAGCTCTATCGACATGCGAAACCTCAATTCGCTAGACCTCGCCGCCGCTTCCGAGTGTCGAGGGCGTCAGGTCCTTTGCACCTGTACTGCCCCTCTGAGCGCCCCTTAAGTAGACCCGCGAGCACAGCGACTTCGGTTTGCACAGCGCCGGCGTACTCGCCATGAGCGCGTCTGCGGGTCCATCAAACGGAAAAACAAATGGACTACTTGAAAAAATGCTTCAGCCGGAGTGATCGGCAAGGCCGAGCTGTCTCAGATCCACTCGGTCGGCTTGGGAGGCATGTCAGGGGACCTCAGCTGGGGATCAGTACTCTGATCATCGTTGTGGCGTTGTACTTCACGTTGTTCCTCAACAACGCCTTCTTTGCAGAGGTCATCGCCAAGAGTGGTGTTGATGGAGCGGCCCGTGCGCTGCTTCTCTTGTCAACGGCAGCGATTCTTACCTCCTTGAACGTACTCTTTCTTGGGTTGTTGTGCACTCGATGGACGGTAAAGCCCGTCGTTTCCTTGCTTCTTGTCGTGTCCGCTGCTGCCGCCTACAACTCAGACAATTACAGCGTCTACTTCGATGCAAGCATGGTGCGAAACGTGCTGAAGACTGACAGCGCAGAGGCTGGCGAGCTGCTGACCTGGGGATTCTTCCTTGCGGTGTTGATGAAAGGCGTGTTTCCAGCCGTCGTGGCATGTACGGTTCGGATCCGGCGTCCCTCCAGTCTGGCGAGCGCCGTACTTGCTAGAGTCCTTCTGCTCGGCGTTTCTGTCGTGGTCATAACTGGCGCGGCCTTCGCCTCGTTCGACAACCTGTCCTCGCTCATGCGTAACCACAAGCCAGTCAGGTACTTGGCAACACCCGGAAACTATCTTGCTTCCATTGCCAAGGTTGTCCGAGAACAGACGCGAGCCGAACGGGGTCCGATTCAGGTGGTCGGTCCGGACGCCAGAATGAAGCCCCATCCACCAGGTGCGAAGCCACACTTTCTGGTCATAGTCGTAGGCGAGACGGTTCGCGCGCAGAACTGGGGACTGAATGGATATAGCCGGCAGACAACGCCACAGCTGGCGGCATCGGACGTTGTCAACTTCTCGGACGTGACTGCCTGCGGGTCAAATACTGAAGTTTCCGTGCCTTGTATGTTCTCGGTGTATGGAAGGCGAGACTACGATCGAGACAAGATCAGGGGCTCAGAGTCGCTGCTTCATGTGCTTGAGCGAGCTGGCATCAAGACGTTATGGCGGGACAACCAGACAGGTTGTAAGGGGGTTTGCGCGGACCTGGCGTTTGAGTCCTTCCGCGTGCCTATCAAGGATGGGTTGTGCGATGACCAAGCGTGCCGCGATGAGATCATGTTGCGGGGATTGCATGACGCGATCGATGACAATCCGGGTGATGTTGTGGTCGTTCTGCATCAGCTGGGGAACCACGGGCCGAGCTACTACAAGCGATATCCCGAGGTTCTGAGGAGGTTCACGCCTGACTGCCGCAATGCAGATCTGGGCAAGTGCACACGCCAGCAGATCGTCAATGCGTATGACAACGCAGTTCTTGCAACAGATGACTTCTTAGGAAAGGCCATCCGCATGCTTGAGCAGGATCAAAGCCATGACACTGGATTGATCTACGTATCCGACCACGGTGAGTCACTGGGCGAGGCGAACGTCTATCTCCACGGTCTCCCCTATGCCATTGCTCCCGACACTCAGATCAAAGTGCCCATGGTCATGTGGATGTCCGAGGGCATGAAGAGCAGCAACAACCTGGACCTTCAATGTGTCCGGGACCGATCAAAGCGGCCGGCCAGCCACGACAACCTCTTCCATTCTGTACTCGGCCTCATGCAGGTCCGGACGAAGTCGTTGGACGAAAGCCTGAATCTTTTCTCCGGTTGTTCCATCAACTCCGGGTCCACCCCATAACGGGCGACAACGAGCACGCTGCTGGAAGCGCCCAGCAGCGGCTCTTGGGGTCCTAAATTAAGGAAGCAACGCAGTGGCAGATATGTACGGTCATCGTCCGCGGAGCATTGCCCGCGTCTTCAAGGCGCTCCGCTGGTCCCTCCAAGGACTACGATCAGCTTGGCTGCATGAATCCTCGTTTCGACTCGAGGTTGTCGCGGCCGTGGTGGCACTACCGGCAGCGATTCTGCTGGGCCACTCAGCGGTAGAGCGAGCACTTCTAATGGGGAGCGTGCTGGCTGTGCTGGCCTTGGAGCTGCTGAACTCCGCCATCGAAGCGGTTATCGAACGCTACGGCCCAGAGATCCATGAGCTGGCCGGTCGCGCCAAAGACATGGGTTCGGGCGCTGTGTTCGTGGCTCTTTGCAACGTGGCGCTCATTTGGGCCCTGGTTCTGCTGGGTTGACCCTCTAGGCACCCTAACCTGAACAGGACCCGACAGCGCGTCCGGTGTCGTAACTGTAGTATTTCTATGTAATTGTATCCGTCCAGACGAGGTTGCTAGCCTTCCCCCATGCGTCGCTCTCTGCCCGCCATCCGTATGTACCTGATGCTGCTGCTTCTGGCGGTGTTCGTGGTCGTGCCCGTGGCTGAGGCATTGGCATGCGCGCAGGAGGCTCCAGCCACCGTAGGTGACATGCACGGCGTCTCAGGCGAATCGGACCAGGACCCCGGCAAGGGCAAGGATTCGTCTGGCGCCGATGCCTGTGGCCATGGGCATTGCCACCATTCAACGGCAAGCCTGCCAACTGCCGGTCACGATGATCTCTTCGCCGATGGCCGGATCTCGCTGCACAGTACCAAGCACGCGGACGTCTACGCGTTCCGACTCGACGGTCCCATGCGCCCCCCCCGTATCTGATCTGGCTCTGCCCCGCACTTGCGGGTCATTCGCTCAGATAATTTACGGGAGTTTTTATGTCGATTTTGACAGGCCGGTCGCTTTCAGCGACCGGGTTGGCTGTGGCTATTCTGTTGGCGTTGGTGCCAACCGGACATGTGGCTGCTCAAACTGCACCATCTTACGAATCGTTGCTTTCTCGCTTGGACCAGATGCCTGCGACCGTCCAGGGCGTCGCGCTGGCTGAGGCCGCCGAGGCGCGGGTACAACAGGCTCGGGCACTACCCAATCCAACGGTCTCCATCGAAGCGGAAAATGCATACGGCACGGGACCCTATAAAGGCTTTTCCAACGCTGACAGCATTGTCACGCTTTCCCAGCCATTGGAGATCTGGGGTCAACGAGGGGCCCGAGTGCGCGCCGCGCGTGCGGAGGCAGGCGCGGCAGGCTTACGGGGTGATCTGATGCGCAGTGACGCAGCCGGGCGCTTGGCGGCAACATATGCCGAAGCAGAGGCTGCGTTGCGCCGTTATGAACTGGCCAGCGAAGCATTGGCGTTGATTGAACAGGACGCTAAGGCCGTGGCTGCGATGGTCAGCGAGGGCCGTGAGCCCAACCTGCGCGGTGTGCAGGCACGGAGCGAGGTCGCCAATGCGAAGGCAAGCCTGGATGAGGCCGAGGCCTACCGGGATGCGGCGCTTGCGCGCCTGGCCGGGGTGTCCTTGGTGGACAGTCCCCTGACCGACATCGGTGAAAGCCTGCTTGACCGCGTGCCCTCTCACCCAGTCGCTATTGAGGCACCCCCGCTTGCCGTTCGCATTGCACAGGCTGAAGCGGAGGCCTCCGGTCGCCTTATAGATGTCGAGCGCAAGCGTGCCTTGCCACAATTGAGTGCGTCCGTGGCTCAGACGCGCTTCCGCCAAGCAGGCGACCAGGCCTACAACGTGGGCATCAGCCTTTCGATCCCCCTATTTGACCGTAACCGCGGTGCGATCCAGGCCGCCTACGCGGAACAACGTGCTGCCGAAGCGGTTCTGGTTGCTCAGAAGAGTGACAGTGAAGCAGCCCGCTTGGGGGCAGTTGCGAGTCTCAAAGCATCCAACAGCCGCGCACGGGCCGCAGATGAGAGCGTACAAGCTGCAGACGAAGCCTATCGGCTGGCCCGCATCGGATTCGAGGCAGGTCGTATATCGCAATTGGAGCTGCGTAGCACGCGATCAACCCTGATCGCTGCTCGTGGCAGTGCTGTGGATGCCCGTCTTAGCCGGGTGGCAGCAGAAATCGACCTCGCCCGCCTTGAAGGGCGCGCACCGTTTGTGGAGGCAAAATGAACAAGTACGGAAACAAAACGCTCATCGGAGCGACGCTGTTGGCTACCTTGCTGATGACCGGCGGGCTGACCGCATGCAGTGGCGGTGCCCAGGAGGATGCTAAATCCAGTGGTGCCCAGGCAGAGAAGCCGGCTGGCAAGGATGACGGTCACGACGATCACACAGCTGACGCTAAGCCGGGCTCCGCCGAGGCGCACAGTGAGGGTGATGGCGATGGCGATCACGGCGAAGAGGAGGCCGAGGAAGGTGTAGTCAAGCTGACCCCTGACCAGATCAAGGCTTCTGGCATCGGCGTGGTGGCTGTCGGGCGCGGCGGTGGCGCATCGACCCGCCTAGCTGGGCGCGTCGAGCCGGCCATCGGGGGGCGTGCTGCGATCGCATCAACGGTCACCGGCCGCGTTGAACGCGTGCTTGTTGCACCTGGTACGGCCGTCAAGAGCAACCAGCCCCTGGTGATCGTTGTCAGTGGAGAAGCCGCGACGTTCAAGGCCGCCGCTACTGCCGCAGCGGCGGAGGCCGAAGCCATCCGCCTGGCCTACGGCCGCGATAAATCCCTTGTCGAGCAAGGCGTAGTGGCACGCCAGGAGCTGGAGGCGTCGCGTGCGCGATCTTTGGCCGCGGATGCTGCCGCTAGTGCTGCACGTGCGCAGGTTGCGGCCAGCGGGTCTCCGGACAGTTCCGGCCGGGTGACCATCTCGAGTCCTGTCGCTGGCTTGGTTGGCAACGTCCAAGTGACGCCCGGTGGCGTCGTCTCAGCTGGGACGCTTGTTGCGGAGGTTTCCAATCCCGACATGAATGAACTCGTATTCACTGCACCGCCAGCACTGGCCACTCTCGCGGTGCCCGGAATGAAGCTGGAAGTGACTGGCCCGGGCGGAAGCTTCGAAGCTGAGGTCATTGCCGCCGCTGCGAATGTGATGCAGCAGGGCGGCACTGCGACCATTCGCGCCAAACCAATTTCGGAGAAGTTGCCACCGGCCGGCTCCCCCGTTTCGGCCGTCATCATCGCCGATGGCGCCGCCGGAGGCATGAGCGTGCCGGCAGATGCGGTCCAAAGCGTTGATGGCAGAAGTGTTGTCTTCGTTGCCGTCGAGGGTGGTTTCAAGGCAACGCCGGTACTCGCTGGCCGTCGTGCAGGTAATCGAATCGAAATCCTTAGCGGCCTGACGGGTAGTGAGCGCCTCGTAGGCGCCAATGCCTTCCTGCTCAAGGCCGAACTGGCCAAGGGTGAAGCCGAGCACGGCCACTAAGGGAACTCATACACCATGTTCAAGATCATCATTGAAGCAGCGGTCAAGTTCCGCTGGCTCGTGGTGTTTCTGGCTGCATTGATTGCCTGCTTTGGCTTGTTCCAACTGAGCAAGCTGCCAGTCGATGCTGTACCAGATATCACCAACCGCCAAGTTCAGATCAATACCATCGCACCTGCCCTTACTCCGGAGCAGATTGAGCGCCAGGTTACCTATCCTCTGGAAACGGCCTTGGCCGGAATCCCGGGTCTGAACACCACTCGTTCCCTGTCACGCAATGGCTTCTCTCAGGTCACGGCGATCTTTACTGATCAGACCGACATCTATTTCGCCCGCCAGCAGGTGGCAGAGCGGATGCGGGAGGCTGCCGGAGATCTGCCCGAGGGCGTGTCCCCCATGCTCTCCCCGGTTACAACCGGGCTGGGCGAGGTTCTCATGTGGACGGTGGACTTCAAGCCATTTGACCCCAAGAAGCTAGCCAAGCCCGGCCAGGCTGGCTGGCAAGAAGGTGAGGTTTACCTGACACCAGAGGGCGATCGACTTGGAACCGCCCAGGAGCGCGCAACGTACCTGCGTACTGTCCAGGACTGGATCATCGCACCACAGATGCGCTCCAGCCCCGGCCTGGCCGGTGTTGATACCGTAGGTGGCTACGTCAAGGAATACGGCATCTACCCCGACAGCGCTCGACTGGCGGCATACAACCTGGGTCTGGCCGATTTGGTCCAAGCTCTGGAACGCTCCAACGTCCAGGCTGGTGCCGGTTTCGTCCAGCGTGCGGGCGAAGGACTGGTCGTTCGGGCCGACGGCCTTGCCCTGACGACCGACGACCTGGCTCAGTCGCCGGTTGCCACCAAGGACGGCGTGGTGATCCGGGTGGCCGATGTTGCCGAGGTCGGGATGGGGCGCGCCCCACGGCTTGGTGCAGCTAGCCGAAACGGTCATGAGGCAGTACTGGGCACGGCACTCATGATCGCTGGCGGCAACAGCCGCACCGTCGCTCAAGCTGCTGCTGAGCGTCTGGCACAGGTCAATGAATCCCTACCCGCCGAGATCTTCGCAGAGCCAGTGCTGGACCGTAGTGTGCTGGTTAACTCCACTGTCAAGACTGTCGCCAAGAACCTAACCGAAGGTGCCCTGCTGGTCGTCGTTGTGCTGTTCCTGCTGCTAGGCAACCTGCGTGCGGCAGCCATCACCGCCTTGGTTATTCCGCTGTCGTTCCTGTTCGCTGTTATCGGCATGAACAAGTTCGGTATCAGCGGCAACCTGATGAGCTTGGGAGCGCTGGACTTCGGCATCCTTGTAGATGGCGCGGTAATTGTGATCGAGTCCACCCTGCTGATGCTTGGGAAGAGGCGTGCCGAACTTGGCCGACCCCTCAATGCAATGGAGCGACTGCGTGTGGCCGCCGACTCGGCGAGGAAGATGGCGCGTCCTGCAGCGTTCGGCCAGGTGATCATCCTGTTGGTCTTCGCACCGATCCTTACGTTGGAAGGTGTGGAAGGCAAGACCTTCCACCCGATGGCCGCCACCTTCATGCTCGCCCTCGTTGGCGCGTTCATCTTCTCCTTTACCTTCGTACCGGCGATGGCTGCCCTGCTGGTCAGGGAACCCAAGCTCCATGCGAATAAGGAGGGACACGAGGGCGACCAGGACGAAGAACATGAGACAGCAATCATCCGCGTCCTGCGCGGCCGTATTGAACCGGCGATCCAAGCGGCGATTCGTAGGCCCAAGGCAGTGTTCGCTAGCGCCCTTTTGATGCTCGGGATGGGCGTGGTCGGCTTTACGATGCTGGGTCGAGAGTTCATGCCAACCCTTGATGAGGGAAACCTCGCCATGCAGGCATTGCGTGTGCCATCGACGTCGCTTGAGCAATCGTTGGCTATGCAGTTGGCGCTGGAGAAGGCTATTGCTGCTGAACCAGAGGTCGTGACGGTCTTCTCGCGGACCGGTACCGCAGAAGCAGCTATCGACCCCATGCCGACCAACATCTCCGACAGTGTGATCGTACTTAAGCCAAGAAAGGAGTGGCCAGACTCTTCCCTGAGCAAGGAGGATCTGATTGCGAGGTTTGAAAAGATCGCCGCCTCGCAGATAGGCAACAGCTTTGAATTCAGCCAGCCCATCGAGCTGCGCTTCAATGAGCTGATCTCAGGTGTACGTACGGACTTGGCCGTCATGATCTACGGCGACAACTTCGAGCAACTGCAAGCTGTTGCCGACCAGATCGCGCTGAAGCTAAGAAACGTTCAGGGCTCGGCAGATGTCCGTGTTGAGCAGATTTCCGGCCTACCCACCCTCAATGTGGCGATCGATCATCTTGCAGCTGCGCAGTATGGCCTCACGGCGGCGGACGTAAGCGACGCGCTTTCAACCGGTATTGGCGGCGCCGCGGCAGGCAAGATCTTCGAGGGTGACCGCCGGTTCGATGTTGTTGTTCGCCTCAGCGACGACGCACGCAATGACCCCGATCAGCTCGCATCGCTGCCGATTGCAACGCCTACTGGGGGCATCGTCCCGCTCTCCTCTGTCGCACGCATCGAGATCAGCGAGGGGCCGAACCAGATCAGTCGAAACAACGGAAGCCGCCGTGTCGTGGTGCAGGCAAATGTTCGCGGTCGTGACTTGGGCGGGTTTGTGGGAGAGGCCCAGGCGGCGGTGAAGGACGTACAGCTTCCACCGGGCGCGCACATGACGTGGGGCGGTCAGTTCGAGAACTTGCAGCGGGCTGAAAAGCGACTCATGACAGTTGTTCCGATTGTCTTCCTGCTGATCGGCAGCCTCCTGTTCATGGCATTGGGCAGTGCAAAGGAGGCGGGTTTGGTGTTCACCTGCGTCCCGCTTGCCCTAGTTGGCGGAATTCTCGCATTGCTGGTGCGTGGTATGCCGTTCTCGGTATCGGCCGCTGTCGGATTCATCGCTGTATCGGGTGTTGCGACGCTGAACGGATTGGTGCTCATGCAAGCCATCAGAGAGAGGCTTGATGCTGGTGACAGTCCACTGATCGCGGCAATGAACGGCGCCGGCAGCCGAATTCGCGCTGTCGTGACCACCGCGCTGGTGGCGATCGTCGGCTTCATTCCTATGGCCATTGCCAGTGGGTCTGGCGCTGAGGTGCAGAAGCCTCTCGCGACGGTGGTCATTGGCGGCCTGTTGACCGCCACAGTGCTCACACTGCTTGTGCTGCCGACATTTGCGGGCCGTTTGTCCAAGCCAGATCCCAAAGGGCAACCGGAAACTGCCCACTGATTGATGGAATGTTTGGGTCCGGCAGCGCATCTGCCTGCCGGACTTCCCGATCCATTCTTATGACGTTGGAGGGAACACATGAACCTGACCACAGAAATCGAACTGCCGCTACTACTCCCAGGCGTCGCTCGCGACGACAGCTGCGTGCAGAGGCTGGTCGATGGCCTTGAGGAAATGAACGGAGTATCGCGCGTGCACGCGTGCGAGGGTGGCGAGGGAGCTCTCGGAATGCTCTGCATTCATTACAACCCCGAGATCGTCTCGCTTCAGCGAGTGCGAGAGGTGGCGGCATCCATGGGCGTTGAGTTGGGTGATCGGTATGGCCACCTTTTCTTGGAGCTTGGTTCGGCCGTTCACGCACGAAAGGCAAGGACAATTGCGGCGCAAGTGCAGGCCGTACCAGGCGTCATTGAAGCCACCACCAGCCCAGCTGGCGGCATAAGTATCGAGTACGAGAGAGCCAAGACAGGCGAGGCGGAGCTGAGAGCGAAGCTTGACGCGCTGGGTGTAGCGCAAGAGCCACCGAGTCCGAGGGGAGATTTGAAGGATCAGCGCGAAGGACACGATCACAAGGACGGACAGGACCCCGGTCATTCCCACGGGGGCCTCCTGGGTGGCAATAGTGAGCTGATCTTCTTACTTGCTTGCGGCCTGCTCCTGATCGTGGGATTTGCGATTGAAAAGCTTGGGTTGACCCAAACGCCCTGGATTCCCACAGCGTTTTACGTAGCAGCCTACGTCTTTGGCGGCTGGTTCACGCTTGGCGAGGCGATCGGGAATATCAAGCTAAAGCGCTTTGAGATCGATACGCTGATGCTGGTTGCAGCGGCAGGCGCAGCCGCGCTCGGCGCATGGGCCGAAGGCGCTTTGCTTCTGTTCCTCTTCAGTCTCGGTCACGCCCTTGAACATTACGCGATGGGCCGGGCGAAGCGTGCGATCGAAGCTCTCGCCAAGCTTGCCCCTGAGACCGCCAAGGTACTGAGGGATGGACGGGTGGTTGAAGTCCGGGTTGAAGCCTTGATACCTGGAGACGTCGTGGTCGTACGTCCCAATGACCGGATGCCGGCGGACGGATTCATTATCAAAGGGGCTAGCAGCGTTGACCAAGCCCCTGTCACCGGGGAAAGCATCCCGGTCGATAAGCTGGCAGTCAGTGACCCTGCCCTGGCACGGGTTCGGTCTGATTCGGTGGCAATGGAGTCACGTGTTTTCGCCGGCACTATCAATGGCTCTGGCGCCTTGGAGGTTGAAGTCACGCGTAGATCAGGGGAATCCGCCCTCGCTCGCGTCGTCAAGATGGTAAGTGAGGCTGAGACGAGGAAGTCGCCCACGCAGCGCTTTACGGACAAGTTCGAGAGAGTGTTCGTTCCTGCGGTATTGATTCTGGCTGCACTCCTTCTCTTCTCCTGGGTTGTGGTTGATGAGCCATTCCGTGACAGCTTCTATCGTGCTATGGCAGTTTTGGTAGCAGCGAGCCCCTGCGCACTGGCCATAGCCACGCCAAGTGCTGTTCTGGCGGGGATCGCAAGAGCCGCACGTGGTGGTGTACTCATCAAAGGTGGAGCGCCGCTCGAAGAGTTAGGAATGATCCGCGCCATCGCGTTTGACAAGACCGGAACGCTCACCCAAGGCAAGCCGCGCATCACCGATATCAAGGTCATGCAGGGGGCAACGGAGAAAGAGTTGCTCCAAATTGCGGTGGCCGTAGAGGCCCTCAGTGACCACCCGTTAGCTGCAGCCATCGTTCGCGACGGGAGCGCTCGACTGGGCGACATCCAGGTGACGGGCGCGACGGATCTTACGAACTTTGCGGGGAGCGGCGTTCAGGCAAAAGTGAACGGCATCAGCGCCTGGATCGGAAAAGCAGAGATGTTCGGTAACGGTAGCATTGGAGCTCTCACCACTGACGCGCAGTCTGCTATCGATGTACTGCGCGAAGCTGGGAGAACGACCATGGCGGTTCGCCTGGGCGACCGGGACCTGGGCATCATCGGGCTGATGGACACGCCGCGCCCAGAGGCACGTGAGGCATTGGAAAAGTTACGGAGCTTGGGCATCCAGCGGATGATCATGATCTCCGGTGACCATCAGACTGTTGCCCAAGCTGTAGCAAGGGACGTCGGTTTGGACGAGGCATGGGGCAATCTCATGCCCGACGATAAGGTAAAGGCGATCCGTCAATTAAAAGAGACGGAGCGGGTGGCGATGGTGGGCGACGGCGTAAATGACGCACCTGCAATGGCCAGTGCAAGTGTGGGTATTGCGATGGGAGCGGCCTCTTCCGATGTCGCGCTGGAGACTGCTGATGTTGCCCTCATGTCCGAGGACCTGAAACAGGTTGCCTTCGCTGTGGAGCTCAGTCGTCGCACCCGAGGGGTGATCCGTCAGAACGTCTATGTCAGCCTTGGCGTTGTCGCACTGCTCGTTCCAGCCACAATCATGGGTCTTGGCATTGGTCCCGCCGTAGCCGTGCACGAGGGCTCGACGTTGCTGGTGGTGTTCAATGCCCTTCGGCTTCTCGGCTACCGTCAGTCCTGACATGCGCCTTCTTGTCATTGACCGTGATCTCCGGGTTGCCAAGGCGATTTTCGAGTATTTCGAGTGCAGGGGGCATCAGCTCGATGCTGCGGGAGACGGCGTCACAGGGCTGCACCTTGCAGTGTCTAATACCTATGACGCAGTCGTCTTGGATTGGACGTTGCCGCGTATCGAAGGCCCTGATCTGATCAGCAAGCTGCGGTCTGAGCATGGTGTATCGGTACCAGTTCTGATGCTTACTGAGAGGCGGGAGCTGTCCGATAAAATTCGTGCCTTCCGTTCTGGGGCGGATGACTATGTAACCAAGCCATTTGACATCCCGGAATTGGAAGTCCGGCTCCAGGCGATAGTGAACCGCGCCCAAGGGCGTCCGGCCACCAGACGGCTGACAGTCGGTGGCCTTACTCTCGATCTGGCAACGTTGATAGCGACCAGGGAAGGAAGGCAGCTGCGGCTCTACCCTGGATCCCGAAAGTTGCTACAAGTTCTGATGCGGGCGAGCCCTTCGGCTGTGAGTCGCCAAGAGCTGGAGCACGCTTTATGGGGGGACGATCCGCCAGATCGGGACCTGCTCCGATCTCATATGTCCGCCCTCAGACGAAGCGTTGATGGGGGGTTCGACGAGAGGTTGATACATACGCTGCCACGCTTTGGCTATCGATTGGGGGCCGAGATGATCGTTTCGGGCTCGCCAAGAAGAGCCTGCACGTCGGATGTAGCAGCTCTATGCGAAAAGTAAGCCAAGCTGTATGGCCTATCGTGTCGTTCCTTGCGATGGCCACCTGGGGCGTGGTGGCTATGGAGCCTTTCGCGCCGGGACCGGAGGAGAGGATGCTCTGGATCCCAGCCTGTATCACGCTATCCAGCATGGCCGCAATGACGGTGGCTAGCCTTATTCAGGACATGTTTGCATTAGCCCGAAGAAGTTGGGGGCAGTTCCTGAGGAGATATCCCAGCGTGTGCCTTGAGGCACTGGTCTTGTTGGCGGCTCCATTCCTTCTTTACACGCAGCAGTCTGGTTGCCAGCTTCTGTGCCCCGCATTAACGGCAAGCCTTTTACTGATTCTTCTGTCGGCTGTAGAAACGCTTTCCACCTCGGTTGTCTTCAGGGTTCGCACTTCGCCGACGTCGTTGATAATGCTGGCGCATTCCGGTGCAGGCATGTTTGCGACGTATATGTTTACCAAGGGGCTGAAGGTTACCTCGCCCATTAGTCATTTCTGGTTCTTTGGCTCCGTCCTTATGAGTGGCGTGCTGTCTTTTCTCATTGCTCGGTTCTGGACCAACCTGCTCAGAGGTGCGACGGTGGGGTATTCAACTGTAGTTGAAAGGATCATTAGGACCTTCAGCGCGGAACCGTCTGCTGCCCAGTGGATTACAAGGCATGTGGTGACAGGGGGTAGGAAGCAGAAGGCAGCGAAAGGCCGATGCAGAACCATAAAACGCAAAAAGTAGCCAGACGTACGTCTCATCTGACGGCGTAACGGATGGCTCTCGTGAGGGCCGTTTAGCCGCCTGAGCCTTTTTTCTGCTTTCATCAACTGCGACCAATTATCATGGGCACAAAGGTTCTCATTGGACCGGCCAAGATTTCGTAGACATCTCAGAGCCATAAGCAATGGAAGCCAGAGAGGTGTCTATGGCGAGCAAGCAGTACACGGATGAGTTCAATGCCGAAGCGGTCAAGCAGGTTACCCAAAGGGGCTTTGCTGTAGCCGAGGTTGCCAAGCGGCTGGGGGTCTCATCCCACAGCCTTTACCAATGGCTCCGCAAGGCCAAGAGCGAGGCCTTGGCGGGCACACCAGAGGGGTCGATGTTGCCCACGCCCAAGGACTCAGCCGAGGTGCGTCGGTTGAAGGCCGAGGTGAAACGTCTGACTGAGGAGCGCGATCACTCCAATTAGAGAAGACATATGAAAATGCTGTCCCTTACACTTGGCACGCTTTCGGCGCTAGGCCTCCAGAGCAACGCAGATGCTGCAGGCGTCTCGGGCGCGACGACGTCGTTCCAGCAGATACGCAATGCCACGGCTAAGATTACGTATGGCGAAACCGTATTGCTGGTGGACCCTATGCTGGCCTCTAAAGGCGCCTATCCAGGCTTCCCGGAAACGTATCGCAATGAATTGCGCAACCCGACCGTCGAACTTCCCTTCGACACCGGTCAGGTGCTCAAGGGAGTGGATGCGGTGCTTGTGACACATACCCACTTGGATCATTGGGATCCCGCCGCTGAGTCGCTGATTCCGAAGCAGATGCCCGTATTCGTCCAAAACGAAGTTGACGCTAAGCTGCTGAGGGATAAGGGTTTCAAAGACGTCCGGATCCTGCGTCCGCGCGAAATTTTTGGCGGAGTGGCTATCTCCCGCACTGTGACTCAGCACGGCTCGGATTCAATGTACGCGATTGAGTCGCTGGCGAAGAGACTTGGCAGTGTTATGGGTTTGGTCTTTGAAAAGGCTGGTTCACCAACGATCTACCTTGCTGCTGATACCGTCTGGACGAATGAAGTACAGGATACGATCAATCGCTATAAACCGGATGTTATCGTCCTCAACACTGGCGATGCTCGCATCACGGGTTTTGATACGGGGATCATCATGAGTTCTGGGGATACACTTAGGGCGCACACGCTCGCCCCTAATGCGAAGATTGTGTCCGTGCATATGGATGCCGTGAACCACGCGACTGTCTTCCGCGCCGACCTGCGGCAGTACGTTATCGAAAATTCGCTCCAAGGCAGCGTCTTGATTCCTGAAGATGGTGAAACGCTCAAGTTTTGACCCCGCCACCTCTGGCGATGATGCGTTAGCGTTGGCCGCTGCAGCTGGATGGATCCTCTGCGTATGGGGCAGGGCGATAGCTTTGATTTTGCGCCGGCTCGAAGAAATAAGGCCGGCCACGGGATCAAGCTACTGCACATCTCGATAAATTCGGTAGACCAGCGGCGACCTCTAACGCAGGGGATGAGCTGAATGCTCAACGTGAGTATTGGCACATCATCGCCAAAGCCGGCCAGCGAATGGCATGCCTACTTGATCCAGATCCGGGCGCCGCCCTCCAGCTCAACGCAGTCGGGAGTCTCGACGGCATCGACCAGCGTGATCCATTTGAAGAGCTGCAATTCGACGCTGGGGATCCTGTTCACCTGGGCGTTGCTCATCATGGATCAGGTACCTCACGGGTCTATTGCGGCGAGTGGGATCCGGGGCAGGACTGCACCCTGCCCCGCTTGCGGATGATCGGGCTGGCCTAGCTAATCGCACCGGTCATCGGCCTACCCCGAGCGCGCCTTGCGGACCGGTTTTGCCTTGGTTCGCGCGGGCGCTGCCGGCGGTGTGAGTGCAGCGCGCACTTGCTCGGGCAGATCGCCCAAGCGCTCAAGCTGGCTGGCATAGGCGCTTGCCAGCGCGCTCTGGATGTCCCGGTCGCGCAGTGCCTGGGCGGTGGTCTGTTCAGCCTGCTGGCGGGCCGCGCTTAGGTTGCTGAGCTCACGCTGGTGCTGAAGGGATTGCGCGGTGACGCTGTGCTGGAGCTGCTGCAGCGCCTGGCGTGCCCGGTCCACCTCGGTCAGTGCGCGGTCTTCGGTGGCGCGGAGATGCGCCAGCAGCTCATCGCGCTCGGCGGTGTGCTGGTCGGCCTTCTGCGCCAGCTCGGCGCGCAGCGCGGCCACCTGTTCCTCCAGGAGTTCGTTGCGCGTGGAAGTGCCGTCGCGTTGGCGGCGCAGGTCGTCGCGCTCGTCGTGCAGCTGGCGCAACTGTTCGCGCAGGGCGGCGGCGCTGGTCTCAGCCGTACGGGCCTCGTGCTGGGCTTGAGTCAGCCGCTCCAGCGCTTGGGTGCGCTCATGCGCCAGCACGTCCTGCTGGCTGGCCACGGCGGCCTGCGCCGCGTGCAAATCGGCGCGTTCGCCAACCACCAAGGCCTGCGCGTGGTCGGCGGCGGCCTCTAGGGCGGCGGCCCAGCAGCGCTGCGCCAACGCGTCCACCTCCGTCGGCACGTCCGGGCGGCCCTGCTCGCGGGCGCGCTGCCGCAGGCGTGCGCCGACGCTGGCCCACCAGCTGTCCAAGTGACGGGTCACGGTATTGGGTGAACCGGTGCCCAGGTGGGCGCGGATGCGTTCCACCGTGGGGCGATCGCCTCCGGCGATGAGGTCGTCGGCGGCCTGATGGACGTCCAGCTCAGTGAGGCCCCGGGCCATAAACATGTCTCCAGCTGCGAAAAAGAACGAATCCGAGCGGTACATCCGATAATGTAGAATTATCGGATGTATCGACGCCAGCGTGTAGTGAGAGGTACATAGTACATATGAAAAACATCACTTCCATTACCGTTGATCGGAGTGTCGCCCTGCCCGATCCGGCCCGGCTGTCGGCGCAGGCCGCTACCGCCGCTGACCAGATCCTGGCGGCGGCGCACAGCGCCAATACCACCCGCAGTTACCGTACCGCCCTGCGCTACTGGGCCGGCTGGTACCAAGGCCGCTACGCTCAGCCGCTACGCCTGCCGCTGCCGTCGGCAACCGTGGTGCAATTCATCGTCGACCACGTGGCGCGCGACACCGCCGAGGGTGTGCGCTGGGAGTTGCCGGCCGCGCTGGACCAGGCGCTGGTGGCGGCCAAGTTGAAGAGCCGCCCTGGCCCGTGGCGGTTGGCCACCCTCACCCACCGCGTCTCGGTGCTGAGCAAGGTCCATCAGCTGCAGCACTTGGCCAATCCCCTCGACAGCGTCGAGGTGCGCCAGCTGCTGGTCAGCGCCCGCCGGACTGCGCATAAGCGTGGGGAGCGCCCACGCAAAAAGGCAGCGATCACACGGCTCGAGCTGCATGCGCTGCTGGCCACCTGCGGCCCCGGCTTGGCAGGCCTGCGCGATCGCGCCCTGCTCTACTTCGGCTTTTCCACTGGCGGTCGCCGTCGCAGCGAGGTGGCGGCAGCGACCCTGGCGCATCTGCGTGCCCTGCCCGAAGGCGGTTTTGTCTACCACCTGGACCAGGCTAAGACGAGGGCTGGCAGGGAATCGTTACGAGCACGGCCAGATCTTCGCTAACCGATTGATGGATCGCTGAATTCTACCCTCGGCCGCACTTCCAGGCTCGGCCCCCCGGGAAGCTGTGGCACCATTCAATCATGGCCACCACGTACTACTTCTTGGACACCGAGTGGGCCGATGTAACGGGCAGCGAGCTGGTGAGTCTGGCGCTGGTGAACGAAGGTGGAGACCGCCTTTTCTACGCTGAGCGAGCCAGCCTGCCCGAGGCTCCCACCGACTTCGTTCGTCAGAGCGTCTACCCGCTGCTCGACCGCGGCGACGCAGCCCTGCCGGATGCCGTCCTGACTACCGAGCTGCGCGCCTTCCTCAGCGAGACCGACGCGCTGGCGGTGACGGCGGATTTCCCGAACGATCTCCAGCTGCTGCGGTATGCACTGGATGGTTTTGAGCTACCCGATGACCAGGTTGCCGCATGCGGACCCCGGCCGGCCCCGGTCATGACATGCATGTCGAAGGAAGGCCTTCCTGGGCTGCTGGTCGAGGACTGGTTCGCAGCCCATCCGGAACATAGGGCCAGGCGCCACCATGCGTTGGTGGACGCGCAGGCCTTGCGGATGGCCTGGCTGGTGGCGACCGGCCGGATCTCTGCTCCGGCGTGGGCCCACTCCTACCGCCGCGCCCGGGGATAGCGGCATAGCGTCCATCCCCGGTATGCTTGCCCCATGAACCGCCTGAGCCAGCTCGACCCTCGAATACCGGCGTGATCGCATCGATCGATCACGCCCCTGTTGCTCATGTTGGTCAGAGGGCCGGCCTTATACCCCGGTGAGAGCACGCGCCAGATAAGCGCGTACACGTCGGTTCGATTCCGACCAGGGGCACCACCGTCAACGACGGAAAAATGCTTCTACTTGAGGGTCGGCAGGGATTCGTGAGAAAAACAGCCGAATCGGCTCTATCGCCATGATTCAACGAGGAAACACCCCTCGACGTCAACAGTTCGTGGATTACAGAGCTAGGCTTGATCGAACCAGAAGTCGCGTGACAGAGGCATTGCGGAAGTACTGCTCAGGCACGCGTGCCCTTCTTGAATATTGGATTCAAGAGTTTCCACGCTCCTGACCCAACGGAAACCCTCAACAAGAAGGCTCCGACAGTCGCCTGACCCATTGCAGTAGTTCCTAGTGCGGGATCGTCCGTCCAGCGTCGACGTCGGCCAAACCCTCGCGGGTCTGCCGATCCTTCTCCTCCTCGGTCAATTCCGGTATGTGATCGCCGCCGTGCTCCCTTCTGAGGCCGACACGCCAGCCGCCCCGGCCGCATCCCCCTGCTGCGGCGGATGCCACCGCTGAGTCCGCGCGATGGCTTGATCGTGATCAATGCCAGTCGGCCCCAAGAGGGCTAGACTGGCAATTATGAGAGCTCGCACGTCCCCTGCCCTGATCTGCCCAGCGTCCGCAGGCGCTGCTTCGGGCGTGCGGGAGCTGTCATGGTGAAGCTGCTGAGGCGATGGCGGCGACCCCGTCCTCGTGCCCGACTGGCATGGCTGGGACTGTGGGCGCTGCTGCTGCAACAACTGGCGCTGGTGGCCTACGCCTGTCCGCTGGAATCGGTGGATGCTGGACAAGCGACCCTGATGGTCGGTTGCGAAGAGATGTCCGCGCCGGATCCCGATGCTCCGGCGTTGTGCGACCAGCATTGCCAGCGCGATCACATCGCCACGGCCGATGCGAAGGCCCCTCAAGTGCCTTACCAGCCCGCGCTGGCCGCCTCCGCGCTCGTGCAGGCTCTGTTGCCACCGGTACACGCACGTTCTATCGGGATGTTCCGGTGTGCGTGTCCGATCCGCCCCCCCTGCAGCGCTTCTGTAGCCTGCTGATTTAAGCCCCTCCTGGATTGACCCGTGCTCGTGCTGCTTGTGTTGCAGCACGCTCGTTGTCGTTTGTCCGGAGGTCTTATGGAGATGTCCTTCTTTCTGCGTGCAAGACGCAGGATGGCGTGCGGGGTGTTGTTTGCCCTGGCGCTCAGTGGTCCTGTGGTGGCGGCACCGCCCGCTATCCCGATCAGCTATCCCGAAGCACTACAACAAGCGCTTGCTAACGCCCCTACCCTGCAGGTGCGCCGATCCCAGATCGATGCAAGTACCGAAGAAGCCGCGCGTGCCGGCGCGTTGCCCGATCCACGTCTGATCGTGGGGCTGGCGAACTGGCCCGTCAGCGGACCCGATGCCTTCAGTCTGCGGGCAGACGAGATGACCACCCAGCAAGTCGGGCTGATGCAGGAGTTTCCTGCCCGTGCGAAACGACGTGCCGAGCAAGCGCTGGCTCAAGCGACGCTGGCACAAGCGCGCTCACTGTCGATGGTCGAACAGCAGATGGTGGTCCAAGCGGCCGCGCAGGCCTGGATCGAGCTGCGGAGTACGCAGCAAGCCGTAGATGCGTTGGAAGGTTTGCGCGAGCCGGCGCGCATAGCCGAGCGTGCGGCGCGTGCTCGCTTGGCAGGTGGCACGGCCGGGGCCAGTGACGTGCTTGCCGCCCAGGCCGTCCTACTGCAGTTGGACAATCGCCTGGAGCAGGTACATGCGGAGCACGCCGCGGCGCAGGCCGGCCTGGCGCGGTGGTTGGGTATTGCACCAGAGGCGATCTTGGCCAGTGGTACGGCGCCGGATTTTTCGCAGTTGCCATTGGAGCCCACCCAACTGCTGGCCAACCTGGACCAGCACACACCACTACTGGGCTGGGAGGCACGCCAGAGCTTAGCCCAGGCCCAGGTGGATGCGGCCGTGGCCGAAACCCGCCCGGATTGGAGTGTGGAGCTCACCTACGGACGTCGCGAGCGCGCACTCGACGGCATGGCGCGCAGCGACATGCTCATGGTGGAAGTGGGCGTGGGCCTGCCGCTGTTCCAGAAGAACCGCCAAGCACGAGGCATCGTGGCACGACGGGCTGAGCTGGAGGCGGTGTCCGCAGAGCGCGATGAGGCCCGGCGCATCCAAGCCGAGTCGGTGCAACGCGCGATGGCGCGATGGCGCGGGTTAACCGGCCAGTTGGAGCGTCAGAACACGCAGAGCCTGCCTTTGGCGCGCGATCGCGCACGCACGGCGTTGGCCGCCTACGGCGCCGGTGCCGACCTGCAGCCGTGGCTGGAAGCGCGGCGCGATGAGATCGAATTGCAACTGGAGAACGCCCGTCTGCTGGGCGAACAGGGCCGTGCCTGGGCGGCACTGGCCTATCTGCTGCCCCATGAGGAGAACACGCCATGACCCCGACCAAGACGCGTCTCACACAGCTCGCCGTGGCCCTCGGGTTGCTGGCGCTCGGCTTTGCCAGCGGCTACGCCTGGATGACTCGAACCTCTGATTCCACCCCGCCCACCGGCACGAGCGGCGCAGGTCAAGCGCGCAAGGTGTTGTACTGGTACGACCCCATGGCGCCGGAGCAGCGATTCGACAAGCCGGGCAAATCTCCGTTCATGGATATGAAGTTGCTGCCCAAATACGCAGATGAGGCCATGGGCGGCGGAACGCAGATCAATCCGCGCCTGCAGCAGAACGTGGGCATACGCACTCAGGAAGTGACGGTAGAGTCACTAGGGACTGCTGTACGCGTGCCGGGCACACTGACGAGGGATCTGACCCAGGAAACCGTGGTCAGTGCGCGCACGGAAGGCTTGATCACCCACGTGCAGGTAAAGGCGCCGTTTACCGAGGTTCGTCGTGGTCAAGCGCTGGCCACCGTGCAGGCCCCGGCATGGAACGCGGCCATCGCCGAAGCACATACCCTGAGCCAAGCTCAGTCCGCGAGCGCGCGTGAGCTACAGGGTGCCGCGCAACAACGGTTGCGTTCGTTGGGTGTTCCTTCTGGCGCCTCGGCCAGAAGTGGCGTCGTGCTTGGCGCAGACCACAGTGGTGTCGTGACCGAGATCCTGGCACGCGAGGGGCAGACGGTGATACCCGGTACGCCACTGTTCAAGATCAATGGGCTGGACACGCTGTGGCTGGAGGCCTCGGTGCCCCAGGCAGCGCTGGGCACCTTGCGGCTGGGGACCTCAGTGCAGGCCACGGTCAATGCATGGCCGGCAGAGCGCTTTGGCGGACAGATCCAGGCGTTGCTTCCCCAGGTCGACATGGCTAGTCGCACGCAGCGGGCGCGAATTGTGCTGCGCAACCCGCAGCGTCGGCTGGTGCCGGGCATGTTCGCCGAGGTTCTGGTGCAGCCCGATGCGAGCAGGCCTTGCCAGTCGTTCCCACGGAGGCGCTGATTGCCACCGGGCGGGACAGCCGGGTCATCGTGCAGGATCCGGACGGGAGCTTCCGGCCAGTGCGGGTGAGTGCCGGACGTAGCGTGCAAGGGCGCACGCAGATCGTGGCAGGCTTGGCCGGTGGTGAACGCGTGGTGGTCTCGGGTCAGTTCCTGCTCGACTCTGAAGCCAATCTCTCCGGTGCGTTGGAGCGCCTGGGCGCTGCACAACCTACAAGCCCTGCCAGCGCATCAGGTGTACACGAGCGCCATGACGCCGGGCACGACGCACGCACTGTCGTGCCGTCACCGTCCAGACAGCCTGCGCCTGTCGCGCCAGAGACCTCCACCTCCACGCCGCCACGCTGCCCGGTGCAGTACTGGTATGACCCGATGGTGCCGGAGAAGCATTTCGACAAGCCGGGCAAGTCACCGTTCATGGATATGCAGTTGGTACCCAAGTTCGGCTCCGCCGCAGCCGCTGATTGCCAGGCAAGCGCCGTCATGTCCGAAGCGATGGAGGGCACGCCATGATCGCGCGCCTGATCCATGCTTGCATCGCCAATCGCGTGCTGGTGCTGGTTGCCGCCGCGCTGCTGGCGGTGGTCGGCATCTGGTCGATAAAGAACACGCCGCTGGATGCGCTGCCGGACCTGTCGGATACCCAAGTCATCATCCGCACGCAATGGGCTGGGCAAACCCCGCGTATCATCGAAGACCAAGTCACCTACCCGTTGGCCACCACGATGTTGTCCGTGCCGGGCGTGAAAGCGGTACGCGGCTTCTCCTTCTTCGGTGATTCGTTCGTCTACATCCTGTTTGACGATGCCACTGATCTGTACTGGGCTCGCTCTCGAGTGCTCGAGTACTTGAGCCAGGTGCGCGATCGACTTCCGCCGAATGTGAATCCGGCGCTGGGTCCTGATGCGACAGGGCTGGGCTGGATCTACCAGTACGCCTTGGTGGATCGGACCGGTCAACGTGATGTGGGGCAGCTGCGTGCGTTGCAGGACTGGTTTCTTCGTTATGAGCTAAAAACCGTGCCGGACGTGGCTGAAGTAGCCAGTGTGGGCGGTGCGGTGCGCGCCTGGCAGATCCAGCCGGATCCGCAGGCGTTGGCGGCCCGTGGACTGACGGTGGCCGAGCTCATCGAGGCGGTGGATGCGGCCAACGGCGCTACCGGGGGCTCCGTGATCGAACAAGGCGAAGCCGAACTGATGGTGCGTAGCGAAGGCTACCTGCGCACACAGGAGGCGTTCGAACAGGTGCCGGTAACCGGCAACGACGGCATCCCCGTCTTGCTCGGCGAGGTGGCCACGATCAGTCGCGGGCCGGTCTTCCGTCGTGGTATCGCAGAGTTGGATGGTCAAGGTGAGGTGGCCGGCGGCGTGATCGTCCTGCGGACCGGCAAGGATGCCTTGGGGGCCATTCGGAACGTCAAAGCGCGACTGCAGGCGTTGCAATCCAGCTTGCCCGAAGGCGTGGAAGTGGTGGCGGTGTACGACCGCTCCGAGCTAATCCAGGATGCGGTACGCAACCTCACCCATAAGCTTGGTGAAGAGTTCCTGGTCGTAGCGCTGGTATGCCTGCTGTTCCTGTGGCACCTACGCTCGGCGTTGGTGGCCGTCATCACCCTACCCTTGGGTATCCTAGCGGCCTTCATCGTGATGCACGCCCAGGGGATCTCCGCCAACTTGCTGTCGTTAGGAGGCATCGCCATCGCCATTGGTGCGATGGTCGATGCAGCGGTGGTGATGATCGAAAATGCACACAAGCATCTGGAGCACTGGCGGGAGGAGCACGGTCGGGAACCCCAGGGTGAGGAGCGCTGGCAGTTGATGGCCCGCTCGGCGGCCGAGGTCGGACCGGCCCTGTTCGCGAGCTTGCTGGTCATCACCCTATCCTTCGTGCCGGTTTTTGCCCTGCAGGCGCAGGAAGGGCGTTTATTCTCGCCCTTGGCCTACACCAAGACCTACGCGATGGCCGCCGCAGCAGGGTTGTCGGTGACCTTGATCCCCGTGCTGATGGGCTACCTGATCCGCGGCCACATCCGGCCGGAACAACAGAACCCCATAAATCGCATCCTGATCGCCGGATACCGGCCCATTCTGTTGTGGGTCCTCAAACATCCCGGTGTCACCTTGCTGCTCAGTGGCCTGCTGCTGGTGCTCACCTTGATCCCCTTTAGCCGGTTGGGCAGTGAATTCATGCCACCCTTGGAAGAAGGCAGCCTGCTGTACATGCCCACTGCGTTGCCAGGCCTGTCAGCCGACAAGGCGCGCCAGTTGCTTCAGCTCTCAGGACGGATGATCAAAACCGTACCGGAGGTCGAGCACGTGTTCGGCAAGGCCGGCCGTGCCGAAAGTGCGACCGATCCGGCACCTATGGAAATGTTTGAGACCACCGTGACCTTCAAGCCGCGGGATCAATGGCGCCCGGGCATGACCCTTCAGAAGCTACGCCAAGAGTTGGACGCCGCGGTCAAGATTCCCGGTCTAACCAATCTATGGGTACCGCCCATTCGCAATCGCATCGATATGTTGGCCACCGGCATCAAAAGCCCGATTGGGATCAAGGTCTCCGGACCAGATGTGGAGCAGATCGAGCGCCTGAGCCAGCAGATCGAGCAGGTGGCCAAGACTGTGCCCGGCGTGAGTTCGGCACTGGCCGAACGCGTCACCGGCGGGCGCTATGTCGATGTACAGGTGCGCCCGGAAATCGCTGCGCGTTATGGATTCACTCAAGGCCAACTCCAGCAACTGATTGCCACGGTCGTTGGCGGCGATCCAATCGGGGAAACGATCGAGGGGCGCGAGCGCTATCCCATCGTCTTGCGCTACCCCCGTGGCCAGCGCGACTCATTGCAGGCCTTGCAGGATCTGCCGCTGATCGCGCCAGGCGGTGTGCAACTGACCTTGAGCCAGGTGGCGGAGCTGTCAATCAGCCCAGGCCCGCCGATGCTCAAGAGCGATAACGGCCGGTTGGTGGGCTACATCTACGTCGATGTGGCCGATCGCGACTTAGGATCGGTGGTCCAGGACCTGCAAGCCGCGATGCAGACCCAGGTGAGTTTGCCTGCCGGCTATGGTCTGGCCTGGTCGGGGCAGTACGAGTATCTGCAACGGGCATTGGCACGCCTGCAATGGGTGGTGCCCGCGGCGTTGGCGATCATCTTCCTGGTCATCTGGATGGTGTTTCGCCGGCTCAGCGATGTATCCATCATCCTGCTCAGCTTGCCCTTGGCGTTGGTGGGCGGTTTCTGGTTGATCTGGGGGCTGGGCCATGCGATTTCGGTAGCCAGCATGATCGGATTCATCGCCCTGGGTGGCGTTGCGGCTGAGTTCGGCGTCATCATGTTGCTGTACCTGCGTCATGCTTGGGAGCAGCGCTTGGCCAGCGGTGCGCCGGAAGATGTGTCTACCCTGCAAGAGGCTATCTACGAAGGTGCCGTGCAGCGGGTGCGCCCGAAGGCGATGACGGTAGCCGTCATCCTGGCCGGGTTGTTTCCGCTGTTCGTTGGTGCCGGTGCCGGCTCGGAGGTCATGCAACGTATCGCCGCGCCGATGCTGGGTGGCATGCTCACCGCACCGGTGCTCTCTATGGTGGTGATTCCCGCAGCGTTCTATCTGGTGCGGCGACGTGGATTGCGCGCGGCGCGGGGCGACCAATGAGAGACAGACTGAGCACCTGAGGTCCGTCCCCACAAAAAGACGCGAGTCATGGAAGAAGTCATGACTGGCGTCAAAGGGGAGAGTACCGCCTACGTGCCTACTTGTCAGTGCCCGGCGTGCGGGGAAATCTCAAAGCTCAGCGACGCCCGATCCGACACAAAATCCAAAGCCTTTTGTGTAGAGGGCACCATGTGATTGGTGTGGATGTACCAGGTCTTGGCGGTGGTCACCTGGAAACTGGCTTGGCCTTGGGCATCGGTGCGCAGGAGCGTAGCGCTACCGTGCCCGCCCTTGACCGGTGCATCAGCACGATGACCGACGTACACGCGTAGGTTGGGCACCGGCGTGCCCTGCTGCAGCACTTGGAACGACAGCTGTTCGCCGACCTTCACGCTTCCAGGATTGCGGGTCAAGCGGATCTCCAACGGATAGCCCAGCGAGGCAGCGAAGTCGTCGGTCAGTTTCGTGCCCACCTGTCCAATGGCACGGGCATGCTTGGTATAGCTATAGGTGACCCCTTTGGGGAACTTGCTCGCGTCATAGGTGGCCAGCGTATCGGGCAAGTCTTCCAGCTCCAGGTACTTGCCGAACTCGCTGGCCGTACGTGTGCTGGTGGAAGCCATCGTCGAGACACCCAGCAGATAGGTGCCCTCGCCCGCCGGATGGACGGTGAGCTGGCTTTGCTTGCCGATCTCTTTCCAACTGGCCAGGTCCGGGGCGGCCTTGGCACCGTCCTGGCTCAGCGAAACGTCCTGTAGACGCGCTCGGGTGACTGCGCCAGCACTTTCATCGAAGGTGCCGTTGTTCACCAAGGCGGTGTTCGCCTCGCCCGCTGCGGTGCCAGGCTTGGAGAAAGCGACAAACAGGTCGTGCGCACCGGCACTGCCGGCCACAGCGAACAGCAGTAGTGTGGCGGATAGTTGCGTGTTTCTCATGATGTGTAGCTCCTCGTGATCGTGGCTTACCAGTGGTAACCAAAGCGGACATTCCAGCGACGACCCAGCAAGTCGTACGTCATGGTGTCGGTGTCGGTGTTGGGGTTGTTCTTCACGAACGGCGCCTTCTTATCGAGCACTTTTTCAACGCCGGCGGAGATATCCCATTTCTTCTTGATGCCGTAGCTCAGTTGCAGGCTGTGGTACACCACGCTGGACACATGCGAGCCGATCGTGTCGGGCACGGCGATGATGTCGTCCGCGCTGCCGATGTACTGCGCCGAATAGACGCCGGTCCAACGATTCTTGCCCATACGCAGTGAGCCCAAGCCACGCCACTGGGTGTAGCTACCCAAGCCGCTGGTGATCTTGCCGGCGTACTCAATGGTGGTGGCCCCGGGCGTGAGCGCCCCCAACCCACGCGGGGTGAGTCTGGAGGTCCTGGAAGCCCTGCTGGATCTGGTCATGGCCTCGGGCAAGGTACGTGTGGTCGACGTGGCGGAACTGTGTCCGCCCCTGGATCCGGATCAAGCCACCGCACGTGTGGCCGCGCGTTTGATCCACCGAATGGTCAGTGCGCAGGCTCAGTGAAGTGATATCGGCTGGCAAAAGGCAGTGAGCTAACGGGAACGCTCAGCCAGCAACTGCTTCATTTGCGCGATCTCCTGTGTCTGCGAGGTAATAATGTCCTGGCAGAGCTTCACCAACTCAGGATCCTTCAGACGATTCTCCTCACACATCAGGATGGCGCCAGCGTGGTGGGGAATCATCGAACGGATGAACTGCTTGTCAGTGACCGCTGCTTGAGTGCGAATGCCCCACCAGCAGAACAGCATGAACGCCACCGTCAGACCAGCCAGAATCAGATTGCGTCGGCGATCGGGGTACATGCTGGACATTAGCCACAGCTCGATCAGCAGCATGGGAGCGGCCATCAGGCCCGCCATGTAGAACTGGTTGACGTTGTTATAGACGTTAGCCCACTGATCGACCATTGCGTACATCAATGCGTACATGGCCACGAAAGACAGGCCCATCATCAACAACAGGCGGCCGTAATGGCCTTGATGCCCTTGTTGTGCCTGGTGGGCAGGTTGGTGTGAGGCGTGCGGTTTTGCGTGCTGGGACTGCGGGTCTTGCGCGTTTTCGTGCGTACCGTGCGAAGAGGACATAACAATCTCCGTGGGAATGGCAGAACGGCGGAAGAACCCGGGAACTGTTGGAACAGCTCCCGGGCTGAGAACACTTACATACCCTTGCCGGCAGCGAATTCCTGCGGGCTCAGCTTGCCGTCTTTGTTGCTATCGAGCATGCCAAAGTGCGGCGCCAGCTTGTGCTTGGCCAGTTCTTCCTTGGACAGCGAGCCGTCCTTGTTGGCATCGAGCTTGGTGAAATCGGCATCGGCCGCCGCCGGCTTGTGCTGACCGTGGTCGGTGGTGGGCGTGGTGGTCTGGCCGCCGGCGAAGGCCGCGCCCGCCATCAGGAACAAGGCCATCATCGAGAGGGAGGCATAACGCTTCATTGCAGTACTCCTTGTGGGATATGAGCCATCAGTGACAGGAATGGCCGCGCGCAGGCTCATCGGCGCGGTCAGGGTGGGGGGTGGCAACAACGGTGGAGCCGGACAAACGCAGGGCATTGGTGACCACCGAAACCGAGCTCACGCTCATGGCGAGCGCCGCGACCATCGGACTCAGTAGGATCCCGAACGCGGGGTAGAGCACCCCGGCCGCGAGCGGAACCCCGAGCGCGTTGTAGACGAACGCGAAGGTGAGGTTCTGCTTCATGTTGGCCACGGTGGCCTGAGAGATCTTCCGGGCGCGCAGGATGCCGCGCAGGTCGCCCTTGACCAGGGTGATCTGCGCGCTCGACATCGCGACGTCGGTGCCAGTACCCATGGCAATGCCGACGTCGGCGGCGGCCAGCGCCGGCGCGTCGTTGATGCCGTCGCCCGCCATCGCCACCCGCCGGCCTTCGCGCTTGAGGCGCTGCACCAGTTCGGCCTTGTCCTCGGGGCGGACCTCGCCATGCACTTCGTCCAGGCCCAACTCTGTGGCCACAGCCCGTGCGGTGGTGAGCCCGTCGCCGGTGGCCATGATGATGCGCAGCCCGGCGGCGTGCAGCTCATTGATGGCGGCCGCGGCCGACGCCTTGATCGGGTCTGCGACCGCGATCAGACCCGCCAGGCGACCGTCCACGGCGAGGAACATGGCGCTCGCACCCTCGCGGCGCAGACGCTCGGCGACGTCGACATGCGCACCGGGATCGGCGCCCAGATCATCCATGAGGGCGGTATTGCCCAGCGCAAGCGCGCGACCGGCGACGGTTCCGCGCACACCCATGCCGGTCACCGAGTCGAAGTCCTCCACGCGGTCGAACTCGAAGTTCCGGCGTCGGGCCTCGGCCACGATGGCATCGGCCAGCGGATGCTCGCTGCCCTGGTCCAGGCTGGCCGCCAGGTGCAGCACCTGGTCGGCGTCGAAGCCCTCGAAGGCCACGACTTCCTTGAACGCGGGGCGTCCTTCGGTGAGGGTGCCGGTCTTGTCGACGATGAGGGTATCGATGCGGCGCATGTGCTCGATGGCCTCGGCATCGCGGAACAACACGCCCACCTGTGCCGCCTTGCCGGTGGCGACCATGATCGACATCGGCGTGGCCAGACCCAGCGCGCAGGGGCAGGCGATGATCAACACCGAAACCGCGTTCAGGATGGCAAAGGTCCAGGCCGGCTCCGGGCCGAAGAAGCCCCAGATGAAGAAGGTGGCCACCGCGATCGCCAGGACCGCGAGCACGAACCAGTAGGCGACGGTATCGGCCATCCGCTGCATCGGCGCGCGAGCGCGCTGCGCCTGCGCGACCAGCTGCACGATCTGCGACAGCACAGTGTCGGAACCCACCTTGGCGGCGCGGATCACCAGCGCGCCGGTGCCGTTCTGGGTCGCGCCGATGACCTGATCGCCAGTGGTTTTCTCGACCGGGATCGGCTCGCCGGTGAGCATCGACTCGTCGACCCTGGAGCGGCCTTCCACCACTTCGCCATCCACCGGCAACTTTTCGCCGGGTCGCACGCGCAGGTGGTCGCCGACATGCACGTGGGTTAGCGGGATGTCTTCCTCGGTGCCGTCGGCATTGACCCGCCGGGCTTCCTTGGGCGCCAGACCAAGCAGGCCCTTGATTGCCGCGGACGTTTTCGAACGCGCCCGTAGCTCCAGCATCTGGCCGAGCAGCGTCAGCGACACGATCACCGCCGCCGCCTCGTAATACACGCTGATGCGCCCATGTTCGGTAAACGACGGTGGGAACAAGCCGGGTGCCAGCGTGGCGACCAGGCTGTAGCCAAAGGCGGCCGCAACGCCAATCCCGATGAGGGTGAACATGTTCGGGCTGCGGTTGCGGATCGACTGCACGCAGCGCTCGAAGAACGGCCAGCCGGCCCACAGCACGACTGGTGTGGTCAAGACCAGCTCGACCCAGGTCTGCACGTCGATCGACAACGGCAGGATCTGCACGTCGCCCAGCACGACACGCGGGAGGTACTGGCCGAACATGGCCAGCACGAGCGTCACCACAGTCAGCGGAAGCGTCCACCAGAACCGGCGCGAGAAGTCGCGAAGTTCCGGATTGTCATCGTCCTCCAGGCTCGGCATTTCCGGCTCCAGCGCCATGCCGCAGAAGGGACAGTTGCCTGGACCTTGTTGCCGGACTTCCGGGTGCATCGGGCAGGTGTAGATGGCGCCGGGCTGTGCCACCTCGGGTTCGTCCTGGGGCGTCAGATAGCGCTCCGGATCGGCCACGAGCTTCGCGCGGCATCGCTCCGAGCAGAAGTGGAAAGGTGTGTCGGCGTGGGTCGCATGATGCTGCGTCGTGGCGGGATCGACCTGCATGCCACAGACCGGATCGGTGACCCGTCCATCCGCAGCCTCGACAGGGGCTGCGCCTGCAGAATGGTGATGGTCATGGGACGACGGTGAGTTCATGCCGATGCTCGCTTTAGTGGGGATGGACTGCCAAGGCAGTGTGCCATTGCGGGTTACACAGCTATTCGGGGCTGAGCGTCCCGAGCACTGAAACAACAATCAGGATCAAGATGGCCAGCGCGGCCTCAGCCGTAACACTCTGCCGCAAAGCCCGCACCTCCTGCGCGGGATCTCCGCTGGTCAGCGCTCGTTCCAAGCGCGGCACCAGCGTCCATCGGTGCAGCGCTCCCAAACCCAGCATTCCAGCGAACAGGGCCAGTTTGAACAGCAGCAACTTCCCGTAGGTGCTCTGGAACAGGGCCGAAAACGACCACGCGGTGAGATCCCCGTAGTGCGCGATGCCGGACACGATGAGCGCACCAACGAAGATCGTTCCCAGCGTCGAAAAACCATGCAGAAAGTCATGCGTTGATCGCAGACGCCCGCTGCCGTTCGTCTCTTTGCCGCGCAGCAGCATGGCAAGGAACATCAGGACCGCTGCGATCCAGCCGCCTGCCGCGAGAAGATGGACGATGCCTGCAGCAAGCCGGACCGCGCCTGCCAAGCCCTCGCCAGCGGCGGCGTGGCCGTTCCATGCCAGCGAAGCGAGTGCGCCGCCCGCCAGCATCGCCCCCAGCGGGAAGGCGGTCTCCACCTTCCCGCGGCGACGATGCCATCCGAGCACGAACATCAGGGCGACCAGCAGCGCGCCTCTCGCCATGGCTGCCCGGCCCGCGGACGTCTCGAGCAGATACCAGCCAAGCGATCCGCGATCAACCTCGGCAAGCGGCATTCCCATGATGCCCGCGGTCTTGAAGACGACATCGAGCCCGGTGAGCACGAGACCGGCTACGGCACCCGCCAATAGAACGCCCATGAGTGACCACCCGGCCAAGGCGTCGGCGAGTGCCGATCGACGCGACCCGTACCAACCGAAGAGTGGAACCCCGAAAAGAACCATGATGACAAGGTATTCCAAGAATCTCAGTGCATAAGCCGACAGGTCGAACATTCGCGACTCCTCAGCGCACCGTGAAGCTGAAGCTGCCCGGCATGGGGTGGTTGTCACCACCGACGGCGCGGTATTCCACGGTATAGACGCCCGGAGCCAGCGGTCCAGGCAACTTGGCACGCAGGGTCTTGCCGTTGTTGACGATCTCGGTCGTGAAATTCTCGATCGGCATGGTGGAACTGCCGTGCTTCATGAGCAACTTGAGACGCGACGCCCGCGGAATCAATGTCTCGTTGAACACGAGATCGATCTGGCCCGGCGAGGCCACCACCGCATTAGCCGCCGGTGTGGACTGCTGCAGCGCGGCGTGGGCGTGCGCGACCTGCAGCGAAAACTGCCCGGCCGCGATTGCGAGGACGAGCGCGAAGGAGCGAATGACGTTGGACGACTTCATATGGATAAATCCTCATTGGAATGTGATGCAAAGCCCGTTCGGGAGGGGCCGCGCTGTGTTCGATGCGACAAGCGTTAGATGTCGGACTGTCACCGAAACCACGATTTGTCGGATTTTCTTGATACTTCCGCTTTCGCGAGACGAGGATCCCACCGGCTCAGGCGGGATCCTCGACGCATTACGCTGCCATGGCGCTGCAGCTTTCCGCGCAGCGGCGACAAACTTCGGCGCAGCGCGTCATCTCAGGGTCGTTCATGGCGTCGCATGCATCGGCGCACTGGCGGCAGATCTCCGCGCAGGCACCGCAAACCACGTCGTGAACGCTGGCACCGCGCAGCATCGCGTCGGCACTGGTTGCGCAGGTATCGGCACACGTCGCCAACAGGGCGATATGCTCCGGGGCCGCGTGAACACCTCCTTTGGTCAGGCAGTAGTTGATGGTCTCCAGGCAGATCGCATGGCATTGCGTGCAGTTGTCGATGCACTCGTTCATGGCCTGGGGCCGGTGTGCTGCGGAATGGTGAGTCATGTAGTTCTCCTTCTTCCTCGCGGGCGAGAATCGGCGCGCCCGCAACACCGTCCCCTGTTGCTGCGACGGATCAGTGCTGTGCGAACGGTTCAGTGGTTCCGTCGCGATGGATCAGCTCGACCGTGAACGGCTGCTGGCGTCCCTCCGGGACCTCCATGCCCGGAGAACCAAGCGGCATCCCTGGGAGGACCAGGCCGCGTGCGTTCGGCTTTTCTTCGAGGAGACGCTTGATGTCCGCGGCCGGAACGTGGCCTTCGATGACGTATCCGCCGATCTCGGCCGTGTGGCAGGAGCCCTTTGCATAGGGGACACCCAACCGCTCCTTGACCAGACCCAGGTCATCCATGTCGTGCACATCCACGGTGAATCCCGCCTTCTGCACGTGGTCGATCCAGACACCGCAGCACCCGCAGGTCGGGGTCTTGTGGACGGTCATGCGTGGCAGGGCTGCTGGAGTCGCGTCGGCTGATGGGACGACAACCTGTGCGGAGGGCGAGGTTGTGGGTTGCGCGGATGAAGCATCCTGGGTGCAAGCACCCAGACCAGCCACGGCAAGGACCACAAAAGTCAGACGGTGCAATGTGAGCGTAGTCATTTCAATCTCTCGACTCAGCGCTTGGTCCGCGAGGACCAGTGGATGTGGACGATCCGCCAGCCGTCCGCGGTCTCCTTCAGCACCATCGTCTCGGCGCTCTGGACGGTCAGTGGCTGGCCGTCTTTCTGGGCATGCAACTCGCTTTCGGTTCCGACCCACGCGAACTCGCCAGCGGCTCGTGCGCGCTGACGGAGCAGCTGGCGATGGGCGCCCTTGAGGAACGCCGCATCGCTGACTGCGTGATGGCCCATGTATTCCTCGCGGCTGCGTTCGGCGCCCCCGGACTCGAGGATGAGAACGTCGGCAGCGAGCAGGGCTTCGACCGTGGCCAGATCGCCGCTAGACAGGGCCCTGTTGAAACGCTCCGCTACGGCGACCGCGGCCTCTGCAGTGACTGGGACGTCGACGTCCGCAGATGCCGCGGCAGCGGGGTGATGTGCGTGCGGCTGTGTCGCCTGCGCCATTGCGGGGGACACGACGGCCAGTGCCAGTGCGAGGGTGAACGAGATTGCTGTTGCGTTCATTGCGTGGGCTCCAAGGAGATCAATGGGTGTGCGCATGGCCGTCATCGGCCACGGGCGTGTGTGGTGCAGGGTGCGACTCCACCTTGCCGTCGGGATGGCCGTGGCTCACCAACCCGACTTCCGTGTCGCTGGGTGTCGGGCCGTGGTGATCGTCGTCCACGCCCGGCGGGTGCGCATGCGGCATGGAGTTGTTGCCCGGCTCGAATAAGGCAGGGTGATCCTCGGCCTTTTCGTCGTCATGGTGGCCTTGCGTCTCGCCGCCGCCATGCGAATGGCCCTCGCTGCTGTCGACAAGTTCCTTGTACGCAGTCGCGTCCAGCGTGGGCAACTTCTGCAGGAAGGCCGACATGTTCCATATGAACTCATCGTCCATGCTGCCGCCCCAAGCGGGCATGCCGCTGGCCTTGATGCCGTGCTTGATCACCCAGAACGCCTCAGCTGGAGCGACCGGCTGTTTGCTTAGGTTCGGTGGCGCGGGGTACAGGCCCTTGCTCATCTCGGTGGCCGCCGCGTCTGGTGAAAGATGGCAGGTCACGCACATGGCGTTGTAGTTGCCCGCACCCTGGCGGATACGCTCAGGATCATCAAGGTTCGTGGGTAGCTGAAGCTTGGCGGCGCGCACCTCAATGGAACGCTCGCGCGCCGTTTCAAGTAGCGCATACACCGGGCGACTATGCGGATCGTCGGCGGCCACGTTGTACACGCCCAGAGAGACCGTGGCGGTTGCGACCACCGCAACCAATGCCACGCCGGCACCGAGCCATACCCACATCTTTTTGTTGGATTTCATTGTCAGTTCCCCTTAGAACCAGGTACGAAGGCCGATGACCAAGCGCGTGTCTTCAAAGGACTCGCCATGCTCGCGTCGCATGTCTGCGGTATTGCCAAAAGCGCGCTCGTACACCACGCCGATGTAGGGAGCGAACTTTCGGGTGAACTCATAACGAAGTCGTAGCCCCGCCTCAGCGGTACTCAGACCCGAACCTATCCCGCGCAATGGATCGTTCTTGCCATAGACGGTGACTTCCACCAGCGGCTGCAAGATCAGCCGGTTGGTTAGCAGCAATTCGTACTCGGCCTCGACGTTGGCGGCAGTCTGGCCCCCTTCGCCGAGATAGGCTGTGGCGGACACTTCGAACTTCATCGGCGCCAAGCCCTGTACACCGATAGCGGCGAAGTTCTGCGAAGCCCCAGGCTTGAAATCATGACGCGCACCGGCCACCACATCCCACCACGTGGAGATACTGCGGCCGTAAAGCACTTCCAGATCAGCCGACTCGGTCTGACCATCCGTGCGTTCGCCTTCACTGCGGAGCCAGACGCGATTGAGGTCCGTACCGATCCAGCCCTGGCCCTCCCAGCCCAGCCCGGTGCCCGGATCGGCATCCCAGGTTTCCACGCGATTGAGCAGCACGTAGCTCTTGATCGAGTTGTCATGCACCGGATGCGCGTGTTCCGGCGCGATGGCCGCCTTGCGATCTGCGTCCGTCACCGCGGGAATCGGGGTGCGCTGCTGCGTTGGCGCTGCAGGCCCGTGTCCCATCTGGCTGTGGTCCATGCCCTCCATCGATTGCATTCCCGCTTCTGATGTAGCGGGCGCGGGCGAATCATGGCCCATCTGCGAATGGCCCATCCCCTGCATCGCAGGCGTGGCCGTGCTGGAGGTGTCGGCCGCGGCGGGCTGTGCCATCTGACTGTGATCCATGACCTGCATCGAGTGCGCCTGCGCTGTGGGCGCCGCAGGTGTGCTCGCGGGCGAGCCGTGCCCCATCTGCGAATGGTCCATGCCCTGCATGGCAGGCTCGGCTGCTTCAGCCGGCGGCGCGGCGTGGCCCATCGCCGCATGATCGATCGTCGCTTCGCTCGTCTTGGCCGGTGTTGCAGGCTTTTGGGCTGGCGCAGGTTTTGATGTCGGCGCCTGATGTGCAGAGTGATCCTGAGTCTGGGTCTGCGCGCCCTGCTCCATCGGCATGGAGCCGTCCTGCATGGATCGGGCGCTGGCCCCATTGGCCAGGGCCAGCGAGATAGCCAGCGTCAGCGCAGTCAGGGTGGTATCGCGTCTATTGATGTTCATTCGTCGACCCTCACCGTGCGCATCATTCCGGCTTCCATGTGATAAAGCAGGTGGCAATGGAACGCCCAGCTGCCCAACGCATCGGCACGCACGCGATACGTGCGTCGGCTACCTGGCGGCATATCCACCGTGTGCTTGCGCACCATGAAGTTGCCGTTGTCGTCCTCCACGTCACTCCACATGCCGTGCAAATGGATGGGATGGGTCATCATCGTGTCGTTAACCAATACGATGCGCATACGCTCGCCGTAGTTCAGCCGCAGCGGCTCGACATCGGAAAACTTCTGACCGTTGAAGCCCCAGGAGAATTTCTCCATGTGTCCGGTCAGATGCAGCTCGATCTCGCGACCGGGGTCGCGTCCGTCAGGGTCTTCAAAGGTGCTCTTGAGCATGGAATACGTCAGCACATGACGGCCGTTATCGCGCAGGCCATTGCCCGGATCATCCAAGCGCGAACTCACGCTCATGGCTTGGTTGTCCAACAGGGGATTGTTGGTCTCGCTAGCAGGGTGTGATTGCATGCCCCCGTGCTGCATGCCTGCCATGGCACCATCGCCGGCGGCGGGCATCGCATGGCCTGCATGGGCCGAGGTCGCGTTACCGCTGACAGGTGGGGTCATGCCAGGCATGCCCATGGCCGCACCACAGCCGCCTTCCATGCCCTTGCTGCCGCCAGACATATCCATCGACCCATGATCCATGCCCATGTCTGCCATCGTCAGCAGCGGCCGGGGATCCACAGACGGAACGGGCGCGCGTAATCCTTCGCGCACAGCGAGCGTGCCGCTGATGTAGCCGGTGCGACCGGAGTCTTGGGCAAAGATGGTGAATGCGTCCTGCCCGGAGGGCTCCACGATCACATCTAAAGTTTCTGCTACCGCGATGCGGAACTCGTCGACGGAAACCGGATGGACATACAAGCCATCTGCCGCCACCACGGTCATCTTCAGCCCCGGAATACGCACATCGAAGTACGTCATGGCAGAGCCATTGATGAAACGCAGGCGCACCTTCTCGCCACTGCGGAACAAACCGGTCCAGTTGCCCAGTGAGGTCGTGCCGTTCATCAGGTAGGTGTAGGTGTTGGCGTTGACGTCGGACAGGTCCGTGGGCGTCATCCGCATCACGCCCCACATCTTGCGATCTTCCAACGTGGCCGACAGGCCGTTGCGCTTCACATCGCGCGCAAAATCGCCGACCGTGCGCTTGTAGTAATTGTCATGGCCCGGCATCTTCTTCAAACGATCGAACAGGGCCGTCGGGTCCAGGTCTGTCCAATCGCTCAGCATCACGACGTAGTCGCGATCGAAACTGAAGGGCTCCGGCTCCAATGGGTCGATGACGATCGGGCCATAGAGCCCGGCTTGTTCCTGGAACCCTGAGTGGCTGTGGTACCAGTAGGTTCCGCCCTGATGCAGGGTGAACCGGTAGTGGTAGGTCTCACCACGTCCGATACCGTCAAAGCTCAGACCCGGCACGCCGTCCATGTTGGCCGGCAAAATGATGCCGTGCCAATGGATGGAGGTGTCCGCGCCATGGATGGAGTTAGCGGGCAATGCATTAGAGACGCGCAAGTTGACCGTGGTGCCTTCCCGCCACCGCAGCAACGGCGCCGGAACGGACCCGTTGACCGTGATCGCGGTGCGGGTCTTGCCGGTGAAGTTCATCGGCGTCTCGCCAATGGTCAGGTCAAACTCAGTGCCCGATAGTACGTTGGGTTGTCCCGGCCCCTTGAGCGCCCAACTGGCTTTGGGCCAGAAACCTAATCCTGCGACTGCGCCTCCCAAGGCCAAGCCTTGGACAAATCGCCGCCGCGAAGGCAGCAGCGGTCCACCGCGTGGACTACGAAAATCATCATGCGACATGAAAATGCTCCAAGCGTCGTGTTGCCACCGGCGGGCGGTGGTACAGAGGGGGCGGCTGGCCTAAACAGGCATGCAAGCCACACCAACGGCGCCATTGCGGCGCCTAGGGACGCTTAGCCGATCGGTGGTCGGATCAGATGAGGCAAGGCAGGTGCCGCATGCCCTAGGGGCAGCGGCATGACATCCAGGCCCAAGGCCAGTTGCACCGAAACATGCAGGCGCGCAGGAAGTGCGCTCGCGCAAGCGTGTACGCAGGCGCACCGGCACGCAGAAGACTTGCAACAGTCGGGACCGGCATGGTCGCCATGCCCAGTGCCAGCCTTTTTAATCGATGTGGCATCGGGATGATGCTCAGCACTGTGATGGGCGAAGCAGTCTTCGTCGACTTGCACCGCGGCAGCCACTTCGCTGGCCTGCTCTTCCATGACCGGGTTCATACTGACGGACGCAAACGCCGACCACGCGCCGTTAAGCACGAGCATGGCGATCAGGAACAGTCGCAGTAGAAGTGAGGAGGCTGACACGGGCGACATGGTAAATCACTTTAGACAAGGCGCGTGTGTATCGGTCGTGAACAAAATCTTAAGTAAGCCTGAGATGTCGCGACTTGTCAGTCGCACTAGCCGCGGACACTGCAGCTCCCTCCAGAAGCGCCCAAAGGGCGGGTTGAGGCGAAGAGTTGCCCATAGGGCGAGCGCTTGTTCGGTTTTACTTCTCGGGCGTGGCCTCGATCAGCTTCACCAACTCGCGCTTCTGCTGCTTGCTTAGCGAGCCCCAGCGCAGGAGCAACTTGGCCAGCAGATCATCGTCGGTGTAAAGGAAGGCGGCGGGGATCCCCAACGCTTGGGCCAACCGCTCAGCAGTCTCCAGCTTGGGCTCGTGCTTGCCACGCTCGTACTGGTTGATTCGGGGGCTGGCCACGTGAGGATCCAGACCGGCCCGGATGCCCAACTCCTTCTGCGACAAACCCGTGTGCAGGCGGGCTTGTTTGAGGCGTCGAGCGAAGGTCGGTGTTGAGTCGACGGACAAATTCACGCGCGCACCCCATGGAGACCCCATAAGGATGGCGGATGTACCCTGCCTTGCATACTAAGATATTCTTAGCTTTGAGGCAACCGGCGACACCGGTAGCTCCGCCCCCCCCCCCCCCCCCAGGAGCGACGCCGCTCCCTCATCCCCGGAAACCGCATGCCCGGAACCTCGTCAATGACGCCATCTGGGGTCGCCAGCATCGAGGAGTTGGGCCTTCGTGGCACCCTTTTCCTAGCCGCACTGTTAGCCGCGCAGCTACGACGCATACCGGTGGCGCCCACACGCCGCTCCACCTTGCTGGTGCTGGACACGCTGCGAGACTTGGCCTTGATCCAAGTTCCCTGGCCAGCGGATCGATGGCAGATCCGCCCCGATGCCGAGGTCACGCCCATCGAAGATCTGCAATGGGCTTTCGCCTGGTCTACCCACGAGCGCAGGCACCTGCTCCCGGTGCTGGAAGACCAACTCGGCGATATGGCACACGATGTAGACTTGGCGGACGCGAAACTGGAGCTGTGGGATGAACTTGCACTCTGGGAGACCGAGCAGTTTCTGGAGCAGCAATTGCTCAAACATCACTTCGACCCAGGCTGGGCACGTGATGTGGGGTTCGTCTTTCAATCCGGACCGCGGGGCTTGCCGATCGCGCGGTGGCGTTACTGCTGCTGGGCGGCGGTACGCCAAGGTGCCTCGGTGGCGATGCGTCTTGGCGTGCACGACAGCGCTCATGTGCGGGAAGCCATCTTTCAGGAGGTCCAGAAGCGCCTGCGCTACCTGATGACCAGTTCGCCCGAGCAAGGCATGTTCAAGCCCTATCATTTGGCACCGGAGTCCTCAGTAGCCAAACTGTTTGTAGATTGGGTCGTCCCTATGGAATGGGCGTACTGGACAGGTGAGCGCCACCCCAGCCGCTAGCAGACAAACGAGCAGCCTCGTCAGTCGGCTCCCCCATCTTGCGCATGGCCGCGCCGAGTTTTCTTCACCGCATTTTGTGCTGGCGTCAGTTGATTCAGTAGAGGCTCTAGCGCTTCAAGACGTGCATTGGCACGCAACGCATCGGCTTCAGCGCTCTCGCGGCGCTCACGCTCCCGCGCAAGGGTGTCTTGAACTTGAGCTAGCTCGTTGCGCATGGCATCCAAGGTCTTGGCGTCAGTCTTCCAGCGCTCCTGCAGTGCCAAATAGTCCGTCGCGGTCTGGCGCAACGCCACGACCTCGCTGTGTTGGCCTTCGTGGGCCTGTCGTAGCTGGGCAAGCTCACGCTCAATCCGCCCGTGGCGCTCCAGCCATTGACCATTGTCGCGGTTCAGCACCAACAGCTCCTGATTCTTCGCGCCCAAGGCTTCATTGGCCTGACGTAAGGCTACTTGCAGCTCTTGGACCTGATGCTCGTGACGGCGAAGCTCTTGCTCACGCTGCTCTTTGGTTGAAGTGCGGTAGTGCTCAAGCGCTTCCCGGGCATGGGCATGCTTGTCCTCCAGAGAACGCGTATGCGCCTCATGATCAGCCAGCCGCACCGTCATGCCAGCGATGCGCTCGTTCAACTGGGCGATTTCCGCGATCCTGTCACCTAGATTCTGTTGAAGGAGGGCGTGAGCAGCTTGCTCTTGGTGCAGGCTTGCTTCGGTGCGCTGCAGCCGACTGCTCAAGGCAGCAGCCTCCTCTTGGGCACCGGAAAGCGCCTGTTGCCGACTGTGGAGCTCAGCCTGATGGCGCTCACGCTCCTGGGTGAGGATGGCCTCTGCTTCCTCCTGGAGCCGCGAGGCCAAGCGCGCAACCAAGTCCTGCAAAGCATCACTAACGGCTACCGTCCTCGCCGGACCGCCGCCTTCCTCTCCTTCCAGTTCACGCAAGTAGCGGTGGATCGTGGTCTTGGAGCCCGTGTTGCCCAAAGCCACTCGCACCGCGTCGACTGACGGCTTCTTGCCTTGGGCCAGCAGCGCGTCGCGCGCCTTCTGGACGTCACTCTTATAGAGTCCGGGGTTTGAGGCGCAGTGGAACGGAAAGTGCAGTTAAGAGCGCAACGGAACGAAAACCGGGCTAAGCGCTTTGATCGCTATGCAAGGAAGCAATCAGCGGGCACGACACCTTGCCGCTGTGCGTGCCGCAAGCCTTCACCAGTTGGGACAGCGCCGATTCCATGCGCTGCAGATCCGTCAGTCGCGCCCGCACGTCCGTCAGGCGTGCGGCCGCGAGGTCCGCGGCTTCATGGCAATGGGTGCCGTCTTCCAGTTGGAGCAATTGCGCGACCTCATCCAGGTTGAACCCCAGGCGCTGGGCGGACTTCACGAACTTCACCCGGTCCACGTCCGCCGGCCCGTAGCGACGTACGCCGCCGATGGGGCGATCCGGCTCCGGCAGCAGGCCCTTGCGCTGATAGAACCGGATGGTCTCCACGTTGACCCCGGCGGCCTTGGCGAAGGCCCCGATGGTCAGGGTTTCCGGTGTGTTCACCATTTCCCTTGACTCCGTACTTGACTACGGAAGTAAGGTTAGCGCATGGCCAACCCGGAAGGAATGTTTCCATGGCAGAACCCCGCAACGGTCGCGGTGCGCTAGCGGCCGGCGGCCTCGCCGCCATCCTCGCCTCCACCTGCTGTCTCGGCCCCCTGGTGCTGATCACGCTGGGCTTTTCCGGCGCCTGGATCGGCAACCTGACCGCATTGGAGCCGTACCGGCCGATTTTCATCGGCGCGGCACTGGTCGCGCTGTTCTTCGCCTGGCGCCGCATCTTCCGTCCGGCCCGCGCCTGCGAGCCGGACGAGGCGTGCGCCGTCCCCCGAGTGAGGACGACCTACAAAGTGCTCTTCTGGATCGTCGCCGCCCTGGTGGTGATCGCGCTCGTGTTTCCGTATCTCGCGCCCCTGTTCTACTGAAGGAGACTGTCATGAAGAAACTCGTTGCCCTGCTCGGTCTCACCCTGGCCCTGAGCGCTCCGGCGTGGGCGGCCACCCGAACCGTCACGCTGTCGGTGCCGGGCATGACCTGCGCCACCTGTCCGATCACCGTCAAGAAGGCGCTGTCCAAGGTGGAAGGCGTCATCGCGGCCAAGGTGACGTGGGAGCCCAAGGAGGCGGTGGTGACCTACGACGACACCAAGACCACGCCGGCCGCGCTGACCCAGGCGACCGGGAATGCGGGCTACCCCTCCACCATCAAGGAGTGATCGCCTCCATGACCGGAGCCATCGCGCTGCGCATCGAGGGCATGACCTGCGGGTCGTGCGCGGAGCACATCCGGCAGGCGCTGGAGAAGGTGCCCGGGGTGCGGTTGGCCCGGGTGTCCTATCCACAGCGGCGGGCCGAGGTCGAGACCTATGCGGCCGCTGGCCTGGAGACGGCGTCGTTGGTCGCGGCCATCGCCGGACTCGGTTACCAGGCGCAAGCGGCGGACGCGCAGGATGCGCCTCGTGGCCTGTCCGACCGAGCGCGGGACTGGTTGAGCGATGAAACGAAGCCGGCTCGTGCGGGCGCCGGGCCGGCGCTCCACGTGGCCGTGATCGGCAGCGGCGGCGCGGCCATGGCGGCAGCCTTGAAGGCCGTCGAACAAGGAGCACGCGTCACGCTGATCGAGCGGGGCACCCTCGGCGGCACCTGCGTCAATGTCGGCTGCGTGCCGTCCAAGATCATGATCCGCGCCGCGCACATCGCGCATCTGCGGCGGGAAAGTCCGTTCGATGGCGGTATTGCCGCCGCCGCGCCGGCGATCCTGCGCGAGCGTTTGCTGGCGCAGCAGCAGGCGCGCGTCGATGAACTGCGCCAGGCCAAGTACGAGGGGATTCTGGACAGCACCCCGGCCATTACCGTGCTGCGCGGCGAAGCCCGCTTCCAGGACAGGCACACCCTGAAGGTACAACTCGGCGACGGTGCCGAGCGCGTGGTCGCGTTCGACCGCTGCCTGATCGCCACCGGCGCGAGTCCCGCGCTTCCACCGATCCCCGGCTTGCAAGACACCCCCTACTGGACCTCGACCGAAGCACTGGCCAGCGACACGATCCCGCCGCGCCTGGCGGTCATCGGCTCGTCGGTGGTCGCGGTCGAGTTGGCGCAGGCCTTTGCCCGGCTGGGCAGCCGGGTCACGATCCTGGCGCGCAGTACGCTGTTCTTCCGCGAAGACCCTGCCATCGGCGAAGCCGTGACGGCTGCGTTCCGCGCGGAGGGCATCGAGGTACTGGAGCATACCCAGGCGAGCCAGGTCGTCTACACCGAGGGCGCGTTCGTGCTGACCACGGCACACGGCGAGTTGCGCGCCGACCGGTTGCTGGTCGCCACCGGCCGCACCCCGAATACCCGCGGCCTGAATCTCGAAGCGGCAGGCGTCGAGCTCAATGGGCAAGGAGCCATCATCATCGACCGCGCGATGCGTACCTCTGCGCCTCACCTCTACGCCGCCGGCGACTGCACCGACCAGCCGCAGTTCGTGTACGTTGCCGCGGCGGCCGGGACCCGCGCCGCGATCAACATGACCGGCGGCGATGCGGCGCTGGACCTGACGGCCATGCCGGCCGTGGTGTTCACCGACCCGCAGGTGGCCACCGTGGGCTACAGCGAGGCGGAAGCGTACCAAGTGGGGATCGAGACCGTCAGTCGCACGCTCACGCTCGATAATGTGCCGCGAGCACTGGTCAACTTCGACACGCGCGGCTTCATCAAGCTGGTCGCCGAAGCCGATTCCGGCCGGCTGATCGGTGTGCAGGCGGTGGCACCGGAAGCGGGTGAACTGATCCAGACCGCCGCCCTGGCCATTCAGGCGCGGATGACCGTGCAGGAACTGGCCGATCAGCTATTCCCCTATCTGACCATGGTCGAGGGCCTGAAGCTCGCGGCGCAGACCTTCACCAAGGATGTGAAGCAACTCTCCTGCTGCGCGGGGTAGCAAAGTGGTGACCGGTCGATCGGCGCTATGCCTCGTCGGCCGGGTCGCGTAGCGGTCGCAATTCGCCCTTGGCCACCGCTTCCGGTACCGAGAACGAGTACCGCCCGAGCATGTTGATGTGTTCGTGCAGCAACGGCGAAAGCCGGGCGACATCTTCGTTCTGGACCGGGTAGCCGTCTTGGCGCAACCGGTCGAGGGCGGCCTCCATGTAGACGGTGTTCCAGAGCACGATCATGTTGAGCACCAGCCCGAGCGCGCCAAGCTGGTCCTCCTGGCCTTCGCGGTAGTGCTGGCGCAGTTCGCCGCGTTTTCCGTGGAAGACGGCGCGGGCGACGCTATGCCGGCCTTCGCCGCGGTTGAGTTGACTCAACGTGCCACGGCGCTTGGCTTCGTCGTCGATGTAGGTCAGCGTGTGTAGCGTCTTGTCGATGCGACCGAACTCGGCGATCGCCTGCGCGAGCCGCGTCGGCCGATCGCCGACCTGGAGCGTGCGCATGATGCCGGTAGCGGGCACCCGGCCGAGCTTGAGCGAGCCGGCCAGGCGCAGCATGTCATCCCAATGCGGCGCGATCTTCTGCAGGCTGAGTTGATGGGTCGCGATGGCATTGAGCGCGCCGTAATCGGCGCGGGGATCGATTCGCCAGAATCGGGTGCCGCCCATGTCGGCCAGGCGTGGGCTGAAGCGATAGCCGAGCAAGCGGAACAGACCGAAGACCACATCACTGTAGGCGCCGGTGTCGGTCATGATCTGCGTCGGCTGCAGATCTGTTTGCTGTTCGAGCACCACGGCCAGCAGCACCAGGCTATCGCGCAGTGTCCCCGGTACCGTGATGTCGTTCAGGCCGGAGAACTGATCCGACAGCAGGTTGTACCAAGTGACGCCGCGGCCCAGCCCGAAGTATTTCGGGTTCGGTCCGGCGTGCACGGTGCGCACTGGAACTACGAAGCGCATGCCGTCGGCTGAAGCCACTTCACCGCCGCCCCACAGGTTGGCCAGTGCCAGGCGGCTTTGCGCCGCCACCAGCATCACATTGGCGGCCGTCAGCGTGTCGTCGCGGATGTAGTTCTGATCCACCCACGACAGCCGATCCCGCTTCAGGGCCGGTACGTCGCCACGAATCAACGGCTCCAGTCCGGTGTTGCAGGCCTCCGCCATCAGTACCGCGCACACGCTGATGTGCAAGTCGGCTGCGCGGGCCGTGCGCTCGGACAGGTGGGTGAAGGCGGCGGTGAATCTGGTGCGGGCCGCAATTTCCAGAATCAGTTCGGGCAGATCCAGGCGCGGCAGCAGTGCGAGCACCTTTTCCCGCAGCGCGACCAGCGAGGCCGGTTCCTCCAGTTTGTCCAGCGGGCTGAGCACCAGTTCGGCGTCATCAAAGCGAACGGCCGGGTTGTCAGGCAGACGCGCCGCCACCGTGCGATAGGTGCGGTCCAATTCCTCTGCCAATGCGTTCAACGTCGGCTCGGGGCCCGCAGACAGGCCCAAGGTGCGGCAGATGATCGGCCGGGTCGCCTCCCACTCGGCGCCGTCGAGCAGACCGGCGCGGGGATCGGCATAACGCCAGCTCGGTGCGACAAACACGTCACGGCGCCGCAACGCCGTTTGCAGTTCGTCCAGGACGCAGAAGGTGTAGGCGTGGGCATCGAGGCTGCCGTCCTCGCGCACGACGTGGCGCTGCCAGGCCTTGCCGACGATCTCGCGCGGGGCATCCTCCGTCAGCTTCTTGCGCGCCAGGTTGGCGCGCAGCCAAGCGAAGGCGGCCACCACGGGTTCGCCGGCGGCATTGGCGCCGAAACGGATGTGCTCGACCAAGGCCGGCAGGAAGCGGCGCACCGTCTTGTACTTGGCGTCCAATTCCCGGTAGTACACGTTGTCCGACGGCCGGATCAGCGCATTGACGTTCTCGATGGCTTGCGTGAGCGCGGCCCGGGGAATTCTGGCAAACAGACGGTCGCGCAACTCGGCATCGGCGAGTCCGTCATCGAGAACGACCTGACACGCGCTGGCCAGGACGGCGGCGGCCTGGTCGAGATCCTTCAACGTGCGTAGCCGCGCCTTGCGATCGGCCTTGACGGCATTGCCGAACAGGTCGCGTAGAAGTGCCTCCAGCACTTCCAGCGCATCATCTTGTGCGCTGGCCTCCAGGCAATGCACGAACGCCACCAGCGTCGCCAACCGACGCGGGTTCGGCAGGCGCAGGATCGCGCTGGCCTTGGCGGCGCCGGCGAACCGCGCCAGTGCCGCCACCCGCGTGGCCGGGATGCGCGCCGTCGCCGGCAACGTGATGCCCAACTCGCGCACCGTGCGCAGGCGCTGCAGGGCATGGACCAAAGCCGGACTGCTGATGGTCAATGGTCCAGTGCGCAATCGGTCAAGCGCGGAGTTGCGGCTGCCTATCGGTACGACCAGCAGGCTTTCCAGTCGCGCTTGTTGCTCGCTGCCGATACCGCGACCCAATGAGAGGGTTGGCAGGGATTCATTACAAGAACAGCCAAATTTACCCTAAGTGGTTATTTTACTTTGGATTTCGCAGGCCAGTTGGGTTTCGACCGAGCTCAGAGATTGGCTAGCGATAGCAGCAGCTGCGGAGGTGACGAAGCAGGTAAATCTGCAACCTAGCGCCACGTAAATCTGCAATTACTTCAAGCCAAGTGCGTTCAAAGACGGCCACGCCTCGAGAGGATCATCTCGCGACGTGCCAAGTCTGATTCCCCGGCGCTAAGTTGATCAATGACCTGACGCCACGGACTGTCCGCAGGTATGGTGGCTGCCGCCATTGCCGGCGCACTGAGATCATCCGGCTGGTGCGATGGGGCTTCATCTCCCCCACACCTAACAACGTGGAGACCGTGGCATTCTTACACCAGTAGCTCATGCAGCAGGCAGACAATGCGCAGTGATTTGCCACCGGAAACCCTAGCATCTGCTCAAGCCAGAGCGGAGGCTGTCGCAGATTGGCTCGACGCCGCGACGTTCGAATCCCTCCTGGACCTGGATGCCCGTCAAGGCCGCTCGCTGGATCAATGCCTGCAGTCTGGCGTCGTCTTCGCCGTGTGGGTCCCCGAAAGTCATTCGTTTCTCTTCCCACAATGGCAGCTCGATTCCGTTGGGAGACCATCTACCGCCCTTTCTGAAGTGCTGGCACTTCTGCGTGGCGAGTATGGAGTGTCGGGCGGCGAGCGGACGTCAGGTTGGGAGGAGCTTGAGTGGCTGATTGCTCCGCATGCGCGCCTGCACGGGAGCGCACCATCACAGATGCTTACCTTGGCGCCGGATCTGGTACTTGAGGCTGCGCGGCAAGATTTTTCGTCCTGGAGTGCGGACGCAAGGTGGTGAGTGGAAAGCGGCGCTTGAGCCATGCGAACAGTCAGGGTCTATGCGGATCGCAAGTGGGTCACGATAATGGAGAGGATGCCGACGGAGTCACTTCCCACGCCGCGAAGCGTGGCAGAGGCAAAGTTGCGCTGTAGCGGCAGCCCGAGGTAGTAGAGCCCCTTGATCGTGGTGGAAACTCCTTTGCTGTGTAGCGCTCGCCCGTCCGGGCCCACGGCTTCCCGCGGCAGGAATGACGTGTTCGGCCGGAAGCCTGTTGCGAAGATCACAGCGTCGACTCCCTGTATTTCCGCATTCGGCCACACCACCCCATCGCCGGTAAACGCAGTGAACATCTCTCGACGGGAAATGGCACCCGTACGCAGGGCGTGTCGATAACGACCATCATCCAGAACGGGGGTACTCTGATCGCTCAGCCAACGGGAATTGCCCAGGCCGGTCCACTTGAGCCAGTCATGAAAATCGAAGCCGAGGAACCGTTGTGGCATGAACTTCACTGGCTCGCGGGTTGCCAGCACCACGTTGGCAGTGGAGTGCAGTTCGTGCGCGATTTGTACCGCTGAGTTGGCCGCGCCGACCACGACGACGCGTTTGCCCTCGAAACCGGTTGGTGTGCGGTAGGCCGAACTGTGCAGAATCGTCCCGTGGTACAGCTGCCTTCCAGGGATGTCCGGCAAGTACGGTGTGTTGAAGCCGCCGGTGGCCACCACCACTGCCTGGGCGGTAATGACCGCTCCATCGGCAAGTGTGACGCGATGTTGGCTTGCCTCGGAGATGACCTCCACAACCTCGCTGTTGGGGCGCACTGGCAGTTCGAAGGTAGACGCATACTGGCGCAGGTACGCGGTGACCTCGTCCCGCTTGGGGTAGCGCTTGGATCCTCCGGGGAATTCGAGGCCAGGCAGCGAGGAATATCCCGCCGGGGAGAACAGGGTCAGGCTGTCGTAGTACGACGGCCAACTGCCACCAGCGGCCGGTTGTCGTTCGAGAACCACATGCGACACGCCCGCGTTCTTGAGCCGGTAAGACATCGCCAAGCCCGCCTGCCCTGCCCCGATCACGACGACGTCGACATTCAACTTATTCATGCGTGTATGCGCCTATATGCATATATATGCGTTGCGTTGATCGATCAAGAATTGCCTGCGGTATTACTTCAAGTTACCGGGGCAGCAATAAGGTGCCAGCGCCCTGACCTGCAGCAGGATCTGCTCCAGGCGTGCGACCATCGCGGGACCATCGACCTGGTAGTACACCTGCCGGCTCACCCGCTCCGCGCGTAGGATCCCGGCATCGTGGAGTCCCTGCAGATGACGTGAGACCACGGATCGCTCCTGTGGAAGGCCGGCGGCAATCTCCGCGATATCTGCACGCTCCACCTGAAGCACGCGCTTGAGCACGGCCAAGCGCGACGGCTCAGCTAGCGCCCGAAAAATAGGGTCTGCCAGCACGCTTATTGCTTGCTCTATGGCGTTTGCCTTGGGGGTGCCCTTACTCATGCATGAAGCATATATGCACACGCATGCACATTCAATGGCGCACGCCCTGCATCTTGGCAGGCAACCACCAGCTTCCGACCAAGGAAACAGTGGCAAGCAGCGCCAATAGGCAGATCAGCCAAACAGGCCCGCTTCGCTCCAGCGCGATGGCTGCAAGCGGTGGTACTGCCGCCTGTGCCAGCAGCATGGGTCGGGCAAGTTGGCCCATGGTCTTGCCGTAATCCGCCGATCCGATCAAGACTAGCGGGAGGGTGCCGCGGGCCACTGTGAGTATCCCGTTGCCGGCACCGTAAATGACAAATGCAATGATCGCGACCCACGGGTGTCCGGTGAGTAGCAGCAAGAGCGCAGCCAATGTCGCTGCGATGCCCACGCGCGCAGACCAGGTCGGATGCACGCCTCGCCCGAAGTACATCTCCAGCAAACGAGCGATGACCTGGGCGGGGCCGATCACCATGCCAGCGAGCAGCGCAACCGATGGCGCCAGCCCAATGGCACCCAGCAGCGCAATCAGATGCACCGACAAGGTCGCCATGATCGCGGCTTGGCAAGTCAGCAACAGGCCAATGAGCACAAGCCGGTGCGTAGGCGGTACTGCAGCTGAAACGGGTGCTGCAGTGCTGATGAGGGCGGCAGCGGCCGCTGAGAGATGCGGACTTGCGCCAATGAGGGGCTGATGCTTCGGAATAGCGAGCAAATGGATGGGCAATGCGACAAGCAGGTTGAATGCGGCAGCCACCCACAACGCGCCGCGCCATCCCATGGCCCCGTCAAGGTAGGTCAGCGCTGGCCAGCCGAGCGTGCTTGCAAAGCCGGCCACCAAGGTCAGGCCGGCAATGGATCGCTTCGCGTTTGACCCGAGCAGCTGTCCAAGTGTCGAGAACGCAGCGTCATACAGGCCCGCAGACATGGCAACGCCCAGTACCACCCAGCCAAGGTAATAGGCAGCTGGGGAGTGGGACGTTGCCAGCACCGCAAGGCCTATGGCAAACCCTACGGAGCTGACCGCCAGCGCCGTGCGCCCTCCCCGCCTGTCGATGGTCCGGCCGGCCAGAGGAGCCAGTAGTCCGGCTGTGACCAGCCCAGCGGAGAGGCCTCCCACCAACAGCCCGAGCGACCAGCCAGTGCTTCTGGACATGGGAAGCGCCAAAACGGCCAACAGGTAATAGCTGCTGGTCCACGCAATGATCTGGCCCACCCCCAGCGCAACGATCAGCCGGGGCAGCTTTTGCGGCTGTCTGGACGCGCTCTGCATGCTCTCGAACTCTCCCTGGCGCTTTAGCTACTCAGCGGACGCGCTTGCCGTCCTGATCGATCACCACTTCGCCATCTTCCTTGGTAAAGGGCTCTTGCAATGCTGGCAGGATATCCAGAACCACCTCGGAGGGTCGGCACAGGCGCGTGCCCATGGTGGTCTGGACGAAGGGGCGATTAATGAGAATAGGATTGGCCACCACGGCATCCAGCAGTGCGTCCTCGCTCAACGCGGGATCGTCCAACCCCAGTTCCAGATAGGGTGTGCCCTTCTGGCGGATCGCACCGCGAACATCTAATCCAGCGGCGGCAATCAGTTCGACAAGCCGCGCTCGGCTGGGCGGGTCGACCAGATACTCAATGACTTCAGGCTCAATGCCGGCGTGGCGAATCAACGCCAAGGTGTTTCGCGAGGTGCCGCACTTGGGGTTGTGATAGATGACAGCGTTCATGCGTTCTCCTTTTCATTCAATGCAGTCTCGACGACGCCGGCCGCGGCGGTCAGGGCGGCCGCCTCGACAGCCCCCTTCCGTTCGCTGTAGCGATCAACCAAGTAGTCACTGCGGCCACGCACCAGAAGGGTGAACTTGACCAGTTCTTCCATCACATCCACGACGCGATCGTAGTAGGCCGACGGCTTCATGCGCCCTTCGTCATCGAACTCCTGCCAGGCCTTGGCCACCGAGGACTGGTTCGGAATCGTCACCATCCGCATCCAGCGGCCGAGAACGCGCAACGCGTTGACAACGTTGAAGGACTGGGAGCCGCCACAGACCTGCATCACTGCCAGGGTGCGACCTTGGGTCGGGCGTACGCTGCCCTCTTCCAGCGGCAGCCAGTCAATCTGGTTCTTGAACACGGCAGTCAGCGTCCCGTGCCGTTCCGGGCTGACCCACACGTGCCCTTCGGACCACAACGAGGCCTGGCGCAGCTCTTGCACCTTGGGGTGTGAGGCCGGCACCGAATCGAGAATCGGCAGCTCATGCGGATCGAACAGTCGAGTCTCCGCGCCCAGATGTTCCAGTAGCCGCTGCGCCTCCAAAGCCAGCTTGCGGCTGAAAGACTGCGGCCGCAGGGAGCCGTACAGGATCAGGATGCGGGGCCGGTGTGGCGCGGCATTCGGCTCGCTCAGCTTTTCGGCCGCCGGAGGGTTCAAGGCGCCGGGGACGACATTGGGGAGGTGTTGCATGGGGGTTGTCCTGCCAATTTGATTCGACTATTCTAGAAGCATGGAACATAAGAACGCAACCCACGCCCTGGCTGCCTTGGGTCACGCCACCAGGCTTTCCATCTTCCGCCTGCTGGTCCAAGCCGGAAGTGGCGGCAAGCTGGCCGGCGATATCGCCCAGTCCCTCTCCCTTCCCGGTGCCACCCTCTCCTTCCATCTGAAGGAGTTGCTGGCCGCTGGCCTGATCACCGCCGAGCAGCGCGGTCGCACCATCTGCTACCGCGCCGAGTTCGAGGCGATGAGCTCGCTGGTTGCCTACCTGACCGAAAACTGCTGCGCCGACGAACAGGCCTGCGAACGTCCTGCTGGCTGCTGACCTCCCCCCCTCCTAGAGATCGCTCAAATGACCCGTCGTGTTCTGTTCTTGTGTACTGGCAACTCCGCCCGCAGCGTGCTTGCCGAATCGACCCTTAAAAAATGGGGCGAAGGCCGCTATCTCTCCTTCAGTGCGGGCAGCCAGCCGGCCGGTCGCGTCAATCCCTTTGCCATTGCCCAGCTGGAGCGCGAAGGCTTCCCGGTCGAGGGCATGCGCAGCAAGTCCTGGGACGAATTTGCCGAAGCCGATGCCGCTGCCATGGATCTGATCGTCACCGTGTGTGACAGCGCGGCCGCCGAGGCGTGCCCGGTGGTGTTTGGTGACTTCGTTCGCGTGCATTGGGGCCTGTTCGACCCGGCCGGCGTGGAAGGTTCGGATGCGCAGAAGGCAGAAGCCTTTGACCGTGCCCATCAGACCATCAAGCGACGCCTGCAGGCCTTCCTGGAGATTCCTGACAGCGCCTGGGACGACCGCGCAGCGCTGAAGGCTCGCCTCGACCCGATCGCGCAGATCGACTAACCGCTTTTCCGAGACCTGCCATGACTACTGATTCCCCCCGCCTGTCCTTCCTGGACCGGTACCTTACACTCTGGATTTTCTTGGCGATGGCCCTGGGCGTCGGCTTGGGCGCGATGTTCGAAGGCGTGCCCAGCGCGCTCCACAGCCTGTCGATCGGATCGACCAACATCCCGATCGCCATTGGCCTGATCCTGATGATGTATCCGCCGCTGGCCAAGGTGAAGTACGAAGAGCTGCCCAAGGTGTTCGCCGACAAGCGCGTACTGATGCTCTCGCTGGTGCAGAACTGGATCATCGGTCCGTTCCTGATGTTCGGCCTGGCGGTGCTGTTCCTGCGCGACTACCCCGAATACATGACCGGCCTGATCCTGATTGGCCTGGCACGCTGTATCGCTATGGTGCTGGTCTGGAATCAGCTCGCCCGCGGTGATGGGCAGTATGTGGCCGGGCTGGTGGCCTTCAACTCGATCTTCCAGATCGCGCTGTTCAGTGTGTATGCCTGGTTTTTCCTGTCGTGGCTGCCGCCGGTGTTCGGGCTGCAGGGCAGCGTGATCGACGTCAGCTTCTGGACCATTGCCGAGGCGGTGCTGATTTATCTGGGCATCCCCTTCCTCGCAGGGTTCCTCACCAGCCGCTGGCTCAAGGCGCGCAAGGGCGTGCGTTGGTATGAAGAGAAGTTCCTGCCGGCGATCAGTCCGATCACGCTGGCGGCGCTGCTGTTCACGATCGTTGCCATGTTCAGCCTGAAGGGAGGCGATGTGCTGCGCATCCCGATGGATGCAGTGCGCATCGCGATCCCGCTGACGCTCTATTTCATCATTCAGTTCGTGCTGAGCTTCTTCATGGGCAAGTTCATTGCCAAGGACTACCCGCGCACGACCGCGATCGCCTTCACTGCTGCTGGCAACAACTTCGAGCTGGCCATCGCCGTCGCCATCGCCGCCTTTGGTTTGGCTTCGCCGGTCGCCTTCGCGGCGGTCATCGGACCGCTGGTGGAGGTGCCGGTGCTGATCCTGTTGGTCCATGTCGCCCTGCGGCTGGGCAAGCGCTACTTTCCTGCCGACGCACGGAGTTATTGAGTCATGAGCACGACCCGACACATCCCGCTGTTGATCCTCGGCTCCGGCCCGGCCGGCTGGACCGCCGCGGTCTACGCCGCCCGCGCCAACCTCAGGCCGGTGGTGATCACCGGCCTGCAGCAGGGCGGCCAGCTGATGACCACCACCGAAGTGGACAACTGGCCCGGCGACGCGCATGGCCTGATGGGCCCGGACCTGATGAGCCGCATGCAGGCCCACGCCGAACGCTTCGAGACCGAGGTGATCTTCGACCACATCCACACCGCCGACCTGTCCCAGCGCCCGTTCCGGCTGATCGGCGACAGCGCCGAGTACACCTGCGATGCGCTGATCATCGCCACCGGCGCCACCGCCAAGTACCTGGGCATCCCCTCCGAGGAAGCCTTCAAGGGCCGCGGCGTATCGGCCTGCGCCACCTGCGACGGCTTCTTCTACCGCGACCAGGACGTAGTGGTGGTCGGCGGCGGCAACACCGCCGTGGAAGAGGCGTTGTACCTGTCCAACATCGCCCGCAAGGTCTACCTGGTCCACCGCCGCGACACCCTCAAGGCGGAAAAGATCATGCAGGACAAGCTGTTCGCCAAGGTCGCCGCCGGCAAGATCGAGACCGTCTGGCACCACCAGGTGGATGAAGTGCTGGGCAATGACGCCGGCGTCACCGGCGTGCGGGTGAAGTCGACCCTGGACGGCAGCACCCGCGACATCGAGGCGCACGGCTTCTTCGTGGCCATCGGCCACCACCCCAACACGAGCCTGTTCGATGGCCAGCTGGCGATGAACAACGGCTACCTGGACATCCGTTCGGGCCTGGGCGGCAACGCGACCCAGACGTCGGTGGAAGGCGTGTTCGCCGCCGGCGACGTGGCCGACCAGCACTACCGCCAAGCGATCACCTCGGCCGGCTTCGGCTGCATGGCCGCACTGGATGCAGAGCGCTATCTGGATGCACTCAGAATTTCCGATCAACAGCAGCGTAAGAACGCCGCCTGAGTGCGGCGGCGCGAGGGAGCACAGATGGACAGCGTCGACGTGGTGATAGTCGGAGGTGGTCAGTCGGGTCTTTCGGCCGGCTATTTCCTGCGTCGCAGCGGGCTGTCCTATGTGATTCTCGATGCGGAAACGTCGCCCGGCGGGGCATGGCAGCATGCCTGGCACTCGTTGCATCTGTTTTCCCCGGCGGGCTGGAGCTCCATTCCCGGGTGGCCCATGCCCGCCAGCCAGGGCCCCTACCCTGCGCGTGCGGAGGTGCTCGCCTACCTGGCGCAGTATGAACAGAAATATGCGCTGCCGATCATTCGCCCCATCCGCGTGCAACGAATCAGCCGCGCCGGCGAACGGCTGCGGGTGGAGGCCAGCGACGGTCGGCAATGGTTGGCCCGGGCGGTGATCAGCGCCACCGGAACATGGGGGAAACCCTACACGCCTGAGTACGAGGGGCTGGACTCCTTTGCGGGGATCCAGCTGCACTCTGCCCACTACAGTACCGCTGCGCCGTTCGCCGGAATGCGGGTGGCCATCATGGGCGGTGGCAATTCCGGTGCGCAGATTCTGGCCGAAGTATCGATGGTGGCTGAAACCACTTGGATCACCCAGCAGGAACCGGCGTTCCTGGCCGATGACGTCGACGGCCGCGTGCTGTTCGAACGCGCGACTGAGCGATGGAAGGCGCAGCAGGAAGGCCGGGAGCCTGACCTGCCACCAGGCGGTTTCGGCGACATCGTCATGGTGCCGCCGGTGCTCGACGCGCGGGCGCGCGGGGTGCTCGCCGCAGTCCCACCGCCGGCCCGCTTCTCCCCCACCGGCATGCAATGGGCCGACGGCACCGAGCGGGCGTTCGATGCAGTGATCTGGTGCACCGGCTTCCGCCCGGCGTTGTCGCACCTGAAGGGCCTGGACCTTGTAACCCCGCAGGGCCAGGTGGAGGTCGACGGCAGCGGCCTGCGCGCGTTGGCGGTGCCCTCGGTTTGGTTGTTGGGATACGGGGATTGGAACGGCATGGCCTCTGCCACGCTGATTGGGGTCACGCGTTACGCCCGCGAGGCGGTGAGGCAGGTCACTGCCTATTGCGCAGACCACCAGGACAGGTAGCTGACCCCTGTTGCCAACCGTGCCAGCTTGCTCCCCTCAACGTCCCGCTCCCGCGGGATTTTTTGTGAGCGACGTTGATCGATAACTGAATAGGTGTGTGTCATCACGGTGTCACATAGAGGGCCCACCATTTCGTCATGTCGACATATCTCGACATGTCGACATTTTGTGCAATCGGAGCACCGTGATGGCCCAGCCCCAACGCGTCTTGGATTTTGATTACTTCGAACGGCGCTCACTCAGCGCATCGATGTCGATCGACCATGCGCTGGATGCACTGTCGGCACTGAGCAACGGCGCACGTCTTGTGATCTTCCGCACGCTGGTGAACCACGAGCCGGAAGGACTGACCGCCGGTGTCCTGACCGACATGATGGGAATGCGGCACAACACCTTGTCCAACCATCTGGCCGTGCTGAGCCGAGGCGGATTGATCTGCGGCACCCGCGAAGGCCGCTTCGTGCGCTATCGCGCCTGCCTGGACGGCATGCATGGTTTGCTGGCCTTCCTGCTGGACGATTGCTGCGGCGGTCGTTCCGAGCTCTGTCTGCAGCCTCATCCCACCGATCCCGCCTGCGATTGCGTGGCGGAGGTCCCTGCTCCACCGCGGCCGCTCAAATAGTCGTGTACCGCCCGGCTGGGGAGTCGGGGGGTACCTAACCATCGCACCCATGCTCATCTGAACCTCGGAGACTTACATGTACCTGCGCCTCACTTTGCTTGCCGCCGCAACGCTCAGCATCCTCGCCTGCTCGCCGTCTGGAACACCTGCTACCAATGGCCAGGACAGTGCCGGGGCACCTGCAAAAGCCGGCGAGATCACCGGCATGGTGAGCACGGACGGCTCGTCGACCGTGTTTCCCGTCACCGAAGCGATGGCTGAAGAGTTCCAGAAAGAAAATGCCGGCATCAAAGTAACGGTCGGCATGTCAGGAACCGGTGGCGGCTTCAAGAAGTTCTGCCGCGGCGAAACCGACATCTCCAATGCGTCGCGCCCGATCAAGGGTGAGGAGAAGGAAGCCTGCAAGGCCGCTGGCGTAGAGTACATCGAGCTTCCAGTCGCGATGGACGCTCTGACAGTTGTGGTCAACCCACAGAACACCTGGGCCAATGACCTCACCGTCGACGAACTGAAGGCCATGTGGGTCCCTGAAGCACAGGGCAAGATCACCAACTGGAACCAGATTCGTCCGAGCTTCCCGGACAAGCCGCTGGTCCTCTACGGTGCAGGCACCGATTCGGGCACCTACGACTATTTCACCGCTGCAATCGTTGGCAAGGAGCACTCCAGTCGCGGCGACTACACGGCCTCGGAGGACGACAACGTGCTGGTGCAGGGAGTCTCGGGTGATGCCAATGCACTGGGGTTCTTCGGTTTGGCCTATTACGAAGAGAACGCCGACAAGCTCAAGGCAGTAGGCATCAAGACCAACGCCGCCGCCCAGGCGGTCGCGCCCAGCGTCGAAACCGCGCGCTCCGGCCAGTATCAGCCTCTGTCGCGCCCGATCTTCATCTACGTAAGCAAGAAGGCCGCCGAAACCAAGCCCGAAGTCGCGCGCTTTGTCGAGTTCTATCTGGACTCCAAGCACTCCGAAGGATTGGTGCAGGAGGTGGGCTATGTACCGCTGCCGGAGAACGCATTGGCCGCAATGCGCGAGCGCTTTGCAAAGCGGGAGATTGGCACCGGCTTCACTGGCTCGAAGATTGGCGTTTCCATCGACGAGCTGCTGAAAGAGAAGCTGGTTTACTGACAATCATGGTCGGCGCGCACAGCGATGTGCGCGCTGGCTGAGGCCGTCTGATGAAAAGTAGTGGTTCCTTCCTCGATGTGGGTCCTGTCCCGCTTCAGCCAAGCGACGCATTTCTGCGCCGCCGCCATGCCATCGACACAGGCATTCGCCTGGTACTGTTCGTCGCAGCGGCGCTATCAGTTCTGGTCACCTTCGGCATCCTCTACGTCCTACTCAGTGAGAGCTTGAAGTTCTTCACTCAGGTGTCCATCGTGGACTTCCTGACCGATACGCAGTGGACGCCCGTCTTCGAAGAGAAGCACTTCGGGATCATGACACTACTGTCGGGTACGCTGATGACCACGGCCATTGCCCTGGTTGTTGCCGTGCCTGCCGGCACGATTCTCGCGTTGTATCTCAGCGAGTTCGCCAAGCCCAGGCTCCGTGAAGCGGTAAAGCCGTTCCTTGAGCTCATTGCAGGCGTACCAACGGTCGCTTTCGGGTACTTCGCTCTGCTGTTCTTGACGCCCATCTTTCAATCCTTCATACCGGGTCTGGCGCGCTTCAACCTGCTCGTGTCTGGGGTGGTCATCGGCATCATGATTTTGCCCTACATCGTATCCATGAGCGAAGATGCCATGCGCGCCGTGCCTGATTCGCTGCGTGAGGGGGCATACGCACTGGGATTCACCCGCCTGCAGACCGGACTGAAGGTGGTGACGCCAGCTGCGCTCTCGGGCGTCACCGCCGCTTACCTGCTCGGAATGTCGCGGGCGGTCGGCGAGACTATGGTAGTGGCTATCGCTGCCGGCCAGCAGGCCAGGATCGCGACCAATCCGCTCGAGGGTGCAGCAACTATCACCTCATACATCGTGCAGTTGAGCATGGGCGATCTTCCACATGAGTCGATTGCCTATCAGACCATCTTCGCCGCCGGATTGACGCTTTTCGCACTTACGTTCAGTTTCAACCTCTTCGCCTTCTGGCTCCGCAAGCGCTACCGGGAGGCCTACTGATGCGCGACCACATCGAGCCCATGGGCCTTGACGATGCTGCAATTACACGGCGCGCAAGAGTTTCAGACTTGTGCTTCACCGTGCTCGGGCTGCTGGTACTGTTCCTGACCCTGACCATTCTGATGGCGCTTGTAGCCGACTTCGTAGTCGACGGCGCGGCCAGACTCACTCCAGACTTTTTCACCAACTTCCCCTCTCGCCGACCTGAGTCTGCCGGTATTCTCTCGGCTTGGATCGGTACTTGCCTTGTCATGCTGGTGACCGGGGTCCTTGCCGTGCCGGTGGGGGTCGCCGCAGGCGTCTATCTTGAGGAATACGCCCCGAAGCACTGGGTCACCGACTTTATTGAGGTCAATGTCACCAACCTTGCTGGCGTTCCTTCGATCATCTTCGGACTGCTGGCACTGGGGCTCTTCGTCCAGATGTTCGGGCTCGGCCAAACGATCCTGGTCGCGGGCATGACGCTTGCTCTGCTGATCCTGCCCATCATCATTGTCGCGACCCGCGAGTCACTGCGTGCCATTCCTCAAGACATCCGCGAGGCTGCTTTCGGGCTGGGGGCAGATCAGTGGCAGACCGTCAGCATCTTTCTGCTTCCGGCCGCGCGTCCGGGAATCCTGACTGGCGCCATCGTGGGCATGTCGCGGGCCATTGGCGAAACCGCGCCGATCATCACCATCGGCGCACTGACCTTCATTGCCTTCCTGCCGCCGTCACCAATCCAGGCATCTGCTCCCTTCATCAGTTTTGAATGGCTCAGCTCCCCCTTCACCGTGATGCCCATCCAGATGTTCAACTGGGTGTCGCGACCGCAGGCTGGCTTTCACGTGAATGCAGCCGCCGCCGGGCTGGTGCTGCTGGGCATGACCCTGCTGATGAACGGCTTTGCAATCTGGCTGCGTTACCGCCTTCGCCGCCGCTTGCGGTGATCCACGGAGACAACATGAATCACTCGACCATCTCAATTCCGGTTCCCGTGGCCGAACGCACCTCAACCCCCGCCCACGATGCGACGGTGCGTGCTGAGGTCCGTGGGCTTGACTTCCATTATGACAAGTTCCACGCGCTGAAGGACATCAACCTGTCGATCGGCAGCAACCAGGTCACTGCGCTGATCGGCCCCTCGGGCTGCGGCAAAAGTACGCTACTGCGCTGCTTCAACCGGATGCATGACCTGTATCCGAATAACCGGTACTCCGGCGCGATTACCCTCATGCCGGAGAACCTGAATATCGTAGGGCCGGATGTGGACCCGATGCGCGTGAGGCTGCGCATTGGCATGGTTTTTCAGAAGCCAAATCCGTTCCCGAAATCGATCTTTGACAACGTGGCCTCAGGGATCATGATTCGCGGCGTGCGCAACAAATCAGTTGTCACTGAGCATGTCGAACGCGCATTGCGCGGAGCGGCCCTCTGGGATGAGGTGAAGGACAGGCTTGGTAAGTCAGCATTCGAGTTGTCCGGCGGTCAGCAGCAGCGTCTGTGCATAGCCAGGGCGCTGGCGCCCAACCCCGAGATCATTCTCTTTGATGAACCCACATCTGCACTCGATCCCATTGCAACTGCGCGGATTGAAGAGCTGATCGACGAGTTGCGTGCGCAGTACACCATCGTCATTGTTACCCACAACATGCAGCAGGCTGCGCGGATCTCGGACAGGACGGCATTCATGCACATGGGACAGCTCATTGAGAGTGGCCCTACGGCGGAGTTTTTTACCAATCCGAAAGAGCAGAAGACCCACGAGTACATCACCGGCCGCTTCGGCTGAGGAGCAAAGGTCATGACCGACCATATTGTCCAGTCTTTCGATGTCGAGCTGCGGGGGCTTACTTCACACATCCTTGAGCTCGGCATCCTTGCCGAACAGCAGCTTACGGATGCCGTCTGGTCGCTACGGCGTGGCAACGAGCAAATGGCCAAGGAAGTGGCAGAGCGTGAGGAGCGACTGAACCGGCTTGCGGCGCAGATTGATAGCGACGCTGTGAGCATGATCGCGCGTAGACAGCCGCTAGCGATCGACCTTCGCCATGTGATGGCGGCAATCCGAATTAGTTCAAACCTGGAGCGCGTGGGCGATCTTGCTTACAACATTGCCAAACGCTCGATGGCAATGAGCGAGGCTCCGATACCAGCAGAGCTTGCGGAGCCTATGCAGCGTATGGCCGAGCTCACGCTATTGCAGCTGAAATCAGCGCGGGAGTCCTTTGCCACGATGGACATTCATTCGGCTTATCGCGTTTGGGAGGAAGATGCAGTAATTGACGCGATGCACACGATCTTGTTCAAGGATATCGTCCAATGCATGGCCGACGACCGCGCCTCCGCATTTGACTTAGCTCACCTGCTGTTCGTCGTGAAAAATATCGAGCGGGTTGGTGACCACGCAACCAACATAGCCGAGGACGTCGTATACATGGTCAGCGGAGCGTTACCCATCGGCAAACGCCCCAAGATGGATGAAAGCACCCTGCCCAGGGCGGGAAGTGACAACCTCGGCAACAGCTAACAAACCCACTATCCCTGCATATTGGGCCGCTGCGCCCAACGACGACGAGGTCGGAGAGCCGTTTTGTGACGACGGGACTACCTCCTTCCCCAGATTTCACGTTGCACCGTGCAACGGGTTATTTATCGCATGGTGTTGTGGCACCATGTAGTGATGGCGGTGACATATTACTTTCTTGATACCGAGTGGTCCGATGTATTGGGCGCTGAGTTGGTCAGCCTCGCGCTGGTCCGGGAGGATGGGGAGCAGGACTTTTACGCCGAACGTGCCGATCTTTCCGAAACGCCGACCGACTTTGTTCGCCAGGCCGTATACCCGCTGCTGACCCGCGGAAATGCGGCCATGTCGGATGCGGCTTTGACCACGGCGCTTCGTGCCTTTCTGGGGTCGGTTGCGACGCCAGCGGTGATGGCGGACTACCCAAACGACTTGCACCTCTTGCAGTACGCCTTGGATGGCTTTGAACTGCCTGACGAGCAGGCTGCAGCCTGCGGCCCAATTCCCACCCCCATCCTGACGCGCATGCTGAAGGACGGCCTCACGGGAATGCTGGTAGAAGATTGGTTCGCCGCACATCCGGAGCAAAACGCCAAGCGCCATCACGCGCTGGCGGATGCGCAGGCGTTGCGGATGGCGTGGCTGGTCGCTACCGATCGCCTGCCGCCGCCAGCATGGGCCAAGTCGTACCGGCGACTCAGGGTATAGAAGCTCTGCTGGCTTTGATGCATTGAGCGAATTGGGTATGCTTGCGCCATGAGTCACATCTGCCAGCTCGGCCACCGAATACCGGCGTGATCGCATTGATCGATCACGCCCCTGTTGCTCATGTTGGTCAGAGCGCCGGCCTTATACCCCGGTGAGAGCACGCGCCAGATAAGCGCGTACACGTCGGTTCGATTCCGACCGGGGGCACCACCGTCAACGACGGAAGAATGCTTCTACTTGCGCGCCATGGCAGCGCTTGTACTTGCTGCCGCTGCCACACAGGCACGGCGTATGTTCACGCAGTCCCGCACCGAGTGACTGGCCCAAGAAATCCCTGGCCTGTAGAAGGGGCTGGATTTCATTGGCGGGAACGCTCACCTCTCCATATTGGGATGCTCGCTCGCCGCGGTTCATCACCCGGACTATCGCTTCAGACATCTGGATGAAGTGCTTGATGAGCATGTCATCGCGTAACGGCATGCGGACGTTGTCGATGGCCAAGCCCTCGTAGCGTCTGCGCGGATCCGGCACAAAGAGAATGCGTGTCTCACCTTCAGGCTTTGGCGTGATGTCGACCATTTCACCCTCGGGGCTGACCCACACGGCATGGAATTCTGCCTCCACCAGCACGTGCGGCCATTCCCACAGCTGCCAACCGCACCGCATCTGGCCGCCGTCCCGCGTGATCTTCGCTTGCACGTTGGGAAAGCACTCATGCACGATCGCATCGGCTTCCGGCTGCACAGGCAGATAGACGGGCTCTGCGCCGCGCACGACGGAATCGGTCAGGCGCCGCACTGCACGGGTGATTTCCGGGGGTGTGGTCGTTACCACGGTCATAGCAAAGCTCCTTGCGATCGTTGCGCCTAGTGTTCTCAACCTAGGTTATGGCTCCGGCGTCTCTTCCGATGAGATCCGCTTCGAGCCTTTACCGCCGGTACTGGCCGGCTGTAGCTGGGCCAAAAGCGGCTCCAAGGTGCTCAGACGCACCGTGGCGCGCAGGGTCCCCGCCTCGGCGTGCTCGCGTCGTTCGCGCTCCTGGGTCAATTCGGTCCGAGCTTGGGTGAGCTCCTGTCGTGCTGCTTCCAAACTCTGGGTATCTTGGCTCCAGCGCACCTGCAGCGCCTGGTGTTCGGCCGCTGTGAGGCGCAGCGTATCGAGCTCGCCTTGTTGTGTCTGGATGGTCTGGCGCAACTGCGCCAACTCCCTTTCCAGCCGAGTGTGGCGTTCCAGCCATTGGCCATTTTCCCTGTTGAGCTGCACCAGGTCGTGGTTTTTGGTGGTCAACACTTCGTTGGCTTGGCGCAGGGCGACCTGCAGTTCCTGCACCTGGTGCTCATGCCGGCGTTGCTCCTGCTCGCGCTGGTCTTTGACCGAGGTGCGGTAGTGCTCAAGGGCTTCCCTGGCGTGCTCGTGCTTCTGTTCCAGGGAGCGCGCATGGCTTTCGTGCTCGGTCAGTCGCGCTGTGAGGCCCGCGATGCGCTCCTCTAGCTGGGCCAGTTCAGTGGTGCGGCTGGCCAAGTCGCGCCTAGCCGCTTCGCCGGCCTCGCGCTCTGTCTGCAGCGCCGCCTCGGTGCGCTGAAGCTGCGCACTGAGGCTTCCGGCCTCTTGCCGGGCCTGTTCCAAGGCTTGGGTGCCCGCTTGCAGCTCGGCCTGGAAGCGCTCTCGCGCTTGGGCGATCAGCGCCTCGGCCTCGCCGTGCAGTCGCTCGGCCAGCCGCGCGACCAGGTCCTGCAGGGCATCGCTGACAGCGATCTTGGCGCGTAGGCCTTGCCCTTCCTCCTCTTCCAGCTCCTTCAGGTAGCGATGGATGGTGGTTTTGGACCCAGTGTTGCCCAGCGCCACGCGGACGGCGTCCACCGAGGGGTTCTTACCTTCGGCCCGGAGGATGTCGCGGGCGCGCTGCACATCGCTTTTGTACAAACCTGACCGAGCCATTCCACCTCTCCCGTTATTTCGTAATGTATTACATACCATGTAATTACGTACCAAACAATGCTGCGGAAGGCCTTAAGGAAGGAGGAAATTCGGGCGGGATAATATTGAATTATCCCGCGTAACCGGCGTTTCGGCCATTTCAAGTCGTCAAAACGGTACGAAACCGCCCAAGGCCGGCGATCGCTGGGTAGTATGGCCCAGAGCGGAAAGGAGGCCAGCCGGGGTGCAAGCAGGCGCCGCCACCGAACTCGTTGGCCATCAAAGGACTGTGCATGCCGATCGAACGTATCGTCATCGACAATTTCAAGTCGTTTCGCCATCTGGACCTGCCGCTCAACGCCCACATGAACTTGGTGGTGGGCGATAACGAGGTCGGCAAGTCCACTCTGCTGGAGGCCATCCACGCGGTGGTCACCGGCCAGCTGCATGGGCGCAATCTCGCCTACGAGCTCACGCCCTACCTGTTCCATCAGCCGACGGTGCGGGAGTACTTCGCGGCGCTTGCAGCAGGCACGCCGGCCTCGCCGCCACGGATCTCCATCGAAGCCTATCTGGGCGGCGATGCCGCGCTGGCGTCGTTACGCGGCACCAACAACTCCCTGCGCCTAGATACTGCCGGCATCCGGCTGCTGGTCGAGCTCAACGACGACTACCGCGAGGAGTTCAACGCCTACCTGCAGCAGCACCAGGGTGCGGTCAGCCTGCCGGTGGAGTACTACACGGTGCGATGGTATTCCTTCGCCAACAATGGCGTCACCGCCCGCAGTATTCCGTTCGACTCGACCATCATCGACACGCACGGCATCAAGACCTTGTCCGGTGCCGATCGCTATATTGCCGGCATCATCGAGCAGGCACTGACGCCTGCGCAGCGCGTCTCGCTGTCGCTCAGCTTCCGACGCATGCGGCAGAGTTTCTCCGAAGAAGCCGATGTGGCGGCCATCAATGCCTACCTGACCGAGCACACCGGGGACATCAGCCACCGAGCGCTGACGGTGGGGGTGGATACATCGCCGCGCTCAACATGGGAAACCAGCCTGTCTCCGTACCTGGATGAGCTCCCCTTCACCCAGGCCGGCAAGGGGGAACAAAGCGCGGTGAAGATGAAGCTGGCCATGCACGCGGCAGGGGCGGCCCACGTGCTGCTGATCGAAGAGCCAGAGAACCATCTGTCCTTCTCCAGCATGACGCAACTGATCGACAAGATTGCGACCCTCTCCACCGCGCAGCAGGTGATCATCGCCACCCACAGCAGCTTCGTGTTGAACAAGCTGGGCGTGGACAATGTGATCCTGTTCAGCGCGCAGGGCCAGATGAAGCTGGACCAGCTGCCGAGCGATACACACGACTATTTCATGAAGCTGCCAGGCCACGACACGCTGCGGCTGATCCTGGCCAAGCAGGCAATCCTGGTGGAGGGCCCGTCTGATGAGCTGATCGTGCAGCGTGCCTACAGCGACCACCACGGCGTGGCGCCGATGGCTCGTGGCGTAGACATCATTTCGGTCAAGTCGTTGGCATTCAAGCGCTTCTTGCAGATTGCAGATCGGCTGAGAATTCAGGCCAAGGTGATAACCGACAACGATGGCGACATCGCCGTTGTGCAGGAGCGCTATGCCGAGCACATCAACGCGATCTATTACGATTCCGATGAGAGCGCCCCGTCGCTGGAAGAGCAGCTGATCAAAGCCAATTCGCTGGCCGAGCTCAATACCATGCTGGGCAAGGCATTTGCCGATGAGGTAGCGTTGCTCAAGTACATGAAGGGCCATAAGACCGACACGGCCCTGGCGATCTTCAACAGCCCGCATTCGATCAGGTTCCCGGACTATGTCCAGCGTGCCATCACCTAACCGGGTACTGCTCTCAGCGGCCGGCTCGGGCAAGACCACCTTGCTGGTCCGGCAGGCCCTGGAACGCCCTGGGCGCCGCATCGCGATTGTGACCTACACGCTGGAGAATCTAGAAGAGATCCGGCGCTCGTTTGAGGTCCACGCTGGTGCGGTCCCCGCGCATGTCACCTTGCACAGCTGGTATGGCTTCCTACTGCGCCAGTGCATCCGCCCGTACCAGGCGGCACTGTGCCCTGAGCCTCGCATCGAGACCATCCTGTTCGTAGAAGGTGTCACCAACAACCGGGCCCCACGCACCCAGGTGGCGCGCCACTACCTGGCAGGCAACCGGATGTATTCGGACCGGGCCGCCGACTTTGCTGTGCGCTGCGATGAGCTGACCCAAGGTCAGGTCATCGCACGCCTGGCGGCCATGTACGACGAGCTCTACATCGACGAAGTTCAGGACCTGGCCGGCTTTGATTTGGATCTGGTCGAGCGGCTGTTGAAGAGCCATATCGCCGTCACGTTGGTGGGTGATACGCGGCAGGCGACGTATGCCACCAACTATGCGCAAAGGCACAGCCAGTATCGTGGACCCAATCTGGCAGCGCTGTTTCAGATCTGGGAGTCGGACGGCTTATGCCAGCTGGATCACCGCCTCATCAGTCTGCGCTGCGTCCAGGCCCTGTGCGATATGGCGGACACGCTCTATCCGCAGATGCCGCGAACCCAATCAGGCAATGGCGAGGTCACCGGGCACGATGGCATCTACCTCGTCGCTCCAGCGGATGTTGCAGCGTATATGCAGGAGTTTGCCCCCACCGTGCTCCGGCATGACCGGCGGCAAGCGTGCGACGGACTACCGGCCGTGAACTTTGGGCAGTGCAAGGGCCGCACCTACAGTCGAGTCCTCATCTTTCCGAACGGGCCATTGACGCAGTACCTGCGCACCGCAGATGCGGCGCGTATCACCGCGCCACCGAAGTACTACGTGGCTTTCACCAGGGCGCGGCAAAGCGTGGCCTTTGTGTATGCCGGCGCGTGCGCCCTGCCGGGTCATCAGCTCTATGCGCCAGCCAGCGCAGACGCATAGAGCCACGGACAGCGATCACATCTTCTTCAACGGCGCCCCGGTGGGTGGCGGTGGCACCGGGCCCGGGTCGTTGAAGCACAGCATGACCTGATCGATGCCGAATTGGTCGGCCAGCACGCGGGCGGTCACCGCGTGCACCAAGTCCAGGTCGACTGAGGGCGCAGCGACCGTGATGGTGGCAGCGATCGCACGGCCATGTTCTTTGCCGGGGACCAGGCGTAGATCGTCTACCGCCTTCACACCGGGGTCGGTAAACATCGCCGCACGGACCTGTTCCAGGTTGATCTCGTTCATGATGTCGAGGACTCCAAGGCAGTGCGATCGCCGCGGGGAGCTCGGTCGCGATGCAGCCAACGATAGAGCACCGGCAGCACCAACAAGGTCAATGCGGTGGATGAGACGATGCCGCCGATGACGACGGTGGCCAGCGGTCGCTGCACCTCCGAGCCAGCACCGACATTCAAGGCCATGGGCAGGAAGCCCAGCGAGGCTACCAGGGCGGTCATCAACACCGGCCGCAGGCGTCCAAGGGCGCCGTCGCGTACCGCCTCGTCCAGCGGATCACCCTGTTCGCGCAAGCGGCGAATGAACGCGATCATGACCAGCCCATTGAGTACGGCCACGCCCGACAGTGCGATGAAGCCCACGCCGGCCGAGATCGACAGCGGAATCCCACGCAGAGCCAGTGCCAGCACACCGCCGGTCAGCGCCAGTGGCACGCCACTGAACACGATGGTCGCATCCTTGGCCGAACCGAAGGCCATGAACAGCAGAGCGAAGATCAACGCCAGTGTCACCGGAACGACCACCCCCAGGCGTTGGGTGGCCGAGATCAGCTGCTCGAAGGTGCCGCCGTAATCGATCCAGTAGCCCTCTGGAAGCGTGACATCCTGGCCGATGCGCGTGCGCAACTCGCCGACGAACCCGCCCAGGTCGCGTTCCCGCACATTGGCGGTGATCACCACACGCCGCTTGCCGTTCTCCCGATTGATCTGATTGGGCCCGCGTTCCACCTGGATCTTCGCCACTTCCCGCAGTGGCACCGTACGAGGCCCGCCATTGGCGCCGGCGGCCAGACGGCTGGACTCATCGACACTGGTGCTTGCCGGCAGCGGAATGGGCAGATCTGCCAGCACGGCCGGGTCTTGGCGCTGGGACTCGGGCAGGCGCACCACCAGGTCAAAGCGTCGGTCGCCGTCGATCAACTGGCCTGCGATACTGCCACCAATGGCCGTGGCCACCGTTTCCTGCACATCGCCCGGGTTCAGGCCATACCGTGCCAATGCCGCCGGATCTGGCGTGATGGTCAACAGCGGCAGGCCCGAGACCTGCTCGGCCTTGACGTCTTCGGCGCCAGGGACGCTGCGCATCACCCGCTCGACCCGGCTGGCCAGACGCGTCAGCTGGTCCAGATTGTCGCCGTAGACCTTGACCGCCACGTCCGAACGGACGCCGGAGATCAACTCGTTGGTGCGCATCTGGATGGGCTGGGTGAACTCGTAGTTGCTGCCCGGAATTTCCTTGGCCGCCGCCTCCAGCTCTTCCACCAGCTCGGCCTTGGGCTTGCGCGGATCGGGCCACTGGTCGCGGGGCTTGAGCATCAGGAAGGTGTCGGCCATCGACGGGGGCATCGGGTCGGTGGCCACCTCGGCGGTGCCGATCTTGGAGAAGATGTTGGCCACCTCCGGGAACTGGGCCAGGCGCTTCTCCAGCGTTTCCTGCATAGCCACCGACTGCTCCAGGCTGGTGCCGGGAATACGCATGGGCTGCAAGGTGATGTCGCCCTCATCCAGGCTCGGCACGAACTCCGAGCCCAAGCGGGTGGCCAGCACGCCACAGCCCACCACCAGCACGGCCGCGCCTGCCAGCACCACGACCCGGCGCCGCAGTGCCCAATCCAGCAGCGGCGTATAGCGGGCCCGCGACCAGCGCATGAGGCGGTTGTCGTGCTCAGCCACGCGGCCGCGCAGGAAGGTGGCGATCGCCGCCGGCACGAAGGTCAGCGACAACACCATGGCGCCGGTAAGGGCGAGCACCACCGTGATCGCCATCGGGTGGAACATTTTTCCTTCCACCCCGGACAGCGCGAAGATCGGCAGGTAGACCGCCGCGATGATGCCCAGGCCAAACAGGCTGGGACGGATCACCTCGGCGGTGGCCGAGGCGGTCAGGTCATAGCGCTCTTCATCGTTGAGCTGGCGGCCCAGCGCGTGCTGCGCCTCCCCGAACCGGCGCAGACAGTTCTCGATGATGATCACCGCCCCGTCCACGATCAGGCCGAAGTCCAGCGCACCCAGACTCATCAGGTTGCCCGATACGCCGCCACGCACCATGCCGATGATGGTGAACAGCATCGCCAGCGGAATCACCGCCGCGGTGATCAACGAGGCGCGCACATTGCCTAGCAGCAGGAACAGCACCACCACCACCAGCAGCGCGCCCTCGATCAGGTTCTTGGACACCGTGCCGATGGTGCGGTCCACCAGCGCGGTGCGGTCATAGACGGCCTTGGCATGTACACCGGCAGGCAAGCTGGCGTTGGCGGCGTCCAGCTTGGCCGCGGCCGCCTGGGAGACTTCCCGGCTGTTGGCGCCGAACAGCATGAAGGCGGTACCGACCACGACCTCATGGCCATTCTGGGTGGCCGCGCCGGTGCGAAGCTCCTTGCCTTCGCCGACGCTGGCGACGTCGCGCACCCGGATGGGCACGCCGTCACGGCGGTCCAGCACGATGTTGCCGATCGCCTCTAGATTGGCCAGCTGACCTGGCACGCGCACCAGGAACTGCTGGCCATTGCGCTCGATGTAGCCGGCGCCAATGTTCTGATTGTTGCGCATGACCGCGGCGACCACGTCGTTCAACGTGAAGCCCAGCGCCACCAGCTGGGCCGGGTCGGGGGTGATGTGGATCTGCCGCTCAAAGCCGCCGATGGTGTTGACCTCGGTGACGCCCGGCGTGGTGCGCAGCTGCGGCCGGATCACCCAGTCCTGCAGGGTGCGCAGGTCCGTGGCCGTGTACGGGGTGCCGTCGGGCTTGCGAGCGTTGGGCTCGGCCTCCACGGTGTACATGAAAATCTCGCCCAGCCCGGTGGAGATGGGGCCCATTTCCGGGTCCAACCCTTCGGGCAGCTGGGAAGAGATCTGCTGCAGGCGCTCAGCGACCTGCTGGCGGGCAAAGTACAGGTCGGTGCCGTCCTTGAACACGACAGTGACCTGGGAGAGCCCATAACGCGACAGCGAGCGGCTGTAGTCCAGCTTGGGCAGGCCGGCCATGGCCGTTTCAATGGCAAAGGTCACCCGTTGCTCGGCCTCCAGCGGCGAGTAGCCCGGGGCTTGGGTGTTGATCTGGACCTGGACGTTGGTGATGTCCGGCGTGGCGTCGATGGAAAGGTGACGGTAGCTCCACACGCCCAGCGCAACCAGCGCAGCGGTGAGCACCAGCGTCAGCCAGCGATGGCGGATGGACAGCCCAATGAGGCGTTCGAGCATGGCGGGCCTCATTCCTCTTCCACGGTGGACTTTTCGATGTCGGCCTTGATCAGGAAGCTCTGAGCCACCACCACCTGTTCACCGGCCTTGAGTCCTTCCAGTACTTCGGCGCGTTCGGCGTCGCGGCGGCCCAGCTTGACCGGCCGGGTGTGGTAGGTCTCGCCCTGCTGCACGTAGACCACGTCCTGGTCTTCAGCGGTCTGCAGCGCGGTGATCGGCACCACCAGCGCTGCCGATTGGCGATCCACAGTCACCCGCGCCTTGACCGCCGAACCGGGCCGCCACAGGCCATCGGTGTTGGCCACCGTGGCGCGCGCAATGGTGCTTTGGCTGGCGGTGGCGGTGCCGGGAAGGACGCGCTCTAAGGTGGTCTGCGCCGTGACGCCATCGCTCAAGCGGGTGACCGTCACCGGCACGCCGGCACCGATGTGCTGGACGTCGGCCCCGAAGATGTGCAGGTCCACCCACAGCGTGGACAGGTCCGCTACCTCGAACAGCGGTGCGCCCTCAGCGGCTGCCATGCCCACAGCGGCCGTACGCGCCATGACCACGCCACTGATCGGCGCGGTGACGGTGTAGGTGGTCAGGCTCAGGTTGCTCTCCACGGTGGCCAGTGCCTGGCCGGCGCGTACCTGATCGCCCACGCCGGCTCGCACGGAGCGGACCGGTCCGGGAAAGCGTGCAGTGACCTGCGCGATGCGCCCGTCAATCGGGGTCAACAGCCCTTGCACCTCATGCTCATCGGCAATCTCACCGGGGCCTGCAGGCGCGACCTGGATACCCGCCGCCTGCGCCGCTTTGGCGGCAATCTTGGTTTCCAACGGTGCCTCCTCGTGCTCACCGTGTTCTTCGCCCTCAGCGGCGGCGCCGCTCTCGGAGGCTTCGTTGGGGGCCGACGCGTTGCAGGCGGCCAGCATCAGGGCCATGCCCAGTGCGGTCCAGGAAAAGCGATTCATGGGGTCTCTCCAGTGGAAGCGGCCGCCGGCGGCGTGACAAGCGCCTGGCCGGTCAGTCGTTGAATTTCGATCAGGGCGCGCTGCGCATCGAGCGCCACGTCCAGCTGCTGCTGGGCCATGGCCGTGCATTCGGACTGCAACTGTGCCCATTCCAGGTAGCTGATCGCGCCAGCGCGATAGGCGCGCTCGGCGGCCTGCTCAGCCCGGGCCAGCTTCGGCAGCACGTCGCCTTGCAACCGTGCCACCTCGGCCTGTGCCACGGTGTAGCGGCCATGGGCCTCGACCAACGTGGAATACAGCGACAAGCCCTTGGAATCGCGCTCGATTGCCAGCACCTCCAGTTCGGCTTCACCGGCGCGAATCTCCGGCTGTGCACGGCTGCGGCTGCCCAGCGGCATGGACAGGCTGGCCACCAGCGCGGTGTCATCGGACTCCTGCAGGCGACGCACACCCAGCTGCCAGGACAGGTCCGGCGCGGCCGCCGAACGCGCCAGCTGCAGTCGTGCCTGCGCGATCCGACGGGCGTCGGCAAACTGCGCCAGTTCCGGAGTCCGCTCCAGCTCCTCGGCCAGCGTCTGCATGGACGCGATCGCCGGCAAGACCATGGGATCGGCCGCAGCCACCTCGAAGCTGGGAGCACGTTCGCCCCACAGTGCGGCCAGATGCTGACGAGCGGCGATTCGCTGCTGCTCGGCCCGATCACGGGTCAGCTCGGCCCGCGCCAGTGCAGCTTGGGCGGTGAGCACCACCGATTCTGGTGAGGCGCCGGCCTGTAGGCGCTGCCGGGCGGCCGCCACGGTCCGCTGGCGCTGACCGACATCCATGTTCGCCAGTTTGCGTTGCCGATCGGCACCGACCACGGCCAGGTAGCGCTGCGCCGTTTCGGCGAGCAGGTCCAGTCGGCCGGTCTCCCGCTGCACGGCCAGTGCATCAATCCGGCCCTGGGCCAAGGTGCGGCGGGCGTCGAGCTTGCCGCCGCGCTCCAGCACCGAGCTCAGGCTCAGGGTCAGCTCGGCGCTGTCCAGGCCGCGAGCGGCGCCGCTGCCCAGCGCATTTTCGACCTCCGCCCCCAACGTCCACGGTGGCCGCTGTACGGACTGGTCGCGCTCGGCAGCGAGCACGATGGCCCGCGCATCGACCAAGCGCAGCTCGGGGTGGGTTTGGGCCACGCGTGCAAACGCGTCGTCCAAGGTCATCAACTCGGCGGCCGCGGCCGCCGCCGTCGTCGCCGCGCTGCCCAACAGCAGCCATGCGGCCAAGGCCGCCAATCGCACATGCATGGAAGTACTCCGAAAGATTTCGATATCAACAAACGATCACCACCGCGCGCAGCAGCGGGTCGCTGGGCCGGCACTGCCGGCGGACATCACCCTGCGATCGGAGGCCGGAACGGCGCGACCGGATGCTCGTGCGGATAAGAGCGCGTGTTGGCTTGGATCACCGGAAAATGCCGGCCGATGTCCGCCACGGCCAGCAGGATCTCAGGCGCTGGCGCGGCCTGGCTGCAACACAGCACCAGCTGCTGAAGCCGGTGCAGGGCGGCGTCTACGCCACGCTCGGAAGCTGGCGGCGCCACTGCCGGGCCGCGGTCGGCAGTGACCAGGTGGGTTTGGGCATGCAGCTCGCCGACCAGGGCCAGCACCGGCTGTGTCACCAGGCCCACGGCCAGATGCGCCAGCAGAAGCCAGCGCAGGCCCGAGCCCTGCCGGCCAAACCTGGTCATGCAGCCGTCTTGCGCGCGTCGGCACGTGCCCGGCGGGCATCACCCAAAATCTCGAAGGCTTCCTTGATCACATACAGGCCGATCAGGGCGCCGATCACGAAATCCGGGTACGGGCTGGCCAGCCACCACACCAACAGACCGGCCAGGATCACCCCAACATTGGCGACCACATCGGCCCGCGTGAACAGCCACGTCGCTCGCAGATGCACTTCGCCGGACTTTAGCGGCGCCAGCATGCGCAGCACGGTCATATTGACCGCCAGCGACAGCAGGGCGGTGCCAATCATCCAGCCGCTGACCGGCTCGGCGCCGTACATCACGCGACGGCCGACCTCAACCAACACGCCCACACCCAGCACAAGCAGCACGCTGCCGCTGACCCACGCGGCATTGGCCTTGAATCGCGCCGTGCGCCCGATAGCGACCAGGCCAATGGCATAGGCGGTGGCATCGGACAGCATGTCCAGAGCGTCGGCCAGTAGGCCAGTGGAATGGGCAATCCAGCCGGCGATGCCGCCGATCACGGCCATCGCCGCGTTCAACGCTAGGGCGATCCAGAGGACGCGCCGCTCCTGCGCATTCTTGGCCTCGTGGTGGCAGCCGCAATCACTCATCGGAACATCTCCAGTCGCAGGGAAGCCGGGCCCGGGCGGGCCGCTGGCATGACACAGCAGGTGAGGGTAAAGTCCGTAGCTACTACGGAGTCAAGCGTACTACGAATGAAAATCAGTGAGGCTGCCGACGCCAGTGGATGCCACCTGGAGACGATCCGCTATTACGAGCGGATCGGCCTGCTGCCGCGCCCGGGGCGCTCGGGCAATGGCTACCGGGTCTATGGCCCGGCCGACATCGAGCGGCTGCGCTTCATTGCGCGCGGCCGGGACCTAGGCTTCAGCCTAGAGGAGGTCCGCAGCCTGCTGCAGCTGGCCGGCGATGAGGAGCTTTCGTGCGGGGACGTGGATCGGCTGGCACGCAGCCATCTGACCGACGTGCGGGCGCGCATGGCCGACCTGCAGCGCATGGCCAGCGAGTTGGAACGGGTGATTGCCAGTTGCCACGGTGGGCAGCGGGCGGAATGCACCATCCTGTCGACCCTGCGGCAGCCGGTCGCTGTGGAGGCCACGCGCCAGTGACCGAACTGGACCGCTACCTCGATGCGGCCACGCGCCAGAACACGGTGCGCAGCTATGCGTCGGCGCTGCGGCACTTTGAAGTCGAGTGGCAAGGCCACCTCCCAGCGACACCTGACAGCGTGGCCCGATACCTGGCCGCGTATGCGCAGACCCTGGCCACCAGCACCCTTCGCCAACGCCTGGCGGCCATCGCCTCTTGGCACCGCGACCACGGATTTGTCGATCCCACCCGGTCGCCGCTGGTGCGCAAGGTGCTCAAAGGCATCCAGACCCTGCACCCCGGGCAGGTCAAGCAAGCCGCGCCGCTTCAGATTCGGCGGCTGGTCGAGCTCGACGACTGGCTGGCCGCTGCGATCGCGGCGGCACGCGCGCGGGGCGACGGAGCGGCAGCGCTGCGCCACCAACGGGACCGAGCGCTGGTGCTGCTCGGATTCTGGCGTGGCTTTCGCGGCGATGAACTGCTGCGTCTGGACGTGGCCCATCTCACGCTGGTGCCGGGACAGGGGATGACCTGTTTCCTGCCGCGCAGCAAGGGCGATCGCCGAGCGGCCGGCGTTACCTACAAGGTGCCGGCGTTGTCGCGGCTGTGCCCGGTGGAGGCGACCCAGGTGTGGCTGCAGGCGGCCGACCTGCAGGAAGGACCGGTATTTCGGGCGGTCAACCAATGGGGCCAGGTGAGCGCCGAAGGCCTCCATCCCAATAGCTTGGTGCGCCTGCTACGCGAGTTGCTGACCAGTGCCGGCTTTGCCGATGCGGGGCTCCACAGCAGCCATTCGTTGCGCCGCGGCTTTGCCAGTTGGGCCAACGACCAAGGCTGGGACATGAAGGCGTTGATGGAGTACGTGGGCTGGCGCGATGTGCAGTCGGCCATGCGCTACCTGGATGGGCGTGACCCGTTTGCCCGGGACCGCATTGAAGCGAGCCTACCCAGTCCAACCGCGCCGGTACCGGCGATGGCACTGCCGGCACCCGAGGGCAAATCTGCGCTGCAGCTCCGTCTGCGCATGGTGCTGACCCCGTTTGCCCGCGCGGGCCGCGGCGCGGCCAAGGCCCGGGGCCGGATTGAAGAGATCTGCTTGGCTCCGTTCCAGGCAGTGCGTCTGAACACCGCCAGCAGCGAGTACCGGTTAACTGTTCCCACCGATCCCGATCGGGATCTGGATGAAATCCTGGCCACGTTGCTCGATGACATGCACCGCATGGCCGATACGCACCAGTGTTTCCTGGAAGCGTCTCTCAATACAGACGACGGCCGGCACTGGGATTGATCCCCTCATAACCTCCGGATCCAATGGCTACCCTTCACGAGACCGCCTACCCGCGACTGAAGCCTGATCCCACCGCCAAGGAACTGGAGGAGATCTCTACCCCCACCGCCGCTGAGATTGCATTCGCCAAGCAGCTGACCACCCAGCCGGGTCCGCAACTGGCGGTACTGATCCATCTCAAGCTCTTCCAGCGCTTGGGTTACCTCACAGTGTTGGCCGAAGTGCCCGAGCGGATCCGGAAGCACATCGCCAAGGCCGCCCGACTCGGGCGCGTATTGGACACCGACCAGCTCGAACGCTATGACGCCTCCGGCAGCCAGCGCCGGCATATGCCGCAGCTGCGGCAGTTCATTGGGGTGCGTCCCTTGGACAAAGCTGGGTTGTCTTGGCTGGACACAGTGGCCACCGGAGCAGCCCAGACCAAGCACACTATCCCGGACATCGTGAACGTCCTGCTCGAAGAGCTGGTGCACCACCGCTACGAACTGCCAGGCTTCCGCACCTTGGAGCTGGCCGCCATTGGCGCACGCGAGCGGGTCAATTTGGGGTACTACCGCAGCATCAGCCACGCACTGACGCCTGCCACACGCACGCTCATTGACGAATTGCTGCGCGCACCGGAAGGCTCCAGATTTACTGGCTGGCAATCGCTCAAGCGCGAGCCTGGCCGGCCGACCAACAAGGAAGTTCGTTTTTATCTGCAGCACATCCGCATGCTGCAGCAGTTGGCTGACCAACTGCCTCCCATCGATGTGCCGGTGCCCAAGCTCAAGCAATTCCGTGCAATGGCTCGGGCCTATGACGCCAGCGAACTGGCCGAATTGGCTGAGGACAAGCGCTATGCGCTGGCCACCATCTTCATTCGCTCCCAGCACGCCAAGACGCTGGATGATGCAGCCGAGTTGTTCATCAAGCAGGTGCGCGGGCTGGAGAACACGGCCCAGCAGAAGCTGCTGGCTTACCAGCTCGAACATGCCAAGCGGGCCGACTTCCTCATCGGCCAGCTCAAGGAGATCCTGCAGGCCTATCAGCTCGACGGCAGCGATAGTCAGCGCGTGGATGCCATCGACAACAGCCTGGAAGCGGAAGTGTCGACCTTGCTGGCCGAATGCGAAGAACATATGGCCTACGCCGGGAAGAATTACCTGCCTTTCATGCTGCAGCCCTATGGCGCGGTCAGGCCGCTGCTGTTCAATGGGCTTGAGCTGATGAACTTGCGGGCGACCAGCCACGATGCCGGCATGGAGCCGTTGATCGCAGCCGTGCTCTCGCTGCGCAACCAGCGCCGTGAGCTGATCGAGGTCGCTTCCCTCGGTTTGGACCCGGAAAAGGACTTCGACTGGATGTCCAAGCTCTGGCGTCAGCACGTGTTCGGCAAGCGGGCCAGCGCGGCCGGCGCCGGCTGGATGCACCGGAAGTATTTTGAGGTGGCCGTGCTGGTGCAGGTCAAAGACGAGCTGAAATCCGGAGATCTCTTCATTCCCAGCAGCGAACGGTTTGACGACTACCGCGAGCAGCTGGTCGATGAAGCCACCTTGGCCCAGGAACTGGAAGCCTATGGTCAGGTGTCAGGCCTGCCCACCGACGCCGAGTCTTTCGTGGCGGGGTTGCGTGCACAATTGACCGCCTTGGCCGATGAGGTTGACGCGCGTTTCCCGGAAAACGCGCATGCGGACATCCTAGATGGGCGCCTGGTGCTGCGGAAGGGGCAACGGGCCGAAGTCTCCAGCGCGATTACCGCCGTGGATCGCCTCATCGCCGAACGGCTCCCAGAGTCCAGCATCGTAGATGTCCTGATCGATGCCAGCCAATGGCTGGATCTGCACCGTTTCTTCCGCCCGATCGCCGGTACCGAGAGCCAAGTCGAAGATCTGCCCCGACGTGTGATCACCACGCTATTTTGCTATGGCTGCAACCTGGGGCCGACGCAGACGGCGCGGTCGATCAAGGGTTTCAGTCGGCGCCAGGTCGCTTGGCTCAACCTCAAATACGTGACCGAGGATGTGCTTGAGAAGGCCATCGTGGAGGTCATCAATACCTACAACAAATTCGACTTGCCGGGCTATTGGGGCAGCGGGAAGAGCGCCTCAGCAGATGGCACCAAATGGAGCGTCTACGAGGACAACCTGTTGTCGGAGTACCACATCCGTTACGGCGGTTACGGTGGCATCGGCTACTACCACGTATCCGACAAATACGTGGCGTTGTTCAGTCACTTCATTCCCTGTGGCGTGCACGAGGGCATCTACATCCTCGACGGCCTGCTGGCCAACACGTCCGACATCCAGCCTGAGATCGTCCATGGCGACACGCAGGCCCAAAGCTACCCGGTCTTCGGTCTGGCCCACATGCTGGGCATCCAGCTGATGCCCAGGATACGAAACATCAAGGATCTGAATTTCTTCCGGCCCGAACCTGGCAGGGCCTATAAGAACATCCAGGCATTGTTCGGAGACAGCATCGACTGGCAACTGATCGCCACCCATCTCCACGACATGCTGCGGGTGGTGATCTCGATCCGATTGGGCAAGATCACCGCGTCCTCGATCCTGCGCCGGCTGGGCACCTATAGTCGGAAGAACAAGCTGTACTTCGCCTTCCGGGAACTTGGCAAGGCCGTCAGAACGCTGTTCTTGCTGCGCTACATTGATGACAACGAGATCTGCAAAACGATCCATGCTGCGACCAACAAGAGCGAGGAGTACAACGGCTTCGTGAAGTGGGTCTTCTTTGGCAGCCAGGGGATCATTGCTGAGAACGTCCAACACGAGCAGCGCAAGATCATCAAGTACAGCCAGCTGGTCGCCAACATGATCATCCTCCACAACGTGGAGGGCATGAGCCGCACCTTGGCTGAGATGCGGAAGGAGGGGATTGAACTGACGCCCGAGATCCTGGCCGGCCTGTCGCCGTATCGGACCAGCCACATCAATCGCTTCGGCGACTACCATCTCGACCTTGATAGGGAAGTGGCGCCGCTGAGCTATACAGCGAAAGTCCTTGAACAGGCCCCATAGACGGGGAGATCCGCTATCGGGACAAGGAAATTATGATTTTGTTTCAATCGCTTAGGCGGTTTTTGGCCCTGTACGTAACGATTCCCTGCCGACCCTCTACTACTGTCGATTCCGACCACCTGCTTCACGGTGCCGGCCCAGTGCGGATACTGGCGCCGCAGTGCCGGCACGACGATATTCTTGACCGCGTAGTTTATTTTCAACCCTGCCTTGGCCGCTGGCGTGGCTTGCCGGTTACCGACCCAGATACCCATGACGCGGTCACCGTCGTAGGAGGTAATCTTGCCGCCCTCCTTCTTGATGATGGTGGCGGCGCAATGCAGGAACGCTTTGTAGATCTCCGCGCTCAGCCACCAATGCTCGGCATCGACCATCTTGGTGGAGCCTTTAAGGTCTGCGTACAGGACCGTGGCGCGATCAAACTCGACTGCGTCGTTGCCGAGCCGCAGATCCTCAGGATCGGGCACGACCTGGCCCTGTCGGGTTGACCATTGGTTTTGCGTGATCGCTTCCACTGCTGCCGTCATCTCTTCCAGCACTGTCATGGTCAGTCTCTCGGTCCAGCGGCGAGAATCCGGGCGCGGATCTGCTCGCACGCCGGTGCCAGCAAGGCACGGGCATCGGCACCAGGTTTGTATCGGTAAGGAACGGTAGTCAGCCCCGCCAGATCGCTCGGCAGCTTCAGCTTGTCTTCGCGCGGCTCCATCAGGAAGGCGCGCCGACGTCCCAGAAACCCAATGAACATGCCCAGCTCAAAGACGACGTTGTCGCGCATGACCGGCCACTCGTCACCGCGGCTGATCACCATGTCGTCGGCATGCGCCACGGCAATTGCAAAGTCCGCCTGCTCCAGCTGGGCCTCCAGCTCATCAAGGGTGTAGTTGGCCGCGCGGAAAACGCCGTGGTCCCAGACCACCGTCAGGAAGGGATCGTGCTCGAAATGCTGCACCAGCAGGCGGGTGACCGGCAGCGCCTCCACCGAGGACATCACGAAGACCCGGACCCGTTCGCGGGGGGCCGTAATCATTCGGTTACGCTCCTTCAGCCGGCGCGACAGAGCAGCTGCCAAGCGCCGCCAGATCAATGGGTGTGCATCGGCAGCGCGACTGAAATCGCTTTCAGGCACCTTCAACACCACTGTGGGCTCGGTGGCGGTAATGGTGGCCGCACGCAACTGGGTCGGCTCGATGGCTGCCATCTCCCCCACGTGTTCCCCGACTCGGCGGGTATTGACCACCTTGCCATTGACGATCACGTCCACCGCACCGGCAACGATGAAAAACACGTCGGTTTCGGCATCTTCTTGCGTGATGAAGGACGCGCCAGCCGCGACTTCCAGCAGTTCCCCGGCCTCAGCCAGCTGCGTGGCAGCAGCCTCCAGCCCCGCCAGGGTGCGGAACTCGGCCAAGGCCGCCACCAGTCGCCTGCCGCCGTCGGCAGAAAGTCGCTCGATAATGCTCGCCCCCATACCTTCCCTCCCTTGAAAGTGTGAACTGGCTCCCAATATACGACAAATGAACCAGCCGAAAACCGGTTGGTGCCCGGCCCGAGAGCGACGCGACCCGCTCCGGCTCGGTCTCCATTTGGCCGCAGGGAGCAGGACGATGGGACATAGCTGGAAGGAAGACCGCACCAAGAAGCGCCTTACCACGCGTTACGAGGAAGTCCGTAAGGTCGATATTCGTGACTACACGCGCGAGACCTCGTTGGACAATATCGCGGTCAACCGCGCCTATCGGGTTAACGGCGCGCATGTCTACATCGACATCGTCAATCTGCAGGACATGCTCAACTGCACCAATGTTGAAGGGGAAACGTGCCACAAGCGCGCTCTCCGCTTCCTGAATCAGCATTACCGCGCCGTCCACCGCCTCCTGGTCGAGAGTGAGACGGTCCGCGTGGATTTCCACAACCAACGGTTGCATGCGGTGGTCACCAAGCCCTATGGCGATGCCGATGAGCGCGCACGGATCGAGCGCGCGGTGGCCATTGCCCAGCTGACCATCGACGTTCTGGCCGAAACGGGCGATACGGATGAGCACATCCCTAATGCACAGGTCCGTGTGGGTATCGACAGCGGGCTGGCACTGGCCGTCAACAACGGTCGCCGCGCCAGCCGCGAGCCGCTCTTCCTGGGCTCCCCGGCAAATCAGGCCGCCAAGTGCGCCGGCCATGGCGTGGCGGAGGGCATTTACCTCACCCATGGTGCACGGGCGCTGCTCGAGCTGCCGGCGCTGAGCGGCGACAAAGACCGCACCACGCCGCTGACCCAGGATCAGGTGGCGGCCTGCGTTGAGGCGGCAGGCTTGGGCGTTTCCAAGACGCGGATCATAGAGCTCTGGAAGGAGGAGCAGGAGGACCTGCCCATTGGCGAATTCGAATTCAGCCGCCCTACCCCGCCGATTTCCGATCTGGACTTCAGCCTGCTTAGCGCTGCCAAGTCCAAGCGCTTCGAGGGTGTGTCGCTGTATGCAGACATCGACGGCTTCACCAACTTCGTAGATAAGCATCTGGATGAGGATCCGCAGCATCTGGTACGCGCTCTCCACGTGCTGCGGTCAGAGCTGGATGCGGTAGTGCACTTGGACTTTGCCGGGCGGCGCATTCGCTTTATCGGCGATTGCCTGCAAGGCGTGCTGCTGGAAGGTACCTCAAAGGAGACCGACACCGAAGCGACGGTGAGTACAGCTGTACAGTGCGCAGGCGCACTTCGCAGCAGCTTCGCCGTGGCCATTGACTACTTGAACTCCGAGGGTTCGATCACCGAGGAGCTGGGTCTGGCCATCGGCTTTGAGCTTGGGCCGCTGGCACTGTCCCGGCTGGGAATGAAGGGCAGTTTGGTGCGCTGCGCAACCGGCAGGGCGGTGCTGGCCTCGGAGGCCGAACAGCGGCAGTGCGATGGCGTGCAGACCGCGATCGGTGAGAAGGCCTACAACGCCGGTACCGACGCAGTTCGTCGAGTGTTCGCATCTGACCGAAAGGTGGCCAACCTCGATTACGCGGCAGCGGTGGAAGAACTGGCCGCGTCGGGTGACCCAGTGGCCAAGGCGGTGTTGGCGGCCCATTACGCAGAGGCGGCCCCCGCGGTGGTTCCCGGCCTTGAACAGCCGATCCGCCCGCACTCAGATATCCACTGATGGCGTTGGCCTTCGAATTGCTGCAAGGCGTGGCATCGGACTACGGTGCCACGCTGCATCGCGCCGCAGGCGGAGGGAGGGCTGAGATCTCGGTCACTCGTCCAGGCGGGGCTGTGCATGTTTTCACCCTGGCGATCTCCATCGCCGGGGAGCACGTGTCTGCTAAGGAAGCCCCAGGACACCACCAACTTCCGCAATTCTGCCCTGACAGACACATCAACCCCAACCAAAGCTTCTGCCTGGGATGGGGTGACGGTAAGCCGGGGCACATTATCGACGAAGCGGCAGCCAGACAGTGGTGGTCGACGGTGTATCGATTCTTGGCCCATCAAATCAGCGCGAATGTACGCAGGGTCTTCCCAGGTGCAGAAAACGGCCGCGCCCATGGCGACGCGGCCAAGCATCAAGCTATCGCGGAGCAGGCGGCCGAATGCCTGGGCCCAGAATTCAAGGCGGCGGCGCAAGCCGGTCTGTTCGAAGTCCGGCAAGATGTGCGGCCGGGAAAGCGTCGACTGGAGCTGTGGCGTGGCGATCAACTGATTGCGCGCGTTTCACTTCGCAGCAATTCCCTGATTTCCGGAAAGCTGGCCTGCCCCTGCGGTTGCCGACCGAAGCGCACGACGGCGGAATGCGCGGACCACGCCGAAGCTCTGGCGACCTATGTCCTGGAGCGGCACCGCTGCGCGCTAGCCGACAGGGCCTTCCTTGATCAATGCGCTGCAGCGGGAATGGCTTGCTGCGGGACCTTGGAGACATGCGGTCTTCGCAACGCCATCCGGCGCAAGCAAGTCGGATGCACGAAGAAAGAGAACCCTCAACATGCAAGAAGTTCGAGATACTGGCGACCGCCAGCCAAATCAAAGCGACCGCGTTAACGCTGCATGGCAGCAGCTTCAACTCGTTCTTGGCTTCTTCTCGCGAGTGGACACGAAGCTATCGGTGGGTCTGGGCATCAACCTGGGCATGCTGGCGATGCTCTCCACCCGAATCCCCAAGCCAGAAGATCTCACCCTGCTTGTTTCAGTCGTTGGCGTGCTGTTCCTGACGCCCCTCACTTTGAGCTTCTGGAACCTGTGGTTGGGCTATTTTCCCGATCTTCGCGGCGGATCCAATTCGCTGATCTTCTTTAGTCGAATCGAAAAAATGACCGAGTCTGAGTTCCTGCGCGCGTGTGAAACCAGAACGCTGGATGGGTTTGAGCGCGACGTGTTGGGCCAATGCTGGAGGAATTCCAAGATCCTGGTCGCTAAGTTCAAGTGCTTGAAGAGGTCTTACCTCGCTACCGCCCTGACCATTGCACCTTGGATGGCGCTCATTACCCTGCTGCCACCGCCTGTAAAGTAGCAGCACGCTATCGATCCGGTAAAGTCGGCACCATGGCACCTTGATTGAATGAATCCCCCTCGAATCAGGTGGGGGCGTCACCCCTTGGCAGCCATTGCATTTGGCTTTCGGGAAACAAGAGGGCCGACGGTCGCCAGGGTCTTTCCCTCATACAGTCCTCATCCATCGCCATTGCACCCCATCGAGCCACCAGCTCGACAGTACGTCCATGGAACGACTGCCTCACCGGATCGAGGGAAGCGGCGTGCGTGATGTCGCCCTCGCCGGCATACGTCCCAGCGGCGGCAATCCATCTCGCAGATGTCCGACTTCGGCCAGAAGTGGGCATCTACCCTACCCCCGATAACGAATCCTAATCATGAAGCTGGATGCCTCCTCCCGCGTTTGGCGGAGGACAACTTCCGGCCCAAAGCACCTCACAACCCGGCGTCCGAGTCTTCTGCTCGACTGCGTCTTCTACGCCGCCCTCTACTCCGCGATTCCCAGTGCATCATGCTTTCTGATTTGATCTTCCGGCTAAGCACCGGCTCTGGATGCCCTATCCATGGGGGGGGCGCTCCTCAAGGGAGATCGCTTTTCGGAACGTTGCAGGAGTCGAACGCTACCGGGGTGTCTCCTAGCTCCTCACAAGCGGTCGCTAATGACACGAGGAACTCAACCGCAAGCTTTCAAGCTTTGAAAGCCCAACCGGCGCAATTTCGCATTCCCAACCATGCGATTTGAAAGTGCTTCCACGCCTAATTGCCCGCAATTAAGTGCATTGCAATCAATATGTTAGCCATATTGCAGGGGGTTGCGCGCACGAGTAGAGTTGTTGTCAGTGCGCGACCTTGCGCGGCCAGACCACGACTGAGTACGGCAGATGTCCGAAGACTCGCTCGAAACGAAGTACCTGCGCACCTTCGGCGCTGTTCTGTCTGCGGCCCAGACCGCAAGGATCCTTGGCTACAAGAGCACTGCGTCGTTGGCCAAGGCGCGCGCACGCGGGTCGCTGCCCTTCCAAATGTTCCTGCTGCCCAAGCGCCGCGGCTGGTTTGCCGACACTGTCGATGTTGCCGCCTTCGTGGATTCTGCGAAGGCATCGTCCGGCGGCTAGCCGCATTTCCCAACCCACCAGGAAGCCCTGAGCATGAGCTGAAACCGCCCTCTCTGACCCCTGGAAATGACAATGCCCCCGCGTCAACGAGGGCATTAGCCTCTCGAAAGAGCGAGAGGTAGGAAGTACTAAACACCAACAGGTTTAGGCTCCTTCATTTCTTCCGCGAAGTCAAGCCGCCAGTGATGGTCGGCCAGACAGGTGTTGCCTTTACATGGGCCGGCATATGCCGACCCGAGTGAAGGTTGCGCCCTGGCCCGCCCCGTCCCTCGCGGTGTGGTGCCACCGTGCACCTAATCCGGAGAAAACCATGCTTTCAGGAGCTGCCTGCCCGGTAATGTTCGACACTGCTCGGGTCAATCACCCCAACCTGCGCCCCACCGAAACTTCTTATGCCGCTTGGCCTGTACGCCGAAGCCGGCTAGTCGCCACTCTGCGCGGCATCACCCGCCACTACCCCGTGATGACTGCCGCGAACAGTCACCATGACTGGCTAGCTGGGTACGCGGCTCGCTTCTTTCAGTTTCGGTGCCATGCCCTTGCCGCTCCTCCGGTCACCGCCTCCCCTGCCGGCCACCGGCTAGGGATTCAATGGGAGAGGCGTCATGGCTAGTCTTCCCCACCCTTCAGTCACCTCATCAGACACCCCGCCCGCGTCTAGCAAGGAGGCGTACACCGCTCGCCCACTCACGCCCTCTGAATCCACCAGACTGGACGCCTACTACTACCAGTCACCAAGGAATAACCAACGCCTGGTTGCTGTCGTGGAACCATGCCGCTTGGCCTTGGCGCTGGATCTGGAGTTTGATCCAAGCGTGGCAACCTACGTTGAGCGCCCTAGAACATTACTGGTGCGTGGCCGAGATGTTGAGCTCTGCTTCTGGATCTCCAGGAAGTGTGGCACCGAAAGCTTCATCGTATTCCGCAGACAGGCCGCCGCCACTGTTCCGGCGCTCCGCGCCGAACAGCAGTTTTGCGCCGAACTGATGGAAGCTTCACAGCGTGCGGGTTTGGACCTTGCAATCCGGAAGTTGCAGTCCATTCTTGCAGCACGGGTGGCCAATGCCACGCGACTTGAGCTGCTTCCTTATGTGCAGGCAGCTAGACGGTCGCGAGGAATCAGTGTCTTCATTGACGCAGTGATGACCCACATGAGAAGGCACCCCGTCAGCTCTTTCCATGCAATCGAAACGAGCCTGCGCCCGACGTTCGATTGGCGGGATATTCGCAGTGCGACCTGTCTTCTGGTACATCGCGGGGACCTGGCGATCAACTTCAATGAGAGGCTTCGGACCTCGTCGTCAGTTACGCTGGGAGCAAACCCATGAGCGGGGTGAGTCGCGAGGAGCTACTGTCCTGGGATCTGCTTAGTCCTCAAGGGCTGACCTCAAACCAACTCAAGTCCTACCAGGCTCGCGTTGACGCAGTTCATGCCGTCGTCGCAGGCTCCTCGATCGCTGCGGTCGCGAAGCGTCACGGGCTGAACGCCAAGACGCTTGCATTGACGCTGCGAAACACACAGCAGACGTCCCCAGATGGGCGGCCGTGGGGTTGGCGCGCCTGCCTGCCATACAGAGTAAGAAATACCAGCCAACGCCTTGCCGCAGAATTTCCAGCCGCTGCGGGACCGGGAGCATTCAATTCGTTCCTGAGAAAGCTCCCGGAATTCGAAGAAATGCTCATAGGCTACGCCGGCCCACTGCCTTCGAGAAATGAGCGCAGCCCCAAGTTTGATCGATTCTTCAAACTACTGAAGAAGACTGTGCAGAAGTCGGTTCCGGCAGATCGCTATCCAGCTAACGACAAATCATGTGCGAGGAGAAGCGTCCTGCAGTACCTAAAAAGACTGCGTCAAGGCTCTCCGTTTGTAGATGATGGCTTCGAGATAGAGGACGCAACCCTAGCCAGCCAGCTGAACGAAGTGTTTGCGCTACAGATGGGTGACTGGGTGCAGTTCGATGGACACTCTTTGGACACGAATTTCAATGTTGAAGGCGAGGACGCGGATGGGAACCCGTTCTTCCAAACGATCACGAAGACGTGGTTGATAGTCGGCTACTTCGCGCTGATGCGGCTCTGCTCTAGCTGGTGGCTCTCCTTCTCCACCAACTACAACGGAACCGAATTCAACGCGGCATGCGCAGAAAGCTTGCGAGAAAGGTCCGTTCGTGACCTCGTTGTGCCCTCAATGAACTATGAGCCAGGGGCGTGCATCGGATCCTTGTCCGTCATTGGATTTGTGGCAACGGGAGCAATTACGAGTGTCGACAATGCGATGGCTCACAAATTGAAGGTCAATAGGTTGCGAATGGCGTCGGAGCTGATGGGTGTCATTCATCTTGGGCATAGCCATGTTCCTGAAACGCGTGGTCACCTCGAAGCGTGGAACAAGCGGATGGAAGAAGCGGTGGTCCGAAAGCTGCCAGGCGGGTTCCGGCCGGCGGGCGAGCTGTCCGATGCGACCAAAACGAATGGCTACAAATTCGAGAACTTCCCAATGCAGCCCACGGCACTCGAAGATCTCATGGATGTCACGATCGCGGCTTCTAACATATCGCCGATCAACACGCTCCAGAACCGCACGCCAGTCGAGGCGCTTCAGTCTTTTGCAGCGTCTGGCGGATGGCTGTTTGCCACCAAGGATCACGAGGATCGGGCTCGGTCACTTTCGAAGCACAACTTCTCCGTAACCATTCGTGGAGATCGACGTAAGAGGCGTCAGCCCTATGCGCGCTTTGGGCACGCGAAGTATCGAGCCGCATCAATGAAGAACAGGTGGGACTTGTTAGGCCAGAAATTCGCGGCAGAGGTCGACATCCACGATGGAAGGTTCTTGCATCTATACACCGCGTCAGGAGAGCTGTTCGTAGTCCTGAGGGCGCTCCGCCCTTGGGGTCGCTCACCGCATAGCCTTGCGCTTAGGCGGTTAATCCAACGCCGAAGCCGAACGGATGGCTTCGAGATCAGTGGTGCAGAAGATGCGGTCATCGCGTACAGGGAGCATGTAAGAAGGAACTTCAGCTCAGAGCACGGCGCTGCGCTTGCAGCAACGCGACACCGGCGTGACCTAGATGCGGCATCTGAGGCTTCACCGGTGGCTAAGGAAACGACACTGCCTTTGGCCGAGACCGGCCAACAGCGAGCACCTGCTGAGGACTTGTTCGTACCCATTACCGGCCGGGTCAACTTGGGCAGGAAGGGGCCGAAGCAATGACAACGTTCAACTACAAAGGAGAGCCCATCATCCCGACCCGCGGCATGGAAGATGCTCTGACCAAGATCATCTCCGCACTTGAGGTTGACTACCGCGGTATCGGGTTTCATTCGCTGACCCGGTTCGGAAAAAGTACCCTCGCGCAGTTCATCTGCGCAAACACTGAATGGACAGAATGCAAATACGTGGCCAAGCAGGCAAACCTCCGGGTGCTTGGTCCTGGAGAGTCCGCATTCCTGGACTGGTTCATTTCACAGCTCGGCTCACAAGTGATCTCCCACCAGGCTGCTGACCGAAAGATCGAGCGGATCGTTAATACCGTTGATCTGATGCTCAGGTCTGCAGGCGGCGGATCGCTATTCTTCATCGCCGATGATGCAAACTTGCTGGAGCAAGCCGCCTTTCAACATTTCATTACAATCGATAACGCGCTGGAGAAGAAGGGCATTTCGCTCTTTGTCATCTTCCTGTTTCAGGACAATCACACTTCCAGCCGGCGCGAAGAGATCAATAGAACCACGGTCACACCTCAGGTCCGTGGGCGCTTCTTGACCCGCTACCATCGCCTGCATGGAATTCGAGGGGCCCTGGACGTTGAGACGTTCTTGGAGCGCTTCGAGGACGAGGTAGAGGCTAGCGCCGGAGCCGGCGTTACCTTGCCCAGGAGCCTTGCGCCAGAGCTCTACGACGGGGAGTTCCGTTTACGGCATTTCAGTGAGCAGATCTGGAATGCCGGTTGCAGCTGTCGCGCCGCAGCCGGGCACTCCAGTCAAGATGAGTGGCCTCTCAAGGCTATGCGCCTCATTGCGTACTACTTGGCGACCAGGGTCATCTGCAAAATTGGCTTCAAGGAGGTCACGTCTAGTGACATTGAAATGTCGGTCGCCTTCTCGGATCTTGCTGCCTTTGATGGCGAATCGGGAGCGCTGACTTTCACAGCAGATGGAGGCATCAATGGATAGCGACAGTGAGGTCAGAACTGTAGCCCACCTACCGCCAGCGTGGAGTGCCGGCATTTCCCCGTTCGGATTCGTTGTTCAGACGCTGAGATTCAATAGCCTTTACTGCAGTGATGGTCATGGTGCGTTCGGCATTCGCCCAAGGTACACCGAGGATTTGTGTCGTCAGCTCTGTCTCTCTGCAAAGGCCAGAACTTCGATTGCGGCAAGAATTCCTGCTGCGTCTATCCTCGCGCCACTGTGGCAGCCAACTGCTTGGCAAGCATTCGGCGGTTCTGCGACGCACTGGCGTCCATACCTGTCGGGGTGTACTGAGTGCATGAAAACTGGGTATCACTCGATGTTGTTCCAGATGCCTTGGGTCAACCGGTGTCCGTGGCACTCGCAACCCCTCTCATCTCAGTGCGACCATTGCTCGAGACCGCTATGGCATGGCTTTCGCTCCGATGCCCCTCCCCTACTATGCCCATGCGGGCATGACCCGGTTTCGAGCCGGAATACCCTTGACGAAGAAGGTAGGATCGAGGACCTTCGTGGCAGCTGGATAAAGCGATACCTTCGCTGGGCCGGGGCGAGTCGAGGTCGGCGAACGCTGATCGGGGTGGGAGATGATCTGACGTCCGCCGAGGAGGCGGCAGTCCTGTTTCGCGGCAGGGCTTACCCTTGGTACCGACCGAAGTACGCCTCGTCGGACGTGCTCATCAGGGCGTCTACCGTACGTCATGGGCAATCCGTCGAAGCTCGCTCCCAGAAGGCCGCGTTCTCGCGCCTTGCCCCGTCCATGGGGCCAGGTCGTGACTTCTTTCTTGAGCTTCCTCAGGCGCTTGAAAGACCGATGGCGCGTATCACGGCCTCAGTTGCGGCGAAGTTCCGCGAGTCGACCTTCTCGGCACGTGAGCGAGCCTGCTTAGGCTTGCCTGAGGCCTCGGAAGGTGGGGGGCAGCCATCCTCGCGCGCTTCGGTTGTATTGCTCCCCGCCTACAGAGTCCGCGAGCACCTGTTCCTGGATGGCCGTGTATTGGGTAGGCCCACACAGGCGGTCCTAAGAGAGATCGCGCAGGCAATGTCTCTCCTCCCGTCTGACAACCCTGCGATCGAGGCCCTGGCGCGGGCATACGAACGGGTACTGGGTCGCGGCTTCGCGAGCTCCGCCCTTCACTTGCTCGGCCGACTTGACGGCTCTGCTACCGATGATGAAGCCGCACTGATCCGCCCAGTGGTGTTGATCAGACATAGAAGGAGCTCGTGCCTTCTGACTCTGGCGTGGCTGGGCTGCGCCCGCAAGGAGCGAAGCAGAGCCGGCGGTCAGGTGTAGTGGATGGAGGATCCTTCCCTGCCAAACCTGGACCGCCCCTTACTAGTTCGTTGAGATGCAGAATTGTCTGCATCGGATCTCCGAAGGGCGGAATTGTCGGCATCTGACCTTCCAGTGGAAGGAATGTCTGCGACTGGCATCCTAGGCACAGAAAGATCTGCGTTGGATCATGGAGATTGTGGCGTTGCGATAGAATTATGACCCAAGAAATCAGTGACTTAGCTTGCCGTCAAATCTCTGCGACGAACATGCCCCTTCTTGATTTCATTGGGAATTTTGAGGCATTCAGGGACATCATCCTAAATAAGGAAGTGTCGGCTGTAGCTGCCTTCTACCCTGTTCGTAAGACGGTTGGCGTACGGTTCCTCCATGGTCAGGTTCAATTTCAGCAGTTCCAAATCTGAGTCAGCTGTGGCCGAGAGCTACAACCAGTGGTTCCGAGCAAAAATTGAGCGCGCCATTGCCGATGCGCGACCGGCGATTCATCACGATCAGGTTGTGGCGCGCGTGCAAGCGACAATCGATGCAGCCAGCATGCGTCGGAAAGCCGCAGAAGATCGATTCATCTGTTCGGGGACCCTTCGGCGGTTACGCTCATGTCGACTTCGGGCTCTGGCGTCGTGGGCGCAACCTTGGGATCGCTTGCTTCGGTGTGTTCCGCTTGAAGGCTGCCTCCAGTTGCGCCGGAAGTTCTCGTAGACTGCTGAGTTGCTTCTCAAGTCCCTCGCACCTGCCCCGGAGAACATCGGCAGCTTGACCGGCCGAGATGGCTGCAGATTGGGCTGCATGCAGCTCCTGGCGTAGCTGATCCTCGATTGCCCTCTGGGCTTTGGCCTGATTGTTGAGTTGAGCCTGGAGATCTTTCGCCTCCTGCCGAGATCGATCCACGTCGCCGAGCGTTCGATTCTCGACAGATCTGACGTACTCGGTCCAGTCCTCTCGCTCAGATTTTGCCGTTTCCAGCGTTTCATGAAGCCGGGCATCAAGATTTTGTCTTGCTGCCTCAGCTCGATCGGCTCTCCGAAGCCCAAGATCCCGCTGCTCCGTTAGCTCTGAGATCTGCAGGTGTAGCTGATCGACCAACCGCTCCAGTTCGGCCGCTTGCGTACTAGCTATGCGTTCGCCGGCGATAGCCGAGGCGCGCTCTGAGCGCATTTGACTCAGTTCGTCAGCCACGAGCCGTGACCTGGCATCCAGCGCTTCACGCTGGGTAGCCAGTGACCGCTCAGTCTCTGCGAACTCTCGAAGGGCCGCCTCCCTAGCGTGCGTCAGCGCCAGCTCCCACCATTGCCCGGCTAGTTCCGCCAACACCGCCGGGGCGTCTTCAAAGTCCGGACGTCGTGGCTGCAGGCGCGTGCCGAGTCGAATCCACCAAGTCTCCAGCCAGCGAGTGACCGTGTTCGGAGAGCCGGTCCCCAGGTGAGCACGGATTCGCTCAACGGTTGGGCGCTCACCCTTGGCCACCAGTTCGTCGGCGGCGGTGTGGACGTCAGATTCGGTGATGCCGCGGGCCATGCGAAGTCTCCTGTACTGGCGCCCTACTCTGCTGGTAACGTACTGGCGATAAGTGATGATTATCGCGGTTATAAGCTCTATGTCGTAGTATATATTACATAGTATGAAAGATAATTCTACGATCCCCGTGCTCGCCGCGACGACTGCCAGCCTGGTGTTGCCGGAACAGTTGGCCCAACAAGCCGCCGAGGCGGTGCGCGAACTGCTGGCCGAAGCGGCCGCCGAGAACACCACCCGCAGCTACAGCAGCGCGCTGCGCTACTGGGCCGGCTGGCATGCGGCGCGCTACGGGATCGAGCTGACCTTGCCGGTGCCCGAAGCGACTGTGCTGCAGTTTGTGGTCGACCACGTACAGCGCCGTTCGGCCTACGGCGAATTGGCCTGGGAACTGCCGCCGGCCGTCGATCAGGCCTTGGTGGCGGCCGGCCTGAAAGCCAAACTTGGGCCCTGGACGCTGGCCACCGTGCGGCACCGGGTCGCCGTACTGTCCACCGCACACCGGCTCAAACAAGCCACCAATCCCTGCGAGCAGCCGGCAATCCGCACCGTGCTCAGTCGCGCCGCGCGGGCCGCGGTCAAGCGCGGCGAGCGCCCACGCAAAAAGACTGCGATCACCCTGGGCGAGCTGGAGGCCATGTTGGCCACCTGTGACGACAGCTTGGAGGGAGTATCGCGCCCTACTCTGCTTCGGATTCGCCAGTGGTGGGCGCCGGCGCAGCGAGATCGCCGCCGCTGACTTGCGCGACCTGCGTCGGATCGGCGAGGCGGGCTATATCTACCGATTGGAGCACAGCAAGACCCAGCAGGCCGGCGCTACCGCCACCTCGACCCCGGACAAGCCGGTGCTGGATCGGGCCGCCCTCGCCCTGCAGGATTGGCTGGAGGCCTCTGGGATCACCGAGGGGGCGATCTTCCGGCGGCTGTGGAAGCAACGCGTGGGCCCTGCCCTGTCCCCGGCCGCCGTGGGCGAGATCGTGCAGCGGCGGGCGCGCCTAGCGGGTCTGGAGGGGGATTTCGGCGGGCATAGTCTGCGCTCGGGGTTCGTCACCGAAGCCAGCCGCCAGGGCGTGGCGTTGCCGGCGATCATGCAACTGACCGAGCACCGGTCGGTGTCGAGTGTATTGGGCTACTTCCAATCGGGTGCATGCGACCAGAATCCAGCAGCCAGGTTGCTCGAGTAAAATTGCATGGGTACTACGGGGGCACTGATGACAATTGGCGAAATCGTGAGCGAGGCTGACACCTGCCGGGAACTGGTCACACCCAAGCTCGTCGAGGCTGAATGGGGCAATGCGCCGCACGTGATCGGCGAGCAGCGCACCTTCACCAATGGCCGCATCATGGTCACCGGTGGTCGCGTGCGCCGTGGCAAGCAGAAGCGCGCCGACTACCTGCTGTACTACCGGCGCGACTATCCGTTGGCCGTCGTGGAAGCGAAAGAACTGGGGCTACCGGCGGAAACCGGGGTGCAGCAGGCTAAAGAGTACGCCGAGATTCTCGGCCTGAAGTTCGCTTATGCCACCAACGGCCATCGTATCATCGAGATCGACTACACCACCGGCACCGAGCGTGAGGTGGAGCGCTTCGCCACGCCCGCCGAACTCTGGCAGCGACTGACCGCTGCTACCGATCTACCCGATCCGGCCACACCCCACCTGCTCGAACCCTTCAACCTGGTTTCGGGCAAGGTGCCGCGCTACTACCAGCAGATCGCGATCAACCGCGTGATCGAGGCCATCCTGCTTGGTCAGAAGCGCGTGCTCGCCACGCTGGCCACCGGCACCGGCAAGACCTGCGTGGGGTTTCAGCTGTGCTGGAAGTTGTGGAGCAGCCGCTGGAACCGCACCGGCGAGTACCGGCGCCGGAAGATCCTGTTCCTGGCCGATCGCAACATCTTGGTCGATGACCCGATGGCCAAGATGTTCGCGCCGTTTGGCGATGCCCGCCACAAGATCGCCGGGGGCGATGTGAGCCAGAGCCGGGACATGTACTTCGGCATCTATCAGGCGCTGTCCACCGCCAATGAAGACGTATTCCGCCAGTACCGGCCGGACTTCTTCGATCTGATCATCATCGACGAATGCCATCGCGGCTCCAGCCGCAACGACAGCAACTGGCGTGCGGTACTCGATTACTTCGCGCCTGCCGTACAGTTCGGCATGACGGCCACGCCGCTGCGCGAGGAATCGCGCGACAGCTACGAATACTTCGGCAACCCGGTCTACACCTACAGCCTGCGCCAGGGCATCGAGGATGGCTTCCTCGCGCCCTATCGCGTGCATCGCGTGATCACCACGGTGGATGCCGCTGGCTGGCGTCCGTCCAAGGACGAGCTCGACCGTTTCGGCCGCCCAGTGCCGGACGACGAATACCAGACCAAGGATTTCGAGCGCGTCATCGCGCTGCGTGCACGCACCAAGGCCATCGCTAAGCATCTTGCCGACTTCCTCAAGGGCACCGACCGCTTCGCCAAAACCATCGTGTTCTGCGTCGACCAAGAGCACGCAGCCGAAATGCGCCAAGAGCTGATCAACCTCAACAGCGATCTGGTCAAGCAATACTCCGACTACGTCTGCCGCGTCACCGCCGACGAAGGCACCATTGGCCTTACCCACCTCGCGCACTTTCAGGACGTGGACAAACCCACGCCGGTGATCCTGACCACCTCGCAATTGCTGACTACCGGCGTTGACGCCGAGATGGTCAAGAACGTGGTGCTGGCGCGCGTGGTCGGCTCCCGCTCCGAGTTCAAGCAGATCATCGGGCGCGGTACCCGACTGAAGGTCGACTACGGCAAGGAATACTTCAACATCATCGACTTCACCGGCACCGCCACCCGGCACTTTGCCGATCCGGATTTCGATGGCGATCCCGCACGCATCGAGGAAGTGACCATCGATGAGGCTGGCGAGACCATTGAATCAGTCATCGAAACGCCCCCCAGCGTCGAAGAGCCGCAGGCCGACTACACCGTAGACGCCGACGCAGGCCAAGGCGAGATCCTCACCGAACCGCCGGAGGAACCGCGCAAATTCTACGTCGACGGTGGCGACATCGAGGTGATCGGCCATCTGGTCTACGACCTCGACACCGACGGCAAAAAACTACAAGTGGTCAAGTACACCGAATACTCGGGCCGCACCGTTCGGACTCTGTACCCGACTCGCGATGCGCTGCAATCCGCCTGGGCCAACCCCGACACCCGCGCTGACGTGCTGCGTGAGCTGACCGAGCGCGGCATCAGCTTCGAGGAGCTGGCGGCTAGCGCCGATCAGCCGGACGCCGACGCCTTCGATCTGCTGTGTCATCTGGCCTGGAACGCGCCGCTGCTCACCCGCCACCAACGCGCGGAACAGGCCAGAAAGGCAGCGCAGGATCTGTTCGAGCAGTACGGCGATTCGGCCCGCGAAATCCTCACGCTGCTGCTCGACAAGTACATCGAACGCGGCATCGTCCAGTTCAACGCCCTTTCCGTGCTGATGAAGGTGCAACCCTTCGACCGCTTCGGCAGCCCGTCCGAAATCGCAACCCGGCATTTCGGAGGCATCAAACCTTTCAAGGAAGCCGTCTCGCGCCTGCAGACGGCTCTTTACCAATGACGAGAAGTTCCTGAATGGCCGCAACCGAAAAGAAGACCAGAACCAAACGTGCCAAGGCACCGCTGACCACGCGCGACAACTTGTCGGCGCTGATCGGCAGCGCCCGCAAGATCCTGCGCAAGGACAAGGGCCTCAATGGCGACGTTGACCGCCTGCCGCTGCTTACCTGGGTGATGTTCCTCAAGTTCCTCGACGACCTCGAAGTCGTGCATGAGGAAGAAGCGGAGCTCGACGGCAAGCCCTATCACCCCATCATCGAATCCTCCTACCGCTGGCGCGACTGGGCCGCGCGTGAGGATGGCTTGACCGGCGATGAACTGCTGGCCTTCATCAACCAGGACGAATGCCACCGTGCCGACGGCTCGCGCGGCGCGGGTCTGTTTGCCTATCTGCGCGGCCTGGCTGGCAGCGGCGAGAAAGGCAGCCAGCGCGAGGTCATCGCCAACGTGTTTCGTGGCGTACAGAACCGCATGGTCAGCGGCTACCTGCTGCGCGACATCATCAACAAGGTCAACGGCATTCACTTCAGCAGCAGCGAGGAGATCCATACCCTCTCGCACCTGTACGAATCCATGCTGCGCGAGATGCGCGACGCTGCCGGCGACTCGGGCGAGTTCTACACCCCGCGCCCGGTGGTGCGTTTCATGGTGCAGGTCACCGACCCGCGCCTTGGCGAGTCCATGCTGGACCCTGCCTGCGGCACCGGCGGATTTCTGGTGGAGGCCTACAACCACCTCAATCAGCAGGTGACCAATCCGGACCAGCGCCGCACCCTTCAGCGCGACACGCTGTTCGGGCAGGAGGCCAAGCCGCTGCCCTACATGCTGGCGCAGATGAACCTGCTGCTGCACGGGCTGGAAGCGCCGCAGATCGCCTACGGCAACACACTGGAGCGGCGCATCACCGAGATCGGCCACAGCGAGCGGGTGGACGTAATCCTCACCAACCCGCCCTTCGGCGGCGAGGAAGAAGCCGGCATCAAAGCCAACTTCCCGGCCAACATGCAGACGGCCGAAACCGCACTGCTATTCCTGCAGTACATCATGCGCAAGCTGCGCTATGCCGGGCATGGCGCAGAGCAGGGAGGCCGCGCCGCCGTGGTGGTGCCCAACGGCACGCTGTTTGGCGATGGCGTGTGCGCCGTCATCAAGGAGGAGATGCTCAAGGAGTTCAATCTCCACACCATCGTGCGCCTGCCGCAAGGCGTGTTCGCGCCCTACACCGACATCCCGGCCAACCTGCTGTTCTTCCAGCGCGGCTGCCCGACCGACACCATTTGGTACTACGAACTGCCGCAGCCCGAGGGCCGCAAGAAGTACAGCAAGACCGCACCGCTACCCTTCGAGGCCTTTCAGTCCGTGCTCGACTGGTGGAACGCCCGCGAGGAAGGCCCGCAGGCCTGGCGCGTGGACTTCGCCGCCAAACGCGCTGCCGCCATCGACGCCGCCACACCACACTGGCAACGAGCCGAAACCGAGCGCGCCAGCGCCCTCGCCCTGGGCAAGCCAATCCGCGAACTGGATCAGGCCATCGGCTATGCCGCCAATGGCGACAAGGCCGCGCTGCAAGCGCAGCTGCGCGAGCTGAAGGCGCAGCAGCAGACGCATGAGGCCGCCGCCAAAGCAGCGCAGGCCGAGGGCGATGCGCTCTACTGGCCGATCTACAACTTGGACCTGAAGAACCCGCATGCCGCCGAAGGGCTAGAGCACGCCGATCCGAAGGACCTGGTGGCCGCCATGCGCGCGGGTGAGGAAGATGTGCTGCGCCTGCTCGTGGAGATCGAGGCTCTGGTAGTCGAGGTGCAGGGATGAGCCAGTGGCCGAAGATCGCACTGGGCGATGTGCTCTGTCGTTCCAGCGAGCCTGCCGTGTGCGTGCCGGACGTCGAGTACGACGAAGTCACCATCCGTCTTTGGGGAAAAGGCGTTATCAGCCGTGGCAAAGTTCGCGGTGCTGATGTCACTACTCCGCGACGTGTAGTGCGTGCCAACCAGCTGATCCTCTCCAAGATCGACGCCCGCAACGGCGCAATCGGGCTGGTTCCGCAAGAGCTTGATGGTGCGATCGTCAGCAACGACTTTCCTTCCTTCGAGTTTTCCAACAGCAGACAACTCGCTCCGGCATTCATGGGATGGATGGTGCGCTCACGTCACTTCGTCGATCTGTGCAAGGCGGCCAGCGAAGGCACAACCAACCGCGTTCGCATCAAGGAGGATCGATTTCTCGCACAGCAAATCGTGCTGCCGCCGCTTTCCGAACAACAAGCCATTGTCAGCCGACTCGACACGCTGGCCGATAAGGTGCGGCAGGTAAACGAGCGGCTCAACGCCATCGAACAAAAATCCGCAGCGCTGTTTCTCAGCCTGCACTACAGGCTGTCAGGTGATCGAGTGAGGCGGCTCGGTGACGTTGTCGAGTTGCACGAAGAGCCCGTGCCTGTTCGAGCTGACAGCGAGTATCCGCAAGTCGGCGTGCGTGGTTTCGGTGGCGGCCTGTTTCCGAAGGCCGCAGTGGCAGGCACAGAAACCTCCTACAGAGCCTTCAATCGCCTCTACGTAGATGCGCTGGTATTGAGCCAGGTGAAAGGATGGGAAGGTGCACTTGCACTTTGCGCCCCCGAGCTTGCGGGAATGTATGTGTCACCCGAGTACCGCACTTTTCGTTGCGTTCCAGGTGAAGCCACGCCCGCATATATCGGAGAACTGGCCCGGACGCCTTGGTTCTGGAGCCTCCTTCAAGACGCCACGCGCGGAGTTGGCGCTCGTCGCGAACGGACCCGACCAGAGCAATTCCTGAATGTCGAACTACCGATGCCACCGGAGGATAAGCAGCGCAAGGTTGTTGAAATCCTCGATCGGCAATCCCTCTTGAGATCCCGCCACGCCACCATCCGTCAGGCCAATGACGCGCTGATCCCGGCGACGCTGGAACGCGTTTTCTCCGGGGCTCACTGAATGCAGTTCGTCCGCCACGGCCCCGATATCCCCGAGCGCCTGCTGCAGGCGCACGAGGACGGGCGCGTGGTGTTTTTCTGCGGCGCGGGCATCTCTTACCCGGCCCGCCTGCCGGGTTTCTCCGGGCTGGTGGCGAAGGTATATGTAACCTTGGCCACCACACCCAACGCGGTGCAGCAGGCCGTGATCAAGGCCGGGCAGTTCGATACCGCCATCGGCCTGCTGGAAGCGGACATCGTCGGCGGCCGCGAGACGGTGCGCCGGGCGTTGGCCGGCATCCTGACACCCGATCTCAGCGCCCCAAACGCGATCGCCACACATGATGCATTGCTGACGCTGGCCAAGTGTCGCAATGGCCATACACGCCTCATTACCACCAATTTCGATCGTCTGTTCGAGGAGGTGATTGCGGCGAAGTCCCTGCCAATCCAGCGGTTTCAAGCACCACTCCTGCCGGTGCCGAAGAACCGCTGGGATGGCCTGGTGTATCTACATGGACTACTTGGCGCCACATCGACCGCGAGTGAGCTGGATCGCTTGGTCGTCTCCAGCGGCGATTTCGGCCTGGCCTACCTCACCGAGCGCTGGGCAGCGCGTTTCGTCAGCGAGTTGTTCCGCAACTACACCGTTTGCTTCGTCGGCTACAGCATCAACGACCCAGTATTGCGCTACATGATGGATGCCTTGGCAGCCGACCGTCTGCTGGGTGAGTCGCCGCCGGAGATGTTCGCCTTCGGCAGTTTTTCCAAAGGCAAGGAAGAGCAACGGGCCAACGAGTGGCGGGCCAAGAACGTCACCCCCATCCTCTACCGCGAGCATAACCGCCACGCCTACCTGCACAAGACCCTGCGGGCTTGGGCTGAGACCTACCGCGATGGCGTGCACGGCAAGGAGCGCATCGTGGTCGAATGCGCCATGGCTCGCCCCTTGGCGAGCACCCGACAGGACGACTTCGTCGGCCGCCTGCTGTGGGCACTGAGCGATGCTGGCGGCTTGCCCGCCAGACGCTTTGCCGATCTGGACCCGGTGCCTTCGCTGGATTGGCTAGTGCCACTGAGCGAGGAACGCTACCGGCATGCCGACCTAGGCCGCTTCGGTGTCCCGCCCAGAACAACCGTGGATGACAAGCTCACCTTCAGCCTGACCCGCCGACCCTCGCCTTATCCTCTGGCTCCTTTGATGTGTTTAGCCGATGCCGGCACGCGTGGCTGCCACTTAGACGAGGTGATGCGACAACTGGCGCGCTGGCTGATTCGCCATCTCGACGACCCGGCACTGTTGCTATGGCTGGTCAAGCACGGCGGCCAGCTGCATGGCGATCTGGTCTCGTGGATCGGACAGCGTCTGGACGAGCTGGCCAAACTTGAACGCGAGGGAAATACCGCCGAGTTGGCGCGCATTCGTGAAGGCGCACCCAGCGCGATCCCCGGACCATTGATGCGCATCCTATGGCGGCTGCTGCTGACCGGGCGCGTGAAATCGTGGCTGCGCGACTTCGACCTATATAGCTGGCGCAACCGCTTCAAGCGCGATGGGCTCACCGCAACCCTGCGCCTGGAACTGCGCGAGATGTTGACACCGCGCGTACAGTTGCGCGAACCGTTCCAAGGGCCCGCAGAGGACGGCCAAAGTCGCGAGCCGGAGCGCGTCAAGGAGCTGGTGGAATGGGAGATCGTGCTGTCGGCTGGTCACGTCCATTCCAGCCTGCGGGATCTCCCAAGGGATGAGCGCTGGGATGCCGCATTGCCGGAGTTGCTGTCCGATGTAAGCGCCCTGTTGCGCGACGCGCTTGATCTGATGCGCGAGCTCGGTAGCGGTGAGGACAGGAGCGACCTTTCCTACCTGCATCAACCCTCGATCAGTGAACATCCACAGAACCGGGACTTCCGCGACTGGACCGCATTGATCGACCTGACCCGAGATGCGTGGCTCGCCACAGTTGCACAATCACCGGCGCGGGCTGTCCTCGTGGCGGAGTCTTGGTGGCACACGCCCTATCCGCTGTTCCGACGCCTCGCCTTCTTTGCCGCGGCACAGGACAATGTAATCCCCCATCGCAAGGCACTCGACTGGCTACTGTCAGACGATAACTGGTGGCTGTGGTCGGTGGAAACCGAACGGGAGGCCATGCGACTGCTGGTCGCACTGGCGCCGCACCTCGATGAGATGATGCTGCACGAACTGGAACAGGCCGTGCTCGGCGGTCCTCCGCGCGGCATGTTCAAGGAGGACATCGAGCTGGAGCGCTGGATCCATATCGTGGACCACAAAATATGGCTCCGGCTGGCAAAGATCGCCGACGTCGGCACGATATTGGGCAGCGTCGCCAGAGACAGACTGGACAGACTTTCAGCTCAGTATCCTGAGTGGCGAATCGCTGCAGATCAGCGCGACGAATTTCCTTTCTGGATGGGCGATGTCGACGAGTGGAGCAAGTTCGTCGCCGCACCGCGTAGTCGCCGTGAACTCATCGAGTGGTTGAGGCAGCAGCCCAGCCCAGATCCTTGGCAAGAGGATGACTGGCGGCAGCGCTGTCGCGACAACTTTGCCACGACCGCTTGTGCCTTATGCGCCCTGGCCAGAGAAGGTGTGTGGCCTACAGAGCGCTGGCGAGAGGCCCTGCAGGCCTGGTCTGAGGAAAAACTCCTGAAGCGCTCCTGGCGTTACATGGCGCCGATCCTGGCCACCGCACCTGACGAGGTACTGCAGACGCTCGCCCATGGTGTCAGCTGGTGGCTACAGGCCATTGCCAAGACCTTCGAAGGTCACGAAGCACTCTTCTTCGCTTTCGCTCGTCGTATCCTGGCGCAGGATCATCAGGGTGGCAGTGATACCGATGATCCCGTCGGGCGAGCCATCAATCATCCCGTGGGGCACGTCACCGAGGCACTGCTACGCTGGTGGTATCGACGGTCGCTGGAGGATGGGCAAGGCTTGCCGGAAGAGATCAAGAGCATGCTCACCGAGCTTTGCGATACCCAGATCGACAAGTATCAGCATGGCCGTGTGTTGCTGGCGGCCCATGTCATAGCCTTGTTCCGCGTCGATGGTGATTGGGCGACACAATACCTGTTGCCGCTTTTCGACTGGCAGCGCTCGGAAGCCGAAGCACGTGCAGCGTGGGAAGGATTCCTGTGGTCACCGCGCCTGTACCGCCCGCTGATGGAAAAGCTCAAGCCGGCCTTCCTAGACACCCCGCGCCACTACGCGGCATTGGGCAAGCACGATGGACAATACGCATCGTTACTGACATTCGCCGCTCTTGACGCGAGTGACACCTTCACCACTACCGAGCTGGCAGCCGCCACTCGCGCACTGCCACCGGATGGTTTGCACGATGCTGCACAGGCATTGGTCAGAGCCCTGGAGGGTGCGGGTGAGCAACGTGCCGACTATTGGACTAACCGGGTTGCCCCGTATCTGCATGCCATCTGGCCCAAGACGCGAGACAACGTTTCACCCGCCATCGCCGAAAGCCTGGCCCGCCTTTGTGTGGCAGCACAAGATGCGTTCCCCGAGGCTTTGACGCTGCTCCGCGGCTGGTTGCTACCAGCGGCTCACCCGGACTACCTGGTGCATCGGCTACAAGAGGCAGGCCTCTGCGGCAGGTTCCCCGAACATGCACTGGACTTCCTGAGTCTGGTGATAGGGGATCAAACCCAATGGCCGTCCAGTGACCTCGGTGACTGCCTCGAGGAGATAAGCTCGGTCGCGCCTGACCTCGATACGGATCCACGTTTTCAACAGCTAGTCGTGTACTTAAGACAGAGCGGGCGCAGATAAGATCTGAGCTCGTAGCCACGATAAATCTTCCTAATCCACCGCCCCTCCGGCCGCCGCTACCGCCAGTAGCGGGTGTTCAACTCTGGATTGCGCCGACTTGCATAACGAGTCCGGCTTGACCAATCGCTAGACCTACATGCCATTGACGCCATTTCTCCAACTCACCTCAGCATAGTTCCAGTAACGGTACATCTCACTTTTCATTCGCTCTATTTTTTTTGAAGAGAATTCGCTGATGCGCCAAGGGTAATGGCGACGAATTTCCTCTATTCTTGAAACAATGGATTCAAAGGTGTCGTTAACTTTGTGTATTTCATCCAATTCATCGCCAGAAATGGCGAACACATCCGAAGCAACTTGTCTTTTGTAGATGGACTCTGCCTCAGTGATCAAATCTAAAATATCTTTGAAGTGATCTGGTGATGCTAAAGAGGAAATCTTGCTCGTTGCTTCAGGTTTCAATTCATCCTCAGACAAATTGAATGTGATTTTTCTAGATGCCCCACCTGTCGCGTAGGCTTCTGTCGCGCTGATCGGCTTCCAGTACACTTTCTCGTTCTTAAGGTCGACGCAGACGATTATGGTTGGGACTGAGAATCGCTGCCAATAGTCGATATCTGAGTCATCAACGTAGACATCGTGACGCTGTGATCCTGACAACTCTTGAAAGGACTTTATTTGAAGTTTGACCACGTTTCCTGTCGCGGAGAATTGCTGGTCACAAATCTCCAATTCTGCGTCGATGCCTAAATCGACACTTTGAAGTCGACAAGGCCACTTTAGGGTTTGTGTAAACTTGTACGCCGCGAAATGCTCGCCAGCGTCGCCACTGATTGACCTCTTTGGGTACTGCTTTGCCATGTGAGTAGACCTGACTACCTGATAGCCGGATGCTTGGGTCCGGTTATTCGATTCATCCATAGCTCACCGCATGGTGGGCCATCCCCTTAATACAGCTAGATCTTAGGGCTATCGGGCACGGCGTACAAGCCAGCGAACCAGCCAGGAGAGAGATCTGCCACTACTGCAAGCTCTCCGCTCCGGTAGAGGTTCAGATGCGCGCGACGGGACGGCACGTGCCCTCCCCTGCCCCCGATAAACATTCCTAATCCCCTGCCCCGCCGATGTCCGCTTCCGGCCAGAAGCAGACATATGCCGCAGCGCAGACCTCGCCGTACATCGCTACCTTGACCTCCTTTCAAGACCCCTGCGATTCTAAGGCAGGCAAGCGACCTCCCACTTTCCGTACGGCGCCAACTCGAGAGATTTTGCAAGCCCATTCGACGCCACATTGTCTAACTGACAGCGATACTGAGCCTCATACCCGTGCTTGCCGGCGTATTCAATCATCGCGAGTATCAAAGACCTGGCGATGCCCTTACCGCGCGCTCGTGGCATGGTCAGCACTCCCATATCGGCAATGGCCGCGCCACCCCATGGGTAGAGACTGGAGACAGCCAACAGCTCCGATTCCACGAACGCGCCAAAGGCCGCCCAGTGCCCGAGCTCCACGGACGCATCGTCCTGGTCGGCTGGTGATATCTGTGCCATGAATCCATCGAACAGTGCTGCATCGTCAGGCGCCAACGGGCGTACCTCTACCAAGGTGGTGCTCCGCGTTGCGGAGACTCCGGCGGCTGCCACGTAATAGATGACATCGGGCGCATGCATCTCAACGCCTGCGGCGTGAAGTGCCTGGCGCAGCCATGATACTGAGACCGGAATACCGTCCGACGCGATTCCCAGCGCAGAGGCCACGCATGGAGACACTGCGGAACGCGTGCACCCATTGTTAGCCACCATGACCATTGCTCGCCGCGCAGTGCCAAGGTGCGGGTTGATCACCAGGCTGAACTCATCTGCAGTCGGCACACAGATACCGGAGTCGAAGAGTCCATGCCAGTAGGAGTCGACTGCGGAATTCCACTGCTGCATTGTTTCCCCCAAACCTAGCCTGGCAACGCCGATTCTAGAGGCGGGGCTCGCAGCTGTCTGCTTCCGGCCAGGACCGGACATCTACCCTACCCCTGATAACGCACCCTAATCGTCAAGCACTAGGACTTTTGTCGACGAGGCGGAACAACATCAATGGAAGCAGCTTCCTAGTTTGGGCAGTTCTCTTGTCCGGAACCGACCTATCCACCAGTTCCCGCCATAGGGGGCACTTCATGGATCGCCCAGCTCGCGGGCGACAAGGTCGTCCCAGGGGCGGGCGCGTGCAATCTCTAACGGCGCCGGCGTCCAGGGCAGCACTCATAGCGCCTCGCAACTGTGCGCTCAAGGATGGATCTTATGATGGTCAAGGCGTTAGAGATTGCACGCACCACTGGCCTATTCAGGCAAGTCTCTGTCGGCCCATCCCGTTCAACGCCGCGACCCGCCCCGGCTCGCGATCACGATTCCCACGAGCATTGCCTCTAAGCGTCGGTCGCCGTGACGCCACCGCCGCGCGAGCCACTCCCAAGCGGCGAGCGGCCACTTGGGCAGGTTTTGGGCTGAAGCGGCGGCAAGTGCCGTCCACGCCCTGTACGCACCCAATAATGCTGCCGCCCTGTCATTGGGTGCAAGGCGCCCCACCCTTGCTGGGCCTAGCGGCTGGTATGTTCTGTGCGGTTTAGGGAGTGCCCACCCGGCCCCTTCGATTGACCAAGCCAGCTCGGCGCTTGCAATCCCACCAGAGCCGGGTCCCCAGTTGCGAGCGGACGCTAGAACGAGGTCTCTCCGAAGCCTAGCATCTTGCCCGTTCACCCGGCCATGACGCCACTCCTCGAGCCACTGCCAGAGGGACACCAGCTCTTCGTTGGCATCGAGGGGCATTGCATCCCGGCAGGGCGCGTAGCTGAGCAACAGCCGGTGTCGGGAGCACTCGATAGCTCTGGCATCCAACCAATCAACTAGAACCGGATGCCGAGTACCGCTTTGGGTCGGCGCAGTACACATAGCGCACCCTACCGACCTCCACTCAGCTGCAATACGCCATGAGGCTGGGACGCGCTCAATTCGCCCCAGCTCAGGCGGAAGTCGGCCCCATTCAGCGCCACCGATTCGGCGTTCTGGCTCTTTTGCTTCGAACTCACACCATTGCCTCCACTCAGCTTCCTCAAGACCAAGCTGTAGCCTGGTAGCGTCTAACCACGAGTACACACTCTCGCCCATGCAGGGCTCTGCGGCTGCGGGAAGATCCTCAATCCTCATGGAATCTCTCCTCGACACCGAACCCGGATTTCCAGAATTCGTCGAGCAACTCGACTGAGATGCGCCCTTCTCCGCGCGAATTGGCAAGACGGGCTGCGCCGAGGACAACCTCTAACAATCTGAAGGTAACGCAGCAGTCATGGGCCGCCAGCCAGCGAATCATGGTCTTGCTGTCCAGGTGGGAACGCTCAGGAAGCTTCAGCTCGACTTCAATGCCGGCCAGGAACTGACGGAACTCGTTGGATTCTGACCAAACGGGAAGCTCAACCCTTTTGAACCGAGATGCCAGTTGCTCGTCTGCAGCCAGCGCATTGACCATGTTCCTTGTTGTTGCGATGCATACCGTGATGCCCAGATTGCAGATGGATTTGATGAGTGCAAGAGTGTATTGCTGGCCAGATTTCCCAGCGTTGAGAATATGTCCAGCCTCATCAATCAGAAGCTGTTTTACCCCCGATGCCTGCAACACGTCAGCGACCTGCTCGTGTATGTTCTGGGTTTTGCGGATGGGAAACCCGGGCAAACACGCATTGATGATGGACCGGCACATCTTCATGCAGTTGCCGTCATAAGGTGCCTCGATCAAGATCGCCTCTCTGTAACGCGACCCCGTCGCTTCCCGAACGGCAGAGACTTGGGACATGTAGTGGTTGAGGAGCCGACTCTTTCCGCTGCCGGCAGCTGCTGCAATGTGAAGGCACACAGGCCGGCTGCGTCGGTACTCGCCCACGCGAAGCTGGCTCAAAGCCTTCAAAATCCTTACTGAGTGGGAACTCAGCACGAACGGAAGATCGCCCTCTAGATGAGGATGGGTGCGACCGATATCTTCAGGCAGGTTCATTCCACCAGGCCCTCACTGGAGGGGATTGGTAGAGCGGGCTCTGCATAATCGACTTCTTCTCTGACCGCCTTGGGTACTACCGGCGGCAACCTGGCCAACTTACGGCGAGCTTTCTTTGAGCTGGTCGCGGCTTGATGCAGGATTTCCCTTTGACGCTCAAGTGCATCAAACAGTTCGCTCTCCGAAGCAGCTTTCCTGCCTTGCTCCTTCATATGAGCTCGGATGTCGCGAAGTTCGCAGAGCGAAAATGGGTTCCTAGAACGATCTAGTAGTGGCACATCGATGTAGTCGCCAGCTGCATACAAGAACACCTTGCTGAGGTCGCGCTGGCTATAGTGCACTCGATGTTCAATACCATCATTGATGAATGGTGAAAGGGCGGGATCCCAGTAGTGAAGCGAGTGCAGCTGAATTCCTGCCCGACCTATTCTTCTATTGGCGGCCGGCAGGAAGCCTAGTGTGAAGTCGCGAGGGTTGCCGATCATAGGGGGAAAGCGGGTGGAGCCTTGCTCGCTAGACCACGACTGATCCCACACCTGCAATGGAGTCCTTCCGCCCAGCCCACTGTGCGGAGAGTTGTGATATACGCCCGCGATCTGGAGCGCGAGCCACTGCTCAAGTTCCGCGATGGTCAGTACCGCCTTCTTCTCCGATGGATAGTCACCTCGCTGCTTTGAGTTGGAGAAAGTTGTCCCAGGCAGGAGATGCACCGCGCCCATCATCGTGCCGATGTAGCGTTCGATATAGGCGCCGTAGTGAGGCCTGCGGACTGGTCTGGGACGGACCTCAATTCCGTAGCGCTCGCATTGCGCGAGCAGCGCCTTTGTTTTGAATGTCTTCGCGTTGTCCCACGCGATTCGAGCCATCTTTCCGAAGATTGAGTACTTGAGTTTGCCATCTAGCCCAATGGATTCAAGCCACCGCTCTTTCGGCAGGCAGCTGTGCTCAAGTGTCAGCGCAACTGAAGTCTGGTCGGGCGGATCAAAGCTCATGTAGTAGCCAACAACGCAACGAGTGAAGACGTCGATAGCGAGCGTGATCCACGGCCGCCCGATAACCTGCCGTGTCAGTGGACTAACCACCATCAAGTCGACGACTGCGTGATCAATTTGGACGACCTCAAGGGGGGATGACGTGTCCAAGCCTCGGATCGATGGAGCCTGCTTTGCACGAGCTTCATGGCTCCCAAGGCGTTTCACAGCCAGTTGCATTGGATCTCGTGCACGAACACGCGCCTTGACCGCCGCGTAGCTGGGGGCTGCTACACCCGCATCCCGCGAGAGCTGTGCACACCTTCGAACGACAGCTGCAACTGAGCTTGCCTCACGGACCAGATAGATCTCGTCGATCGCGGCGGCGATCAAGCTCTCCACGAGGGGTGGCAGAAGCCTGGCCTTCGGCGATGGACCAGGCAGGCTCGGCAACTGAGATGCCGGTAGCGGGTTGTAGCAGTACAGCCGCCAGCGACGTCTGACAGTCTTCGCCGAAACATCGAATTTCCCGGCGATTTCATCGCACGTGCGCTTAGACAACCTAGCGCCGTGCGCCCTCAGCGCTGCTCCGAGCGCTTTTGCCCATTGCAAAGCTACTGCCTCCTGAGCAGCGTCCGTACTGGCGACGTGCCGAATCTTCTTTTCAGTGACCTCCTGGTTGTACGAGGAAAGATCGCCAACGCCTACCCATTGGTACTCTGAAGTCCCTTCTATTTGGATGTGAATTTTGTCAGGCGCTGTGCAACTCACGATGCGGCACAGTCTCGATCTGCACATCACCAACTCACCCGATTTCACAACCAGGTCTTTAACAGGTCGCGCGGCTCTCATTGGAGAGTTCATACTTGGGCCCTCAGGACCCGAGGCAAAAGATGCCCGCCCCACTATTGACACAAGTAGAGAGGCATGAAAGGCTAGCCCCAATCGGCGGATTATCCGGTTGTCCAGAGAGGTCAGGGTTGCCGCCCTGGCCTTTCGTCGTTCTAGCCGAAGGCATCCATTTGCGTCAGGCCATAGCTGTTTTCTCCGCCGATCAAAGGTCTCCGCATAGCGCGGCCTGTCAGAATTAGCACGCAGAGAAACGCCGCGCAATCGCAACGCATTGATCTGAAAGGTATTTTATAGTCTATGGACTATAGGGCGCAGCAGCCCGCAGTTAGGCTTGGGCCACCTGATGGGGTCCACTTAGGCTACTGACGCATACGATGTTTGCAGGATCGTGTCCCTGCACTGTGCTTTTTCTCTGAATCATGTCTCTAACAGTCGGGCTGAGCGTGTGCGACGAACGCTCCCGGCCATTTCGCAACTAAATCAAGCACCTAGTGTTGGGCGCGATCTAAAGAAACCCACATCTTGCCTCCCTTCCCGGGAACCCAGCAAGGACGAGATCGCAGCATGACCACGATGGACCCGCACGACCGCATCGAAATGACCGGCCCTTGGGCCGGTTTCGGCTTTCAGGGAGGCCACATGTTCACCCCTGAAGGCCACAGCCTTCAACCGTGCGACATGACCTGGTGGTCGCTGACCTGCAACATCGCCCGGGAATGGCGGCCTATCAGGGCCTACTTGTCCTGGCTGTTTGTAGGGGTTGTAGGCTGGGCCATCGCGAGCGATTGCGACGCAGACTGGCAGCCTAACTTTGGCCTTTGTGCCCTGCTCTGTCAGGCAGGTGCAGGTAGTGTCTTTGTCGGTGGTTCCAGATGCCATGCAGTAAAGCTCGGGCTGTGACTGGACGGTGCGGTCATCAAACACAGGTGCGGACCATGGCTGAAACTCGATCCGTGGTGTGTGCTTGGTGATGTACTCGTCATGGGTGAGGGGCCGCGCCTCCGGCAAGCCCGCGCCCAAGGGCGCCAGGGCACTTGCCGCCGGCGAAGCACCGGCCCCCTGCTCCACTTTCGTGTCTTTAACCGCAGGCGGCTTGGAAAGGTACAGCCAGCCCAACCACAAGAAGATGATCACCGTTACGCAAACGGACAGGCCCTGCAGACTGAGCAATGGACTACCTGGCATGCAGCGGGTGCATGGCAAGTTGGCAGGCCAGTTGGAGTGAATTGCCCTAGGCCCGATCACCCGCAAGGTGGGCAGATTGAGGTCGACGCAAGCCCCAGGTTCCGCCTTTGAAAAATTCAATACCGAGCTGATACGCAATCGTCTCAAATGCAGATTGGGATGGATCTCGCCCATCACAGCCCCGTGACCATCCATCCACTACCTCCGTCAGCATTCCGGCAAGTGCGGCTTGCATACGTGGCAATTGGTGGCACGTTGCCAGGATGCTGCCCCAGTTCTTCGCGTTCCACGTTTTCTCGAACTCCCACGCCGCATCATTGAGCATTGATACGTAAAGTGACCCGCCCACAGACGTTGCAACAAGCGCGAAAGGTCGTTCAAGTTGCCCGATGTATGACGCTGCCGACACGGAGCCAAAGACGTGCGCGAACCACCCGTCAGGAATGGGGGACTTCAGAGCGATGGTTGAGCCGTTCCGCACATATGTTTCAGTACGCCTAAATTCTGCGAAGTCGCTCTGAAAATCAACAACGACCGCGCGAAGCGCGGCTGGGCCGACAAGAGCTGGGGCGCGAGGATTCCATGCATTGAGCGATAGAGTCCAGTGGCAGAGCGCAAGGCCGGCGGAGATCTTTTTGTGCCACAGGTGGATCTCATCAATTCCCGCTTGGCCGCGCTCAATCCGCTTCTCAATCGTTCCGAATAGCTGATTGGCGTCGTATTCTGCCGGTACTTGGAAATTCCTGATGTTCGCCAGTGCTTGGGGTGCCCCCATCTCAAGGCGCTTGCCATGAAGGTCGTGCTTGCTGAGGAACCACTTTGGGACTACGTGCTCACGCGTCGATCTGACGGGCACACTTCCTGTGAAGAGGCACTGCTTGTTGAAGTCGGCAAGATGCAGAGCATTTCCGTTCAAATCATTCTCCAACTAATGGGCGCGCAGTACGATTCTAGCTGCTGGCGCCTAGCCCCAGCACTCTATCCTTGCCCCGGCGCTAGGCCTGCTCCACTCCGTGTGGACGTGGGGCTATTTTGAACCGGGCGTGTGCGCCCTCCCCTGCTTTCCTGTGCGCGGGCCCCGGGCTTGGGGGCCGTCGCCAGCGCGGCCCTCACTTGATCGGGTGGTGGTGTAGGTGTTGACGAGCGCAACTTGGATAGAGAGCTCCCGTTGGGCCGCGGCCGCGACCTGTTCTGCCAGCTGTCGTGCCTGCTGGAGATCGGCGATCTCATGCTGCTGCACGCGGGACTGTGCGGCCATGCTTTCCTGCAGCTGCTGTTGGGCGAGCAGCCCGCCACGCTCGGTCGCGTGTTGTCGCGCTTGTTGTTCTGAATCCGTACGCACTGTAGCAAGTTGGTCTTCGAGGCGCTCGTTGCGGGCATGGGCGCCGTCGCGCTGGCTGCGCATGTCCTCGAGCTACCCTTTAATCTGGCGAACTTGGTCGCGCAGCGTGTCTTCAGATGCACTCAGAGTGTTGGCCCGACTCTCCGTCTCGCCTACCCGCAAGAACAGTTTCTTGCGCTCCTGGGCCTCACGATCTGGTGCTCGACCAGGATCCGGATGCCCAGGTCCTGGCCGGGCTGCAGTCCCTGATGCGCGCCTGTGGCGAGATTGATGGCCCGCTGCCCGGCCAAACGCGGTTCCGGATCGAGACGCCTGAAAATTCTTCCCTGGAGCTGTCTGTTGCCGATAGATCGTCAACGCCTCAAGCGACCAGAAGAGTGGCCGCACTATGCTGCGCCGCGCCGCCGTCGTGCCCAGGGATCACCGTGTCTGGCCGGCGGTTGGCGCCTTCCCGGCCGGAACACATCGCATGTCTCACTCCACCCATCTGCTTTGGCTACCTCTGGCTGGTCTGCTCGTCTTTCCCCATGCGCAGGTGCGGCTGGCCATCTGCTGCCCAATGCCCAAGGCCGCCGGGCAGCGTTGGAAGCGCGGGGAGTAGCGCTCGATCTGGGCTACACCTCCGAGGATGCCCGCAACCCGAGTGGTGGCGACCGTCATACCGGCACGCATGCCGGCCAGTTGGCCAGAAAGGTACTGGAGCAAAATTAGGGACCGTGTCCGTTCCCGGCCAGAAGGGGCCCCCGCCCTACCCCCGATAACGCACGCTTATCAATGAGGTATGGAGCGGAGCCTGACGCAACTCACTTCCGATACATGCCGTTCCCGAATGCTTGGAGTCCTCGGACCCCAAGGGTGGCAGGTTCATCACGCTGTCCGACGGTCCATGGCGCCCGGAGCGTTGGGCCTCGGGCGACAGAGTAAGGGCCTCAGCGGAAAAAGCAGCAATCCTGCTGAAATCCTTTTGAGCATGAGCTTCCCCCTGTAGCTGGGGGAAGCTTACCGCTTCAAGCCTGCGCCCGACGCCCTACCCGGCTCGGCCACCGCAAGCAGGCGCAGAGTCCGGCAGCCCGGTGCCGGTGTCGAAATCAAGCCGACGCTGTAGCCGCAATCTTTATCGACTTGACGTTCACGAACTCCTTCAGACCTTCCGGACCATGCTCGCGGCCATAGCCGGATGCCTTCACGCCGCCGAACGGAAGCGTTGGCGATGCCACGTCGAAGGTGTTGATGAAGATCATGCCGGTGTCGAAGTACTTGCTGGCCAGCTCCCGGGCGCGCTGCACGTCGCGGCTGAAGATGCCGCCGCCCAGGCCGTAGCGGCTGTCGTTGGCGATGCGCATCGCATCCTCATCGTCCTCGGCGCGGATGATGGCCGCTGCAGGGCCGAACAGCTCATCCTCGTAGGCCACCTGCCCCGGTGCCACATCCGCCAGCACCGTGGCCGGGTAGAACCAGCCGGTGCGGTCCGGCACTTCGCCGCCAACTATCAGACGTGACCCTTGGGAGACGCTCTTGGTCACCTGTTCGTGCAGCTTGTCGCGCTGCGCCTTGGAGACCATGGGGCCGAGTTGGGTGTTATCGGCATTCGGGTCACCCATGCGGATAGCTTCGAACGCCGTTGCGTAGGCGCTGACGAACGCCTCGTAATTCTTTTTTGTCACGATGAAGCGCTTGGCATTGACGCAGGTCTGCCCGTTGTTGAACAGGCGCCCTTTGACGCAGGTCTTCACCGCCAGGTCCAGGTCGGCGTCGTCCAGCACCAGATACGCGTCATTCGAGCCCAGCTCGAGCACCGTCTTCTTGAGTGCCGCGCCGGCCTTGGCGGCCACGGTGCGCCCTGCGGCCTCGCTCCCGGTCAGCGTCACCGCGCGCACCAGGTCGTTCTCCACGATGTCATTGGACTGGTCGTGGGTGATCAGCAGCACCCCAAACAGCCCCTTGGGCAGCCCGGCGCTTTCGTAGATGTCACGCAGCAGCAGCCCACTCCCGGTGCAGCTCTCGGCATGCTTGAGCAACACCCCGTTGCCCGCCATCAGGCTGGCGATGGAATAGCGGATGGCCTGATAGGCCGGGAAGTTCCACGGCTGAATGCCGTAAACCACGCCGATCGGGGCGTGAGTCACGATGCCGGTGGCGCCCTCCACCTCGCGCTCTTCATCGGCCAGGGCGACGGGCCCTTGCTTGGCGGTGTAGTCGCAGATGCTGGCGCACAGCTCGACTTCGGCACGGCTGTCTTCAATGAGCTTGCCGACCTCGTCGGTCATGAGCTGCGCAAACTCTTCCTTGCGCGCACGAAGCGCCTTGGCGATGTCCGCGATGACTTTCGCTCGCTCATCCAGACTGCGCAGACGCCACTGAAGAAATGCGTCATGGCTTGCCTTCACCGTGGCGGCGGCTTCGCCGTCTGACATGTAGGAATAGGTGGCGAGCACTTCTTCGGTCAACGGATTGATGGTCGTGAGTTGCTTGTTTGTCATGGGAAGAGAGGCTTTACGTAGAGGGAAGATCCGTAGAGGGTCGCCGCCGTGCAGTTCCTCCGCTGTGAATTCTTCAACGGAATGCATCACTGGAGGTTCACCGGATCTCATTGTTAGAGTGTGGATTCGGCCTGCTTTGACCAACTCCCTGCATGCGCTCCTGGTTGCGAACAGTCTCAATCACCCTCACTGCTGCATTGGCGACGGCCGCTGTTGCCAGCCTGCTCCAGACCCAGATCAATCTGCATGCCCTTACCCAGCTGGGCCTGGACGTCAGCTGGCCGGCACGGGCCGCAGTCACCGTGGAAGATCTGGCTCGGTTCGGACCTGTAATGTTCAGCTTTTCGCTGGCCGGCGGCGTGCTTGCGTCAGGTCTGCAGCCAATTCTGCGCCGGCTTGGCCTCCATGCCCTGCCCTGCGCACTGCTCGCCGGTGTAGCCGGGCTGGCGGTCGTGCTCGCGCTGCTGCGCAGTGTGATTCCGATGCCGGCGATCGCCGCCATCCGGGAGCTTCCAGGCTACGCCCTGCTCAGCCTGTGTGGGCTGGTGGGCGGCTATGTGAGCTACACGCTGAGGGCGCGTACCGTGCGCGAAACGCACCCCCACGGCGGCGTGGCCTGGCTGTTGCCGGCTGGCCTGGTGCTGCTTCCGCTTGCCTCATTCATGTTGATGCAGCCGACGGCGCAACGTGCACAGCCGCCTGCGGCAGGAGGCTACCAGGTCGCGACCGTCGCCAGCGGCCTTCAGTGGCCGTGGTCGCTGGCGGAACTGCCCGACGGAACGCTGCTCGTCACCGAAATGGCTGGCCGCCTGAAGCTGATTGACCGCGCCGGTGCACGTGTGGACGTCAATCTATCCAAAATGCCCGCGGGCTATCAGCGTGAACGCGTGATCGGCCTGATGGACATTGCGCTGTCGCCGGATTTCGAGACCGATCGCCGCGTCTATCTGACGCAGGGTTATCGAGATCAACGCGGCGTGGGTGTTCGGTTGATCCGTGGCGCGCTGGAACGCGTTGGCGATGCGTGGTCCATGGAACAGGTGGAGATTCTTTTCGAATCCACGCCAAAAGCCAGCGACGGCAACAACGGCGGCCGCGTGGCCTTTCTCGACACGCACATCCTGCTGATGACCGTGGGCGACGGTAGTGCCCGCCGGGAGGAAGCGCAGAATGTGCGCAACTCACTGGGCAAGGTGATGCGCATCCATCTCGCGCCTGGCGCGAGCGTGGCGCCCCTGTACACCTCCGGGCATCGCAACCCACAAGGCATCGTGCATGACCCTGTCACAGACTCCATCTATATCAGCGAACACGGGCCGCGCGGCGGTGACGAGCTCAACCGACTTCGACCGGGCGCAAACTACGGCTGGCCGATGCTCAGTCACGGGATCGACTACCCGTTTGCCCGGGTGAGCCCGTTTACCCGGCACAAGGCGTTCGAGGACCCTGAGGTGATCTGGTCGCCGTCCATCGCGCCCTCCGGTCTTGCCGTGTATCAAGGCGCCCTCTTCAAGGGATGGCAGGGAGATCTACTGGTGCCTGCATTGCGTGAGCGGAGCATCCGCCGGCTCGTTCGTGACGGTGATCGCGTGGTGCGCCAGGAGCGGCTGCTTGTCGAATTGGGTGAACGGATTCGTGACGTCATGGTCGCTGCAGATGGCTCCGTCTATGCGCTCACCGATGGGGTGGACGGCAAGCTACTTAGACTGATACCGGAAAAAACGATGTGAGCACGTCGCTCAGGTGAAGTCACGTGCGGAGGATTGACCCCGCACGCTCACGCTCGCCAGCAGGCGCGCGCCGAAGGCAAGCGCGGTGCCACCGGCGCTGGGGGTATCGCTGGCCCTGAAGCTGCTGGCGGCCCAGGCGAATCAGCCGCCGTGATCGGCCAATGCATCGTGAAAGTCGAGCTCGTGAACGAGTACGACACGTGACCCTGACTTACGAAGCGCAATGGCCTTTTCGACCTTGCGCCCGTAGCAGGCAAAGGCCCAACAAGGATTGCCTTCCGCGCCGATGACCAGGTAGTGGACCTTCTTCGATGGGGCCGCGTGGGCCGATCCCCCGAGCCTCTCGACGATCTGTTGGAACTCGGTGCGGGTGAAGCGTGACGATGCGCCGGTAAAGCAAAAGCCCCTATCCAGAAAGTTGATCTCGGGATCCACGGCGCACAAGCCGACGATCCTCTGTTCTTTCAGTACGAGCGGATTGGTAATCGTGCGGTCGTCGAGCAGTGGCGTGAACTCCGCAAAGAATGCGAGGAGCAACGCGTGTTCCTTCGGGTCTATCTGTCCGTCGGCGAGTACGCCTGTGATGAGGCTCCCCACCTCGTCGAATGGCCAGCATGTCCTCAGGTGCTCGTGATCTGCCATCCAATCTGACAGGGCGCGGAGCTCTTCCACGGAGATGTGCGTATCCGCAACGATGCCCCCCAGGATTCCGTGCAATCGCTGCAGGTCGGCAGTCACATCGGCGTAGAACTCGGTGGAGCGCAGCCGTTCGCACAGCCACAGGATGTCTGCGCGCTCTTCCTCGGTCAGGACGCCGTCGGCCACGGCGGTAGTGACAACCGGCACCAGCTCGTTGAATGGGTGCTGCTCTCGCACTGCCTCGTGCTCGACCAACCACAGGTTGAGGTAGTCGAGCTCAAGGGGATTGATCTGGCCGTCGATCACGATCCCTTCGACGATGCCGATCAGGGCGTTGACGGATTTGTTCAGTCGGGCTTTCGAGGTGAACCTGAAGTAGCTGCGGTGATCGGGGTGCATTGAGGTACGTCCCTGTTGGACGCCGTCCAGCGGCGTGTCATGGAAACTTACCGCGTCATTGACATCTGGCGCCAGAGGCAGGCTGGCCCCTGTAACGATCCAGTTGCAGCATCGCAGCTGCGGCGTGACTACAACCAATGGCACACGAGCCAGGGGGCTGTGCACGCTATGTTGGTTCCGATGGAATGGAGGGAGTACGTGTGAGGCGTCTATTTTTCTCGGCAGCGCTGCTGTTGATGTGTGCGACGGCCGGAGCAGGTTCCAAGGCCGCCGACGGGACGACAACCGTGATCGTGCTTGGCGTGGACCACGCTGCCCAGCTTGTGGCCAGAAATGACCGCCCTGCCCGCCTTGCGGCCTTCCTGGCGCATGCCAGGCCCGATGCCATCTGCATCGAGCGGTCGCCGGAGGCCTTCGCACGCAACGACTATTACGAGTTCACCTACGAAGTTCAGGACGTCGTGGTTCCTTTCGCCCGGCGCAACGGGATCGATCTGTGTCCCATCGACTGGGAGCCACCCGTCGAAGATGCCAAGCTTGGATTCGGCCTGGACCTGGGGGCGCCGCCGGAACTGCGCCCTGCCAGCGGGTTCCAGCAGTTCCTTTCATTCCCCTCCCCGAGCCAGCTCACGCGGGATCTCTTCCACGCCGACGAGGCAAAGGACGTGGAGCGGATCGCGCAGTGGGCCGCAACGCCGGCCAAGCGGGCAGCGGATGATCTGCCACGCAGGCTGTATCTCTATCGCACCTACCTGCAGGCGCAGCGGGTAGCCGCCGCGGTGAAAGCGCGCCCCGGCGGCACGGTTGTCGTGGTGGTTGGCGAGTTCCACAAGCGGGACATCGAAGCGATCCTGGCCGCTTCCCCGGACCTGCGGATCGTACAGCCCTCCAGCCTCGGCGAACCCGGTGAGGCGCTGGTGCAGCGGGAGGAGCGCCGTGAGTACCACGCCGCTGTCGCCAGCTTCAACCTGCTGGGCGTCCAGTCCGGCACCGGCAACATGGACCGCGCGTTTGTTCGGGAGTCGGTGCAAGCCCTCAAGGTAGAGCGCAACTCGCCTGAAGTCGCGTTGCTGCAGACGCGCCTGGATGTGCTGGAAGGCAGGATCGCGCCGGCCATGGCAGTGGACCGGTACCGATCCATTGCCACGGAGGCGGGCGAAACACGCTTCACCTGGACTGGCGTAGCTGACGCCTCACGCCTTGACTCTTACTTCGACCCCTTCGGTAACCTCAACGTACGCCAGCGGGCGCTGCTCGAGACGGCCCGCGAGTTATACCGTGCCGAACGTGGCGAGGAAGCAGCAGGGATACGGCAGACCCTCGGCAGCGAGCTGGGCAACCGAAAGGCGGCTCAGCTTGCCGGCTACTGGGAGCGCTACGTCGTGAAGCCGGCATCGCCTTAAGCTGCATGGTGGTCAAGCGAATCAACATGACCGCCGATGTGCGCCGGCCCCAACTCAGCCCACCGCATCCACGGTCCTGTCCGGTGCAGCAAGCCGAGACGCGCGCAGGTACCGCAGATACTTGCCGAGAAAGATGCCCGTGAACCCGCCAGACAGCAGCAGATACGCGGCACGGAAACTGCCGTCCGCGCTCAGTGAGGGGGATACGGATAGCGCGCACTCGAAGCCGTACTTCACCGCAAACGTCACCAGGAGCAGCGGCAGGAGACTGTAGTCCGCACTGCGCCACAGCTTTCCCGTCGACGGCTTCAGGGTGAGCGTTGCCCGGCGCAGCAGCAGCCATCCAAGGCCCACGCCTGCACCGATGCCCACCGACCACTGACCCCATGCTTCCCAGGCATTGCCGAACCGGTGGTTTATCGACACGATGCCCCACGCCACGAAAAGGGTCGGCACGATGGCCAGTTTCGTGAGCGAGGTTTCTCCAGGTTTCATGGCGGCGACGCCCCGTGCGACCAGAAAGACCAGAAGCGCCCAGACCCACACCGGGATGTTCGAGAGAAGGGGATGCAGCATGTTCACGGGGCGTCCTTGAGCTGGGTGGGTGCCGGCGATGCAGCGCCGTGCGGGAATGGGTCCATTCTCGCTTTGCACCGACCCGTCACAAGTGACAGGTGTCAGGCATCCGGACGTACATTACGCAGCCAGCGCCGTAGACGTCGCCTGCCCGATCAGCTCCTGCGCATCAGGATCATCTTCTCCTGTGACATGTCCCGCATCGTGTACGGGATGCCGCCTGTGCCATACCCCGACTCGCGGCGCCCGGCGAAGGGCATCCAGTCGGTCCGGAACGCGGTGGCATCATTGATCATGACGGCCGAGGCATCCAGCCGGTTGGCGGCGCGCATGGCGATATCGATATCCTGCGCGAATACGCTCGCCTGGAACGCGGTGGGCAGCGCGTTGGCACGCGCGATCGCCTCGTCCAGGTCGGTATAGCGATACACCGCCACCACCGGCCCGAACACTTCCTGCGTGGTGATCCGTGCGTCGCTGGCCGGATCCAGCAGCACCGTGGGCTGCAGCGTGGTCTCGGAAAGTCGCTTGCCGCCGGTGGCCAGTTGCGCACCGCCACTTACCGCTTCGTCAATCCATTCAGCGACGCGGTCGGCCTCGCGTGGCTGGATCAGCGGGCCGACATCCGTGTCCTTCAGTGTGGGGTCGCCGGTGCGCAGGCGCTCGACCCGTGCGATGAGCGCCTGGGTAAAGTCATCGGCAACATCCTCGTGGACGAAGACGCGCTGGGTGGAGACGCACACCTGGCCTGCATGGTAGTAGCCGCCTTTGACGACCGGTTCGATGATCCTGCCGAGGTCGGCGCTGCGATCGACGATGGCCGGGGCGACCCCGCCGTGTTCCAGCGCCGAACGCGCACCGTGTGCGAGCTTGGCGTGCAGCGACCACCCTACCCTGGCCGAGCCGATGAAGCTCAGGAAGGCCACCCGCTTGTCGGTGGCCAGCGCCTCGGCCAGGTCGTTGCCCTCCGGCAGGAAGCTCTGGCACCACGGCTCGGGCAGCCCGGCTTCGTGCACCATCGCGACGAATTCCAGGCACGACAGTGGCGTCGCGGAGGCAGGTTTGATGATCACCGGGCACCCGACGGCGATGGCCGGCGCCACCTGGTGGACGATCAGGTTCAGTGGGTGGTTGAACGCAGAGATCGCGGCAACCACGCCGATCGGCTCCCGCGTGGTGAACGCCCAACGCCCCTCCGCCGCGGCCGACAGCCCCATCGGGATTTCGCGACCGGCGAAGTTGCGCAGCTCGTCGGCGGCGTTGTGGACACCGTCGATGGCGCGTGTGGTTTCGACGATGGCGTCCGGCAGCGGCTTGCCGCCCTCCCGGGCAATCTGCAGCGCGAGATGATCACGCCTGGCGTCCATCAGCGCGGCGAGCCGGCGCAGGATCGCGATGCGCTGGTGCGGCGCGAGCCAGCCGTCGCGGTCCTTGAATACCCGCTCGGCGGCACTGAGCTTGCGCTCCAGGGCCGCGGCGGTATCCAGCCCGATCTCGGCGATGGGGGCACGGTCGAACGCCTGGACGACAGTCAGCATGTTGGGTTCCTTGCTCAGCATCAGGGATGACGATCAATCACAGCCCACGTCCGGCGTGCGGTTGCGCAGTTCATCGACCAGCACGCGGGTGTTCTCGGCATAGTCGATCGGTACATCCAGCACGTGGACGCCGCCGCCGGCGAAAGCGGCCTCGATCATCGGCACCAGCGCTTCGACCGCGGTCACCCGGCTCCCCTTCGCACCGTAGGCTTCGGCATACTTCACGAAATCCGGATTGCCGAAGCGCATGCCGAAATCGTCGAAGCCATCCACTGCCTGTTTCCAGCGGATCATGCCGTAGGCGCTGTCGTTGAGGATCACCACCACCAGGTTGAGCCCCAGGCGTACCGCGGTTTCCATCTCCTGGGAGTTCATCATGAAGCCGCCGTCACCACACACCGCCATGACGCGGCGCTGCGGGTAAAGCATGACTGCCATCATCGCCGACGGCAGGCCAGCGCCCATGGTGGCGAGCGCGTTGTCCAGCAGCAGCGTGTTGGCCACGTGCGTGCGGTAGTTGCGGGCGAACCAGATCTTGTACATGCCGTTGTCGAGGCAGACGATGCCGTCGTCCGGCATGGACTGGCGCACGTCATGCACCAGCCGCTGCGGCGTGACCGGGAAACGGTCCTCTTCGGCGCGGTCGTTGATGCGGGCCAGGATTCTCTGGCGCAGGGCGATCATGCCCTCGTCCGCAGGCAACCGCCCTTCCAGGCGTTCGGCCAGGGCATCCACCGAAGCCCCGATGTCGCCCAGCACTTCGATATCCGGCTGGTAGACCTGCTCCACCGTCGCGGACTGGAAGCTGATGTGCACGACCTTGGGACCGCCGCCGCTCTTCATCAGGAACGGTGGCTTTTCAATGGTGTCATGGCCGATGGCGATGATCAGGTCAGCGCGGGCGACCGCCTCGTGCACGTAGTCGCCCTCGGAGAGCGCGGCCGTGCCCATGTAGAGGTTGGAGCCGCCGGTGACCGCGCCCTTGCCCATCTGTGTATTGAAGAACGGCAGGCGCGTGCGCGCGACGAATGCGGAGAGTGATTCGGCAAGCCATGGCCGGCTGCCCGCCGCGCCGATCATCACCAATGGGCGTTTGGCGGCCAGGATCGCCGCTTCCGCCCGGTCGAGCGCGGCAGAGGGTGCGATGGGACGGTCCAGCGGGTGGATGGGGATGACGGGCACATCCTCCACCTCCTCACCTGCGACATCCTCCGGCAGTTCCAGGTGCACCGGCCCGGGGCGCTCTTCCATGGCCACCCGGAAGGCATCGCGTACGGTGGCCGGAATCGCGGCAGGGCTGACGATCTGGCGCGTCATTTTCGTGAGCGGCTTCATCGACGCCACGATATCCACGATCTGGAACCGTGCCTGCTTGGCGCTCATGACAGGCTTCTGGCCGGTGATGAGAATCATCGGCCACGCGCCCAGGTGGGCATACGCCGCGCCGGTCGAGAAATTCAGTGCGCCGGGGCCGAGGGTGGCCAGGCACACGCCGGGCCTGCCCGTCAGCCGGCCGTGGGTGGCTGCCATGAACGCGGCCGCCTGCTCGTGGCGGGTGAGCACCAACTCGATGCGCGAGGTCCGGAGCGACTCCAGGAAGTCCAGATTCTCCTCGCCCGGCACACCAAAGATGCGGTCGACGCCCTCGTTTTCCAGCGCCTTGACCAGTAGATCCGAGCCCTTCTGCATAGCTTCGATCCTTGCGGTGAAGTCAGGGGCACTATACCGGGGCGGATGTCGCTGCCGTGTGGCCGCCAGCGCGGGCACACTGACGCGCGCATCGAAAAGATCCTGGGGAGCAACTACGCCCGGCGGTTCACGGAGGCATGTGGATGGGGGCGCTCGGTCGCTACTCAGCCGGTTGAGGCTGCCGGCGCGCGCATCCGTCGCTTCTGCAGATACAACACGACCGCCGCCAGCACCGCGGCCACGGCGCCTGTCAGCGGTACCGAGGCCAGCGTCGCGTAGCTGATCGTGAGGCTGCCCAAGGCACCGCCCAGCGCGGTTCCAAGGTTGAACGAGGCAATGTTCAACCCCGCGGCCACAGAGCTGTATGCGGGGATGAGCTGTTGGGCCTGCCTGAGCAGACGCAGGGTCAGCAGCGTCACGATCGAGAAGAAGCAGATGCCCAGCGTGCCGACCAGGAGCATCATCAAGGCTGGGATACGTGCGAAGCCGTAGAGCCCGATCAGGTTCAACGCCAGCGCGATCAACGCCAGCCGGAGGCTGCGATCCCCGTCCATCGCATCGCCCAGCCATCCCCCGAGCAGATTGCCTGCGATCGCGCAGGTGCCGAACAGCAGCATCCCCAGGCTCAGCCACTGCACATCCACAGCGGTGATCTGCTGCAGATAGGGCGAGACGAAGGTGAAGAACGAGAACGTGGCGACACTGACCAGCGCGCCGATGCCGGCCGTCGTCAGCAGCTGCGGATGGGTGATGGCCTTCACGCCCTTCCACGCACCGCCCCGGGATCGGGTGGAGCCGGCATGGCCGCTGGGCATGCACAGTGCCAGCCCGAGCATGCCGGCCACACTGAGCACGCCGATCGCCATGAAGACCACGCGCCACGACCACGCGCTGCCCAGCCAGGTCCCGATCGGCACGCCGAAGGCCAGCGCGAGCGTCAATCCGATCCACACCACTGACAACGCCCGACCGGACCGCTGCGGGTCCACCAGCCGGGTCGCGGCGTCCGAGGCTACCGCCATGAACACACCGTGGCCGAGGCCGACCACAAACCGAATGACCAGCAGGGTGACCAGGTTGGGCGAGGCGCTCATCAGCAGGCTGCCCAACGCCAGCAACGCAGTGGCCAGCAGCAGGATCTCCCGGTCCCGCCAATGGGCGACCAGTGCGGTGATGAGCGGTGCACCGATGGCAGCGCCCAAGGCATAGGCGGCGATGGCCGTCCCGACGAGAGAAATCTGCGCGCCAAGGTCGTCGGCAATGGCGGTCAATACGCCGGCGACGACGAATTCGGACAGACCGAACGCAAAGGCGCACAGCGAGAACACGTAGATGGCAGCAGGCATGGCGGGTCCTTCACAGCAGGGCCGCAGAAGCCTAGTGCCTGGCCATGCGCGGGTGAAGGACGGGTTTCATACCGCAGCAAGACGCCGCGCGTCTCGTCACCTCAGGATGGAGAACGGGTCTGCAGGACTGCCTGTAGCAAGCGGTCGCGGATCGCTGACGGCCGGGTTTCGTTCCACGCCATCAACAGGTCCAGCCGTGACGCTTCCTCCGGCGCATCCACCTGAAGCGGCCGGAACACCACATCCTCGCGGGCTTCCATCGCCAGCGAAGCGGGGAGCAACGCGATACCGAAGCCGGCGGACACCAGCGCGATCAGGGTCTGCATCTGCCGGCCCTGCTGCACGATATCGGGCACGAACCCGGCGGCCTGGCACAGGCTGATCAGCTGGTCATGAAATCCTTTGCCGAGTGACCGTGGCGAGGCGACGAACGCCTCCTCCTTCAGCGACGCAAGGTGGATGCCCGGTTCCGCGGCAAGGCGGTGGCCGGCCGGCAGCGCCACGCAGATCGGTTCGCTCAACAGGCGCTCCATGCGCAGGTGCGGCGTCGTGGTGCCCGGCGTGCGCATGAAGCCAATATCCGCCCTGCCCTGTTCCAGCGCGTTTACCTGCTCCTGGGTGGTGGCCTCCAGCATCGTGAAGGCTATGCCCGGGTTGAGCGCTCGAAACCGGCGCAGTGCCTGAAGCAACGCGGCATACGGGGCGATGTTGATGAAGGTCAGGGTCAGATGGCCCTCGATGCCCTGGGCCACCCGCTGCGTTTGCGCCACGCCCGCTTCCAGCGACTGCAGGGTGCGGCGGGCGGTATCGAGAAATGCGGTTCCGGCCGGCGTCAACGCTACGCTGCGGTGCGTCCGCACGAACAGCGGCGTGCCCAAGGCGCTTTCGAGCCTGCGGATGGCCTGGCTCAGCGGCGGCTGCGCCATGTGCAGCCGCTCGGCAGCGCGATTGAAATGCAGTTCCTCGGCGACCGCGATGAACTGTTGGAGCAGGCGGGTCTCGATCACTGAAACGCCAGACCTCGTGAATGCCGGGATTGAGCCGGCCCAACATAGCAAATCACGGCTTTTTCGGCAGATCCCGCGTAGCGTCCGCGTCCATCAGCTCGCGGCGCTGCGCCTCGATCCAGGCATCTCCGGAAGCCCGTGCGTCCGCATCGAGCGCCTTGTTCTGCCGGTCGTTCTCCTGGTACTCCGCCCACACCTCCGGCGTGATCGTGTCCAGTTGATGATCAGGCCGCAGCTGGATCGAGGGGGCATCCCCCATGGACACCGTAAAGCTGTCGAACAGCCATTGCCGGCGCAGTTCAGGGGAGGCATGCAGAAGGTCAGGCTCCGCGTAGGTGTGCATCGGCAGTGCCTGCTGGGCAAGCGTGGTATCGGAGGAAATCCGCGCCAGTTTGACGACCAGGCGCTCATGGTCGCGATCTTTCTGGTACAGCGCGGCGATGTCGCCATCGATCCACAGGACGTACCAATACCCCGCTAGGCGATGGACCTGGAAAGGGTGTTCACGGATCAGGATGAGATCGCTGCGGTCGTCGTAGAGCGCGCGCCACCCTGCAGGTGCCGGGCGAATGCCGCAGTCGACGGTGCCCTGCAGGATCGTCTCCAGCGTCACCCTGCCCTCGCTGGGGGAGAGCCGCGTGGCCCAACAGCGTGAGCTGTCGCGGTTGTGCGATGCCATCAGGATCGCGCCTTCGTCCAGCACCACCGCATCGGCATGCACGAACTGGTCGTCTGTGGCGTCAGGATCCTGAAGGAGCGTCGAAAAAGCCTTGTCCGACAGCTTTCTGCCGTCCACGTAAAGCTCGTACGTCGTGTAATGCTGATACTTGCTGACGTTGATATCCAGCCGGCTTTCCGTAACGGCCACCACCTTCAGCGTGCCCGAGGAGAACACGGTTTCCCGTGTCGTTGGTGCACATCCGCCGGCAAGCAGCGCTGCACACAGCAGCACCCCCACGCAAGGCAGGACGGAAAAGCTTCTGAAATTCATCACGCTGCGGCCTGCGGGTGGGGGAAGCTGACCCCTGCAAGCATATCCGCTCCGCCGCCGCGTATCGGCCGGTGCGGCACCAGCGGGTGCCGCACCACCCCTGCCCGCTCGGTCAGAAGCTGTAGTCCAACGACACACCCACCGTGCGCGGCTGCATCATCACCGCATTCCAGCGCCGGTACTGCTGCGCACCGGCCGCAGGAATCGTCCTGCCAGCCGCCACGTAGATGTCCTTGTTGGTGAGATTGGTGACGAAGAAGCGCACGGTCGTGTTCTGGCTGCTGACTTCGGCGGTCAGGTCCACCGTGGTGTAGCTGGGCAGGTCAAAGGACTGTGTCGACGCCACCGATGCCGCACGCTCGCCGTAGTAGCGCAGCGCGCCGCCGACGCTCCAGCCCCATTCGCCGCTCGTCGGGAACTGGTAATCGGCCTGCAGGCTGCCGGCCCACTCGGGCACCTGTGGCAGCTGGGCACCGGATTCGGCCTGGTTGGGGCCGCCCGGGCGCGCCGGCGGAATCGGCGCGGTCAGCTTGGCATCGGTGTAAGTCAGGCTGCTGCTCAGGCGCAACCCATCGATGGGCATCAGTGCGCCGGTGAACTCAACGCCCTGGCTGCGTGCTTCGCCGCCATTGACGCCATAGGAGATGCCCTGGGCCGTGAGCAGATTGAGACGGATGTCATCCCAGTCGATGCGGAAGGCGGCCACTTCCACCAGCGCACGGCGATCCCAGAAGTGGCTCTTCAAGCCGGCTTCGTAGTTGATCAACGTGTCCGACTTGACCTGCGCGGGGACTTCCGGCGCGGCCGGCAGGATGGGGTTCGGGCTGCCGGCGCGGTAGCCGGTGGCTACGCGCACGTAGGCCATGGTGTCCTCGCCCAGGAACAAGCGGGGGCTGGCGCTCCAGGTGGTCACGCTCTCGGAGGATTCGGTGATCCGCTGCACCCCGTCACCGCCCAGCGGGCCGCCGAGGGTCTGGCGGAACTCCTGGTCGTTGCGGGCATGGCGCACGCCCAGGGCCAGATCGAAGCGGTCGGTGAATTTCCAGGTGGCGTTGCCGAACAGCGCCTTCTCTTTGTAGGTGGTCAGCACCGAGGCGGTGAACAGATCGAGCACCGGGTTGAAGGCCGGGCTCAAGGCGCTGCCGCGCTCGATGTAGGCCGCGTCTTCATCGGTGTAGAACGCGCCGAGCTGCCATTGCAGGCGGCTGTCGCCCTTGGAGGTCAGGCGGAATTCCTGGGTCCACTTCTTCAATTCGATATCCGTGTCCAGGCCGGCGTATGCCATGACCGGGCCCACGCCGGGTTTCTGGCCGAGCAGCGGAATGTACTCGACCGACTGGTCCTGCAGACGCCAGGAGTTGGATTTCATCCAGCTGCTGGCCGAGGTGAAGTCGGCCCAGCCCACGTCCCATTCCACTGTCAGGCCGTACACGTCGTACTTGATCGTGCTCGGCTGCAGGAACAGGTACTCGTTCGAGTAGCCCGGCAGCTTCGGCTTGAATGTGACCGGGTCCAGTGCGACCGTCGCGAAATTGTCGCCCTTGTTTTCCTGGCGCATCGCGGTGAGCAGCACGTCCACCGTGTCCGAGGCTTTCCACAGCAGCGAGAGGCGGCCGGCGTTCTGGTAAACGTCGTTGGTGTCGCGGCGATGCAGGACACTGTTGTCGATCCAGCCCGGGCTGGTCTGCTCGGCATAGCTGGCGCGCAGGGCCAGCTGACCCTTCACCAGCGGCACGTTGACCGCAGCGCGTTCGGAATGACCCACCCGGCCACCATCGTCAACGACACGCATCGTCGCCCCGGCGCGGCCCGCGAAGTACTCCAGGTCCGGCCGCTTGGTGACGTACTTGACCACGCCACCCAACGCGCTGGCACCGTACAGCGTGCCCTGTGGACCGCGCAGCACTTCCACGTTCTGCACATCGTAGGGAAGCAGGTCGAACATGCCCGAGGTGGCGCCGGACAGCGAGCCATTGGCGGTCAGTGGTACATCGTCCACGTAGATCGAGGTCGAAGCGGTGTTGCCCATCGGGGTGATGCCGCGGATCGAGATCGTCGAGCGGCCCGGCGCGCCGAGGCTGGTGATCTGCAGGCCGGGGACCAGACCGGCCAGGTCGTTCATGTTGTTGACCTGCAGGCGATCGAGCTGCTCTTCACTGATGACGCTGATCGACATCGGGATATCGGTCACCACTTCCACGCGTTTCTGCGCAGTGGCGGTGACCGTGCCCAGCGTATGCACGTCATCGCGCTCGGGATTCTCGGCGGCGACCTGTGCCAGTGCCGTGGCGCTGCAGCCCAGGGCCAGGATGCCTGCAGCGCAGGCCAGCGACAACGCGTTCATTCGGAGCGAACAGTGACTCATGGTGATGAGACCTCGGTAGCGAAGCTGGGAGCCCACGGCAATGGGCACGGAATGCGGCAGTCAGGGCACCCCGGCGTTCTGGGGTGGGGGCCGGCCTGGCAATGACGCTCCTGGGGACGAATGGCTGCTTACAAGCCCATGTAGGACACAATAGTCCTGTTCAGAGAACTGTCAATCCTGCGACGCAGCATTGACATCACATCGTGCGCCAGGCGTCCGCCGCGCCTCAGCGTGCGGCGCCCCAGACCGCCTCGTCGCACCAGATCGTGCCGTCGCGATAGACGACCCCGGGCGTGCGGTCCTGCTTGAGGAACGTAGGGCCATCCAGATCGACGAGATCGCACAACTGCCCGACCACGAAGCCCGGCGCAGCGCCCAGGCTGCTGCAGACCATGCAGCCGACCATGACGCCCAGATCCGCTTCGCGCGCGGCTCCCGCGATGAGCAGCGCCTCAGTGAGGCCGCCGCACTTGTCGAGCTTGATGTTGTAGACGTTGAAGCGACCCTTCAGGCCGTCCACGTCGGCCAGGGTGAGCGCGCTTTCGTCCGCGGCCAGCGGAATCGGCGAGACGAATCCATCGAGGTCGGCTTCGCGCCCGCGGGCCAGCGGCTGTTCGATCAGCGCCACACCGGCGTCCACCATGGCGGTGGCCAGCCGGTCGAGATCACCAATCTGATACCCCTGGTTGGCGTCGACGCCCAGCCACACATCCGGCCGTACCGCGCGGATGGCCGCAACGCGGGCGATGTCCAGGTCGAGATCGCCCGTCAATTTGACCTTGATCGAACGCGCCTGACGGTAGGCCACAGCGGCCGCCGCCATCGCGGCCGGCTCATCGGCGCCGACCGTGAAGGTGGTCGGCAGTGGACGCGGTGCCTCGAGCCCTGCAAGCGCCCACACGGGCGTTCGCGTCTGCCTGGATTCCAGTTCCCACAGGGCGGCATCGACCGCGTTGCGCGCGCCGCCGGCCGGCAGGATCGCACGTAGTTCCTCGCGCGTGGGATGCGCCTGGATCGCATCGCGCGCCGCTTCCAGCTGGATGCGCATGGTCTCCACGTCTTCGCCCAGGTAGTACACCCCGGTCGCCTCGCCACGCCCGATGTGCGTGCCGTCATCCAAGGTGACGAGGACGGCCAGGCGACTGTCGAACACGTGGCTGGAAATGCGGAAGGGTGCCGCAAGGCGCAGGGCGTCGACGGCGATGCCGAGTTTCAGGCGGGCCATCAGACGTGCGCCCCGGTTGCGGCACGGTCACGCGTCAACGGGGACGTTCCCAACAGCTGGATCAAGCACATCTGGTTTCCCTGCCTCATGGTGAGGAATTCTCACATTGAGACATTAGTTCTCTCATAAGAGAACTGTCAACGGGCGCCGGGTTCGGCGCCCTCCCCTTTCCCTGCTTTTCTGGTTACTTTGCTGCGGGAGCGGCGGGCGCAAGCGCGGCCGCGATCTGCGAGAGGTACTTGTTCCAGTCGAACTTCTGGCCTTCGGGCGTCCAGCCCAGGCGCACGATCACCGCATCCTGCGAGGGAATCACGGCCACGATCTGGTGGTTATGGCCCATCGCCATGAAGGCATCTGTCGCGACATCCTGCAGCACCTTGCGTCCTTCTCCGCCGGCTTCGGCCCGGTTCAACCACAGCTGCGCGCCGTACGAGGGGCGCGGAGAGGCCGGGGTCGGTGTCACCGCGAAGTCGAGCCATTGCTGCGACAGCAGCCGCTTGCCGCCCGCCTCGCCGTGGTTCAGATGCAGCAGTCCGTACCGCGCCCAATCGCGTGCCGTCGCGTACCCGTACGAGCTGCCGACCAGCACACCCGATTCATCCGGCTCGATCAGTGCACTGCGCATCCCTGCGGGCTCGAACAGCCGCGTCTGTGCAAACCGGGTCATGCCTTCCAGCGTCCCACCGGTCGCCTCGAAGACGATCCGCGACAGGATGTTGGTCGTGCCGGACGAATAGCTCCAGAAGGTTCCCGGCGCGTGCTCCAGCGGCAACGCAGCGGCAAGCGCCCCCATGTCGCCGGCCTCGAACAACATCTTGATCGAGTCGTTGCCCGGCTTGTAACTCTCCACGAAGGTGAGCCCGCTGGACATCGTCAGCAGCTGCCGCAACGTGATCGCGCCACGCGGGTCGCCGGCCCCCTTCCACTCGGGCACCGGTGCCGGCTCATCCAGCTTGAGCACGCCGTCATCGACCAACAGGCCGACCAGGGTGCCCATGATGCTCTTGGTCGCCGACCAGCCCAGCATGCGCGTGCTCTGGTTGAAGCCGGGCGCATAGCGCTCGGCGACGATCGCCCCGCCCTGCACCACCACGATCGCCCGCGTGTCGGGATAGCCGCCGACGTTCTGCTCATCAAAGGCGGCGCTGACCGCGGCATCGAGTGCAGTCCGGTCAAGTTTCGCTTCAGCCGCCGCCTGCAGCGCCGGCACGGGCGTGTCGCCCTGGGGCCAGGGGCGCGCCGACAAGGGAGCAAGCGGTTTGAGCCGCCCCGCCTGCGTCTTGAGGGCCTTCAATGGAACATCCCCGGTGGTCAGGGTGCAGCCGACCGCCGGGCGATACAGCGCGGTACGGGTCGGCGTGCCGGGCGCGGAGGCGGTGACCGTCCCGGCCTTGCGATCCACCGACAGCGCGACCGTTCTGGTGAAAGGCGCCAGCGCATGCACGTCATCGCGCAGGACGTCGGCTTCGGTGCGGTTGGCCACGAAAATGCCGGCGCAGGCAAGCTGCGCCGAGACCGCGGTACCCAGATCGTCCGCGCTGGTGATCGGCGGTGCGGCCGCCAGCACCGGCGCGGAGGCGGCGAGCGCCAGGGCCAGAAGGCTGCAGCGGGAGGAGTATCGAATCATGAGGTGGGTCCTGAAGTTGGTTTGACGCGCACGTGGATCAGCGCGTGTGGCAGGCGTGGCGCAGCGCCGAGCCCGCCCGGGCGCCGGTGTGCCTGCCACCCTCGAAACTCACCACGCCGTTGACGATGACGGTCTCGATGCCGGTCGGCGCGCCGGCCGGTGCATCCCAGCTCGCCACATCGTCCAGCGTGTCCAGATCGAACAGCACGATGTCCGCGCGCATGCCCTCACGGATCAGCCCGCGGTCGCTCAAGCCCATCCGCTGCGCGGGCCAGCCGGTCATTTTGCGGACGGCATCCTCCAGCGTCAGCACCTGGTTCCGCTTCACATACTCGGCGATGATCCGCGGGAAGGTGCCGTAGGCGCGCGGGTGCGGCAGGCCGATGGCACCTTCGCTGCCGTAGTTCACCGCCGCCGCGGCATCACTGCCGATGCTGACCCAGGGCTGGCGCAGCGCGAGCTGCACATCCTGCTCGCTGATCATGAAATACAGCGCGACCGCGCGGTTGGGCAGCCCTTCGAGCGCGATATCCCAGGCCGCATCGGCCGGGTCCAGATTCAGTTCGGCACCGATCTCGGCGAGCGTCCTGCCGTGGAAGCGCCGGTACTTGTCACTGAAGCTGTTGGCCAGGCGCACGTTCTGGAAACCGCCCGAGGCGTGCACCAGGTTCGACCAGCCGGGCATCGATCCAGCGGCGACTTCCTTCTTCATGCGTTCGCGTACCTTCGGATCGCGCACGCGCTCGATGCCCTTCTCGAGCCCATCGGCCCAGACCCAGCTCGGCGCGATGATCTCCAGCCCGGTGCCGCCGGCGGTATATGGGTACAGATCCGCGGCGACATCGACACCGCGGTCGCGCGCCGCATTGATCGTGGCCAGCGCCTGCCGCATCAGCTTGCCCCACTCCGGTGCATAGGCCGCCTTCAAGTGGAAGATCTCCACCTTCACGCCGCCCTTTTCACCGATCTCGATCGCTTCTTCGATCGCCTTGACCACGCCCTCGCTTTCGTCACGCATATGGGTGGCGTAGAAGCCATCGCATTGCGCGGCCACCTTGGCCAGCGAAATGAGATCCGAGGTGCTCTGGAAGCTGCTGGGCGCATAGATCAACGCGCTGGAGATACCGAACGCACCGGCCTCCATCGCGATCTTGACCTGCTCGCCCATGGCATCCAGCTGCTTGCGGGTCGGGGCACCGGCGGCATCGCCCATGACATGCACGCGGGCCTGGGTAGAGGAGTAGTAGGTGCCGAAGTTGACCGCGATGCCCTGCGTCTCCAGCTGCTTGAAGTATCCCGGCATGCCCGCCGCAGGCACCGGCGGTCCGCCCTCGCCGCCGATCAGCGTGGTCACGCCCATGCGGAGCTTGTTCTCCGCGGCGCCGTCCTTGAGCAGCGCCGCGCCGGACTGGTCCATCATGTCGATGAAGCCCGGCGACACATAACGCCCGCGCGCGTCGATCTCGCGGGTGCCGGTCCCCGGCACCTGGCCGACCCGTGCCACCCGCCCGTCCCTGACCGCCACATCGGCCCGGACCCAGGGGTTGCCGGCACCGTCCAGTACGCGGCCGCCACGGATCACCAGGTCATAGTCGGCGGCGGCCGCATGGGCGGCGAACAGCATCGACACACCGGCCCAGAGCAGAGTGCGCTTCATCATTTCATCTCCTTGTCGGTACGCGCGTCTGCACGCACGTCTTCCACGACCTCACGAACCGCGTTCACCACCCGATCCGGCTGATCGATCTGGATGTAATGGCCGGCGTCGCTCACGATCTGTTGCTGCCCGCGGCTGGACATGGCGGCCTGCTCGGCATGCAAGGTGCGCCATTCCTGCTTGAACCGGGCGCCCTCCTCCGCGGTCAGGCCCATCTTTTCCAGCTCCTCGGGCTTGAACGGCTTCAGCGCGGTCAGCACGATCACCGGGCGATCGCCAAACGAGGTGACCGCGCGGGCATCGTCCATGGTGCTGTCGAAACCATCCACTTCGGCGGTCGCGCCCTTGACCGACGCACTGGAGAAGGCGGTGATCTCCGCCGCCTCATCCTCGGGGCGGGGACCATGATCGGCACGCGAGAACAGGAAGCGCACCAGGCCGGTCCGCGACAGTGCCGTCGCGGTATGCATCAACAACGACACCTTCTTCGGGTGGACGTTGATGCTGACCACGCTGCCAAGCCGGGCGATCTGATCTGGATGCGAGGGGTCGACCATCACCAGCCCGGCGACCTGATCACCGTAGCGACCCACATAGGTCCGGATGTAGGGCCCGCCGATCGAATGGCCGACCAGCACCAGCGGATCGGTGATGCCGGCGCCCTTCAACAACGCATGCAGATCATCAGCCACGGCCGATGCACGCTGCGGGGAATCCTTTGCGTCGCTGCGCATGATGCCGGCACGGTCGTAGGCGCAGGCACGGGTAAAGCGGGCGATCCGGTCGTGCACGCGGGTCCAGTCGAGCGTGCCGCCCGTGCCCAGGCCGGATTCGAAGATCACCGTCGGCGAGCCGCTGCCCCGGCACTCGATATGCATCTGCCGCCCGCCGATGTCGACCAGTTCGCCGCGCAGCGGGTGCGCGTCCGCCGCGTTCCGGCGCGCCAGCGCCTCGTACACGACGCCCACCAGGGTGAGGAGAATCACGAGCGCCAACAGACCCAGCAGGATCCACTTCACCCATCGCCAAAACCGCCGCCAACCCTTTACTGCTGTCATGTCGTGCTCTCTTGAAGGGCGTACTGAAGCGCGTATCGCCCCGCGGTTCCGTCTCGCGCGGCGTTCAAGGGAGGACCACCCCATGCGGCAGACAATCATCCCGAATGGGATATAAACGTCCTGATAGGAGAATTGTCAATGTGCAGTGCGCCACTGTCCGGGTTCCCACGGTCACCGTTGTGAAGACCCGCACTTCACGCGACGCACACTACCCTCTTGCCGTCACACCCCACGGAGCTGCCCCCTCGTGAGCCGGCATTGGCCGCCAACGCGCGCGTTAAAAGGACTTTCCAGTCTCTCCCTGCTGTTTTTCAGTGGCCTGGCCATCGCCCAGCCCGCCCCGGGCGCCGCCGCTATCCCCGCGCTGGACTGGCAGCAGTCCCAGCAGCGGCTGGAGCAGGTCTCCGATGCGCTGGCCGCCGCCGATGCGTCGGTGCGCAACAAACAGGACCTGCAGGACGCCACCCGCCTGTTGCGGTTGCCGGAGATCACCGGTGAAGTGCGCCGCCTGCAGTTCCAGAAGACCCTCACCCTCCCCTTGGGTTCGCTGGCCCCGGTTGCCGAAGCCTTCGGTATCGATTCGCCGCTGCAGTTCACCGAGCGCGACTGGCGTACCCGCCCGGTGGTGACCGCGGTGCTGCCGCTGTATACCGGCGGGCTGATCCCGGCGGCGCAGCAGGCGGCGGCCGGCGCGACCGACCAGGCCAGTGCCGAGCGCGAGTCGCAGCGGCAATCGCTGAGCGTGCAGCTGGCCCAGGCCTATTTTGGTCAGCGCCTTGCCGAGCAGGCCGTCGATGTGCGGCGGGATGTCCGCGATGGCCTGCAGCGCCATCTCGACGACGCCTTGAAGCTTGAGCGCGAGGGCTTTGCCACCCGCGCCCAGCGCCTGCAGGCCAACGTGGCCCGCGACAAGGCCGAGCGCGATTACCAGAAGTCGCTGAACGATCTGCAGACCCTGAAGGCAGCGCTGGCCACCCTGCTCCGCAGCGGCGGCGAGGTCCGCCCGGTGTCGCCGCTGTTCGTGCATCGCGCGCCGATCGGTGCACTGCCCACCTTCGAACGCGAGGCCCAGGCCCGGCAGCCGCAGATCGCCCGGCTGCGCGCCCTGGTGGCGCAGGCCGAACAAGGCGTGCGCGTGCAGCAGGCCAAGCTCAAACCCACCGTGTTCCTGTTCGGCCAGTACGATTTCCGCCGTCGCGACGAGATGCTGACCGATCCGGACTGGGCGTTCGGCATCGGCCTGAAGTACACCTTCCTCTCGCCCAGCTCGCGCCCGGCCCAGATCAGCGCCGCCCGCGCGCAGCAGGAGCAGGCTGAAGCCGGCCTGCGCGAGGCCGAGAACCAGGTGACGCTGGGCGTTCGCAAGGCCTGGTACGAACTGGACACCGCCCGCCAGCAGTTCCTGTTGCTGGACAGCAGCATCGAACAGAACCGTGAGAACCTGCGCCTTCAGGAGCTGGCGTTCCGCGAAGGCCAGGCGACCTCGCTGGACGTGATCGATGCACGGCTGGGGTTGGGGGGCGCGCAGGTGGAACGCGCGCAGGCCGCCTATCAATACGACGTAGCGCTGGCACAGCTGCTGGAGATCAGTGGACAGATGGACCGATACGAAGAATTCCGCCGCCGGGGCGACGAGGTGATCGCGCATGAATGACACATTGCAGGCCGCCGCCGACGCGCCGCCGCCGAAGAAGCGCAAGGCGGGCATCCTCATTGGCCTGGCCCTGGTGGTCGTCGTGGTGGTCGGCCTCTGGCTGGCCTGGCGCACCCCGGCCGAGCAGCTGCAGGGCATGGCCGACGCCGACACCATCAACGTAGCCGCGAAGATCACCGCGCGTCTTGCCGAGCTGAAGGTGCGCGAAGGCGACCGGGTCAAGGCCGGCCAGGTGCTGTTCGTACTCGACAGTCCGGAAGTGGCGGCCAAGGAAGAGCAGGCGCACGGTGCACTGGAAGCGGCGCGTGCCGTGGCCGACAAGGCTGACGAAGGTGCACGCAGCGAGGATATCCGCGCTGCGCAGGCCAACTGGAAGCGTGCCGAAGCCGGTGCCACCCTGGCCGAGGCGACCTATCAGCGCGTGCAGAACCTGTTCAACGAAGGGGTCATGACCCGGCAGAAGCGCGATGAAGCGTTGGCGCAGGCGCGCAGTTCGCGCGAGCTCTCCAATGCCGCACGGGCGCAGTACGACCAAGCGCTGGCCGGCGCCCGTGACCAGGACAAGCGCGCCGCGCAGGGCCAGGTCCGCCAGGCGCAGGGCGCGGTGGCCGAGGTCAACGCTGCCCGCGATGAGGTCAACGGCCGCGCGCCGGTGGCCGGCGAGATCAACAAGCGCATGTCCGATATCGGCGAGCTGGTGCCGGCCGGCTACCCGGTCTTCACCCTGGTCGACATCGACCACATGTGGGTTTCAGTGAACCTGCGCGAGTCGCAGATGCGCGGCCTGAAGGTGGGCAGCCGCCTGCACGGCAGCGTTCCCGCGTTGGACCGCGACGCCGACTTCGAGGTGTATTTCATCAATCCGGCGGGCGACTACGCCACCTGGCGCGCCACCCGGCAGTCGTCCGGCTATGACGTGCGCAGCTTCGAGATCCGGCTGCGCCCGGTCGCCCCCATCGAAGGTTTCCGGCCGGGGATGAGCGTGCTGTTCGCGTGGCCGCAGGGATGAACCGCCGGGCGTGGGCGGGCATCACCGCCTCGCTGCAGCGCGAGCTGCAGCACCTGCGTCAGGATCGTGCCGATCTGCTGCTGGTCACCCTGCTGCCAGCGCTGATGCTGGGCGTGATGGCCTGGCTGTTCGCGGCCTCGGTGATGCGCGATATCCCGATCGCCGTCGTCGATCTGGACCGCAGCGCCGAGAGCCGGCAGCTGGCCCGGATGCTCGATGCAAGCCCCGGGGTGCGCGTGGCCAGCCAGCCGATCAGTCTGGCCGATGCGCAGTCGCAGCTGCGGCGGCTGGACGTGTTCGCCGTCGTACTGGTGCCGCGCGATGCGACCCGCAACGCCCTGCGTGGCGAACAGGGCACGGTGTTCGCGTACTACAACGCCACCTATCTCACCACTGGCCAGTCCGCCGTGCGCGACATCGTTGAAGCCGTCAGTGCCTGGAACGCGCGCCTGCTGGGCGGGCGCATCGCCAAGCAGGTGGGCCCGGCCAAGCTGCGCGCGCCGCCGATCGCGGTGCAGTCGGACATCCTGCACAACCCGGCACGCAGCTATGAGCTGTTCCTGCTGCCGCTGCTGTTCCCGGCGGTTCTGTCGCTGGGGTTGGCGTTGGCGGTCGCAGCCAGCCTGGGCCGCGAAGTGCGCGACGGGCACCTGCGCGCGTGGCTCGGCGACGCCCCGTGGTCGGCCATCGTCGGCAAGATCGCGCCCTATGTCCTGCTGTTTTCGGCGTATGGGGCGCTCGGCGTGCTCTACCTCGCGCGGGTGCGTGGCGACGGCATCGCCGGCAGCACGTTGTTGCTGATGCTGGGCCAGCCGCTGTTCTACCTGGCCTGTGCGGCGGTGGCGCTGCTGTTCGTGGGGCTCACCCGCGACATGGGCAGCGCGCTCTCCGCGATCGGCCTGAGCATCGGGACTGCCTTGGCATTTTCCGGGGCGACGTTCCCGGTGGTGGATGCGCCACTGTTCACCCGCATCTGGAACGCGCTGCTGCCCCTGACCGCCTACGTCAAACTACAGACCCAGCAGCAGTTCGTCGGCGCGCCGTGGAGTGTTTCCCTGTGGCCGCTGGGCACCCTGCTGCTGATGGTCCTGGTGGCGGGCGGCATCGGGGGGTGGCGCTTGATCGCCGCGCGGGCTGCCGATCCGGGTACGCCCGCCGCGGCCTCGGGAGCCGGCGCATGAGCCGCTTCGGCAGCAGCCTGCGCCTGACCCTGCGCACGGTCCTCACCGACCGCTACGCAGTCGTGCTGATGGTGGGCGCGGTGGTGCTGTACTCGTTCTTCTACCCGGCCGCCTACCGCCACCAGGTGGCGACCAACCTGCCCATCGTGGTGGTCGACCACGACCAGAGCGCGACCAGCCGGGAACTACTGCGTCGCGTGGATGCGCTGCGCACGGTGCGCATCGTCGACCAGCCGGCCAGCGTCGACCAGGCCCGGGATGAAATGGAAGCCGGCCGGGCCGAAGGCATCCTGCTGATCCCCGCCAACCTCGAGCGCGACATCCTGCGTGGGGGCAATGGGTATCTGGTGCTGATGGGCAACGGCGCCTACCTGGGCCGCGCCAGCTGGGTGCTCGGCGGCGTGGCCGATGCCCTGACCGCGTTCGCCCGGGAAGCGGCGGTGTCCCAGGCGGCCTTCATGGGCGCGCCGCAGGCACCGCCGATCACCCTGGTGCAGCGGCCGCTGTTCAACACCCAGGAAGGCTACGGCAGCGCGATCGTCCCCGGCGTGGCCGAACTGATCGTGCACCAGACCCTGCTCATGGGCATCGGCGTGCTGCTCGGCGCGCGGCGGCTGGCGCTGGGCCGGCGGCTGCGTTTCGACCTGCCCACGCTGGCCGGGATGGCCGTCGGCTTCGGTGCGATCGGCCTGCTCGGCCTGCTCTACTACGCCGGGTTCACCGCGTGGGTGCAGGACTATCCGCGCGGTGGCAATCCGCTCGGGCAGCTGCTGGGCGGCACCTTGTTCATTGCGGCCACGGTGGCGTTCGGCCTGTTCGTGGGCAGCTTTTTCGCCACCCGCGAGCGTGCGTTCCAGGTCGTCATCGCCTGCTCGATCCCGTTGTTTTTCCTGGCCAACCTGTCCTGGCCCGCAGTCACCTCACCGCCGGCACTGGTCGCGCTGGCGCACCTGCTGCCCACCACGCCCGGCATCAACCTGATGGTGCGCTTGAACCAGATGGATGCCAGCCTCAGCGAAGTCAGCCACGAAATATGGACGCTGGCGGCGCTGCTGGCGCTGTACGGCGGCCTCGCCGTCTGGCGTCTGGGCGCCCGCAGGTCGAGCTGAGGGCATGGCGTCCCGCACGGCCACAGTGCCCGTCAGATGAGAACCTGGCGGGTGCTGCGCAGAAACTGGTGGATCTCGGCTTCGACGCTTTCATCCAGCATGTAGACCGGTCGCTGGCCGTTCGGGCAGCGCAGCGTAGGCGTGGTCCCGAACATGCGGCAGATCAACGGCCGCTCTTCGTAGACCTCGCAGCCATTGGCGCCCAGGTACGGGCAACTCAGCGCTTCCAGGGCGGCGGCATGCTCGGCATCGCTCTTGAGCGGCAGGCGGGCCACTTCCTCGCTGGAGGCGGTGACCGGCCCACAGCAGTCGTGGCACCCCACCACGCAGCGGAACGAAGGAATCTGCTCGCGCAGCCGCTGGATCGCGTCACGGGTCGCATAGGGCATGGGGAGGGCACTCGTCAGCGTCAGCGGCTGGCCATTTTACGCCTCCGGCGGCCGCGGCGGCGGCTGCCGGCCGGCGCGGTGTCAACGGACAGGCAACGGCCCTTCCCTCGTCCTTGACGCGTGCAGGCACACCATGGAGGCCTCTTCTTCTGTCCCACCCCCATGAACCGTTCCACTGTTGTACCTACAGGCCGTACCGTACTGGTTGTTGAAGACGAAGCCGAGCTCTCCCGGTTGTTCATCGAAGTGCTGCAGGAGGCAGGTCATACGGCGGTCACCGCTGATTCCGTGACGGATGCGCTCAGCGCCCTCACCGGCCAACGATTCGATGCGGCCATCCTCGACGTGGAGCTTCGCGACGGATCGGTCTTCCCCGTGGCCGACCGACTGGCCGCCACCGGCACCCCCTTCCTGTTCGCCTCCGCGGTCTATCACCAGATAGTGCCACGCGCCCATCAACGGGTGCCGTTCGTGTCCAAGCCCTTTGACATCCGCGTGTTGCAGCAACGGGTGGCAGAAGCGCTGGCCACAGGACCGGGGAAAACGGGCAACGCACAGCAGGCCTAGAGCCCCAGCGACGACGCAGCGTCGCGACCGCACCGACCGCGCGGTCGCATGGTCCCGGGACAGAGCGCCTGCATTACGGGCGCCCTGTGCCCCCCCCTCAAAGCGTCGCCTGCGCCTGCAGCGTGAACACCCAGCTGTCCGGGCGGCTGTCATACGCACCCGGCCGCGCGACGTACTGCACCGCGGGCCGCAGGATCAGCCACGGGGTGACCTGCACGCCGTAGTTCAGCTCGACGAACTGCTCGTTGCTCTGCACGTCCTTGCCGGTAATGCGCTGGTACTGGGCGAGGCGGTCGGAGATGTCCAGCCGGGTCCAGGCGAGACTGAGCACGTCGTCTTCGCGCGAGGCCACGACACCGCGCCAACTCAGGCCGGCCTCCCACGAGTAACGCATCAGGCCGGTCTTTGCATCCGCGCGCGTGGCCACGCCAAATACCGACACCCCGCGCACGGTGTCGCCTTCGGGTTTGAGCACGCGCTGCGCCAGCTGGATGTAGGAGCCGCTGCGATGGGAGGCACGTGGCGCCGCCGGATTGCCGATATCGTCGGCGTTGGAGGTGTCCAGGTAGTAGCCCACCTTGTAGGTGCCGCCGTAATGCGCGCCGGTGTTGCCGTGGCTGTAGCCCACTTCGACAGGCAGGAACAGACCGGTCTTGCCACGGTCGGACACCCGGAAGCCGCTGCCGGCCTGCTTGCGCATCGGCACGACGTCATAGATGCCGGTCTGGGCGTACCAGCCGGAAGGGTCGGCCCATTTCACCCGAAGGCCCCACTGGCCGGTCGGGTTGTCGAGCCAGCCGGAACTGTAGATCGGCCCCAGCGGGTGGCCGCACTGGCCGTTGTTGTTGAAATTGCAGGTATAGGGCAGACCACCGAAGTCGTTGCCCATCGAGTAGAAGCCGCCCTTCAGGCTCAAGCGCTTGTCCAGCAGCCAGCGCTCGTAGGAGAGTTCATTGAAACGCAGGTTCTGGCCCTGCCCGTAGAAGGCCTGGTTCTGCACGTAGGAGCCGGTGGAGCGGTCGTTGACCGCGTTGCCGAAGCGGTCGGAAAAGACCACGCGCATCGTGCCGTCAACACCGAAGGCCTTGCCGGTGTCGATCATCGCGCCGATGTCGACGTGCTCGGCGGTGGACCAGCCAGTGCCTTTGTAGCCGTCGCTGTTGACGCCGGTGGCGACCACGATCCGGGCGCTCGGGGTCACGCCGCGGTCCTGCAGCCATATCCGGGCCGCCCACGCCGCGCTCAGCGGTGTCTGGGCGATGGTATCCACCGGTTTCGGCTTGGGCGCCTCGGCGTCGTCCGCCCAGGCCGGTACGCTGGTCGCGGCCGCCAACAGACCAAGGGTGATCAGACAGGGGGTGTATTTCATGCTGAGGCCCTCCGCAGCCTTCGTTTCTTCCAGGCGCGTCGCACCATCGCGATCACCAACACGAACGCCGCAAGCCCGAGGATGAGCAGCGGCAGCCACAGGCGTGCGATCTTCGCCAGCAAGGGCTTCTCACCGCCGTCGCGGATCAGCGCGACCTGCGCTTCCGTCACCTGATCACCGGGGCCGAAGTTGGTCCGTACATATGTCGCAACGGCGGCGATATCGGCATCGCTCAACGCCTGGACGTAAGAGCCCTCGGAGAAATGCGGCATCAGCACATGCTGGCCATCCACCTCGCGGTCGATGCCGCCGATGATGGTGGCCACCAGGTTCTGGGGCCGGGTCATGCCGACGGTGCTGTTGTGCACCAGCGACGGGTAATAGCCGTCCTTGCTGCCCTCGCCCTGCGGCCCGTGGCAGCTGGCGCACAGGCCGGAATACAGCACCGCACCGGAGGTGATCGGCGCGTCCGTGCCGCGCACCAGCTGCTCACCGGGCGCCTTGGCGGCATCGCCCCAGGCGAAGGCGGCGCGGGTGGCGTCCTTGTCGGCCACCGCAGGCACGGTCCGCAGATAGGTCACGATGGCGCTGATGTCTTCATCGCGCAGCTTGGAGAGGCTGTTGGTCACCGCTTCGGCCATGCCGCCGCCGGCCTGTCCCTTGCCCTCCACCCGGCCGGTCTTGAGGTATCGGGCCAGTTCGTCATCGCTCCAGCCGCCGATGCCGCTGATCGGATGGGAGGTGATGTTGGGGGCATACCAGTCACCCAACGAACCGCCGGCGAAGGCTTTGCCACCCACTTCCTGCATCATTAACCCGCGCGGGCTGTGGCAGCTGGAGCAGTGCGCCAGCCCTTCCACCAGATAGGCGCCGCGATTCCACTGCGCGCTCTGCGCCGGATCAGGTTTGAAGGGCGTCTTGTCCAGGAACAGCAGATTCCACACCGCCATGGACGAGCGGACGCTGAAGGGGAACGGCAGCTCGGTGGTCTGCGCCTCTTCATCGACCGGCGCGACGGCCTGCATGAAATAGACGTACAGTGCGTGGATGTCCTCGTCGGTCAGTTTCGCGTACGAGGTGTAGGGCATCGCCGGATACAGATGCGCGCCGTCCTTGCGCACGCCCTCGCGCACCGCCTTGGCGAAATCGCCTTCCGTGTAGTTGCCGATGCCATGGCTCTTGGACGGGGTGATATTGCTGGCCCAGATCTCGCCCAGTGGCGAGGCGATCGCATAACCGCCCGCATACGGCTTGCCCTGCTTCGGGCTGGTATGGCAGGCCACACAATCGGCGGCCACGGACAGGTAGCGACCGCGCTCGACCGTCTCGTCGGCGCGTGCAACCTGGCTGCCCCCGGCCAGCAGGCCGAACGCGATGAGGAGGAAGGTCTTCATGCGGCACGCTCGATCGCATCGGCCGCGCGCAGCGCCAGCGCAGCCATGGTCAGGGTGCTGTTGACGACGCTGGCCGAGACCATCGCGCTGCCACCCGGCAGCCACAGGTTCGGGTGGTCATGCGCGCGGCAGTCGCCGTCGACCACGGAATCCCGGGGGTCGGCACCCATGATGGTCGAGCCCATGATGTGGTTGTTGGCGTTGAGCGCCGTGGTGATGACGAACTCTTCGGCATTGAAGAGCTTGCCGATGTGCCGCAGCTGCTCGCAGGACTTGTCGTAGCCCTTGCGCGCGTAATCGCCCAGCGAGTAATGGATGTCCGGGCAGGCCAGGCCATGACCATCGACGCGGGTCTTGGAGAGCGTCAGGCGGTTGCTCGGATCCGGCAGCGGCTCCAGGCTGATCGACAGGTCCACCCCGTAGATCGAACGGCGGCGGATCTCCGCATCCAGTGCCTCACCGGCCAGCCCCATCTTCAAGGCCTGGTCGGTGGCGATCGCCACGCGGCTGATGTTGTTGAGGATGATCTTGGTCGCCGAGTACTCCGAGCGGAACGCCCCGTCGCGTGGCCCGACCATGCAGCTGGACTGCGCCGGACCACGTCCCAGCCAGATCGGCCGGTCGGCAATGAAGGAGCAGTGGAAGCCGGAGTGGTCCAGCATGTTGCGGCCGACCTGGTCGGAGGAATTGGCAATGCCGTTCGGGTTCTGTTCGTTGGCGGCCAGCAGCAACAGGCGCGGTGTTTCCAGCGCGTTGCAGGCGATCACGAAACTGCGGCCGGTGGCCTTGTGGCTCACCTTGTCGCTGTCATACCAGTGGATCGCGGTGACACGGTTCTGGTCGTCGGTATCGATCCTGTACGCCACCGATTCGGCCAATACCTTGGCACCCAGCGCCTCGGCGGCCTGCACGGTATGCACGCCGTTGTACATCGCCCCGATCGGGCAGATCGGCTGGCAGTTGTTGTTGCCGCAGCAGGCAGGCCGGTCATTCCACGGCTTGATCATGCGCCCCTGCGGAATCGGCACCAGGTTGTAGCCATGCGGATTGACCACCTCGGCGAACACCTTGTCGCCGTTGCCCCACGGAATCATGTCGGCCAGGTAGGGCTTCGACCGCTCCGAGGGGCTCTGCTGCGCCGGGTCGTTCGGCCCGGACACGCCCATGGCCTCCTCGGCACGGCAGTAGTACGGCTCGATGTCCTCGTAACTGATCGGCCAATCGCGACCGACGCCATAGGCCGATTGCATCTTGAAGTCGACCGGGAGATGGCGCCAGCACGACGCCGCCCAGTGCCAGGTGGTGCCGCCGACGGCCTTGATGAAGCCCTGATGGAAGCTGCTGGCATCGGGCCCGGTCAGCCCGACGTAGTCGTTGGCGGGGAAATACAGCGGCGCCGTCGCGAATTTCGATTGCGGGAATGGCCCCTGGAAGTCGCTGCCGATACGGCGCTCGAAACTGACGTTGCGCCAGTTCTCGACCACATCGGAGCGGTTCAAGCGGGGCCCGGCCTCGAGGACCAGGACCGATTTGCCGGCGCGCACCAGCTGGTGGGCGATCAATGCACCGACGACGCCCGAGCCGACGATCACGACGTCGGCATCGACGTCGCCATCACGGAAAACCGGAGCTTTCATGAGAGGGATTCCAGATCAGTAACAGGGAAAAGAGAACCGCGCAGGCTTATGCGTGGGCTCGAATCGGGGCCGGCGGCGCAGCGGTCCACCAGGCGGGTCCGCCCTGGACATAGGTCGGTGGCGAAAGGCCATCGTCCACGCAGCGCTGCATCAGCGCATCGCGATAGGACACGGTCACGGCGTGGACGCCTTTGCCCACCGTGCCGGTATACCAAGCAGTGATGATGGCAAGCGCCGCGGGCTGGGCCTCGCCGGCGGCGGCGACCAGCGCCGTGGCACCGCTCACCTGCCCGGCCAGCGTGACCAGGGCGGGGAACTGCGCATGCAGGTCGGGCTGCAGGGTGGCGAACGCCTTTTCGATCCGTTCGGCCGTGGCCGGGTCGAGGTCGTTCTTGTCGGTCAGGGCGCGGGACAGCGAGAGGAAGGCGGTATCGGTCCTGGCCGCCGGCGCTGCTGCGGCGGGCGTTGCCACCGCAGGCGCCTTATCACGACAGGCCGCGAGCAGCGAAACCGAACCAACCGCAAGAAGGAAGCCTCGTCGTGTGAGGCCGTGCCTATGCCGGTTCTCGTCCACTCCCTCGGGAATACTCATGATGTCTACTCTGCTCCGTAACACGCCGGCTCCCCGCCCGCAGACCACGGAACGGCTAAGCATCGACGGCGGCAAGGGTACTCCATGCCGCTGTCGTCACAGAGTGATCAACGAGGTGATCACGGATCAGCAACAGCCTCAGCGTTACAAACCGGAGTGGTATCACTCCCGGAGAATCGTCATGCGCACCTTGTTGCTCACCGCCCTTGCCACGATGGCGCTGTCTGCCTGCAGCCAGGCCGAGCACACTGATCAAGGCAAGCACGCCGATACGATCGAGCAGCCTGCCACCGCCCGGGCCGCGGGCGATACGTCGCGCAACGTGCCCGGTGGCGGTAGTGGAACGGCCGCCTCCGAGACGCAGGACTCCGGGCACGGCACCGGGACCAGCGCGGAGCCGAAGCGCGAATCCCCGCCGAAGCCGTGATCCCCCATGACCCCACTCGATAAACCGGTGCGCCGGGAGGTCCAGATCGGCGACCAGGCGTACACGCTGACCATCGATCCCGACGGCCTGAAGCTGGTGCCGAAGGGAAAACGGAATGGCCTCACCCTGAAGTGGGCCGAACTGGTGAATGGTGACGCCGCGCTGGCCACTGCGCTGCAGGCCTCGCTCGCGTCAGGCTGAGCGAGCGCGGCGTTCGTGCCCGATCAGGGCTGGACGTTGTCCTTGGATCTGGCGTGCTCATCGGCCGGCAGATCTGCACCCTGCGACGGCGTGTCCGCATGCTCATGCGGCTGCCCGGATCGGATCAGGTGCCGCACACGCCCGCCGCACGCCACTGGCGCAATGCGGCCCCCGTCAGGGACTGCTCGCCGCAGCCGGTGGGGCAGCGCAGCAGGCGCGCCCCCGAGGTGCTCACGAATCCTTCCCCTTCCCGGGCGTTGAACACCACCTCACAGGACAGGCACCGCGCCACCATCGAGTACAGATGCACGATACGGCCGCTGCCCGGGTCCTGCAGGGCGCTCACATCCAGCAGCTCGAAGTGGCAACTGTCCGGCAACGGGCGCCGGGGAAGCGGAAGGGACACGGAGGTCTGCAGGCTCACGGGGAAGGGCCATCGATTGAGTGGAGGCCACTCTATGGGGCGCGGTGTGGAGCGGATGTGGAGCCAGGGACGGGCGCCGCTCAGCACCAAATCCCAGGATCAGGGACAATAGCCGCCCATCGTTTGCCCCGGCCTGCCGGCGCATGCCCCGTCGGGGGCCACCGCGCGGCGCCCGCCTGCCTGTCTTCCTGCTGCTTTTTCCGGACCCGAATTGAATACCACCGCCCTGCCCCTTGCCGACGACGACCTGCCCCTGACCGACCGGCTGCGCGCCGCGCTGGACCTGCTGGAGGCCATCGAAGCCGACCGCAGCGTGCTCGATACGCTGCCCGACGCCGACCGCACCCGCCTGCACCAGGTGGTGGCCAAGGTCTACCACCCCGAGCCCAAGGCGCGGCGGGCGAAGCTGAAACAGCAGGCCAAGGCCCGGCACCAGGAAAAGGTGGCCAAGGCCGAGGCACTGCTGGAGCAGACCGGCATCCGCGCCCTGCGCCGCAAGCCCGTGTTCAGCACCCCGAATTACTTCCCGCCCCATGCCGCCGGCCTGCATGACGCCTCCAATGGCGAGAATGCCGCCGCCGCGCCGGAGCCGGTGCATTCCCCGGAGCTGCGCCACTGCTATGTGTGCAAGCAGAAGTTCACCCAGCTGCACCATTTCTACGACCAGATGTGCCCGGCCTGTGCCGAGCTGAACTTCTTCAAGCGCACCGAAACCGCCGACCTGAGCGGGCGCGTCGCGCTGCTGACCGGTGGCCGGGTCAAGATCGGCTACCAGGCTGGACTCAAGCTGCTGCGCGCCGGCGCCGAGCTGATCGTGACCACGCGCTTCCCGCGTGACTCGGCCGCGCGCTACGCCGAAGAGCCCGACTTCGCCGAATGGGGCCACCGCCTGCAGGTGTACGGCCTGGACCTGCGCCACACCCCCAGCGTGGAGGCCTTCTGCAGCGAACTGCTGGCCACCCGCCCGCGCCTGGATTTCATCATCAACAACGCCTGCCAGACCGTGCGCCGCCCGCCGCAGTTCTATGCGCACATGATGGCCGGTGAAACCGCGCCGCTGCACGAGGTACCGGACACGCTGCGCAAGCTGATCGGCGATTACGAAGGCCTGCGCAGCGCCGAACTGCTCGGCACCACCGCCTCGGCCGGGCTGCCGGTGGTCCAGGGCCGCGACTTCAATGCCGCCAACGGCCTGACCCGTGCCGCCGAGCTGTCGCAGGTGCCGCTGCTGGACGATGAGCTGGTGGCGCAGCAGCATCTGTTCCCGGACGGTCGCCTGGACCAGGACCTGCAGCAGGTGGATCTGCGCGGGCGCAACTCCTGGCGCATGCTGATGGCCGAAGTGCCCTCGGTGGAGCTGCTGGAAACCCAGCTGGTCAACGCCATCGCACCGTTCATCATCAATGCGCGCCTGAAGCCGCTGATGCTGCGCACGCCCGAGCGTGACAAGCACATCGTCAACGTTTCGGCGATGGAGGGGCAGTTCTACCGCAACTTCAAGACCACCCGCCACCCGCACACCAACATGGCCAAGGCTGCGCTGAACATGATGACGCGCACCTCGGCGGCGGATTACCAGAACGACGGCATCCACATGAACAGCGTCGACACCGGCTGGGTGACCGACGAGGATCCGGCGGATATCGCGGCCAAGAAAGTGAAGGAAGAGCGCTTCCATCCGCCGCTGGATATCGTCGACGGCGCCGCCCGCATCGTCGACCCGATCATCCACGGCATCAACACCGGTGAGCACGTCTGGGGTCAGTTCCTGAAGGACTACGCGCCCACCGACTGGTAACTGCATCCAGCTGCGTGTGTCGTACGTATAGCCTGGAAGGAACGCCGCCGGTTCGAGCGGCAAGGGACAGGAGGCCCACTTTTCCGGCTTCGGCCGTGGCCTCCACCCCCAGTCGAATCACGATGAGCCCCCCCACCTCACAACGCGACGAACGCAGCGCGGTCCTCAGTGCCATGCAGGTCGACGGTCTGGCGTCCCTGCCTGCACTGGACAGGCTCACCGCGCTGGCCGGTTATACCTTCAATGCCCCGGTGGCATTCGTCTCGATCCTCGGGGATGTGAAGCAGCGCTTCCTTTCCCGGATCGGCCTGCCCATGGCGCAGACCGACATCCGCGCCTCGATCTGCGCCCACGCCGTCACCGCCGATGGCGTGCTGGTGGTTCCGGATCTCCGCCAGGACCCCCGCTTCCGCGACAACCCGCTGGTCACCGACAGCCCGCATCTGCGCTTCTACGCGGGCGCACCGCTGGTGGCAAAGAACGGGGTCGCCATCGGTGCCCTGTGCGTCATGGACACACGCCCGCGCACGTTCAACGAGGGTGATCAGGATCAGCTGGCCACCCTGGCCGAACTGGTCGTCGCACAGCTGGAGCTGCGTGCGATGTCCGGTCGGCTGGACCCGGTCAGCGGCCTGCCGAGCCGGCACCAGCTGCATGCGGATCTGCCCGGCATCCTGGCGCGTTGCACTGAAGGAACGGCCTACGCCGTCGCGGTGGACATCCTCGACATTCCACGCGCCAACCAGGTGGGCCAGGTGCTGGGCCTGCGGCCGCTGGAGGCCTTGATCCGGCGCGCCGGCGTCCGCCTGCGTGCCGCGCTGGAGGGCGTGGCCACGGTGTACCACGTGGGGGTGACGCGGTTTGCCTTTGTGGTCGAGATGCCGGCCGCAGCCCAGGTGGAGGCGCTGATCCTGGAATTGAGAACGCGCATGCTGCGCCCGCTGATGGCCGCGGCAGTGCCGATGTCGCCACGCTTCCATGCCGGCATCTGCGCCGTCGAACCCGGCGAAGAAGACAGCCACGACCTGCTGCGGCGGCTGCTGGTCAGCATGCACGGTGCGTTCGACGCACGGCGGCCGTTCTGCTGGTACTCCGAACAGCGCGACGAAAAGATGCACCGCGCCTACCGCCTGGCCTCCGATGCCGAACGCGGGCTGCAGGCCGGCGATTTCCACCTGGATTACCAGCCCCGCTTCACCCTGGACGGCCGGCGCCCGGTCTCGGCCGAAGCCCTGATCCGCTGGACCCACCCCACCCTGGGGTCGATCAGCCCGGCCGAGTTCATTCCGGTCTTCGAGCGGACCGCCCTGATGGATGAGGTGACCAACTGGGTGCTCGACACCGCGCTCGATCAGGTCCAGGCGTGGCGCGCCCAAGGGCTGGATATTCCGGTCTCGATCAACCTCTCCAGCAGTTATCTGTCCAACGCCTCGGCATGGCACGACATCCGCAGCAAACTCGAGCACAGGGCGCTGTCGTTCTCGATGATCGAGCTGGAGATCACCGAGGGCGAATGGCTGCGTCCGGGCTCCCCGGCCATCGGCCATATCGCAGCGATGGCGCAGGCCGGCATCACTGTGGCGATCGACGACTTCGGCAGCGGCTACAGCAATTTCAGCTATCTGTCCGATCTTCCCATCCACACCGTGAAGCTGGACAAATCGTTGATCGATGGCATCGCCATCAATCCCCGGGCGCGCGCCAAGGTCTCGGCCATCCATCATCTGGCGCATGAGCTGGGCTACCTCACCGTGGCCGAGGGAGTCGAGCAACAGGCGCAGGTGGAGGTGCTGGCTGCGATGGGGGTCGACGAAGTCCAGGGCTACCTGCTTGCCCGGCCGATGTCCCCGGCCTTGGTGATGCAGGTGTTCGAAGCGGCCGCGATCGCGGCCTGCCCGGTCAGAGTTTGAACGCCTGCTGCAGCTTCCGCGCGAACCATCCGCTGAAGACCAGTGGCGCATCCAGCGCTGAAACGCAGATGCACGCCACCCCGGGGGTGGTCACCGGCTGATGCTCGACCTGGCTGTCGAGATCGGCCACATCGCCGGGGGCGAAATGCCCCAGTGAATCATCGTAGGCACCGCGAAGGATCTGAGTCAGCTCGCTGCTGCCATGGCTGTGCATGGGCAGGCATTTGCCCGGGGCGATTTTCAGCATGATCAACGACGGGTGCGCCGTTGCGCGGATGCAGTGGACACCCGGCGCCATCCACCGCCATTTCAGCGAGCGGTAGGACGTTCCGAAATGTGGCGCCAGCGCCGCCGGCAGTTGATCCGGGTCGTGCGCAGGCGCGCCGCGCACAGCCGTCTGGCCACGCATGCCATCCTCCGCTGGCGCGGCATCCAGGCGCGCCAGCATGGCCTGCCGAAGCGCGGCCTGGCGATCCTCCGCGCCGGGCGGCGGCAACTGCTGCTCCAGCAGCAGTCCCCCGACCCGTTCGGCCGCGCGCAGTTGTTTCCGGCAGTAGGCGCAGGCTTCCAGGTGCGCCGCGGCGACCACCGACATTTCCGGCGCCAGGGTTCCGGTGGCAAAGCCCAGGACGGTGGTCGGGTCCAGGTGATGACGAGGATTCATCGCGACTCTCCCATCAGCGACTGCAACTGCAGAAACGCACGTCGGATATGGGACTTCACGGTGCCCAGTGGCATATGCAGCTCGGTGGCGATCTCGGCGTGGGTTTTGGCTTCGAAGTAGGACATCCGGATCAAACGGGCCTGCGTTGCGGAGAGTTCGTCCAGCCGCTGCTTGAGCCTGACGTGCTCGGTATGGCGCTCGGCCAGCGAGCCGCCCCCGTCGGCCCCTTCGGCGGCCTGCTCGACCACCTCGTGGGCATGCACCCAGATATGTTCCCGGCGCACGCGGTCGATATGCATGTTGCGCGCGACCCGGTACAGCCACGTGCCCAGGCTGCTGCGCGCCGGATCGTACAGGTCGGCACGGTTCCACAGTTTGAGCAGCACTTCCTGGGCAAGATCCTCGGCCACGCCATCGGCCGCCCCCAACCCACCCAGGTAGCGGCACAGACGCGGCATGAAGTGGTCGTAGATGCGCAGGAAGCACTCGCGGTCGCGCGAGCCGGCCACCGCCGCCATTTCCGCCGCCCAGGTCTTGATTTCCGTCGTGGATTGAGCGGGGGCGGCAATCATCCGGGCGGCCTCGAAGGGCGTCATCCTGGCAACAGGCGGGTCAGCCTCCATGGTAGGCCACTTCCGGGGGATCGGCGACTTGGGGTTCATGGCGCTTGTACGAGCAGAACGGCGTTCTGGATGCAGGTGCGTTGGCTGCTGATATAGTCGGCCGAGCATGGCGGGCACGGTGCCCGGCCACGAATCACAGGGAGTTGGTCATGGGTCTTCGTCAGGCGGTGGCAGGTGCAGTGGGTGGTGTTCTGGCCGACCAGTGGAAGGACTTCTACACCGTGCCGACGGGCCTGCCCTCCACGGCAGCGCTGTTCGCGGCGGTCCCGCGCGGCACCAATGCCGGGCGTGGCTCCAACACCAGCGCCTCCTCCAACATCATCACCAACGGCTCGAGGATCGTCGTGCCCGAAGGCTACGGCCTGCTGCTGTTCCAGGACGGCGCGATCACCGGTTTCGTCGCCGAGCCGGGTGGCTATGAATGGCGCTCGGACGATACCAACTCGCAGTCGATCTTCGCCGGCGACGGCTTCGTCAGCCCGCTGATCAAGCAGAGCTGGGAACGTTTCAAGTTCGGCGGCCAGCCCGGGTCGCAGCAGGCGGCCTTCTTCGTCTCGCTGAAAGAGCTGCCGGACAACCGCTTTGGCACGCAGTCCGAAATCTACTGGGACGATGGCTTCCTCGGCACGCAGGTCGGCGCGGTCACGCGCGGCTCGTACACGCTGAAAATCGTCGATCCGATCCTGTTCGTGAAGAACTTCGTGCCGGCCAGCTACCTGCAGCCGGGCCAGGTGTTCGATTTCACCGATCTGGACAACGCCGCCGCCAGCCAGCTGTTCAACGAAGTGGTGGGCTCGCTGGCCCCGGCCTTCAGCCTGTATACGAACGACCCGGGCAAGGGCAACCGGATCACCAAGCTGCAGCAGGACTCGCTGGGCTTCGCGCAGAGCTTGTCCGCTGCCGTCGAGCAGGGCTACCAGTGGAAGTCCGATCGCGGCCTGGCCATCGTCAAGACCGCCATCGTCTCGATCGAGTACGACGCCAACACGCGTGAACTGCTCAAGACCGTGCAGCGCGCCGATGCGCTGGCCGGCTCGCGCGGCAACTCCAACCTGCAGGCCAGCGTGGCCCAGGGCATCCAGTCGGCCGGCGAGAACGGCGGTGCCGCCGGCCTGGTCGGCGTCGGCATGGCCTCGGGCATGCTCGGGGTTGGAGGGATGCAGCAGCCGGTCACCCCGGCCGCGGACGACCCGGTCGCCAAGCTGAAGAAGGCCAAGGAGATGCTGGACCTCGGCCTGATCACCCAGGACGACTACGACAAGCTCAAGGCCAAGGCGCTGGGGCTGTAAGACACCGAGCGCACCGACACCATGTCCGACCCCAAGATGCCACCGCCGATCCCGGCGGGTCCGCCACCGTTGCCGCCCTCGCCCTCGCCCTCGCCCGCGGCGCCGGTCACCGGCCCAGGCTCGCCCCGGGAGGTGCCGCCGGTGCCGGGCAGTTTCCCGATCGACCCGGCCACCCTGCCCCAGCCCATCCGCGATGAAGTGCTGGCGCCCGATCCGGCCGCGCTGGACACCTCTGCGGCCGAGCTCAAGGACGGCGTCAACCGCTGCCCGAACTGCGGCTCCAGCGATGTGCGGCTCAAGCTCGGCACCGATGTACTGGTCTGCCAGTTCTGCCGTCACGAATGGCACGGCGACCGGGTCGAGGAAGCGTTCGGGTTCGGCGAAGGGATCGGCGAGCTTCGCGGTACGGTGGTCGCGTCCGGTGCGCGCGACATCGACACTGGCACCGCCAGCCTGATGAGCTTCAAGTGCACCGGCTGCGGGGCGGAAGTCACCATCAACACCGAAAGCACCATGACCGCACGCTGCCACTGGTGCCGCCACGTGTTCGGGGTCAACGAACAGATCGCCAACGGCGCGGTGCCCGATGCGGTGCTGCCGTTCCGCATCAGCAAGGACGACGCGGTCGCGCGGATCCGGCAGTTCGTGGACAAGCGGCGCCTGTTCGCGCTGAAGGCCTTCAAGGACCAGTTCACGCCGGAAAACGTCACCGGCGTCTACCTGCCCTACATGATCGTGGACAGCAACGTCAGTGCCAGCGTCTCGGGCAAGGGTGAAATCCAGACGCGGCAGTACACGCGCGGCACCGAAAAGAACAAGCAGACCTACTACGACGCCGACGTGTACCAGGTGGACCGCCAGGTCGATTTCACCGTGGACGACCTGACCCTGGAGTCCTCCGCCGAACGCGGCAATCTGGACATCCAGAGCAATACCAACAACATCATCAACGCGATCCTGCCGTTCGATACCAAGAACGCGCTGAAGTGGAACGCCTCCTACCTGGCCGGTTTCACTTCGGAGAAGCGCAACCTCGATGTCGAGACGCTGCGCCCACGGCTGGAAGACCAGCTGCTGTCGATCGCCCGCGCGCAGGTGGAAGGCTCGGTGCGCCGCTACGATCGGGGCGTACGCTGGGAACGTGAACGCGTGGACGTGCATGGCACCCGCTGGGTGTCGATGTACCTGCCGGTGTGGCTGTACTCCTACCACCAACCCGGCCGCAATGGCGGCATGCTGCACTACATCGCGGTGAACGGCCGCACCGGTGAAACCATGGGCAGCGTGCCGGTGCAGCAGTGGAAGCTGCTGCTGGCCGCGCTCACCACCGGCACCATCATCGAAGCCCTCGTGCTCTTCTTCCTGGTAGCTGCCTCATGAGCGATGACAGTGGTCTCTGGCTGCTTGCCGCCGGTCCCGCCGGTGCAACGGCGTTGTACTGGGCGCTGTACCGGTACTACCGCAACACCGACAAATCCCACGCGTTCGAGCGCGACACCGCGATCGACGCCAAGCCCGTCACCGGTTCAGACCGCAAGGTCGATACGGTGACGGGCACACAGGAACGGCGCATCCGCGGTGACAATGTGGCGGCGTACCGAACGCGGGTGCAGCGCGATGGATGACACCTCCATCGGCATTGACTGCCGATGGCATCAACGCGTTCGGTTGAACCCCCGCTGCACGATGACGAAGAACAGCGGGACGAAGAACACACCCAGCAGCGTGCCCACGACCATGCCGCCGAGTACGCCAGTCCCGATCGCCCGCTGAGCGCCGGAACCGGCACCCGACGCGAGCGCCAGCGGCAGCACGCCCAGGCCAAAGGCAAGCGAGGTCATGATGATCGGGCGCAGACGGTCGCGCACGGCATGCATCGTCGCTTCGATCAGGCCGGCGCCCTTCTCCAGGTTTTCCTTTGCGAACTCCACGATCAGGATCGCGTTCTTGCTGGTCAGGCCCACCGTGGTCAGCATCGCCACCTGGAAGTAGATGTCGCGCTCCATGCCGCGGAAGGTGTTGGCCAGCACCGCGCCGAGGATGCCCAGCGGCGCCACCAGCAGCACCGCGGTCGGCACGCTCCAGCTTTCATACAGCGCGGCCAGGCACAGGAACACGATCAGCAGTGACAGCGTGTACAGCAGCGGGGTCTGCAACGTCGCACCGTTTTCCTGGAGTGCCGTGCCGGTCCATTCGATGCCGAAGCCCGGCGGCAGCTGCTGGGCAAGACGTTCGATTTCGGCGATCGCGCGTCCTGAGCCTGTCCCTGGGGCCGCGGCCCCGAGGATTTCCCGGGCGGGCATCCCGTTGATGCGCTCCAATCTCGGTGAAGAATGCCTCCATTCGATCGAAGCAAACGAGCTGAACGGCACCATCTCACCCGCCGCATTCCTCACCGACCAGAGTGCGAAGTCATCCGGGCTCGTCCTGAACGACGCATCGGCTTGAAGGTAGACGCGCTTGAGCCGACCGCGGTCGTTGAAGTCGTCTACATAACGGCTCCCCCAGGCGGTGGCCAGGGTGCTGTTGACCTCATCGATCGACAGTCCCAGCGCCGCAACCCGTTCGGCATCCACATTCACCTGCAGCGAAGGCATGTCGCTCAGCCCATTGGCGCGCATGCCAGCAAGGATCGGACTGGCCTCCGCCAGTGCCAGCAGCCTGTCCTGCGCCTCCAACAGCGCAGCATGGCCCTGGCCAATGCCATCCCGCAGGAAGAAGCTGAATCCTGCGGCCGTTCCCAACGCCGGGATGGCGGCAGGCGTCAGCACGTGGAAGGTGGCCCCCGGGTATGAGGCAAGCGCGGACCTGGCGCGCTCCGCCACGTTGTCCGCCTCGTCATCACCCCCTCTCGTGGACCAGTCCTTCAAGCGTATGAAGGCCTGCCCGTTGTTCTGCCCCATGCCCGAGTAGCTGAAGCCGACCACGGTGAGAAGGGCATCGACCACCGGATCATCCTCAAGGAAGTGCTTTTCCACCGCTTTCAACGCTGCCTCGGTATGGGCAAATGTCGAACCGGCCGGACCCTGCACGAGTACCACCAGCGTTCCCTGGTCTTCGGTCGGCAGAAACGAAGAGGGAAGCCGCATGAACAGCACGATCATCGCGCCGGACAACAGTGCGAACAACGCCATGCTTCGCCACGGACGGGCCAACAGACCGGCGACCCCGCGCTCATAGGTGGCGCTGGTGCGTTCAAAACCCGTGTTGAACCTGCCAAAGGCCCGGGCCAGCGCGCCTGCCGGTGGTGACTGATGCCCGCCGGTCCTGACCGGCTTGAGCAGGGTTGCGCAGAGCGCTGGGGTGATCACGACCGCGACCAGCACCGACAGCGCCATGGCTGAGACGATCGTGGCCGAAAACTGGCGGTAGATGACGCCGGTGGCCCCACTCATGAAGGCCATCGGCACGAACACCGCCGACAGCACCAGGCCGATGCCGACCAGCGCACCGGTGATCTGGCCCATGGACTTGCGCGTGGCCTCCAGCGGAGAAAGTCCTTCCTCGGCCATGATCCGCTCGACATTCTCCACCACCACGATCGCATCATCGACCAGCAGGCCGATCGCCAGCACCATCGCGAACATGGTCAGCATGTTCACCGAGAAGCCCAGCGCGGACAGGATGCCGAACGTGCCCAGCAGCACCACCGGCACCGCGATCGTCGGGATCAGGGTCGCGCGGAAGTTCTGCAGGAACAGGTAGATCACCAGGAACACCAGCACGATCGCCTCCAGCAGCGTGGAGATGACGCTGCGGATGGAGGCCTTGACGAAGGGCACGGAGTCATACGGCACCACGACGCGCAGCCCGGCGGGCATGTCCGGGGCCATGCTTTCCAGTGCTTTGTCTACCGCCTCGCGCGTGCGCAGTGCGTTGGCCCCCGGAGCCAGGTAGACCCCGATGGCCGCAGCGGGCCGTGCATTGAGTCGGTTGCTGAAATCGTAACTTTCCGCGCCGAGTTCAACGCGGGCCACATCACCGAGCCGCAACTGGCTTCCATCCGGATTCCCCCTCAGGATGATCGCCCGGAACTGCGCAGCACTGGACAAACGCGATCCTGCGTCGACGAATGCCGTCATCGCCTGCGCCTCCACGCCGGGCGCGCCGCCCATCTCGCCCAGCGCAATCTGCGCGTTCTGCGCGCGAATGGCTTGCGCTATCTCATCGACCGTCAAACGATAGGCGTGGAGGCGAGCAGGATCCAGCCAGATGCGCATCGCATACTTGCCGCCATACTCGCGTACAAAGCCAACGCCCTCCACTCGGCTGATCACATCCACCACGGACGAGCCTACGTAATCGGCCACATCGGCGGCCTCCATGCTGCCATCTTCAGACACGAAGCCCAGAATCTGCAGCACGTCCGCACCGGACTTTGAGACGTTGACACCGCGTCGCTGCACCTGCTCGGGCAGCGAGGGCATTGCTCGCTGTACGCGATTCTGTACGTGTGGCTGGATCGTCTCCAGGTCCGTGCCCGGCTCGAAGACGATGCTGATGGTGGCGTAACCCCCGTAGGAGTAACTCTGTGAAGAAAAGTACAGCATCCCGTCCAGGCCGGTGAGGTGCTGCTCGATGACCTTGGTGACCGTTTCCTCGATGACCGTGGCTGACGCCCCCGGGTAGATCGCCGTGATCGTCAGCGTGGGCGGCGCCACTTCCGGGTACATCGACACCGGCAGCTTGAGCACCGCCAGGCCACCGGCGAGCATGATGATGATCGC